>JADJSH010000025.1 GCA_016711805.1 Bacteroidota bacterium
ATCAAAATACTTGGTGTTGGATTTTTTAAATAACGCAGGTGTATACACTTCTACTTCGGGCACAGGACTTTCTGTTTTAGAAATCTCCTTCATGGTGCCAGAAATCACCACTTCATCTAAACTCCAATGCATCTGGCATTAAATTTTACATTCACTACAAGATTTTCATTTTCTTTGTGAATGACTATTTTTTCAAATGGTTTGTAACCAATTGCCGGGAAATTCTTAAAGTATATTTCCCAATTTTTCAGAAGTTGAAACGATAAATGCCTTTTTCGTTGTGTACTTGTGCCAATGTTTGTTCCAACCAACCAACTGAAGCCAAAACTTACCAAACCTGTATCTGACTTCACCACTCCTTTTACAGAAGCAGCTTGAGAGAAATCCAAGTATTGGAAACATTAAAAGCAATAATAGTATTCGAAATAGCATTTTTTAAATTATAGTCAAAGTTCTATCATTTTATATAATTAAAATTATTATTTTTGGTTGACCAAAAAATTAATTCATGCAATCCGAAACTATAGAGAACTATTTAAAAACCATTTATCATCTTTCTGCTGGTAATTCTAATATCGTTAACAATAAACAACTAGCCGAAAAATTACATGTGATTCCAGCAACAGTAACCGAAGCTGTAAAATTGCATGAATTAAAACCGGTGATTTATGAAAAATCGTATGGCACACGATTAACCATCTGGCTCTAAAATGGCGTTAAATATTGTTCGACGCACCGCATTTGGAAACCCACCTTGCTAATGAATTAGGTTTTGGTTGGGACGAAGTGCATGAAATTGCGGAAGAATTGAGCATATTAAAAATGACAAACCTACGTTAAAAAATTATCTGAGAAATTAGGTCACCCAAATTTCCGACCCGCACGTGGAGAGATCCAATACCTGATGAAAAGGGAAAATTCAAAAAAGTAATTTCATCAAATTATCTGAAGTAAAATAAAAAAGTCATTACAAGATAATGGGCGTTACTGGACCATTCACGACCTTTTAAAATATCCTAGAAAACATCAGTTAATTATTAGAGCCTCTATCAACATTAAAACGATTGAAGAATTTGATAATTCTATTATTTTGGTTTGTCAGAAAAGAAGTGAGCATCAGATCCTAAAGCGGCTGAATGTATTATTGTGGAGACTTTGTAATTTCTTTTAATCTTAAGATTTGGGCGTGTCCGCAGGGGGCGAACCGGGCTGTCCGTTGCAATCTTTGCACATCTGAGGAAAGATCCGCCAGAAGTTGCCGCTAATCCCTCGCGCAGGACTTGCCACAATTAAAATTGGAATTGCTATTTCAAAATATTGAAATCAAGATCGCGTGAGGAAGGTGGAAATCCCTTTGTGTTCCAGTAAAAGATTGAACGAATACTGACTCCGCAGGGACACGCCCTAATAATTAATTAAAGCAACAGCCATATATTTAGGTGCTTTAACCTGATACATCAACGTTAACTTCTTACTATCTTTTGCTTGTATCGTAGAACGCCATTTTAAAATGCCTGTCGCTTCATCATACTTAGCTCCTGATAATTCTTTCTGTCAACCACTACTGATTTATCTTGAGCTAATGGTAATTGATCTTCTACTTCAATTTCACTTTTGTTGCTCAGAATTTTTCATCGTAATTTCATAGGGTATACTGATGTAAAATATCGTTATCCAATACTTTTTGAGAACATTTTTCTTTTATCTTTTGACGTTTAATCGCAATGTTTTTATCAATTCCCAAAGACAATTGAATGGTATCTTCTGTTCCACCTGGCACTAAACTCGTATTTCCAACATAAGAACCATCGTAATATATAGAGGCTTCGCCACCCATGGTAATGGCATCTTCCCAATCAGATAATACCGCAGTTAAATACACATTGTTATTTAATTTAGGAATGGCTTTGTAACGGTAATTTGTTTTTAAATCCTTTACCATAATAGCTGCAAAATGCTCTTTACCATCACTTGGAATGTTATAATTTAATTTGATTTCATATTCTGTTTCAATCACATTTTCGCTTACCGATGTATACTCATAAGCATTTTGTGCAGCCACCGATTGTTCTTGTTCTTTTTCAAGTAAATCTATAATCATCTGCTTTTGCTTTGTCTGAATAACCGCTCCCTGCTGCCGGTGCTGAAAGAACCTACTGTCTTTATTATTATTTTTTTTTTATACGGATTGCAACCTAAATACCAAGGTGATAAGGAAGGAATATTATACGAACGATTTGGATTAGCTGTTGAAACCAATTTTACATTCCCCAATCTATTCCTGACTCTTGGTGAATTTGTGCTTTGTAGGTTAGCTTTACATTTTGACGCTCGACATAGCTCTTAAATCATAAGAAGGTGTCCAACCTGCATTAGTGATATAATAATTTAAACTAACAGTAGCTTGTGTAGCTTGATCAGCAATGACATGAACTAAAATGCTATAATCTACCTGCTCCACTTCACCAGTATTATTTTGATTAGTTAATTCACGACTCACATTAACAATTCGTTCATTTAAAATTGTTTTTTAGCTTCTAATTTTCGCGTTCACGCTTTAATTTTAGTTGCTCAGTATTGATATTATATAGTTTCTCTCAAATACGTTAAACCATCTTTTAAAGATGCGATACTATCCGCTTTGATTGGCCTTTATATAAACTATAATTCAATAACACATTTTTTCAGTAGAAAGCTCTGATTTAGAAGTGATGTCTTCAATTAAGTAATTTAATTCTTGTAAACTATCATTTACTTGTTTTAATAATTTCTTGTAACGCACATCTCCGTTTAATTTCGCTTTATCAAATTCTGGGTAATGCACTTTGCGTTGAATATCAGCAATGATAAAATTACCATTGCCTGATGCTTGATAGCCGAAGCATTAATACAATTTTCTAATCCAGAAAGATGATGGTATTTTGACCCGCTACCAAATTAACCAAGGTATTACGATGCACTTGCGCACCTTGTGTGTACACAATAATTTTTTCAGGTTTTGATTTGATTGTTTTTCTGTTTTCTGCTGCGTTTGCTTTTACGATTGTTAACAGAACACAAATATTAAAGAATTTCATAAGGTGATTTTTAGAATTTCATGTAGATGTATAGAAATTAAAAATTCCATAAATTATTTTTAATATGAGGGCGCGTTCGGCTGTGGGTTTAAAGCCCTCATCCCCTGACCCTTTGATGATAGTTTATTGTTTTAGTAGAATCATCGAATCCTGCCGATTTCCCTCGGTGAGAACCTTCCCTCTCCCTGCGGGAGAGGGATTGGTGAGGGCACTAGCACCAACGCCGTGAGGGGATTGCAGCGAAAATCCTTTTTATGAGGGACGAATAAAAAGATTGCAGCGTAAAGCCCGACCCGCAGGGACACGCCCAAATAATCACTGATCAAAAAGGAAACAACATCCCTCCCCTTCGGGTACTCCCTTCAAAGGGAGAAAGAAACTAACGCGCTAAACTATTATTGTAAGGAATACGATTGACGATAGAACGCCCTAAAGTAACTTCATCGGTATATTCTAATTCATCACCTACGGCAATACCACGAGCAATAGCAGATAAAGTTAAATTGTATGGCGCCAATTTTTTGAAGATAAAGAAACTTGTAGTCTCTCCTTCCATGGTTGCATTAAGTGCTAAAATAATTTCGGTGACTTCTTGACGTGATACTTTAGATACTAATGAATCAATGGTTAAGTTACTTGGTCCTATTCCTTCCATTGGAGAAATTAATCCGCCTAGTACATGATACACGCCTTTATAAAGACCAGTGTTTTCAATAGCCATCACATCTCTGTAATCTTGTACCACACAAACTACTTGTTGGTTGCGAATAGGATTAGCGCACACATCACAAATATCATGATCGGAAATGGTGTGGCAGTTTTTACAAAATTTTAAATCTTGCTTTAAGGCTTTTAAAACGTCTGAGAAGTTTGTAATATCTTGAGCATCTTGCTTAATTAAATGCAACACATATCGCAAGGCTGATTTTTTTCCAACACCAGGCAAGCTCGAAAAATGAGCGACTGCTTGTTCTATTAACTTTGACGAAAATTCCACTTAGTACAAAAGGTGTTGAAATTACTTTGCTAATTCAATATTCATATTAATCTCCGCTTGATAAGATACCTTATCAAACACTTCAATATTTTTTGTAACTGGCTTGTAACCTGGAGCATCAATTAACATTTGATATTTACCTGAGGTAAAATAACCACAAAACGACCTGTTGCTGGATTTGGTAAATAGTTACCCATTAACTCTTTCGAAATATTATCATTTTACCGAAATAAATACATCACTATAATTAATCTCCGAACTATCTTTTGCTGAATTCCACCAATAACAACTGAGTAGTCGCTTTCCACTTCATTAAACGTTACGCGATAAATATCAAAATCACCTTGTCCGCCATTTTTTGCAGAAGCGATGTAACCATATTTTCCATTTTTAGAAATACGGAAATTCATATCGTCATCGGTTGTATTGATTGGGTAACCAATATTTTTAGGACTTGAAAGTATTAGTTGTTTCATCAAAATTAGATTTAAAAATATCATACCCACCCATACTTGTATGACCTTTTGATGAGAAATATAATGTTTTTCCGTCTGGCGAAATATTTGGAAAATCCTCATCATAAGGTGTATTAATTTCTTTACCAGCATTCATTGGCTCCGACCATTTTTTACCTATTTTTTTACAGATATAGATATCCGTACCACCTATTCCACCTTTACGGCTACTCGCAAAATATAAAGTGTTACCATCCGAAGAAATAGAAGCTGCAATTTCATCACCACCAGCATTGATTTTCGCGTCTAATTTTTCTGGTTTGCCATATACACCCTGTGCATCTAACTTACTGATATAAATATTTCCCTTACCTAATCCTTCTGGCATGTATAACAAAATATTATCACCTGTTTCGCTTAAGCCAATTACTTCCATACCAGCATTTCCAGCGTTAATAGGAGCGCCAGTCGGACTTGCTTTACATACTCACCATTTACAACTCTAGAGATATATAAATGGAGTTATTGTAATTTCCATTTCCATTTTCTCAGCATTTTTTTTGGACGCTTTGTATTATAAATTAAAAATGATTCGTTAGAAGTTACAAAGGGATAATAGTCGCTATTCTGAATTAATATTTGAACCTAAGTTTTGAAACATCACATCAACGGGAATTTCATTAACTCTTTAGCATTAATACAATGTTGTATTTGCAAATCAGCATCTACTAAATTAAAAACGGTTCCTTTGGCATCTGCTTTAAATTTTTTAAAAGCAAGTACGGCGTCATCAAAACGATTTGCGTATTGATAAGCTCTACCCAACAAATAATCCGCATTAGGATCGTGTTTTTCCTTTACGAGTCACAATTTCTAAATAAGGCACTGCCTTACTTTTATTCATACTATTATTTAAGTAGCAAACACCTACGTTATAATTATATGATTCATTCTCTTGAATCTTCATTTAACAATTGTAAATAATCGGTTAGCGCATCTTCATAATTACCAACTTTCATTTTATTAGCAGCCTCTTCAGGAGTAACTTTTGTTAATCCATCTTCTTGTGCTATACATAAAAAAAGTAAAACCAGATAATAATAGTAATGTAAAATGTTTGTTCATTTTGAAAATGGTTTAATAATAGAACACTAATTTATACAATTTAGCAGGAATTGACACGCTAATGTGAAAACTGTTGAAATAGTTTGAAAAAAACGCGTTCTATTTCACTAATATTGATATTAAGTACTTATTAAATCTCAAAACAATGATTTCATCCCTAAAATCAATCCGATTAGTCACAATCTGCTTTTTAACCTTGCTCTAACAGCAACTTGGCGACCCAAAAAAGATGAAGATAATCGAACTGTGTTTAATTACAACGAAATGGCTGGCATCTCTGGCCTAGATCCTGCTTCGGCTAACAATACAGAAGATATTTGGGGTGTAAATCAAGTATATAATGGATTAGTTCAATTAAATGATTCATTGCAAGTAAGACCATGTATTGCTAAAAAATGGTGGATTAGCGATGATGGATTAACTTATACATTTATTTTAAGAGACGATGTTTATTTTCATGATAATCAATGTTTTGAAGGTGGAAAAGGAAGAAAAGTAACGGCTAAAGATTTTGTGATTTCTTTCAACCGTTTATATGATGCTCGCGTAAGTAGCGCTGTATCTTTATTATCAAACATCGATCGTACCGAAAAAACGGGCTATAAAGGTTTTACGTCTACAAACGATTCCACTTTTGTGGTTTACTTAAAAGAACCATTGAGTGCTTTTTTAAGTGTATTAACCATGAAATATTTCTCAGTAATACCTTACGAAGCTCCTGATTTTTACGGTCAAGATTTTAGACGCAACCCCGTTGGTACAGGCCCTTTTAAATTTAAATTATGGGAAGAAGGTACTAAATTGGTTTTACTAAAAAATGAAAAGTATTTTGAATATGATGGCAAAAATCGCCTACCCTATTTAGATGCAGTTACTATCTCATTTGTAAAAGATAGAGAAACTGCCTTTATGGAATTATTAAATGGTAAATACGACATGTTAAGTGGTGCTGATGCCTTTAACATCAACGAAGTGTTAGATAAAAACGGAGACTTACAACCTGAGTATAACACGAAGTTTATTTTACAAAAACAAAACTTTTTAAAAACAGATTATTTAGGAATTCTAGTAGATGAGAACATCTGACATTGTAAAAAAATCGCCTTTAAAAATTAAAGCTTTACGTAAAGCCATCAATTACGGTTTTGATCGTGTTAAAATGGTGAAATTCTTCCGTAAAAATATTGGTTATCCTGCAACGGCTGGTTTTATTCCAAACGGTATGCCTTCTTTTGATGAGAAAATAGTAAAAGGTTATAATTACAATCCTGATAAAGTTCGTCAGTTATTAATTGAAGCAGGTTTCCCAGATGGAAAAGATTTACCTGAAATTACTTTACACACTACTGATAATTATTTAGAACAAACAGAATTTATCCAATCTCAATTAGCAGAAAATAATATCAAAGTAAATATTAGCGTGGATAAACCTGTCGTATTGCGCCAAGCGGTAGCTGCTTGCGAATACAACTTATTTAAAAAATCATGGGTAGGAGATTATGCAGATGAAGAAAACGTTATGCACTTATTCTACAGTAAAAACTTTGCTCCAGTTGGGTCAAACTACACACATTACAAAAACCCAGAGTTTGATGTATTATTTGAAAAGTATTGCGCGAACAAAACCGTGAGGTAAAAATGGCTTTACCAACAAATGGATCAAATGTTAATTGATGATGCGCCAATTGTTCCTTTATATTACGATCAAATTATTCGTTTAGTGCACAAGAACATTAAGAACTTAACCACAAATCCAATGAACTTGCTTAACCTTAAGTTGGTTAAGAAGGAATTAAAGAAGGAGGATTAGTATTTGGGCGTGAGGTTTCCTTATTATGTGGGAAATATTTTGGGGCGTTCCGGCGCAGAACTACAGGCGCCGTCAGGCTTTACGCTCCAATCTTTATTCGTGCCTCACAAAAAGGATTTTCGCTGCAATCCTTAACGCTAAATTTAGCACCTTACACCGCGTTAGGGATGCGAGCGAAAATCCTTTGCCTGCCTCTTGCAAAGATTGCAGCGGGCAGCCCGGGCCGCAGGCAACGCCCTACGCCCTAAAAAGCCTTTTTCAACATCAAAAAAACATCGTTAAAAACATTTTTTTAATATCCATTCATTATTAGTTATCTTTAACCCTTTTGAGAAGGTAAGGAGTTGGATATAAAGGAATTAGACTAAATCTCAAAAGCGTTACTAAAAGCAATTAATTATGTGGAAATATTTTTCGGGATTACTATTAAGAAATAAAGCAATTTTTACAACCGTTGTATTATTAATTACAGCTATTATGGGTTACGAAACCTCTAAGGTTGAGTTATCATACGACTTCGCTCAAATATTACCTGATACCGACAGTACCTTTATTGAATACCAAAATTTTAAAAAACATTTTGGTGAAGATGGAAACGTGATGGTAATGGGCTTTGAAGACAAAAACTTATTTCAATACCAAAAGTTTAACGATTGGTATGAGCTAAGTAAAACCATTAAAAACATTCAAGGAATTAAAGACTTAATGTCGGTACCTACTACATTTAAGTTTGTGATGAATGATAGTTTACAACGATTTGATTTTGTTCCGCTAATCAAACATCCTATTAGAAACCAACAAGATGTAGATAGTATTAAAGCTGATTTTTTAAACTTACCTTTTTACGAAGGCATTATTTATAATAAGGAAACAGGTGCCAACGTGATGGCCATTACCTTTACCAAGAAGGATTTAAACTCTAAACGCCGTTTAGAGATTGTTGCTCAAATACGTGTATTGGCCGAAGAGTTTGCAACGAAGCATAAAGTGGAAATGCACTATTCTGGCATGCCTTATATCCGTTCGCAAATTATGACGAAGGTATCGCATGAGATGACTTTGTTTTTAATATTAGCCATTTTAGTAACGGCCTTTATTTTATGGGTGTTCTTCCGTTCAGGTAACGTGGTATTTTTCTCTTTGATTATTACAGCCGTTGGTGTGTTATGGTCGATGGGAATTATGCATTTGTTTGGTTACAAGATTACTATTTTATCGGGCTTAATTCCGCCATTGATTATGGTAATTGGTTTACCGAATTGTATTTTCTTAATTAATAAATACCATAGCGAGTTTGTGGCACATGGAAATAAAATTAAAGCCATCACCAGAAGTATTGAAACCATTGGTGTGACCTTGTTTTTAGCAAACATTACCACCTCTATTGGTTTTGGTGTATTGTACTTCACCAAAAGCTCCATGTTAGTTGAGTTTGGTTTAGTAGCATCTATTAGTGTGATGGCTACTTACTTTATTACTTTAGTATTGGTGCCAGTTGTATTGGTAATGTTACCTACACCTAAAGCAAAACACACCAAGCATCAAGATGGTAAAATCATTAACAAGGCATTGGATATGGTTGACCATTTGGTGCAAAAACGCCGAATGGCTATTTATGTTACTACGACTGTAATTACTGGTATTTGTTTTTGGGGAATGAGTTTTATTGACATGAACGGTTATGTAGTAGATGATTTACCTAAAAAAGATCCTATCTACACCGACTTACATTTTTTTGAAAAAAACTTTAACGGGGTTTTACCATTTGAAATTTCGATTGATACTAAAAAAGAAAATGGATTGTTTGCTAACAATGCAAAAGCTTTATATAAAATTAAAGCCATGCAGCGTATGTTAGAAGAATATCCCATCTTCTCAAAACCATTATCCATTGTAGAGGCAATTAAATTTTCGTACCAAGCCTATAATGAAGGAAACCCTAAGTATTATAAATTCCCTGGTGTATCCGATTTAAAAACCTTATCCGAATACTCAGGCTCATTAAAAGGACAAAATAATAAACTAGCTAAGTTTATAGATAGCACCAAACAAACGACGCGTGTGAGTTACCAAGTGGCTGATATTGGTTCTAAAAAAATGAAAGAGTTAATGGCTATAGTGCGCCCTAAGATTGATTCTATTTTTAGCCCTGATGAATACAAAGTAAGTTTAACGGGACACAGTTTAGTGTTTTTAAAAAACAACGATTACCTATTATCTAACTTATTAGAAAGTTTATTGATAGAAATTATTTTAATTGCCATTGTGGGTATTGCTTTATTCCGTTCGGTGGCATTATTATTTTATCCAAGTTGCCATGCTTAATTCCTTTGGTGATTACGGCAGGTATTATGGGCTTTTTAGATATCCGTTTTAAACCCTCTACTATCTTAATCTTTAGCATCGCCTTTGGTATATCCTCCGACGGCACCATTTACTTTTTAACCAAATACCGCCAAGAACTTAAAAAAATAAGCAATGCACCAGCGGCTATTTCAGCGGCAATTAAAGATACTGGTTTAAGTATGGTATATACCTCTATTATTTTATTGTGTGGTTTCTCTATTTTTGCGGCCTCTAGTGTTGGTGGCACGGTAGCATTAGGTGTGTTGGTATCCTTAACCTTATTAATATCCATGTTTACGAACATTATTTTATTACCGGCTATCGTATTATCCATCCACAAAAAATCAATGAAAAAAGAAATCATTGAACAACCTTTGATTGATATTGAAGATAGTTTGGAGTAGTTCCTTTTATAAAAATTATGGATATAGACCTTGTAAAATTAATGGCCTCCAAATCAGATGAAGAGGTTGAAGATTATCTTACCAATTTACAAAAGTATACACCGTATGCTGTTTACGCCGCTATTGATGAATTAAAAAACGCGGGTCGTATTTTACAGAAGATGAAATGAATTCAATTCACAGTGAAATTGAAAAACAACAAGAAATCAGTAAACAAAGAGTTGAAGACTCGGACACAAGCCCTAATCAATGGAAAAAAAATGTCGTCGATGATCCTGATGCACCTCAATTTTATTCAGAGAGAGCAATCTATGGGTTTTCAATAGCATTCAGTGTTTTATTTGGTTCTATCTTATTAGCCATAAATCTTAAGCAAACAGGAAAGAAAGCGCAGGCATGGAGTGTTGTCGCTTTTGGTATTACATACACTGCCATACAAATGTTTGTGCTCTCATCTATTGAACGTAATACCACAGGATTAGGATTTGTTGCAAGCATGGGAGGAGCACTCATATTAAATCATTATTTCTGGAAAACATATATTGGAAAAGATATTAAATACAGAACAAAACCAATTTGGATTCCATTGATCGTTGGTATTGTTATAACAGCATCGATACTTTTTGTTTACATATATGCCGATACACATACAAATCCAGCAGATGAATATTGTTATACTGGATTAGAAAAATTTAAACAAAATGATTTTGAGGGAGCCGTTTTAGATTACGATAAGGCATTTGAACTAGATCCCGCTAGTACAGAAGCTATTTATATGAGAGCTTTATCCAAAGGAAATTTAGGTAATGCAGAAGGAGCTATTGACGACTACACGACATTATTAAAAATGGTGCCAAACGATGCGGATGCTTATTGTAACAGGGGAGATGAAAGGTCAAAACTCAAAGATTACGAAGGTGCCTTGATGGATTATGAAACAGCAATTAAACTTGATCCTAAAAAATCAAATTACCATATCAACCTTGGTGTACTGTATATGAATACAAAAAAGTTGGGTGCAGCAGATACAGCATTTACTAGAGCCATAGAAATTGACCCTACTAATGGGGGAGCCTTTTATGACAGAGGTTTAGTGAAGGTAGAATTAGGGCAAAACGACCTAGCCTGTGCAGATTTTAAAAAGGCTTTAGCTTTAGGACTAAAAGATGCAGAGGGTGAGATAAAAGAATATTGTAAATAAAACAACTAATGTTTTTTCAATTTAAAAATAAAGGTGCTCTTGTTCTTATTCATGCAATTATCCCTGTTGTAACATTAATGATTATTACAGGCCTAATAAACAATTATATTTGTAACGACCATATGCCCCAAACCTGTATATGGAATTGTGATGGGCATTGCCTTTATTATTTCTGGATTTTGGACAAACCACTCATCTAATGATTATTATATTGATGATGAAGGGGAAAAACAATATATGACTTCGATAATCAGTTTATGTATCTTGATATGAAAATATGGCCATATATCTTTTGGATTTTTGGTGGTTTTGCGCTCGTTGGCAGTATATTTGAATTAGCTGAATACATTATTAAACATGTATAATGCCCCGCTCCACTGCATTTGTAATGCTGCGGTTATTTATCTTTATTTACAGGTTTCGGTACAAGTTGGTCCAAAGCCTTAAAAGTCCCAGATCCAAAACTTAAGTTGCCATTTATAGAAAAACAACAGCATATGAAATCAATTCTAACAACCGTACTTTTATTTGGACTCTTGCTTGCAGCGAAACTCGAAAAGACACCAAAGAGACAAAATTGAATGAAGTTGAATATTCCAATTATGAAGTAAAAGAATATAATTTAAAAATTTCATATCCAAAAGATTGGGACACAACGAATCTTGACCAAAGAATGATTTTAACTATACTTGAACATAAAACATCTAAACAAGACACCTTCAAAGAAAACATTGTTTTATATAAAACACAATTACCTAATCATTTAACATTAGACTCTGTGCTAAATCTTGCAACAAATACTCTATATCAGCAATATGGCAAAGTAAATGTTATTGAGAAAAAAATCAGTAAAAATGCAATGAATAAGGACTACGCAACATTTACAATGATTCTTCCTCAAAATGGCGTTGACATTGTTTCATCAACCTATTACTTTCCAGTATTAAATGATTTTTATGTGCTTGACTTTGGTTATAACAGAAAAGACTCTGTTAAGTATAGACCTATTTGTGACAAAGTAGTTAATAGTTTATCTTATTAATAAACGACCGCCAACACGGGCAATGCAACCCGTTTTTCAATTTTAGACTCACACAATGCACGACACTACATCGCTCAAGACAATATATGACTTTGGAAAGTCGTCTGTGAGATATGTTGATGCAGCAATTCCATTTATTTTTACTGTTGTTGGTGTAATATTCGTCATCTATGCGCTTAAGACACATAGTAAAACTAGCGACAGGTCAAAGACACTTATTTTCGGTTTAATAATGATTGTAGGCTCTTTGTTAATGTCGAACTTAATATTAAACAATAAAGACTTTAAAAAGACGCAAAGTCTTTTTGAAACTGGCAAATATCAAACCGTCCAAGACACCGTTAGGAATTATAATATGACAACTGGAGGAAGAAGTGCTTGCACTATTTCTTTCGACATTGGAAACATTCATTTCACTTTAGACAACTATAGTGCAATGAATTATGGTTGTACATCTGACGACCTAAATAGCAAACACATAAAAAATGGCGATTATTTATATATAAACTACATTGTGACGGACTCTGGCAATAAAATATTAAGAATTAAAAGAGAATAATTACTGGTAATACGCTCCCGCTCCACTGCATTTGTAATTCTGCGGTTATTTTGTATCTTTATTAATACGTGAGTTCTGAAAACATCATACGCCAACTAAAATTTGTTACAATTAGTTTTATTGTTGGCTCCGTTGTTGCATTCATTATTTTCTTTATAACATATATGATTGCTTATTCTGTTTCTCCACCAGTTTCTATTGATTATGAAACAGGAGAAATCCATCCAACGCAACCATTCGGGCAAATAATGCTGGCAATGTTAATAGCAAGTATTTTTGGTTTACTTTCAATCTTAGTTACATACAAACAACTAAAAAAAAGGTTCGTTAAACAGAAACAGCTAATCTATTAGGTCCCCACTCCGCAGCATTTGTAATGCTGTGGTTATTGTATCTTTATTTAAACGTTTCGGTAGACAGTGTTTCAAAGCCACACAAGTTTTAGCTGCATTCCGTTAGTGGTAATTTTATGAAAGACTATACAACTGTATACACATATATACCTAATTCGACATTTCCATTTTGGGCTTTTGGAGTAATATTCATAATAATAAGTTTATTAGTTGCGAGGGCATATTATAAAATTCGTGGGACAATTTTAAATATGCAGACAATAGGAGCACTAATCATGTTTACATTTGCATTGTTATGGACAATAGTAGTATTTATATCGGAAGACTATTCAAGAGTTTCGTAACGGATACTATAGCAAGTAAAAACTAAAAAATGTGGAAGGAGTAGTAACACAATTTGACCCTATGCCTTGGGGTGGACATAAAGAAGAAAGTTTCACTGTGAACAATGTGCATTTTGAATATTCAGACTTTCTTGTCATTCAAGGATTTAATAATACCAAATCACACGGTGGACCAATAAATGGAGACGGTGACTCAGTAAGAATTAGTTATTATACAAAAGACAACGATAATTATATAGTAAAGTTGGAAATAAAAAACTACCACTAACCGCACCTACCAAAAATGCTGGCATTTGTATAAGCTTTTGCAAAAGCGGTCGCTCCGCGAAAGACATTCATTTCGCTTTGCAAAAGTCCTTTAAACATTTATCTTTGTTAATAGCGTTTCGGCAAGACACAGTTTCAAATCAAACCGTTGCTTAGCTCGAAAACGTTATAGGACAATTTAAAACGACAAACTATGAAGATAAAAAATATCCTACTTTTTATGCTGACCTTAATTGCAACGGCTTTTACTATCTCTGACGACAAAGGAAAAATTGTCAAGGTTGACGAGTTCAAAAAATATATCGACACCATAGGACTTAAATTTGAATTGCCTCCTGACTATAAGGAAACTTATGTTAAAGAAAATAAAGACCTTTGGTATAGTTTTGCAATAAAAGACAACAAAGCAGAATTTGAAGTTCGTTATACTATTTGGTCACTCAAACCGACAATTGCAGAATATGAAAAATGCAAGCTTGACACAACCTGTTTGATGGTAAATCCAAACGTAATATACGAGGGACGCATACAATCCAATGTATTAAATATGACAGGCGGACAGGATATCAATATTGGACCTTTTCCGCCACAGGCTGTTAAGAAAGAATTCAATGCAGACAATGGTGGTTCATCATTCTTTCAATTTAATTGTAGTTTCGGAACTGGTTATAAATACGGTCAAATGGTTTATTTGCACAAAGAAAATGTAGCAGATGTAATAATAACATTTATGAGTAACGACAAATCCACACATTCCGAGTTAATGGACAAATCATTTCACGCTTTAAAATTTAAGTAAATAAAAAACACCCTATAACAGCACCTTTGCCTGCGGTTGGACAGCAAAGCTTTTGCAAAAGCGGTCGCTCCGCGAAAGACAATTATTTTCACTTTGCAAAAGT
Source organism: Bacteroidota bacterium (assembly GCA_016711805.1). GTDB lineage: Bacteria > Bacteroidota > Bacteroidia > B-17B0 > Aurantibacillaceae > UBA4416. Next base: position 14,883 of record JADJSH010000025.1, read on the forward strand.
CCATTAAACTTTTATCTTTGTTAGTAGCGTTTCGGCAAAACACAGTTTCAAATCAAACCGTTGCTCAGCGCGAAAACGTTATAGCCAATTATAAACAGAATAAAATATATGTTAAGAGATCAAGAAAAAGACGAAGCTTATTTTAAGTATGCTTTAGAAGACAAAATTAACCATATAGAAAAAATAAATGAATACTTAAGAAGTAATACGGGTGTTCCTGTTAGCCTTTACGAAGGACTTTACAGTGACCTACTTGGTATTCTACTTATAAATACTCGGGAAAAAACATGAACGAATTAGCGAAATATGTTCCTTTGATTTTTGAAAACTTCCCTTAAAAAAATTGCACTCGAAGCTGGAAATGATGATTATAAATATGAGCAGCTCAACACATATATTGGGATATATGAAGATGTTTTGACAACTTTGTGCATAGGAATATTATTCAACGTTGACAAGGATATGTTAGACCAATTTAAAATGCAATGTGATACAATTCGAGGAAAAGATTTGCTTTTAGAAAGTATTTGGTCCACCTATAAAAAGACTGAAATTCCTCAAACACAAAAAAAACTTAAGTTATTGTATCCAAAATCATATACACTTCCATATCAAATTCTCCAAAAGGATACAACAAACGAGACAGATTTACTTTTGGAATACTGTAACAATTGGATGAAAACTAAAAAATCAGCATCGTGGTATGGAAATTTAAAATTATCTAAAACCGGAGGAGTTTGTAGTTACGAAGGTTACTGGAATCTTGAAGGTGCAGTAATTGCTCACTTGTTGAATATTGACCCTTCAAAATTTAAAGGAATAAAATATTTTCCTTTTGACATGGTATATAAATAAATAACTGGCTATAACACCCCGCCCCACTGCATTTTGTAATGCTGCGGTTGTTGTATCTTTATTTAACCATTTCGGTAGGCTTATACTCGCACACCAATTAAAGTCACATCATCTACCTGCTCCAAATTACCGACCCAGTTTTTGAAAGTCAACTCCAATAATTCCTTTTGTTCGTTCATTGGCAGGTGAGCATTGGAAGAAAGTAACTCTCGTAAATTTTTACTCATAAACTTCTTGCCTTTCTCTCCTCCAAACTGGTCGGGGAAACCATCAGTTAAAGTATAAATGACATCCCCACTTTGTAAATCAATTTCTTGTTGCGTAAACGAAACAGAATCTTTATCGTGTTTACCAACTGGCATTTTATCTGCTTTTATTTCGATAACTTCAACATCCCCCGCCCTGCGGGCACCCCCTTCAAAGGGGGAAAGAGAACGAATTATCCAAACAGGATTATTAGCAGCAGCAATAATTAATTTTTTATTTTTAAAATCATATACGGTTAAACTAGCATCCATTCCATCTTTACCACCTTCTGCACTTCCATCTTTCTTTAAGCGTTCAATAATTGTTTTGCGGGTTGAATTAAAAATATCAGATGGGTTGCTTAAAGTTTCAATTGCTTTTTCTAAACTCGTAATATTCAACAAACTCATAATGGCCCGGCACTCCATGCCCAGTGCTATCTGCTGTTGCTAATGCAAAGTTTCCATCATTCAATTTACTGGCCCAG
>JADJSH010000026.1 GCA_016711805.1 Bacteroidota bacterium
GCTAAATTCCCGTTTGGAGTTTGAAACTTTGTCTACCGAAATGTTTAAATAAAGATAAATGTTTATTGGACTTTTGCAAAGCGAAAATTAACTAATTGTCTACCGCTTTTGCAAAAGCCGAAGCCGAATGCCCAAATGGGATTTAGGTTGTGTTAGCTGCTGGCAATTATTCTACTATTATTTTTTTAGTGGCTTTTTGTCCTTTGCTATTGATAGATATAAAATACAATCCCGTCTTTAAGTTTAAGTCAAGGTCAGTTGACTGCCCACTTATAGTTTTATGGGATAGCACTTCTCCTAATACACTATAAACTGTTAGGATACAATTATTAATATTTTCTTCTAATTTTATTGTTATTTTTCCATTGCTTGGATTTGGAAATAAGTCGAAAATAATCGTATTCGAACTCAATTCTTCAACAGAGTTTATTCCCGAACAATTTGTTTTGTATACTGCAAATTGGCCTAATACAGGAGATCCTTTCATGTAAATACCACCATTGGGGTTTTTATATAATTGTTGAACGCTGTTAAAACTTGTATTTATTGTGTAAGTATAATTTGAGCCATTAACATAAAATAAATTTAATTGGGATGATACGGTTTTCTGACCAGGAAAATAGAGGTCGTCACCACAAACTACAGAAGAAACGCTTGAGTTAGCATCACCAAAAGAAGCTGCTCCACTATAATAATCATTTTTAGAGATTACTTTTTTTGTTCCTGTTAAAGTTCCATCTGTTACCCATAAAGCATCTTTTGGAGGCGATACGGTTAATGAGTCATAAGCTTGAAAATAAACCAACGTATTAGTTGACTTGCCATTTAAAAAGCTAACACGTGGTAACGGACTAGTGGGTATATTAAAGTTTAATGGTGTGATTGTACCTCCTGATATAAGTACCAATATATTTTGTGAAGTATAGCAAACAACACCAGATGGCAAAACGCCTAATACGGATAAAATGCTATTATTAGAATTAGTTACTGCATACAACGTTGAAATAACACCGTTATCATCTACTTTTTTTACTTTTCCAAATGGATGAGAAACAGAAGAGCCTACTGAATAGTATAAACTATTTGAACGTACAATTTTCGGAATACCTAACGCAGAAGAAGCAATGGTATCAAGGGTAGTAACGTTTCCGGTTGATAGATCAATTCTTTTTAAAAGGTTAGGATTAGGAATAAAAGGGTCTCCAGATTCTACAAAATAAATTGAATTGCCTGTATTGTACATCTTGGTAATTCCACAATAGGTTGGGTTTAGCACTGCTGCTGTTGATGTATAGAGAGTTTGAATACTTGATACAGAAGAAAAGTTAGTTTTAAATATGTCTTTGCCATTTTGAAAATAAGTGTTTGTGCCAATATGAAAAAAATCTTCGTTAATTGCATTAAACGGATATGTTGCAGGCAGAGTAGCCGTTGGTATAGCGCTATGACTTGAGCCATCATAAAGAGAAAAACCTGAACTTGTCTTATAAATACCTTTGTCGTTATTGAATAGCATTTGATTTGTCATTGCAGGCAAGTCGCATACTTGTGTGATAGTATTACTGTTGTCAATTCTTTTTACACTAAATGGGGAGTGCCCAAGATTAATGTAATAGTTTAAAGAGTCGTTTGTAGCTCGCCCAAAAGTCGGTGTTCCGCTAGGTTGGTAAATGTTTGTTGGTTGAGCATAACTGATTAAAGTTAAACAAATCAAGATTGCAGATGTTAGTAGATGTTTAGACATATTTTTTTTTGTAAAAGTAGTTTTTTTAAAATTTCTTTTTATACTCACTTTAGAGTATTTTGTCAAATATAAAGTTATTAGTCAATTGGAGAAATACCGTCTAGTGGGTATTCTTCGGATTGCTTGCAGCTAACTAGCTTATACCCGCTATTATATAGCGGGTATCTGGTTTATTTTGCAAAATACCCGCTACTTTATAGCGGATATTTATTTTAACATATTTACTCTTATTCTTCATTTTTCTGTTCTCTTTTTCAATTCTGTATAGCTTCGCTTTCTCACTCTCAACCAAATTTAACAATTTCTTATAATAAATCAAATGGACTTTTTATCTTGCTTAACTCCCTATTACTTACATGCGTATAAATCTCCGTGGTAGTGCTTCGGCTATGACCCAATAATTCTTGTATATATCTCAAATCAGTGCCGTTTTCCAACAAATGGGTTGCATAACTATGTCTCAACCAATGCAAACTCACCGGCTTTACTATCCCACATTTATGTATGGCTTGCTTTAATACTTGTTGTAAACTTCGTTCGTCATACATCGTTTCTTTAAACTGCCCTTCAAATAAATAAATGCTTGGTTTGTAGGCCAAATAATATTCTCTCAACATTTCTAAAATTTTAGAACTCAAAGGAGCAATTCGATCTTTTCTTCCTTTCGATTGTCGTATAATTAGCAATCCCCGTTTTGAATCCACATCCGTTAATTTTAACTTTAACAACTCTCCACATCGCAAGCCGCAACTATATATTAAGCTCAGCATGGCTTTATGCTTTATATTACTTTGCACCGATAAAATGGCTTTCACTTCCTCTTTACTCAACACATTGGGCAAAAGTTTTGGATTTTTAGGGCGGTATATCAAATCTACATTCATGGTTTTTAATAAAATGATCCTAAAAAATAACTTCACAGCATTAATCACTTGATTTTGATACGATGCCGATAGTTTATTGGCAATTATATATCGTGTATTAAATTCCACTAAATCCTCATTACTTATTTCTTCTGCTTGTTTGTAGTGATAATAGCTTAAAAATACTTTTAACCCATTCACATATGTATCAATTGTGTTTTGGCTGTATCTGCGCGCTGTCATCCAGCTCTCAAAATGCATTAAATGGTTTTTACAGGTTTCGTTGAGCTCATTTATTAAGCCATGTGTTTGTTGTTTAAGTGGTTTTTTAGGAGCTACGTAATCTGCTGCATATTCGTTTTTTTTATATACACGTACATGATATTTAAAAAATATACCGCATATTTTTTCAAATATGTTTTCGTTGTAAGCTACATGCCATGCTTTTTGTGTTGCACTCCATTGCACTTTTAAATGTTGCCGCACCAACGCTGTCGCCTCTGCATCATTTTCAAACCTCAAAAACACTCTAGGATGATCGCGATGCACCAAATGTTCAATGGTTAATTCTTTTATCATAGGTTATTGTTTTTTGGAATAGCTAACTTCACCACATCGTTAACGTCGTTCAACGTTTGTATATAAACACCTGTGTGCTTGAATGTGTTTCGTATATTATTCAATGCGTCGGGATGATAACCAATGTGCCACTTCTTTTCTGTTTGACTCCATTTAACTCCTGGCAGAGTCTTAACCAACTCAATGGCTTTGGCATCGTAATCAAATTTCATGAATACTTTTACGCGGTTATTATGTAAACCATGTTCAATAAATAGTTGTTTTACCATAAAATAAATTTACAGCAAATTGTAGCGAGTGATTGCTATGATTTGTAGCATTCTATTTTTTCATATTACTCCATAAAAAAAGCCCTTACAATTTGTAAGGGCTTTTATTTTTTTATTGAATATTAGTGTCCACCGTTATCGTGCTCGCCATCAGCTAAAGGCACTGTTTGTGGTATAAAATCATGTTCAGCACCTGGCTTGCTATAGTCGTAAGCCCAACGGTGTACTACTGGTAAAGCACCTGGCCAGTTACCATGGATGTTAGCCATTGGTGTTGTCCACTCTAATGTATTTGAATTCCAAGGATTTTGTGGAGCTTTCTCGCCACGGAAAATACTGTAGAAGAAGTTGAAGATAAAAATGAATTGTGCAAGAGCTGCAATAATAGCAAACACTGTTACAATTTCGTTAATGTCAACTAAGTTATCAAATAATGGGAAAGCACTGTTTGTGTAGTAACGACGAGGTACACCAGCTAATCCTAAAAAGTGCATTGGGAAGAAAACTCCGTAAGCACAAACAAAAGTTAACCAAAAGTGTAAGTATCCTAATTTTTTGTTCATCATACGTAAGAACATTTTAGGGAACCAGTGATATACACCAGCAAACATACCAAAGATGGCAGATAATCCCATTACAATGTGAAAGTGAGCTACCACGAAGTAAGTATCATGCACGTTAATATCTAAAGTAGAGTCAGCTAAGATAATACCTGTTACACCACCTGTTACGAAAGAAGAAACTAAACCAATAGAGAACAACATTGCTGGTGTGTATTGGATATTACCTTTCCATAAAGTAGTAATGTAGTTAAATGCTTTTACTGCAGATGGGATAGCAATTAATAAAGTAGTAAATACGAATACAGATCCTAAGAATGGATTCATACCTGTTAAGAACATATGATGTCCCCAAACGATAAATGATAAGAAACCAATAGCCAACATCGATCCAATCATGGCTCTGTAACCAAAGATTGGTTTACGAGCGTTTGTAGAGATAATTTCAGAAGTAATACCTAAAGCTGGTAATATTACAATATATACTTCAGGATGTCCTAAGAACCAGAATAAATGTTCAAATAATACAGGGCTACCACCAACGTTATCTAACGGACGGCCACCAATGTAAATATCAGATAAGTAGAAACTTGTTCCTAAACTTCTATCGCAAATTAATAATACAACACAAGAAACTAATACCGGGAAAGATAATACACCTAAGATAGCTGTAATTAACATCGCCCACATAGTTAATGGCATACGTGTCATTTTCATTCCTTTAGTACGTAAATTAATGATGGTAACGATGTAGTTAATACCACCTAATAACGAAGAAACTACAAATAAAGTCATTGAAATTAACCATAAAGTCATACCTAATTTAGAACCTGGCATAGCCTCAGGTAATGCAGATAATGGAGGATAAATTGTCCACCCACCAGATGCAGGACCATCTTCGATAAATAAAGAACCTAACATAATCACACTTGATAAAAAGAAGAACCAGTATGATAACATGTTTAAGAAACCAGATGCCATATCACGTGCACCTACTTGGTAAGGAATTAATAAATTAGCAAAGGTACCGCTCAATCCACCAGTTAATACAAAGAATACCATAATGGTACCATGTATAGTAACTAAGGCTAGATACATGTTTGGATCTAAGATTCCATCTTTACCCCATTTATCACCAAGCATAGCATTGATGAAAGCGAATTTTTCGCCTGGCCAAGCCAATTGCATACGGAAAATGATAGACATCGTCATAGCAATTACAGCCATAATAATAGCAGTAATTAAAAACTGACGAGAGATCATTTTATGATCCATACTAAAGATGTATTTACTTACAAAACTTTCTTCATGCTCATCATGATCGTGAGCGTGACCGTGGTGACCTACGTGTTCTGTTAAATCTGCTGAATGTGCGTTTGACATATGATATGCTTTATTTTAAGTACTACAATTTTTTCTAAATAATTATTTTGATGCTATTTTCTTTTTGAAACGAGGTTGCGTTAATAACCAATCTTTGTAATCTTTTTCACTTTCTACAACGATAGTCATTTGCATATTATAGTGAGATGCTCCACAAATTTTATTACACAATAAAACATAATCAAACTCAACAGGCTCTTCACCTTTTTTAGCACGAGCTTCGTTAATACCCGCCATTAATTGAATTACATAAGGATCTTTACGCATTTCGGCAGTTGTTTTATTTGGAGTAAATTTAAATTCAGTTACCATACCTGGTACGCAGTTCATTTGAGCGCGGAAGTGAGGCATGTAAGCGGAGTGAATCACATCACGAGAACGCATTTTAAATTCAATTTCTTTGTTTACAGGAATGTGAAATTCGTTTTTTACTAATATATCATCGTAACCTGTAGCATCTAATGTGTCTAAACCTACAGAGTTTCCTCCATCAATTTGTCTATAATCTGTAGAGCCCAACTTTTTATCAAATCCAGCATAGCGAGCTGTCCAATCAAACTGTTTGGCATATAATTCAATAGTTACTTTATCAGCTGAAGTTGATCTCTCAGTAATCTCGTTCCAGTATTTTAAACCAAAAATGATGATACCTGCTAATACAACGGCTGGAGCAATTGTCCAAGCCATTTCTAAACGGTTATCGTGAGCTAAGAACGTTGCTTTAACACCTTTTTTACCTGTGTATTTATATGCAAAATAAAATAAGAAAGCATTAACCAATACAAATACAAGAGTTACTAACCACATATTATAGTTCCAAAGCGTATCAACTTTTTGGCCGTGAACAGACGCTGCATCAGGCAACAAGTTATCAGCCCAACGATTTACCTGCCAAAAGAAAAAAGCAATTAAACCAAATCCGCCTAATAGCATACCTTTTCCATTAAAAGAGTTGTCGCTATCTGTAACTTCCCATTCTTTAGTTTTCTTAAACTCACGTGATAGTTCAACAACACGCATTAACTGATGGACAGCGATGATTAAAAGTACAAGTCCTAATAAGATTAACAATTTCATATCTCTTTATTTTTTAGTTGTCTTATGAATGAGAGTTTTTTCTCTTAATTCACATCAAATATTTTAGTTTATTCTTTTGTTTAATTAGTATGAGTGGTGAGCGCTTTCTTCCAAGAATGGATGATTTTTAACCATTAAAGGACGTTTAGAAAGATTTGTTAATACCACGTAGATAAATAATCCTAAGAAGAACATAAAGTTACCTAACTCCATCCAGCTTAAACCTGTCCAGTGATGACCAACTGTTCCTGGCATAACTACCATGATGATATCTAAGTAGTGACCGATGAAAATAATAACACCAACAAACATTAAGAAGAAATAATTTCTTTTTGAATCGCGGCTCATTAACATGATCATTGGGAAAGCAAAGTTTACAAATAATACGGTCCACATTAAAGCTTTATAAGATTCCCAACGAGTTTGGAAATAAACAACTTCTTCAGGAATATCAGCATACCAAATCAACATAAATTGAGAGAAGTATAAGTATGTCCATAAGAAAGAAATAGCAAACATCCATTTACCAATATCATGAACTGTACTTTCTGTTACAAATTCTAAGTAACCTAATTTTTTTAACCATACTACTAAGATAGTTACAGTAATCATGGCACTAACCCACATACCTGAGAAAATATACCAACCCATCATAGTAGAGAACCAGTGAGTATCGATGCTCATAATCCAATCCCAAGCAGATGTAGAAGAAGTTACAGCAAATACTACCATAAACCAAGCGCTTAATTTAATGTTTTTCCAGTGGAAACCCTTTGCTTCTTCGTGTCCTAAAGCATCAGCATCCATTGAGTTTTTACGTAATTTCCAAGTAAATAATACCCAAGCAACCATGTATAAGATTGTTCTAATCCACCAGAAAATACCAAAGTATCCAATTTTAGCTGCAATAACTGCATCGTAGTTTTCAGAACCTTCTGTTGCAATACCTTCTGCCATCCAAGGATAGATTGTGTGCATGTGAAGTTGACCGCAAATAAATACTAATAACATAAATGATAAACCAACTGGTAAATACCATGTTACCGCTTCAATAACTCTTTTAATAGTAGTTGCCCAACCAGCCTCAGCAGCATATTGTAAACCTAAAAAGAAAGCGGCAGCTAATGCAATAGCCATAAAGAAAAACGCGCCAGCAAATACATTTGCCCAAGCACGTGTTGCATGATAATGATGATCATCAGGTTGTTTATCAAACATAAACATACAAATGATGGAAACTAAACCAACAGCCATCAAAATCATTGATGTCATTTTTGCTTTAGCGGGTACTACGAAATTTAATTTATCAGTGTTCATATTTAAAAATTCTGTCGTATTTAAAAATTCGTTCTTAATTAATGTTTAGCTGGTTCAACAGTCGGTGTAGCTGCTGCAACTTTTGCTGTGCTATCTACTGCTACTGTTTTTGGTCCTTGTAATTTTTGTACATAATACACTAATTTCCAACGCTCTTCTTGTGTTAATAAGCTTTGGTGTGCACCCATCGTTCCTTTTCCGTAAGTAATAGAGTGGAAAATTTTTCCTTGCGGCAAATCTTTTAACGCAACATTATATGCTGGTGGTGGACCAGGTAATTTAGCTCCAACTTTTCCGTCTCCCCCTCCTGTAGCACCATGGCAATGAACGCAGTATTTACCATACAACACTTCTCCCTCTTTTTCAATTGCTTCTGTGTAATCAAGTGGATTTTTTAAGTATAATCCAGCTGATGTATATCCATCTGGTGTATTAGGATAAACGTAAGGTATAAAACCTCTTGCAATAGTTCCTGCTACTGGTAATTTAGAACTGTTTAAAGTATCTCCATTAATAATGTGAGTTCCGTAGTATTCTAAAGAAGGTGAACGGTACATATCTGGCATAAATTCAAAGCCAGGACTGTTCACATCTTTTTTACCACATGATGTAAAACCTGCCACTAACATTACTGCGAAAGTTCCGCAGGTAATTAGTTTAAGATTTCTGTATGATAGGTTCATATTATAAAGTTTTTATCTAATTAGTATTTTGGTTCGATTGTAATTGTGCCTTTGTAGTTTACTTCTTCTGCACCAGTAGTACGTAAAATCTCATCAGCTTTTTTAGATTGCTCGTCATTTAACTCCAGATAAATCATGAATTTATCGTCAGTTGTGCGAGGATCAGGGTTTTTTGCCTTTGCACCTGGTACTAACCAACAACGTAATAAATACGTTAAAGACATACCATGGGCTGCACAAAATACAGTAGCTTCGAATGTAATTGGAATAAATGCTGGAACGTTTGAGTAATAATTCCAGTTAGGTTTACCTCCAATGTCACTTGGCCAATCACTAATCATCATGTACCACATCATTAATGTAGCTAATGATAGTCCTGTGATACCATAAATAAATGCGCAAATTGCTATACGTGTACGAGGTACACCAACAATTGGGTCAATTCCGTGAACTGGAAATGGAGTAAATACATCTGCAATACGAATACCAGATGCACGTAATTTTTTACATGCTTCTAATAAAGGAACTTCATCAGAAAAAATGCCGTGTATAATTTGTTTAGTTGCCATATTATTATTTAAATAAATCTAAATCTTAATTTTTTATTAGTGGTGTGCGTGTTCTGCTGCAGCTTTTTTATGCTCTTCACCAGACGATTTTAATATTGATTTTAACTCAGCTTGCGCAATTACTGGGAATGTACGAGAATATAATAAGAATAATGTAAAGAACATTCCAATAGTTCCAACAAAAATACCTACGTCAATAAATGATGGAGAGTAAGTATTCCAAGTTGATGGTAAATAAGTACGACATAAAGTTGGAACGATAATTACAAAACGCTCAAACCACATACCGATGTTTACTACGATAGATAAACAGAATGTAAATACTAAACTTGTACGTAATTTTTTGAACCAGAATAATTGTGGAGAAATCACATTACAAGTCATCATAGCTGCATATGACCACCACATTGGACCAGTTGCTCTGTTTAAGAATGCGTATTGTTCCCATTCAACACCAGAATACCAAGCAACAAATAACTCAGTTAAGTAAGCTACACCTACAATTGAACCAGTTACGATGATTACGATGTTCATGTACTCAACGTGTTTAATAGTAATGTAAGCTTCTAATTTATATACTTTACGAACGATTAACATTAACGTTAATACCATTGCAAATCCTGAGAATACCGCACCCGATACGAAGTATGGAGGGAAGATAGTTGTATGCCAACCTGGTACTACTGAAGTAGCAAAGTCAAATGATACAATTGAGTGAACCGAGAATACTAATGGAGTTGATAAACCCGCTAATACTAAAGATACTTCTTCGAAACGAGACCAGTGACGAACATTTCCACCCCAACCAAAAGATAATAAAGCGTATGCTTTTTTCATTCTTGGCTTAACAACTCTATCACGAATCATTGCGAAATCAGGAATTAAACCAATGTACCAGAAAACAATTGATACAGTTGCATAAGTTGATACCGCAAACACGTCCCATAATAATGGAGAGTTAAAGTTAGGCCATAAAGAACCAAATTGATTTGGTAATGGGAATAACATATAATCTAACCAAGGACGACCTGTGTGTAACGTTACGAAAATAGCCGCACATAATACCGCGAAGATAGTCATCGCTTCAGCTGAACGGTTAATTGCCATACGCCACTTTTGACGGAACAATAATAATACGGCCGAGATTAATGTACCAGCGTGACCAATACCAATCCACCAAACGAAGTTGGTAATATCCCAAGCCCAGTCAACACCGTTATTAGAACCCCAAGCTCCAATACCTACACCAATAGTGTAAGATAAACATCCAATACCCCACATAAAGCCTAATACAGAGATGGTAAATAAAATATACCATAATCTGTTTGCTTTACCTTCTATGGGCGCAATAATATCATCGGTGATATTTCGGTACGTTTTATTCCCTAAAATCAGCGGTATTCTTATCTGTGATTCTGCGTGCATATTATTTTAAATTCAGAAATTAATATTTAATTTTTTACTTAATCTTATGAATGGTGTTCTTCTTTATGTCCTTCTTCTTTGTGAGCTGGAGCAGCGCTGTGCCCTTCATGATGATGAATAGCTTCCTCTTGATTTCTTACTTTTAATAAGTAAGATACTGTTGGTTTAACACCTACTTCTTCTAACAATAAATAGTTTTTATCATCATTTCTCCAAGTGTTAATTGCTGAAGCTTCATCATTAAGATCTCCAAACATAATAGCGTTTGTAGGACAAGCTTGTTGACATGCTGTTTTGATTGAACCATCAACGATTGGCATTTTAGCTGCTTTTGCTACTAATTTACCTGCTTGTAAACGTTGCTGACACATTGAACATTTTTCCATTACACCACGAGAACGAACTACTACGTCTGGGTTTAATACCATACGACCTAAGTCTTGTTGTGCTGGATTCACGTTTGTGAAATCAGGGTTTTCGTTATAGTTGAACCAGTTGAAACGACGAACTTTAAACGGACAGTTGTTAGCACAGTAACGAGTACCAATACAACGGTTATAAGTCATCATGTTTAATCCTTCTGTACTGTGGCTAGTTGCTAATACCGGACAAACCGTTTCGCAAGGAGCGTGGTTACAGTGCTGACACATCATTGGTTGGAAAGTAACCTTCGGATTTAAAGAAGGGTTTTCCATGTCTAAATACATTTGCATAGCACCAACATGTTCTTCAGAAGCTTTTGAAGCTGTCATGTCAGATGTATAGTATCTATCAATACGTAACCAGTGCATTTCACGAGTTTTACCAACTTCTTCTTTACCTACAACGTGAACGTTATTTTCTACTGTACATGCTACAACACAAGCAGCACATCCAATACAAGATGTCATATCAATGGTTAAACCCCATTTGTGGTTTAAACGTGGATGAGCATCCCATAAATCAATTTCATCAACATGTTTTTTGCCACCACCATGCATTGGTAACATAGCTGATGGATTCCAAATTTCTTTATCTTTTGATTTGTATTCGTTTAAAGAAACTTCTCTTAAAATTTGTTCCTCACGATTCATAATCGTGTGGTGAATTTGAGTTGCTGCTAATTCATAAGTTTCAGAAGTAGCTTTAACAGACGCCGATAAACTAGCGTTAGTTAATGTATCGTTAGCAACAGTTACAAACTGGTAAGCGTTTTGTCCGATACCAAAAGCAACTTTCATTGTTTCTGCTGAACGACCATAACCTACTGCTAAACCAATAGTACCAGCTGTTTGTCCTGGTTGAGGATAAACAGGTAATTTTATTGTGATACCGTTTACTGTTAATTCTGCGATAGAAGCGATTTTATCTTGACGCTTCATTTCGTTTAATTTCAAGCTAGCTACATCAGCTGGATTCATTGTGATGTAGTTATCCCAAGTTACTTTAGAAATAGGATCTGGTAATTCCATTAACCATGGGTTATTACTTTGAGTACCATTTCCTAAACCAACTTTTTCATAAATCACTAATTCAAACTGACCACCTTTTGCAGAAGTTGCAGAAGCAGCAGCTTTATTATAATCAGGAGTTGGTAATGCAGAAGCTACTTCAACCGTTGCAGCAGCATGATGAGCAGCTGGTGTTTCGTGATGAGCAACTGGAGCAGCGATGTGAGTTGTATCAGCAACTACTTCGTTGATGATAGCAGCTACACCAGCCATTAAAGGCTTACCTGTAGAATCTTTTGCCATTGGAGCAATTGGCGCATCTTTATAAACTGATACTTTTAAAACACCATCGTGCAAAGTATGTGCCCAGAAAGAAGAAAAATCTAAATATTTACCTTGTTGAGGGAAAATATGATTGTTCCAGTAACCTTGTAAGTAAGTTAAATAATCAGATTTAACACCTGACCATGCTAATAATGTATCTTGTACTTGACGAGTTCCTTCGTAACGAGGAGCTGCAAATATTTGACGAATAGTTGGTTGTTGTAATGAGTAGTGCCCGCGTTTTGGATTTGCATCACCCCAAGATTCTAGGTAGTTATTATCAGGACAAACAAAATCAGCTAATTTAGAAGTCTCATCTAAAGATTGAGAGAAAGAAACTTTTAATGCTGCTCTTTTGTATGCTGCTTCAAATTTTAAAGATGCTGGCGCTGTATAAACTGGGTTACAGTTGTATGTCATTAACACACCAACTTTACCAGCATTTAAATCAGCTACTAAATCTAAAAATGCTTTATCATCACCTTGTTTTAAATTGTAGTTCATGTCAACATCTACAGTTTTACCGTAGTTATCTAACATTTTATTGATGCCGTTTACCAAAGTTTGACAACCTTCATCATTAAATCCACAAACAACAATTGATTTTCCTTTATTTTCTACTAACTCTTTAGCTGCTTTTGTAATTGCTTTTGCAGCGGCAGCATCAGATACTTTAGCATCAGATACTTTTGAGTTACCAGTTGCACCTGCTACTTCATTAAATAAAGAAGCAAGTACTTTTCCAAATTCAGAAGCTTTAACCATGTAACGCTCATCTGCATTAGCACCAGTTAAAGATAAGTTAGCTTCGAAATGGTAGTGTTTACTCATTTCTAAATTCTCGCGGTTAACTTTACGTCCTTTGCTGTATTGATTAGCAAATTCGATAGGGTTTAACCAAGTTCCTAAGAAATCGCAAGCAACACCTACAATAGTTTTTGCTTTTGAGAAATCGTAAGAAGAAACAACCGATTTACCAAATACGTTTTTATTAGCATTGATTAATGCTGAATAAGAAATCGCATCGTAAGTAACGTGTTTTGAATTTGGGTATTTTGCAGTAAACTCAGCAATAACAGCCTTAGTTGAAGGACTGATAATTGTTGAACTTAAAATAACATTAGTTCCTGAAGTTAAAGATTTAGCAACAGTATCATCTACATTTTTCCATGTAGTAGGATTTCCTTTTGCTAATGGTCCGTTTAAACGAGATCCATCATATAAACTTAAAACAGAAGATTGAACACGAGCACTAGTAGCACCGTGGCTAACTTTAGATAAGTCGTTACCTTCAATTTTAATAGGACGTCCTTCGCGAGTTTTAACTAAAACAGATGCGTAATCATGCCCATCATAAAATGTAGAAGCATAAAAATTAGCAACACCTGGAGTTACCTCTTCCGGTTTTACAACGTAAGGAATAGATTTGTTTACAGGAGTTTCGCAAGCTGCCAAAGCAACGGCTGCTGTAGAGAAGCCCATTACTTTTAAGAAATCTCTGCGGCTTGTACCTTTAGAGTTAGAGTCATCACCAGTAAGGAATTCTTCCATTGGCAATGTTTCTGCGAACTCATTGTTTTTGTTTTGTAAAAAGTCTTCGCTGTTGTTTA
This sequence comes from Bacteroidota bacterium, assembly GCA_016711805.1. Lineage (GTDB taxonomy): Bacteria > Bacteroidota > Bacteroidia > B-17B0 > Aurantibacillaceae > UBA4416. The sequence goes on from JADJSH010000026.1 coordinate 13,834, forward strand.
ATTCAGGTAAACCTTTCCAGTATTTTTTCGACATAGTCATGTGTGATATTTCTTGTAATTACCGGTTTCTAACAATTAATAGTGACATTTAGTACACTCAAGCCCTCCGATTTTTTCAACCGTAAACTTAACGTCATATTGTCCCTTATATTTTTCTTTTAAAGCTTTGTGCATTCTGTCGTAGTATGCATTTCCTTCCATAGCTACTTCAGTTTTTCTGTGACACTCAATGCACCATTTCATGGTTAATGGTGATTTTTGTTCAACCGTAGTCATTTTCTTAACATCGCCGTGGCAAGTAGCACATTCTTGTTTACCAACTACTACGTGTTGAGAGTGATTAAAATAAACGTGATCAGGTAAGGTGTGAACTTTAATCCATTTAATTGGATTTTCAGGAGCATCATAAACACCAGTTTTAGGATTAAATCCTGATGCCGCATAAATTTTTGCAATTTCTTTTTCTCCGTATTGAGGACCAGTTTGAATTCCTTTGTGACAGTTCATACAAACATTAACTGTAGGAATTCCTGCGTGTTTAGATTTTTCTACTGAGTTGTGGCAATACTGACAAGCAATCTCATTATCTCCAGCATGTAATTTGTGAGAGAATTTAATTGGTTGATCTGGGTGGTAACCTTTTTGAGTTTCCCAATCATAATATACACCTAAATCATAACAAGCATCCCAGCAAGATTTCATTCCGCCAAAAGCAATAATGATCACAAATACACCAACTAAACGACGGTTACCGCCAATCCATTGTTTTACTTCTTGACCGAAAGTGATTTCAGGAGTTTCAGCTTTTCCTTCTCTACGATTATAAGAGTTTTGTAATGAGTGACGAACACTGCGTAAAGCTCCTAAAACAAGCGCTAAAATTACAATAGCACCTAATAATAAGTATAATGGATCAATACCACCTTTTACTTCTTCAACAGCTTCTGTTGCAACTGTAGCGTTTGCAACTGGTGCAGCAGCTGCAGGCGGAGCGATTACATAATCAACTAGTGCCTTTAAGTCAGCATCTGATAAAAATTCAAATTCACTCATGGCGTCAACACCACCATTATTAGCTACTAGAGTTTTTGCGTAAGCATCACCAGAGGCAATAACTGTATTATTGTTTTTAATCCACTTGGACAACCATTCAGCTTCTGGTTTAGGAACGCGACCAGCAACACCAGCTAAACCTGGACCAGTTAGTTTTTGGTCGGTCAAGGCATGACAAACCGCACAGTTTTGCTTAAATATTTTAGCACCGTCTTGTGCTTTCAATCCAAAGGAGAAAGCAAAAAACAGGAAAACCGCGCCAAATAAGGATTTTAAAGAGAAATGAGACATATTATTTTGCATAGAATTATATCTAATTTTGTATGTTTTAAGGCAGTTTAATGACACTTTAATGACAAAAATTACCGTGCAAAAATAACAGAATGTTATATATCTCGGTAGTATTTTTTAGATTTTATTAACAGTTTATGTAATTTATATTAATTCTAAATAAGGATTCGTTTTATTGAGAAATAAGCCCGATACAGATGTTTAATTCTATCTATATAGACAAAATAGTGATTTAAATCATTAAATCTGTCTTTTTTGTCGATTAAATAATTTTTGTGATTGCTAAATATCTTCCCAATAATCGATAATTAGCCCATCATTTGGACTAATTCCAATAGAACGTTTTTCTGAACCAAAATTGATGATGAGCGCATCATTTAAAAATTGTTCATCTTCTCGGCTTAATTCAAAAGCTTCGATGGTTTCTCCAATGACATCTGTCCACATTTTGGTTGTGGAAGCATCGATGGGAATCATTTTGATTTTATCGCCAAATTCTTGTTTTAATTGTGCTTTTTCTGCTTCAAAATTAAAATCGTCAATCACATTGATAGCAGCAGCTTCTTCGTCACAAGTAATTACTAGTGTTGTATCATCTGTAAAAACTAGTTCTACATTGTCAATTAAATCAACATGCGCATCTGGATTAAATCGGTTAACCCAAAAATAAACAATTACTTTTTTTAAGGTTTTGCCTTCGGCTGCTGTTAAAAGTTTTAGCTGATGATCGGTGAAGTGAGACATTATAAAAGAGATTAAAAAGACTGTTTGACTTAAGAGATTAAAGGGATAGCCAAGCTTTTGCGGCAGTTCCCATGATGATTGTTTTTTCGTTATCAGAAAGTGGCGCCTCACGAACTAACGTTCCTGGAACTGCTTCTCCTAATGGAAATGGATAATCAGAACCTTGTACAACTTTATCAGCTCCCACTAAATCAATAATGTATTGCAACATTTTATGGTCGCATACATGCGAATCAACCCAAAATTTACCCAAGTATTTTTTTGGATTAAATTCATTATCAATTGCTACTAAATCAGGGCGACAATCCCAGCCATGTTCAATACGGCTAATGGTTGGCAAGAAAGAACCTCCACCGTGCGCAAAGCAAACTTTTAGGTTTGGATATTTTTCGAAGATGCCACCAAATATCATAGAACAAATTGCTCTGCTAATTTCGGCGGGCATACCTACTAACCATGGAAGCCAATATTTAGTCATGTGTTCCTGACCCATCATTTGCCAAGGGTGAACTAAAATAGCAGCATTTGTTCTTTCGCAAGCTGCCCAAAAATCATGAAATTGAGGTTCGCCTAAATTAATATTGTTAACGTTACTTCCTATTTGAACACCTTTAAATCCAAGTTTCATGCAGCGTTCTAATTCTTGCACTGCTAGTTTTGTATCTTGCATAGGCACAGTTGCCAAACCAATAAATTTATCTGGATACTGATTAACCGTATTCGCAATATCATCATTTAAAAATTGAGAAATTTCTAAACAATCGTTTGGTTTGGCATCATAACTAAACATCACAGGTATCGTACAAATTACTTGCATATCTGCTTTGTGCTCTGCCATATCTTTAATACGAACTTCAGCATCCCAACAGTTTTCTACAATCTCTCTGAAACGTTTATCGCCTTGCATCATCCATGCTCTGCCTGGTGCATGATGATCTAATTGTATGAAATTTCCATAACCAAATTTTTTTGTAAAATCAGGAATGTGTTTTGGAATAATATGAGTATGAGTGTCTATTGTGAACATAAGTTTGAATTAAAATAAATTATTTAAAATCGATTCGTCTACTAAGTTTGGTAAAGTAACTTTTAAATTTGGCGTACGTTCCATTTCGCGTTTAATGGCAAAGTTAGCTTCTTTATTACGCGCCCAACTACGGCGAGCAATACCATTATTCACATCCCAAAACAGCATGGATTTTAGTCTTCTGTCAGCGTCCGCACTTCCATCTAATACTAAACCAAAACCGCCGTTAATTACTTCGCCCCAGCCAACGCCACCACCGTTGTGCAAACTAATCCAAGTAGCACCACGGAAACTATCGCCTACAAAATTTTGCACAGCCATATCAGCGGTATATTTTGAACCGTCATAAATATTAGACGTTTCGCGGTAAGGAGAATCTGTTCCACTAACATCATGATGATCTCGTCCTAAAACAACTGGCGCAGAAATTTCTTTATTAGCAATGGCTTTGTTAATCGCTTCAGCAATTTTTACACGACCCTCGCTATCAGCATATAAAATACGTGCTTGCGAACCAACTACTAAATTATTTTTCATCGCGTCTCTAATCCAAACAATATTATCTTGTAATTGAGGTTTAATTTCTTGAGGCGCAGTTTTATATATTTCTTCTAAAACACCTAATGCAATTTCATCCGTTTTACGTAAATCATTTTCGTTAGCACTTGTGCAAACCCAACGAAACGGCCCAAAGCCATAATCAAAACACATTGGCCCTAAAATGTCTTGCACATAAGAGTTGTATCTAAACGTAGCTCCAACATGCCCACCTTTTAATGCTTTCTCTGTTTTATAAATATCAGCGCCTGCTCTTCCAGCTTCTAATAAAAAGGCGTTTCCATAATCAAAGAAATACATGTTTTTTGCCGTTAAGGTATTTACTGCATTTGCATGACGCACTAACGTTTTCTGAACTTCCTCTTTAAATTGATCAGGATTTTCCGCCATCATTTGGTTGCTTTCTTCTAAAGATAATCCAACTGGATAGTAACCTCCCGCCCAAGGATTATGTAAAGAAGTTTGATCCGAACCAACATCTACTTTGATATCTTTCTTTACAATACGTTCCCACAAATCAACCACATTGCCTTGATAAGCTAATGACACGGCTTCTTTATTAGCTTGCGCTGTTTTAATGCGTGGAATTAATAAGTCTAAATTATCAAATACTTCATCAACCCAACCTTGAGAGTGGCGTGTATGCACTGCCTTAGGATTAATTTCGGCAGTAACAGAAACTAAGCCCGCAATTTTTGCTGCCTTAGGTTGAGCGCCACTCATACCACCTAAACCACAAGTCACAAATAATTTTCCAATTCTATCTTCTTCCGATTTAGACACTTTACGTGCTGCATTCATAACAGTAATACAAGTGCCGTGCACAATACCTTGCGGACCAATATACATGAATGAACCAGCAGTCATTTGTCCGTATTGTGTTACACCTAAAGCATTAAATTTTTCCCAATCATCAGGCTTGCTATAGTTTGGAATCATCATGCCATTCGTCACAACCACACGTGGCGCATCTTTATGGGAGGGGAATAATCCCATTGGATGTCCACTATATAATACTAATGTTTGTTCGTCTGTCATGGTTGCTAAATACTGCATAGTTAGCAAGTACTGAGCCCAGTTTTGAAACACAGAACCATTACCGCCGTAGGTAATTAATTCGTGAGGATGTTGCGCCACCGCATAATCTAAGTTATTACTTAGCATGTGCATAATAGCTGCAGCTTGTATGCTTTGGTGAGGATACTCGTTAATTGGGCGCGCAAAAATTTTATAATCGGGACGAAGACGGTACATGTAAATTCGTCCGTATGTTTTTAGTTCTTCTGCAAATTCTTTTGCTAAAATAGGATGATGTTTAGGTTCGAAGTAACGTAGTGCATTTTGAATCGCTAATTTTTTTTCTTCCCCATTTAAAATGTCTTTACGTTTTGGCGCATGATTAATTGTGCTTTCGTATGTTTTTGGCTGAGGTAAAACAGAAGGAATACCTTGTAATATGTATTGTTGAAATTGTTGTAATTCCATGAGATAAATAGGTTAATTTAGAAGTGCTGAAATTACATGATTTTTTTAAACTTTCAGACACATTGCTTGTTTAAAATTTAGATGAAGCAGATATCCATATTTTGGTTTAGAAGAGATTTACGTTTAGACGATAATGCAGGTTTATACCATGCGCTTAAAAAAGGAATGCCTGTTTTGCCAATATTTATTTTTGACAAAACCATTTTAGATAAACTGGAAGACAAAAAAGATGTTCGTGTAGAATTTATCCATCAAGCGATTTTAACCTTAAATGAGAATTTAATAGAGTTGGGCAGTTCCCTTAAAGTATTTTATTCGACACCCGAAAAAGTATTTAAAGAATTAGTAAAAGAATATACTGTAGAAACTGTCTATACAAATCATGATTATGAACCTTATGCAGATGAGCGAGATGGAGCAGTTAAAGATTTTTTAAGTAAACATAAAATAGAATTTAAAACCTATAAAGACCAATGCATTTTTGAGAAAGAGGAGGTGACTAAAGATGATGGAAAACCTTACACGGTATTCACACCTTATAGTCGTAAATGGAAATTGCGCTTAACTGATTTTCATGTGAAGGCCTATCCGAATAAAAAGTATTTTAAGAATTTTATCCAAACAAAAAATTTTACGGTTCCAACTTTAAAAGAAATGGGATTTGAAAATTCAGGATTAGAATTTCCTTCTACAACCATTAGTAAATCTATTGTTACAAATTATAAAGAGCAGCGAGATTTCCCCGCGATTAAAGGAACTAGTAAACTAAGTGTTCATCTGCGCTTTGGAACCGTTAGCATCAGAGCGTTAGCCAAGCAAGCTTTATTATTAAATGAGACTTGGTTGAACGAATTAATTTGGCGAGATTTTTACATGATGATTTTATATCATTTTCCTCACGCAGCTAAAAATTCGTTTAAACCACAATACGATAAAATTGAATGGAGAAATAATGAAAGCGAATTTAAAGCTTGGTGCGAAGGTAAGACTGGCTTCCCAATTGTGGATGCTGGTATGCGTGAATTAAATGCAACTGGATTTATGCACAATAGAGTGCGCATGATTGTGGCCAGTTTTTTAGTGAAAGATTTATTAATTGATTGGCGTTGGGGCGAAGCCTACTTTGCACAAAAATTATTAGACTTTGATTTAAGTGCCAACAATGGAGGTTGGCAATGGGCGGCAGGAAGTGGTTGCGATGCAGCGCCTTATTTTAGAGTGTTTAATCCAACAGAACAAACCAAAAAATTTGATCCAAAATACGAATACATTAAAAAATGGATTCCCGAATTTAACACCGCTAAATATCCAAAACCAATTGTAGATCATGCCTCTGCACGATTAAGAGTATTAGCAGTTTACAAAGAAGCCTTGAGCGAAAGTAAACAAACTAAGTTGTTTTAAATTCAACTTCTACTTGCGTTGAGCAGCGCAATTTGTAACCTATCTAAATAAGCTTCTTTTACTTTAAGTGTGTTTTAATTGATTAGTTAAATGATTACCTTTGTATGGTGAAAAAAATGCTCCCCATATTGTTTTTATCTATTTATTTAGTTTCAGTAACGGAGTTACATGAACTTTTTAAGTTGCCGCAATTGGTAGAACATTTTATCGAACACAAAGCTGAAGATAAACAAACAACGTTTTTGGATTTTTTGGTATTGCATTATTCTAATTCAGATGATGGCGGTGAACATTCGAAGTTGCCTTTTAAAGCACATCATGATAATGGAAATATTATCAATTCAGGATTTGTAGCCTTTAATAGTTTCTGTCTTGTTATCAAATCAACACCTATTGAATCTAAAATTTATAAAACTCATTCTATTGATTTTATAAGTTCCTCTTTCCTTTCTTCTATTTGGCAGCCGCCTAAATCTTGTTAATTACCATTTGATTTTTCGGATTTCATGTATACTCATCGTATATCTGTTTTCGATATTTAGTTCTATCAAATAAACATTAACAATAAAAACATGCTAAATAAAATAATTGATTTTTCCATTAGGAATAAACTCATCATTGGGCTTTTTGTGATAGCCCTTATTGGTTATGGTACTTATGAGGTAACTAAGTTGCCTATTGATGCCGTTCCAGATATCACTAACAATCAAGTTCAAGTTATTACCGTAGCACCATCTTTTGGCGCAACAGATATTGAACGATTGGTTACTTTTCCAATTGAACAAGCGAACAATAATATATCGGGACTAAAAGAAATCAGAAGTTTTTCGCGCTTTGGTTTGTCTTTAGTGACGATTGTATTCGACGACGACGTTGATATTTATTGGGCAAGACAACAAGTAGCGGAACGCCTACAAAATGTACAATCTCAAATACCGCAAGGTATTGGTACTCCCGAATTAGGACCAGTATCTACTGGCTTAGGAGAAATTTACCAATATGTGGTTAGAGCCAAAGAAGGTTACGAAAAAAAATATAACGAAACCGAATTACGTACCATACAAGATTGGTTAGTGCGACGACAATTATTGGGTGTAAAAGGCGTAGCTGAGGTAAGTAGTTTTGGTGGTAAATTAAAACAATTTGAAATTGCCATTGATCCAAATAAATTACAATCGCATAACATTACTATTCATGATGTATTTACTGCATTAGAAACTAATAATCAAAACACAGGAGGAACCTATATTGAAAAAGGTCCAACAGTTTTGTTTATTAGAAGTGAAGGGTTAATAGGAAGCATTAGTGATATTGAAAACATATCCATTAAAGCGACTGACAGCGGAAACCCTTTATTTATAAGAGATGTAGCTGAAGTTAAAATTGGCCACGCTACGCGTTATGGCGCCATGTGTTATAATGATAAAGGCGAAGTATCTGGTGCGGTAGTGATGATGCTGAAAGGAGCTAACAGTAGTGATGTGATTAAAAATGTGAAAGAACGTGTTGTTCAAATTCAAAAATCATTACCAGAAGGTGTTGTCATCGAACCGTTTTTAGATAGAACTAAAATGGTGAACAATGCCATTGGAACAGTTGAGCAAAATTTATTAGAAGGCGCTTTGATTGTGATTTTTGTTTTGGTATTATTTTTAGGAAACTTCAGAGCGGGTTTGTTAGTTGCTTCTGTTATTCCTTTAGCCATGTTATTTGCCATTATTTTAATGAACACCTTTGGCGTGAGTGGAAACTTAATGAGCCTAGGGGCTTTGGATTTTGGTTTGATTGTAGATGGCGCCGTAATTATTGTGGAGGCCGTCATGCATCAACTCACACATGGCAAAAAATTTAAACATATTGCGCAGTTAAATCAAGAACAGATGGATAATGAAGTTAATTTATCTGCTAGCAAAATGATGAATAGCGCAGTGTTTGGACAAGTGATAATTTTAGTCGTATATCTTCCCATATTTACATTACAAGGTATCGAAGGAAAAATGTTTAAGCCAATGGCACAAACAGTAGCCTTTGCATTATTGGGCGCTTTTGTTTTATCGCTTACTTACATTCCAATGATGAGCGCTTTATTTTTAAGTAAAAAAACAAAACATAAAATCAACATTTCTGATAAATTAATGATGTGGGTTGAAAAAGGCTATCAACATACTCTAGCAAAAGTATTGCGTTATCCTAAGCTTATTATTTCGAGTGTGATTGTATTATTTGTTTCCGCTATTGTTACACTTACTTTTTTAGGAGGAGAATTTATTCCTGCCTTAGAAGAAGGCGATTTTGCTTTAGAAATGAGAGTATTACCTGGAAGTAATTTAAACACTAGTATAGAAAGTGCCACAAAGGCATCGGCTATTTTAAAAAATAAATTCCCAGAAGTCATAAAAATTGTTGCGAAAATTGGGAGTGGCGAAGTGCCAACCGATCCAATGCCTATTGATGCGGGCGATATGATGATTATTTTAAAAGATAAATCAGAATGGACTTCTGCAAAAACATTTCCTGAACTAGCCGAAAAAATGGGAAAAGAATTGGAAGTTGTTTTGGGTACCACTTTTAGTTTTCAGTTTCCTGTTCAAATGCGATTTAACGAATTGATGACAGGCGCTAAACAAGATGTGGTATGTAAAATATTTGGTGAGAACTTAGACACCCTTGCAGCTTATGCCGAAAAATTAGGTGCTTTAGCAAATCAAGTAGAAGGCGCTAAAAATTTATATGTAGAGCCAGTAACTGGAATGCCCGAAATATTAATTGAGTATAATCGAGCGGCTATTGCACAATATCATTTGAATATTGCGGACATTAATAAAGTGGTGAATACTGCTTTTGCAGGACAAAGTACGGGTCAATTATTTGAAGGCGAAAAACGCTTTGATGTGGTAGTTCGTTTAAATACGGATAAGCGAAAAGATTTAGATGACATTAAAGATCTCTTAGTTCCTACTCCTCAAGGCACACAAATTCCTTTATATCAATTAGCGGAAGTGAGTATTAAAAACGGACCAAATCAAATACAACGTGAAGATGCTAAACGAAGAATTGTTGTGGGATTTAATGTGAGGGGAAGAGATGTACAAAGCATTGTTAACGAATTGCAACAAAAAGTAGAGAAGCAAATAAAATTTCCGGCAGGTTATTATGTAACGTATGGAGGAGCATTTGAAAATCTGAATGCAGCGAAACAACGATTACTAATTGCTGTTCCAGTGTCGTTAGTGATGATTTTTATTTTATTGTTTTTTGCATTTAATTCTGTGAAACAAGGCTTGCTTATTTACTCGGCCATTCCTTTATCTGCTATTGGCGGAATTTTCTTTTTAGCATTAAGAGGCATGCCATTTAGTATTAGTGCAGGTGTTGGCTTTATTGCTTTGTTTGGAGTCGCCGTGCTAAATGGCATTGTACTTATTGCAGAGTTTAACCGATTAAAAAAAGAAGGCATGAATAATTTACAACGCATTGTATTGATGGGAACTAAGGTTCGTTTACGCCCAGTGATGATGACAGCCTTTGTAGCTTCATTGGGGTTTTTACCAATGGCTATTAGTAATGGGGCAGGGGCTGAGGTTCAACGGCCTTTAGCTACCGTTGTGATTGGTGGATTAATGATTGCAACCTTTTTGACCTTGTTTGTTTTGCCAATACTTTATATTCTATTTGAAAGAGGGATTAAGAATAGGGGAGGGGGGTACCCAAAAAAAGGGAACCAGCTAATAAGTAATTTGCTTTATTGCTTATTGCTTATTGTCTATTGCCCTTTTTTAAAAGCACAAAGCCCCATTAATTTACAAGCAGCTATTGATACAGCTCTTAAAAATAATTTGAGTGTTAAAAACGAAAAACTAAAAGCGGAGTATCAGAAAAAAATAATTAAAACTTCTGCCTCGATACCGCAAGCTAATATTGTTGGCGAATACGGACAAATTAATAGTTATTATAACGACAATCGTTTTGGTGCATCACAGTCGTTTAACTTCCCAACCGTTTATATCAATCAAAAGCAACTGTTAAATGAAGAGTGGAATTCTTCATTAATGAATGTAACCATAAAGGAAGCAGAAACTAAAAAAATGGTGCGGCAATCGTTTTATTTGTTTTTATATCTAAGACAAAAAGAAAAATTACTGTTAAAAAATGATAGCATGTATGCTAATTTTTTAGAGAAAGCAACGATGCGTTTTAATAAAGGTGAGAGCAATGTGTTGGAAAAGGCAACTGCCGAATCGCAGCGGGGAACTATTGCTATTCAATTAAAACAATTGCAGCAAGATATTGATATTGCTAAATTACAATTTAAGTTATTATTAAATACCCTAACTGATTTTGTGCCAACAGAAACGGATTTAAAATTAAACTTAGACGTAAACGCTGACTACACGGTTATTAATCAGCACCCCTTATTGAAGATAATGGAGCAACAAAAAAAGATTTCTATGATTTCAAGAAAATTAGAGAGGTCTAAGTTGTTACCAGACTTTAATATTGGTTATTATAATATGACGATGCAAGGTTCGGGCTCAGATAATAAAACCTACACGTCATCTACTAGATTTCAATCTGTTCAATTAGGATTAGGAATTCCTTTATTTTTTGGAGCTCAAAAAGCAAAAATGAATGCAGCAAAAATTAATCAATCTATTTCAGAGAACTTGTATCAGCTTGAAAAAAATGCTTTGCAAAATCAATATCAAAGTTTACTAATGCAACATCAAGCCAATACAATAGCGCTTACTTATTTTGAAAACACCGGATTAAAAAATGCGCAATTGATTTTTGAAACTGCCAATAAGCAATTTAGCAATGGCGAAATTGATTACCTCGATTGGGTGATGCTGACTAATCAAGCCATCAATCTTCAATCTAATTACATGGATGCTGTTAAAAGCTACAATGAAACTATTATTCAAATTAATTACTTAATCACTAAATAACCTTACTAAAATGAAAAATATATTTGTCATATTGATGATTTCACTTATAGTAGCTTCTTGTGGAGGCACTAAAAGCGAAGAAACAGAAACTGTAGCTGCTATAGAAACTACGGTAACTTTAAACGAAGCACAATATAAAAGTGCTAACATTGTCACAGGAAAACTAGAGAAGAGAGAAATCTCTACGGTTTTAAAACTGAATGGAAAATTGATGTGCCGCCGCAAAATATGGTTTCGGTAAGCACACCTTTTGGAGGCTTTTTGAAGTCCACTAAATTATTGCCAGGCATGCATGTTAAAAAAGGAGAAGTGTTGGCAACGATGGAAGATCAACAATACATTCAATTGCAGCAGGAATATCTGACAGTGAAATCAAAATTAAGTTATGCCGAAAACGAGTACAATCGCCAAAAGGAATTAAACCAAAGTAAAGCGAGTAGCGATAAGGTATTTCAGCAAACCGAAATGGATTATAAAACTCAACGGATTTCATTGAGTGCATTAGCTGAGAAATTGCGATTAATAAATATTAATCCAGATAATTTAAATGAGTCTAATTTATCAAGAAGTATTAATGTTTATTCTTCTATTGACGGCTTTGTATCAAAAGTAAATGTGAATATTGGAAAGTATGTTAACCCATCCGATGTATTATTTGAATTGATTAATCCAGAGGATATACATTTGAATTTAGCAGTGTTTGAAAAAGATTTAGATAAATTGTCGATCGGACAAAAATTACTGGCCTTTAATAACAACCTACCCAACAAAAAACATCCTTGCGAGATTATTTTAATTAGTCAGGATTTATCAGCGGATAGAAGCGCCGATGTTCATTGTCATTTTGAAGATTATGATAAAACATTATTACCAGGTATGTATATGAATGCAGAGGTGGAAATTAAATTACAAAATGCGTTGTCCATTAATGAAGATGCTATTGTTAGCCACGAGGGGAAAGATTATGTTTTTATAGAAAAGGGAAATCGACAATTTGAAATAGTTGAAGTAAAGAAAGGTGTTACTGAAAATGGTTTTTCGGAAATCACCACATTAGATGGCAAAGATATGTTGAATGCTTCTATTGTAACAAAGGGCGCATATGCTTTATTAATGCAATTAAAAAATAAATCAGAAGAGTAATTTCTTTAAATGATAAAAGCAGAAAGACCTAAAGTTTTTCTGCTTTTATTTTTAGTTGCTAAAGTTTATTTTTATGTTTTAGTAATGGGCATGTTGTTGTCCATATCCTGATTTTTATCTTTACGATTCTTAATCCATTTCCAAATTCCGCCAAAAGCAGCGGCTACTGCAATAAAAATTAACTTAATATACTTTGCAAACAAAGCCCATAAACCCACTTTTGCTAAAACTTTACCAGCCACTAATCCACCGATAGACCATGCGGCTACTTCATCAACACTTGAATCGTAATCCGAGTATTGATTGCCTGGAGTAAATTTTACAGAGGATAACAAGTAATTAATAACAGGTTTTACTTCTGTTAGCGACGACATTTTTCCAACGGCATTCATGGATAAAACGCCTTTTCTCCCTAAAATTCTCACATCATAGTTTAGTGTGTTGTCGGTGGCTTCACCAAATTTAAATTCTTTAGCCCAATGCAAAACTTTTCTGTCTTTATCATAAAATGGTGTAGAGGCCCAATTAATTAATTCGATTTTGTCATATCCTTCTTTTATTCTTTCAGTATTTGATTCTGATGTTTCTTTTTTCATGGTAGTTAATAATTCGGCATAGTCCATGTCTTCTGCATCACCATCTTCCACATAACCCATTTCATCAAAACTAATGGTGAATGCCCATGAGTTTTCATCTAAAGGCGTATATTTTTCTGGGAACAACATACCAATAATGCCATTCGCATTAGGATTCCCCCATAAATCTACTAACACTGTTTTTGATTGAGCGGCGTCTAAAAATCGTAATCCTTTTGGAATATCTATTGTTGCAAAGCCCCCATCTAAGGTTATTTTCCCTGTTTGATATTTAAAGGTTGCATTCATGGAATCTAAATAATGATTCATGACTTCTTGATACATGGCAACAGAATCTTCATGAGTAGCTTGTGAATAAGCAGAACCGAACCAAAAATTAATGGCTAGTAAACAAATGATTTTTTTCATAATTTTTGGTGTGTGATGATTAAGAGTTTAGATTTATATATAAATATTTAAAAATAGTGTTAGTTCACAATAACGTAGATTAAAAAATTAGGTAGGAAATACCAAACTTACACACGCTCCATCTTCGTTTTTAAAAACAACTTGTGCGTCTATTTGGTCGGATAAGGATTCGATTAAAGACAATCCAAGAGCAGTTTCTTTTCTATTGGAAGTATCAGTAAAGCCACTACCGTTATCCATGATACAAATTTGTATTCTATCAAAAATTAATTGCATTTTGATTTTAATACTTGGGTTTTGATGGCCTTGATGAAAGGCATGTTTCAATGAATTGGTGATGGCTTCATTTACAATTAAACCAATCGGAACAGCTTTTGTTATTTCCAATTCAATGACTTCTAGTTCTTCAATGATTTCTATCTGTTTCGAAGTAATAGGAAAACTCTTTATCAACTCTTGAACTAATTCAAATAAATACAATTTCAAATTAATTTTTGATAAGTTATCTTTTTTATACAAGCGTTCGTGTACCATCGAAATACTCATCACTCTGTTTCGTGATTCAATCATCAGTTGTTTAGATTCTTCGCAAGGTGCTTTTTCGGTTTGAAGATTTAATAAACCAGTAATAATGGCTAAATTATTTTTAACGCGATGTTGTATTTCTGCTAACAACGTTTCTTTTTCTTTTAAGGATTGAGAAATTATTTTTTGTGCTTCTTGTTCTTTGTGAAGAAGCGTTAAGGCTTCGTTATTTTGGCGATTAATAAGCCTCACTACTAAAAACACCAAAATTAAAGTGACAAAAAACGCTAACACACTATTATAAGTTAATAAGGCCGCATTATCGGCTTCAGTAATAGTTGTATTTTTTAAATAAGGAATATCAATTAAACGTGAACATAAAAAGCTTACTAATACAATCGAAAAGAAAATAGCGGTTCTGGCATTTGATTTTACAGGATTATGGATTAAAGCCACGCAAAATATAACGGGAAAGTAGTATAAGTAATTACCCACGCTATCAATGTATTGTTGATTTAAAATAAAAATGGTAACATTTATGGTTATTACAAAAAGGTAAGTAGCCGCATTGTGATATAATTTATAATTTAAAAACAGAATAGTTAATGAAGTGAGCGTTGTAAATAACACGGTTGAAATCACATAGTCTCCACTAATAAAAATCACAGAGGAAACGCCAATTAATAAACCAAGCAATGTTATTAATGCAAATAAATTAACAATTCTTGCCTCGCGTTTTTGGTAAAATTCCATTTCTGATTTTACGCCAAGGTTTATTAAGTTTCCAAAAATCATTTTTTTGCTATAGTACGTTTAAGGTTTCAATATACTACTTTTTTCTAAAAATAAAAGTCCTGGAATTTTAATCCCAGGACTTTTTCAAAATATTAGTAACCACTTAATTAAACTACCATATTCACAATCTTCTTGTGAACGACGATTACTTTTTTAGGTTCTTTACCATCAAGGTATTTGGCAGTTTGCTCGTTAGCTCTTACAATGGCTTCCACTTCAGGTGCTGTTAATGTAGCAGCTAACTCTAATGTAAATTTAACTTTACCATTAAATGATACAGGATAGTTTACGTTATCGTCTACTAAAAATGCTTCATTAAAATCAGGGAAAGCAGCAGTTGAAATACTTTCGGTATGACCTAACTGTTTCCAAAGTTCTTCGGCAATGTGCGGAGCGTAAGGAGATAAACAAACTAATAAGGGTTCAAGGATTGAACGCTTATTACATTTTGCATCGGTTAATTCGTTTACGCAAATCATAAAATTACTGATAGAGGTATTGAAAGAAAAACGCTCAATGTCTTCTGTAATTTTTTTAATGGTTTTATGTATGGTTTTTAATTCGCCTTTGGTTGGTTCGTCGTTAGTAACATTAAAAGCAACATCCCCCGCCCCTTGGGCACCCCCTTGCAAGGGGGAATAGAACAAGCGCCACAATTTTTTTAAGAAACCGTGTACGCCTGTAATACCATTGGTATTCCAAGGCTTACTTTGTTCTAAAGGGCCTAAAAACATTTCGTATAAACGCAACGTATCTGAACCAAATTTTTCTGCAATATCATCTGGAGTTTGAACATTTAGTTTACTCTTCCCCATTTTTTCAATTTCCCATCCGCAAATATATTTCCCATCTTCTAATATAAACTCTGCATTTTTATAATAACTTCTGGAATTTCTAAAAGAATCAATATTTAAAATATCATTGTCTACGATGTTTATATCAACATTGAATGCAATTGGATTGGTATCAGCGGATATAGAATATGCATAGTGCTTTCCATCAAACATACTTTGGGCTAAAGCATTTAGTTCCTTTCGTTTTTCAGTAATTAGATCGGATATATAATTAAATTCTTGTGTCAATTTATCATCTGGCTTATCTCCGTCATTGACTATATCATTATATTTTACTATTGTACTATAGAAATTTTTTGAAATGAATACTTCAGGAAGATTCTTCATTACCTCTTCAATTTTTTTAATATCATTATCCGTTGGTTTCTCAGCCCCCCAAGTCCCGATAAGTTTATAAACAAAATTGCTTCTACCCTGTATCATCCCTTGATTAATCAACTTCTTAGCGGGTTCATCAATAGCAATGTATCCAAGGTCTTTTAAAAATTTCGTCCAAAAGCGCACGTATAATAAATGCCCTGTCGCATGTTCGCTACCACCAATGTATAAATCTACCTGTTGCCAATAATCTGCTAATTTTTTATCCGCAAACACCGAAGCGTTAGTAGAGTCCATGTATCTTAAAAAATACCAAGAACTACCTGCCCAACCCGGCATGGTGCTATGTTCGTAATCATATTTGCCTTCGTGCTTCCATGAAGAGGCAGCACGAGCCAAAGGGGGCTCACCATCTTCGGTAGGTAAATATTTATCTACTTCTGGTAATACTAATGGTAATTCGTTTTCATTTAAAGCGTAAGGAATATCATTTTTGTAATACACCGGAATTGGTTCTCCCCAATAACGTTGTCTGCCAAACACCGCATCACGTAAACGGAAATTCACTTTTCCTTTTCCGATGCCTTTTGTTTCAATGGCGGCAATGGCTTTTTTAATCGCTTCTTTAACTTCTAATCCATTTAAAAAATCTGAGTTAATTAACTTTCCTTCTTTCGCATCGTACGATTCTTTTTCTAAATCCCCACCCGCTACTACTTCTAAAATTGGTAAACCAAAATGTTTCGCAAAACTATAATCTCTGCTATCGTGCGCTGGCACTGCCATCACAGCACCTGTTCCATAACCAGCTAATACATAATCACCAATCCAAATAGGAACTTGTTTTCCTGTGAATGGATGTTCTACATAAGAACCAGTAAACACACCTGTAATTTTATTAATGTCAGCCTGGCGCTCACGCTCGCTTCTGTTTTTTGCTTGCGTCACATAAGCTTCAACCGCAGCTTTGTTATCTGCTGTGGTTAAACTTTCTACTAATTCATGCTCTGGCGCTAGTGTTACAAAGGAAACGCCAAATACTGTATCAGGACGAGTGGTGAATACTTCTATCCATTTGTCACCCTGAGACACTTTGAACTTTAAACTTGTTCCTTCACTTTTTCCAATCCAGTTACGTTGCGCTTCTTTTAAACTTTCTGTCCAATCTAAAGTATCTAATCCATCTAACAAACGTTGAGCATAGGCTGTTATACGCATGCTCCATTGTTTCATGAGTTTACGTTCAACAGGATGTCCGCCACGCTCGCTTACACCATCTTTAATTTCATCATTCGCTAAAACCGTTCCCAAAGCCGGGCACCAGTTCACCACTGATTCTCCTAAATAAGCTAAACGGAAATTCATTAAAATGTCGCTTTTCTTTTTTTCATCAAAAGCTTTCCATTCTTCACTAGTAAACGTCCCTAAATCTTTTTCAATATCACCTGTTAAGGTGTCGTCTAATTTGCTATTGAATCCTTTTGTTTCAAAAATTTGGATTAAGGTTTCAATAGGCTCTGCTTTATTGGTGCTTTTGTTATACCAACTATTAAATATTTGAATGAAGATCCATTGTGTCCATTTGTAGTATTCAGGATTGGATGTTCTTACTTCTCTGTCCCAATCAAACGAAAAACCAATTTTATCTAATTGTTCGCGGTAACGTGCAATGTTTTGTTCAGTCGTAATTTTTGGATGTTGTCCTGTTTGAATCGCATATTGCTCAGCTGGTAAACCAAAGCTATCGTAACCCATTGGATGCAATACATTAAAGCCTTTATGGCGCTTGTAGCGAGAAACAATATCAGAAGCAATGTATCCAAGAGGATGCCCTACATGTAAACCAGCACCAGATGGATAAGGGAACATGTCCAATACGTAGTACTTCGGTTTATCTCCCCCATCTTTAGCAGCAAAGGTTTTGTGTTTTGCCCAATATGCTTGCCAATTACTTTCTATCTCTTTAAAATTGTATTCCATAATGCTTGATTTTGCGAGGTGTAAAGATAAGATTTAACCGCAAAGCTACAATAGGTTTTTAGGGGATAGTGCAGTGGATTGTGAGAATAATTATTTGGGCGTGCCCCTATGGGTCGGGCTTTCGGCACTCGCTTTTTTATTTGTCCTTTGGAACAAATAAAAAGAGCTCAAACAAAGCCTCAATCCCTCACGCGGACTTGCTTTAAAGTTTAAGATAAAACTTACTCTTTAATGACTTTGTATTGCTTTTGAAAATGAGGAATTTTTACATCTACAAAGTAAATGCCTTGGGCGAAATTTTGAAGATTAATTTTTTCTGAAGATGCTCCGCTCATAATTGTTTTTTGAAACACCGTTTTTCCGAACACATCTTTTACTTCAATCGTTCCATTATTTCCTGTTGCTTCAAAAGGAAAATTAATAGTGATGATATCTTGAGTTGGATTTGGGCCGAAGGAAGAATAATTGTTGTTCTCTAAAGAATTTATATTGGTGTAGATGCCATAAGGAATAATTTCACCCAGCGTGTCAGCACCATCGATGATGGTGGAAGTGCAGTAATATTCAATGCTTTCAAAAACGCCCATAAACTTATTTACTTCTCCATAACCTTCTATAAAGGTTTCGCCAATTCTACCAAAACCGCCATTGATATCTAAACCTGTAGTATAATATACATTTGAATTTTGAGAAGATGGTAGATAATCACAATGACTATAATTTGGTTTCATTTCGCCCAAATAACCTGAAAAACATGAATATCCGTAGGTTTTGTAAAAATGATTGTTAGTTGTTTTCCCAAATTTAACTACATAGCGTCCACCCATACTAGTAGTTATAAATTGATTATTGTAAGA
Source organism: Bacteroidota bacterium (assembly GCA_016711805.1). Taxonomy (GTDB): domain Bacteria; phylum Bacteroidota; class Bacteroidia; order B-17B0; family Aurantibacillaceae; genus UBA4416. Next base: position 32,818 of record JADJSH010000026.1, read on the forward strand.
AGAAGTGTAAAAATGATCCCAATAGTGTTGATAATATGTAGGTACATTAACAGCAGTTTGTGTATTGACAGGAAGAGATGGAAAAACAAAGGGGTTATTTATACCACAGGATCCAGGAAAGCTTCCAGGCATACAACTAGCTGAACATCCTTTTCTGTCTTCTATGAATGAATTGTATAATACACCACCTATATTTGAAGAAGATGTGGTTGTTTTTTTTGCGTAATAATAGGCAAAGCACTGTGCTCCTGGAAGCCCTGTGTATCTGTGTTCATAAGAGTAATAGTGAATTACCGCAGGCTTTAATTTAAAAAAATCATAAAAGTTCGGTACTTTTTCTCCATATAATGCTAGTACGTCATAAACACTATCACTTTCTATTCCACGCAATTTATAATACATCTGTTGTCCAAATTGAGCAGGGTATTTTACGATGCCGAATTGTTTTGAAATAATGATGGAATCATTGGTACTTAATAAAATGGTATTGACTGAATCACTCACGCCAAAATAATTTTTTATAGTGGCGCTAATGACTTGTGCCGTTATACCACGAGAAGCATTAAAGGTCCAAGTATTACCAAGAGATAAAAAACGAGGAATGATATAATTGCTTGTATCACTTAAACGATATTGATTATTTGAATACACAATTCGTCTTTGCATAAATTGCGGTTGATTAATCATGATATAATTTGAATCCGCAACGCCAGGCTCTGGATAATAAAACCAGCAACTATCACATTTAGTAGCAATTCTGTTTAAACTGTAAATAGTATCTACACCTTGTATTAAAGTACTATCGGCAAATATGACAACAGTCGTGTAACTTTCATTTTCTAATGAATAGTTGTAGCGATAGTTTTTATTAAATACTGCCCAATTTTGAGAATAGGCTAAAGCAATAAGATTTATAAAAACGATGGTATATATTATTCTTAGCTTCATTAAATAAAGGTATGAAAAATAAGTCACGAATACAAAGTAAAACACGCGTGAGGGATGCAAGCGAAAATCCTTTTATGAAACGGAGTGTATTAAAAGATTGAAGCGGGCAGCCCGACCCGCAGGGACACGCCCGTATAATGTTACTGATGCAAAAATTTACTCAAATACAAGCTTTCCAGATTCAACAACCTCTTTGTTATTTAAAACGCTGAAGGTGTATATTCCTTTTGCCAAATTTCTGCGAAGGTATTGTGTTTCTTTTTCGACAATTGATAATTTATCTACTGCTTGCCCTTGTTGATTGTATAATATAAATTCCATTCCTGTTTTAGGTTCGTTTACTTTAATAACGAGAACTTCGGCAGAAGGATTTGGATAAATGCTAACATACTTTGTTCTTTTCACATCATTTGTAATAACAGAGTTGGATTCAGAAATAATAACTGACTGCGCTCTATAGGAAACAGATAAAAATATAATACAAACAATAGTGAAAATTATTTTCATAGCTTTTTTATTTGTAAAAATAATTAAAAACTAGAAAAACAAAATGTAGAAATTTTGTATAAATCTGATTTATGAAAAGATTATAGAATTTATTGTGAAACCTTTGTATACGAGGTATGCAGAAGCACTATCTCAAACTTATGAGAAAACAAACTGTAGAAAAATTGAAATTAATTTTCTTTGTTGTGACTAAATACGTTTAGCTGCAACCTAATATTTAATTCCCGATACACCAATATTTTCAATTGGGTGCCAAGTTGTTTTAATTTCTTGTAAGTCGGTAATGTAATACGGTCCTTGTTCTTTTTCGTCGCTCCAATTTTTGTTCCACGTAAAAACGCGTTTCACATTTAAGGACGCATTTTCACCAATGGTTTTATTAAAATCTTTTTCGGAGTTACAATTGATGATGGCATTCACATCCATGTGAGAAGAAAAATGCGAGTGTAATTCTTTGCGATTACCTGTTACAATATTTACAACGCCACCTGGCACATCGCTCGTTGCAATTACTTCTGCAAATGTAATAGAACACGTTGGTTTACTTTCTGATGCTAATACAATACATGTATTTCCTCCAGCAATAGCTGGAGCAATCACAGAAACTAAGCCTAATAAAGCTGTTGATTCATCCGCTAAGATAGCAACCACACCCATTGGTTCAGGCACTGAGAAATTGAAATGTGATGTAGCTACAGGGTTTACTGAACTAAATAATTGTTGGTATTTGTCGCACCAACCAGCATAGTACACTAAACGGTCGATACTTTGCTCTACTTCTTTTTTAGCAGCAGCAGGTGTGTAACCTAACTGTTTTAATTCTTCTAAGAATTGATCTTTTCTGCCTTCTAACATTTCGGCAATGCGGTATAAAATTTGTCCGCGGTTAAATGCTGCACGAGAGCTCCATCCACTAAAAGCACCACGTGCTACTATGACAGCATTTCTAAAATCTTTACGAGAAGATAAACTAACGTTTACAGTCATGTTGTTTTTTAATTTTAAAGGATAATAGCGACCGCTTTCCGTACGAGGAAACTGCCCGCCAATAAATATTTTGTATGTTTTTAAAACTTCTATTCTTTCCATTGTAATATGTTTTTTGAGTTTAGTTGTTTGTTGTTTGAGTGTTTATCTAACAACTAATAACTTATTTCTTAGAACTTTAGATAAGGCATTAAACCATGTAATCCACCTTCTCTTCCAAATCCACTTTCTTTGTAACCACCAAACGGAGACGTTGGATCAAACTTATTGTATGTGTTTGCCCAAACTACACCAGCGCGTAATTTAGAAGTTAAGTTGAAAATACGAGAGCCTTTGTCCGTCCAAACACCTGCACTTAAACCATAAGGAATGTTATTTGCTTTTTCAATCACTTCTTCAATTGTTCTAAATGTTTGAATCGCTAACACTGGCCCAAAAATTTCTTCTTGAGAAATACGATGAGATTGAGATGTATTTAAAAACAAAGTAGGACGAACAAAAAATCCTTTTTTAGGAATCGTACAAGAGCTTTGGTACATCTCAGCTCCATCGTTCACACCAATTTTTAAATACTCATTAATTTTATTCAATTGCATTTTCGAATTGATAGCGCCAATGTCTGTGTTCTTATCTAATGGGTCGCCAACAATTAAAGTTTCTAATCTATCTTTTAGCTTGCGAATCACTTCTTCGGCAACGCTTTCTTGAACAAATAAACGAGAACCTGCACAGCATACATGACCTTGGTTAAAGAAAATACCATTGATAATTCCTTCAACAGCTTGGTTGATAGGAGCATCTTCAAAAATAATGTTCGCAGCTTTTCCGCCTAACTCTAAAGTTAATTTTTTATCGGTTCCTGCAATGGCTTTTTGAATCCACTTGCCAACACCTGTACTTCCAGTAAAAGCAATTTTATTAATGTCTTTATGATTCACCATAGAAGCACCAACTGGTCCGTGACCTGTGATGATGTTTACTACTCCATCAGGCAAACCACTTTCTTGAATAATCTCTGCTAATTTTAAAGCTGTTAACGAAGTGGTTTCTGCAGGTTTCAATACAACTGTATTTCCAGTTGCTAAAGCTGGAGCAATTTTCCAAGCAGCCATTAATAATGGGAAATTCCAAGGAATCACTTGGCCCGCAACGCCTAATGATTTAGGCTGGCGATTGGGGAATGCATATTCTAATTTATCAGCCCAACCAGCGTAGTAAAAGAAATGATTTGCCGCTAAAGGCACATCAATATCACGACTTTCGCGAATGGATTTACCACCATCTAACGTTTCGATGACTGATAACTCACGAGCACGCTCTTGAATTAAACGAGCAATACGGTAAATGTATTTTGCGCGTTCTTTTGCTGGCATTTTGCTCCACGTTTTGTCGTAAGTGCCACGAGCAGCTTTTACAGCTGAGTCAACATCTTTATCATTAGCCTCTGCAATACTCGAAATTTTTTCTTCGGTAGCAGGATTAATAGTATCAAAATATTTACCAGAATTTGGTTTCACAAATTTACCATTGATAAATAAATCATACTGTTTTTGTAAACGAATATGATCGGTTGCTTCCGGTGATGGAGCGTATTTCCAATCGGTAAAGTATTCTAATTTTTTAACTTCTTTTTTTGCCATTTTATTTTGTGTTTAACCGCAAAGGACGCTGAGTGTTTGCAAAGGTCGCAGAGGGCAATATGTTTTTATTTTTTCTTTTTCTCTTTGAGCAGAAAGTCTACGCTTTTAGCGGCTAAGTTTAATATGTTGACACTTAATTTATTCTTTTGATAGGATAATAATAGATAGTTGGTTTAAATAGAAATGATTCATGTCCATTAAGGTACGCCAAAGAATTAAAACTAGGAGAAAGACTAATAGAAAGTGTAAAGGTTGTGTTTATAGGAACGGAGAAAAATTCAGGAGCTTTGAGGGTGTCTCTAATAGTATCTAATGTAGAAGGGAAAGACATGCCATTATAGTTTGCAACTGTCCACGGAAAATATAGAGAACTTTTATCGCCTAAATAAATGGAATATCCTACTGGAAAGCCTGCAATTTTTATTGGGATACCTTGACTAGCAGTATAGGTAGTTGGGATTTGGGTTAACGTGGTTGAGATGAACACTGGGTTAACGGAATCGCTGTATTGAAAATTTCCAAATTCTGTTGAAGTTACATTCCACGTTGATTTAGAAGCTAATTGTATAAAATTCGGACAGCTTAAGATCTCGCCATTAAAATTATTGTTGCCATCAGAAAGGTAGCCGTTATAGTTAGTAGAAGAAAATGGGGACCATGTTTGAGAAGAACCTACTATTTTTACATATTTTCCAACAAAAGCAAAACTTGTATCGAAATTGCTGCCATTCTTAGTTAAAATAAGGTTCGTTCTAAGATTTGATTGATAATCAGCTGTCTGCGGAGCATTTGTGGTTGTTGCAGGAGTAGCTTCCTGGTCTTTCTTTTTACAGGAAAAAACAGCGCTCAATAATAGTAAGTATAAAAGGTATCTGTTCATAAAATGTTTTTTGAAATATATTAATCCACTGAAATATAATCTTTGCTATAATAAACGCCTTTTGCTTCTTTTTCTAATTGTAAAATTAAATCATTAGCTAGAGAGCTTGCTCCAAAACGGAACCATTTATTATCTAACCAAGCGTTACCTAACGTTTCGTGTAACATCACTAAATATTGTAAGGCGCCTTTTGCTGTGCTAATGCCACCCGCTGGCTTCATGCCCACTTGTATGCCTGTTTTAAAATAATAATCTTTAATCGCATCTAACATCACTAATGTAACAGGCATAGTTGCTGCCACACCAATTTTACCAGTTGATGTTTTAATAAAATCTGCTCCGGCATAAATAGCAATATCACTTGCTCTGCGAACATTATCTAAGGTAGAAATTTCACCTGTTTCAAAAATGACTTTTAAACGCGCATTGTATTTGTGTGTTAAATCTTTAATAGCAGCAATTTCATCGAACACAAAATTGTAATTTCCTTTTAAAAATTCACCACGGCTAATTACCATATCAATTTCATCAGCCCCATTGTCCAACGCTAATTTTGTATCTAATAACTTAATCTGCATAGTAGAATTTCCACTGGGAAAAGCCGTAGAAACAGATGCTACTTTTACCTTACTTCCTTTTAATGCTTCTTTAGCTGTTTTAACCATAGTTGGGTAAACACACACCGCTGCGGTAGTTGGTAAATCAGGCAAAGCTAAATGAGGGTGCATGGCTTTGTAACACATTTGTGTGACTTTTCCTTCTGTATCTTTTCCTTCTAACGTAGTTAAATCAATCATGTTTAGTGCTAGTTTCAAAGCTTGCACCTTACTTCCTTTTTTAATACTGCGTGTATTAAAACGAGCCACTCGTTCCTCAATTCCTACTTGGTCAACCACAGGGCTTTGTCTAAAATCGTATGTCATGTTAATATTAATTAAAAGGCTATATTATCATCAAAAATAAGATAATTAATTGTATTTTTAAATTCTAATTTCTTCTATTTTGAGCCAATCAAATAACATATTTCCTAATCAGGAAGAGCTTGTAACTAGTTCAGATAAAGAAAACTTATTGTCTCATAAAGGCTTGGTAATTTGGATGACAGGCTATTCAGGTTCAGGTAAAACAACTTTAGCTTACGAGTTAGAAAGACGATTACATGACGAAGGCATTTTAACAAAGGTACTTGATGGCGATGTTTTAAGACAAGGCTTGAATAAAGGACTTGGTTTTAGCATGGAAGATAGAACAGAGAATATTCGTCGTACTGCTGAGTTAGCGAAGCAATTAGCGAGTTGTGGTGTTGTGGTGATTTGCAGTTTAATTACGCCAACTAACGAACTAAGACGATTAGCAGAAAACATTATTGGAGAGCAACATTTTATATTATATCATATTTCTACCCCTTTAGAGGTTTGCGAAAAACGTGATGTAAAAGGGCACTATGCCAAAGCAAGAACAGGTGAAATAAAGGAATTTACAGGAGTTTCTAATCCTTTTGAAATGCCCACTAATGCTATTTATAGTATTGATACTTCTGAACTTTCTATCGATGAAAGTGTTACATATTTATTTGACGACATTTTTCAATTATTAGCAATCTGATGTTTGTACTCTGCGATAAGATATTAGGGAAGAATATATTAAAACCAAATAGAAAGCTATTTAGTAGTTATACATTTACTTGTTTCGAAGATATTAATTTAGTTCCCGTAAATGATTGGACGAAAGCATTAAATAATAAGAATGTTTTTTTATCACATTCCTATTTAAGTGTTTTACATAAAGAAAAAACCGATCACTTTAGATTCAGATATGTGATTGTTTATAATAGAAAAGACCCAATTGGTGTTGTTTATTTTCAGATCAATGATTTTTCCGCTTCTTTATTTGGCGAATTGATTGAAAAGCAGATCTCAGAATTAAAAAGTAAACGTGCTTCTGTTTTCCAAAGATATATTGAGCATAATGAAAACGAAACCATCATGCGGTTGGTAACATGTGGCAACAATTTTATTAGCGGTGAGCATGGTTTTTATTTGGATGTTAACAGTAAAAAAACCACTTTCAAAATTGTAGAAGGAGTTATTGATTGCGTATCGAGAGCAGAAAAACTAAGAGGAAAAATTTCTGCTATTTTGGTAAAAGATTTTTATGCCGAAGGATTTGGCAATAAAGATTGTTGGTACTGCACTAAATTTGTTCACTTTAATGTAGAGCCAAATATGATTATTGATTTGCCTAAAAGGCTTATCAAACCTACAGATTATTTAGCTACCTTTTCAAAAAAATATAGAAACAGAGCTAAGCATATTTTAAGTGCTAGTGCTTCGTTAACTAAAAAAAGATTATCAGCTCAAGAAGTTTCCCTCTATAAAAACACCATGCATGATTTATATACTCAGGTATTTAATCAGGCCAAATTTAAATTAGTACACTTGTCGCCAGGTTATTTTGAAGATGTGATTAAGGCAGATACCAATTCTTTTTATGTGGATGCTTGGTTTTTAGGCGATCAAATGGTGTCGTTTGCTTGTGGTTTTTGTTTAGAGAATGAGGTAGAAGCGCATTACATCGGTTTTGATTATGCGCATAATAAAGAGTACGAATTGTATCAAACTATATTATATAGCTTTATTGAACAAGCCATTTTAATGCAAAAAACAAAAATTAATTTAGGAAGAACAGCTTCTGAAATTAAAACCACTGTTGGCGCCAGAGCTCACGAATTGTTATGTTATATTAAACCACAAAACACGGTTTCTAAATTAATTTTAAAACCATTTATGCAATTTTTACAACCAACGGAATGGATTCCGAGAAATCCTTTTAAGGAAGAGTCATAAAAAAAGGAGCAAATTAATTTGCTCCTTTTTTGTTTATTAAATCATAATTAATCATCCGTTGGTTCTGGTGCTTTTTTAGCAGCAGCCTTTTTAGCTTTTATTTTTTTAGGCCATAATACATTAATTAATTCGTTATGAACTGTAATCATAGATGAACTTACGCCATTAATAATACTTACTTCTTTGTTTGAATTGTTTTTCCAAGTACGAGTCACTTCTTCCTCAGAATTATCCTCTTTAATAATCCAACATTTTATTAATTTGTGGTTGCGAACTTCTGCCTTTCCACTCCAGCAGTTAGCTTTTGAGCCAATACGAGAAGTGATAATAACATCAGTATAAACACCGTCTTCCACCTCTTCTGCTCCGCGCTCATCAAATTTTTGTGACCATTTATTGTAACAAGTTAATTCACGTGGCTCTTCATTTTGAGCTTTTATTTGAGCGGTTGTTAGTAGTAAGGTAACTGCTATAAGTAATTTTTTAATCATGGTCGTGTTTTTTTTAGAATTATAAATATACAATTTATCGTATTTAAAACAATCTCCTTTTAAATTTTTTATTTAATTAGTGTTTTTTAGCAAAACAGCACCTGTCTGCTCGTTCTTATAAACGACAGGCTTATTAGACAAATCCATATATTCTTTGTCTGTATTTAAAATATAAAAATAGTCGTCATATTTACTAATTCCCCTTCTGTGAGCTGGGGTTAACCATTTTAAATCCCAGGTGTAACGGTAAAAATTAACACCTGGCTCAAAAAGCCAATTAATCCCTAATCGTATGTTTTTGTTGGGATATTTTTCATGCTCTAAAACCAAATTTTGCATCATACTTTTAACGTCGCTATCTATTTTCCAATCTTTATAAAAAGCAGTATTGTGATTTATATAGATATTAAAAAGCGCTAAACTGGCACATAAATAGGAAATAGAAACGCTGGTTGTTTTAGATAATTCAAAAAAATAATTTAAAAGGAAAATAAAATTTAAAATAAATATGGGGTAAAAGAAGAGCGCAAAGCGATGGATATAATAGTCATTCCCTAAAATCAAATGCTGCGCAATAGTTATCGCAACAATAGCTAGTAGAATTAGATTTATAAGTACTAGACTAATATGTGCTTTAAATAAGGTAACATTTCTTTGAAAAATAGCCTTTAAAATGATTATGAGTGTTAGCACAACAACTGATACTATAAAAAATTTAAATATGGTTTCCCAAAAAGGAGTAACATACATTTCATAAAAGAAACTATAAATGGCAGTGCCAATAGTGTCTTCCATAAATCCATTTTTACCCCCAAAATCAAGCAAGCTCATTTTGGATATTCGGCGTAATGGCTCATATAATACCATTCCAGATAAAATCACTGAAACAATATTGATTTTGTTTTGCTTATAAAAATGATAGTTATTACTTGTAGGGTCTAATTTTAAAATAACATAGCTTACAATATTATATACAATTAAAGCAGCTACGTAATAATTAAGCAACGAAAAATTACTCATCACGGCTAAAAAGGCTCCAACGTTAAAGAGTATCAAGTGCCTGTTTTGTTTAGATGTAAAATAAAGACTGAGATAATAAAAACTCATTAGTAAAAAGGCAAAAAACAAACCATATCCGCGTGCTAATGCAAAAAAATCAAGCAAATGAGGGTTTAGCAACATTAACAAATAAAAAGGAAACATCAATTTAGGAATATACTTGTATAAAAGTAGAATTGTAAAAATACTGTAAAGAATAAAAGCTAAAATATTAGGTAAGCGTAAGCTTAATTCCGAACTTCCAAAAAACACTTCGCAGTATTTCATTAATACTGTGTTTAAAATATGGTTATTAGTATAAGGTGTTTTATAGGAAATGATGTCCATAAATCCTTGATGTACATAGTGAGTATATGTATAACTTTCGTCGTGGGTAAAGGAAGTTGTTGCAGCTTTATAAATAATGTACCATAAAATTCCTAAGCCAAAAATCGCAATTAAACTAAGTTGAACTGGAAATGTTTTATAGGAAACTTTAGTTGTTGACATAAATTTATTTTTCAAATGTATTAAATTTATTTCAAATGCGATAGACCGCTGTTAATTTGTCCCTCTGTAACCCTTGTAAATATTGATAATTTCAAAGATGCTACAAATTATAGCAAAGTCGGCTTTCTTTTGTTGTTATTTTGCAGAAATTATTTTGTAGTATGCTAGTTAAAACATTTGGAAGCGCCGTGCACGGTATTAGTGCCACCACGGTTACAGTAGAGGTTAATATGTCACAGGGGATCAATTTTTTTATGGTGGGCTTGCCCGATAATGCCGTTAAAGAAAGTCATCATCGCATTCATGCTGCTTTAAATAATAACAATCTAAAAATACCTGGGAAGCAAATCACAATCAATTTAGCACCTGCCGATATTAGAAAAGAAGGCTCTGCTTATGATTTAACTATTGCTGTTGGTATTTTAGCGGCGTCCGAGCAAATCAAATCAGAAGATGTTTCTAACTACATCATCATGGGTGAGCTATCATTGGATGGCGAATTACGTCCTATTAAAGGCACATTACCTATTGCTATTAGAGCCAAGCAAGAAGGATTTAAAGGATTGATATTGCCTGAAGAAAATGCCAAAGAAGCTGCGGTGGTTGATGGCATGGATGTTTATGGGGTATCTAACATTAAGCAAGTGATTGATTTTTTTAATGAAACAGCTACTTTAGAAAAAACCACCATTGATATTGAACAAGAATTTTTAACGCGTTTAGATGATTTTGAATTTGATTTTAATGATGTAAAAGGTCAGGAAAATATTAAGCGTGCTTTGGAAATAGCTGCGTCTGGTGGACATAACGTTATTTTAATTGGACCACCTGGAGCAGGAAAAACGATGTTAAGTAAAAGGATGCCATCTATTTTACCACCTTTAACATTAGATGAAGCATTGGAAACAACCAAGATTCATAGTGTTGCTGGTAAAACGTCTAAAACTATGGGCTTAGTAACTAAGCGTCCCTTTCGCAGTCCGCATCATACGATTTCCGACGTTGCTTTGGTTGGCGGCGGAATGAACGCACAGCCAGGAGAAATTTCTTTAGCACATAATGGTGTTTTATTTTTAGATGAGTTGCCTGAATTTAAACGAACAGTTTTAGAAGTGATGCGTCAGCCTTTAGAAGATAGAATTGTGACTATTTCTCGTGCACGTTTTAGTGTAGAGTATCCTGCCAGTTTTATGTTAATGGCAAGTATGAACCCATGCCCGTGTGGCTATTACAACCATCCCGAAAAAGACTGCGTGTGTGCACCTGGTGTGGTACAAAAATATTTAAATAAAATTTCAGGACCCTTATTGGATAGGATTGATTTGCATGTAGAGGTAACACCTGTTCCTTTTAGCGAGTTGAGTAAATCTCAAAGTGCCGAAACAAGTAAAGATATCCGGGAGCGCGTTATCAAAGCTCGTCAATTGCAAACAGAACGCTATAAAACTTCTGATGGCATTTATTGTAATGCTCAAATGCGTACTAAGGATTTAAGAACTTATTGTCATTTAGATGAAGCCAGTAATACCTTATTAAAAACAGCCATGGAACGATTGGGGTTATCGGCTCGTGCCTATGACCGTATTTTAAAGGTGGCTCGGACTATTGCTGATTTAGAGGCTTCTAAAAACATCCAAACCAATCATATTGCAGAGGCTATTCAATATCGTAGTTTGGATAGAGAAGGTTGGGCGGGGTAATTGCTGTTTTGTGATTAAAGTACTTTTTGTTATTTTTAATTATTATGTTGAAAAACTTCTTGTCAGTAATATTAGTTTTTTTTGCGATTTCTTGCGTTGAAAAAAAAACTAACACTTCTGAAAGTGTTTCCTTTTATAAATATAAAATTATAAATGGGATAAAAATTAAAGCCCAAGCGCATGTTATTTCATTAAATGATCAACCTACACGTTTTAAAATGGGAGCACCTAAAATTGATATTTATAAAGATGATCCATCTGACTTTAAAATAAAAGGTACTTATTCTGTTTTTAATATATTGGATGATTTTAAAAAAACTAAGACATATAGTATAATACAAGATAAAGATAGCGTTTATTGGTTTGGAACTTTTGATGGTTTATGTCGATTTGATGGGGTAACATATTCTTGGTTTACCGAAAAGCAAGGGTTGCCTACTCATATAATTTATGACCTTTTAAATGATCATTCAGGTAATATTTGGATTGGAACTGCTGGATGTGGGGTTACGGTTTATGACGGCGACGGAATTGTAACCTATACAATAAAAGATGGTTTAGTAAGTAATACGGTATATTGTATATTTCAAGATAATGCTAAAAACATCTGGCTAGGCACGTCAAAAGGATTAAGCATATTTGATGGCAAAAGGTTTTCTAATTTTTCAAGAAAAGAGGGTTTTTCTGATTTGGAAGTAAGAAGTATAATTCAAGATAAACAAGGAAATATTTGGATTGCAACATTTGGTGATGGTGTTTTTAAATATGATGGAAAAACATTTTCACAGTTTACCGTGACAGAGGGTTTATCTGCCAACGAAATATATACTTTGTGTCTTGATAATAATGGAAATATTTGGATTGGATCTTTTAATAGTGGATTAACATGCTATGATGGTGAAAAGATGGTTAAACTGCCTTGTGATGAGAATATGCATGATATATATGATACACATAGTATTATTCAAGATATGTCTGGAAATATTTGGCTTGGCACTTCATATGGTATGGCAAGATTAACAGGTAATTTAAGAAGCCCCTATGCAGAGGTTTCAATGTTTAGTGGTTATCCAGGCACAAATAAGCTTACTGCAGTTCGCTTTGTTCCTAATTCTATTTATGAGGATAAAAATGGATTTATTTGGTCTGGCATTGATAGTAGAATCGAAATATTTTCTCCTAGAGTTGAAAAGAAAGATTTAATAGCTCCATACGCTTATGTTAATAATATTAAGTTGTTTAACAAGGAAATTAAATGGAATCAAATGAAGGATACAGTATTAAGCAATGGAGAAAGATTACATGATATATCATTTGATTATATTGAAAAAATAGATAATCTGCCCATAAATTTGAGTTTGCCTTATGATAATAACTATGTAAGTTTTGAGTATAGTGCTGTAAATACTCATGTTGATAATGTCTTTACATATGATTATAAATTAGATGGTTTAGAGAATAATTGGATCACAACTACAAAAACAGAAATTTCTTACCCTGGATTGTCTCCTGGAAATTACACTTTTGAAGTTAAGGCCTTTGATAAGGATCGTATCTATAGCAACACTTATTCTTATAAATTTGTAATTAGATCGCCTTGGTGGAAAACATGGGCATTTCGCATATTTTTAATCTCAATATTAATACTAGGTATATCAATATATATAAAATGGCGCGAAAAAACTTTAAAGCTTCGAGAAAAAATTCTTCTTCAAACTGTTAAAGAACGAACGGCAGAAGTTGAAGAACAAAAAAATGAAATACAAGAAAAACACAGAGAAATAACAGATAGTATCCAGTATGCTCAAAGAATTCAAAAATCTTTATTGGCAAGCCAAGAAATACTCAATAAAAATTTAGCAGAATATTTCATTTTGTTTCAGCCAAAAGACGTTGTAAGTGGCGATTTTTATTGGGCTAAAGAATTTGAGAATAATCTATTTGCATTAGTTACCGCCGATAGCACAGGTCACGGAGTGCCAGGAGCAATTATGAGTATGTTGAACATTTCATGTTTGGAAAAAGCAATTGAAGTAAAACATCTTGTTGAACCAAGTGAAATACTTAATGAGACAAGGAGAAAAATTATTGATACGCTTGCGAAAGATGGCAGTGAACATGGAGGGAAAGATGGAATGGATTGTAGCTTAGTATTGTTTGATTTTGAAAACTCCAGATTAACATACGCAGCAGCAAACAACCCGGTTTGGATTGTTCGACAATCAAATAATGAAGAGGGAATAAAAAGTGAATTAATAGAATTGCAGCCTGATAAAATGCCTATTGGTAAACATGATAAAGATTATATTTCATTTACACAACATGTAATCCCCTTAGAAAGAAATGATGTAGTTTATACGATTACAGATGGTTTTCCTGACCAATTTGGCGGCCCAAAAGGAAAAAAATTTATGTATAAGCAATTAAAAGAATTACTTAAGACAGTTTCTTTTTGCCAATTAAAGAACAAAAGATAAAACTTCAAGAAGCTTTAGATAATTGGAAAAAGGATACAGAGCAAGTAGACGACATCTGCATCATAGGGGTTAGAATAGTATAATTAATTTAGAAAAGCCCAATAATTTGTTGATTTTTATCAGAAACGTTAAACAAAATTGATTTACCTTTGTTATTCAGTAAAACTTAAAGATGCCAACTCAGTACGCGATAAAAGATTTAGAAAGACTTTCGGGCATTAAAGCCCATACTTTACGCATTTGGGAGCAGCGTTATGGCATTTTAAAAGCCAGAACGTACTGACACCAATATCAGGTATTATACTTCCGACGATTTACGCCGTATTTTAAATATTTCGTTATTAAACAGCAATGGCTTTAAGATTTCTAAAATTGCCAAATTAACAGATGAGGAAATTATTAAGCAAGCACAGTCAATCTTAAATAATTTTAATAAAGAGCGATCAGATTGATAATTTGGTGTTATGTATGATGGAAATGAACGAAGCTAAATTCGAGAAAATCATTTCAAATTGCATTATTCACTTTGGTTTTGAAAGTACTATTGAGAAAGTGGTGTTTCCTTTTATGCGCCAAATAGGAAATATGTGGCAAGTAGGCATGGTTAATCCAGCTCAAGAACATTTTATTACTCATTTAGTCCGTCAAAAAGTTATTGTTGGAATTGATGGATTATTTCCTGAACCATTGGCTAACCCAAAACCTTTTGTTATATCTTCCTTCAAACGAAATGCACGAATTAGGGCTTTTGTATTGTAATTTTTTGGTGAAGGCAAAAGGTCATAGATGCTTATATTTAGGACAATCCGTTGTTTAACGATTTATTGACGGTAACAGATGTTGTTCCGGCGGATGTGATTGTAACCGTATTTACAAATCGTATGGAGGCATTTCGGTTCAGGAGTACCTTAATAATTTGTCAAACTCTTTCCCAAATAGTCAAATTATGGTGTCGGGACGTGCATTTTGAACCAAATGATCCTATTGAGCTTCAAAAATGTTATTTTGTTCGAATCTTCACGAACAATTTAAAAATGTAAGCATAGTGTTAACTTTGCATTTAATGCATACAAACCTAATTAAACTATTTATTGTTTCAGTTTTGTTTTTTTCTTCATGTAAACCTACATCCGAAGAGGACGAAGTTGTTCCAGAAACTGTGCTTAGCGAAGACCAGTTAGTAAAAGTATTAACCGACGCTTATTTAGCAGAAGGTGCCTCTGGCATTAATGTGAAAATGTTCCTGGCGAAAATTTGATTCAGCTTACGTGTTTAATCCTATAAGCGATAAACCGTATTGATAAAGCAGTGTTTGATTCGTCGATGGCTTATTACACAAGGCATCCAAAGAAAACTAAAACTAATCTATGATAAAATTTTAGATAGATTAAGTGTGATTCAAGCCAAAGGAAAAATAGAATAAATAGTATTTTCATGTCGATGATTGATAACATAAAACAATTAGCGCATCAGTATTTTGATGAAGTGATTTCTTTTAGAAGACATATACATTCAACATCCTGAATTATCTTTTGAAGAACATGGAACTTCAAATGGTGTGTGTTCTATTTTAGACAAATACGATATGCATATACCAAAGGCATTGTCAAAACAGGCATCGTTGCGATTATCGAAGGAAAAATCCAACAAAAAACCATATTACTACGTGCCGACTTAGACGCTTTACCAATTGAAGAGAAAAATAATGTTGAGTATAAATCTCAAAACGTAGGTATCACGTACAAGCAGGATGTGTGCACACAGCAATCTTGTTAGAGTTGCCAATATTTTAAATCACTTGAAAAACGAATTTGAAGGAACAGTCAAAATTATGTTTTCAACCGGGCGAAGAAGTATTGCCTGGAGGTTCATCCTTAATGATTAAAGAGGGGGTATTGCAAAATCCGAAAGTGGATGTAGCTATGGCACAGCATGTGTTTCAAGTATGGAAATTGGCAAAGTTGGTTTTAGGTGGGCATGTTCATGGCCAGTACGGATGAGTTGCATATTACCTATTAAAGGCAAGGTGGACGGGCACGGCTGGAATACACCAATCCTTTAGTATCGACGTGGTTTGATAACTGCCAAATAGAAAACAATTTCCTTTTATAATTGATGCAGAAGGTGTGGCGAAACACACAAAATAATATTCCAACGGTGATTGCTTTTGGAAAAAGGAGATAGCAAAGGCGCTACGAACGTTATTCCCGAATCTGTTTTGTATAGCTGGGACTTTTCAGCACTATGGATGAAGTGTGGGGAGGAGGTAGAATTAAAAATCCAAAAATAATAGCCTGAGAGGCAATCGTGGCACACTGCGGACATTAATGTTTGGATGGTTATCCGGCTTTAACCAATGAACTGAAGATCAAACATTGTAAACAAGCTGCGATAGATTATTTAGGAAAGAAAATTGAGGATTTACCTTGAGAATGACTGCCGAAGATTTTGCGTATTATCACAACAAATTGCATGCTTTTTACCGTTTGGGAACTGGCAATAAAGCAAAAGGAATTATCATGAGTCCACACTTCTACTTTTGATATTGATGAAAAGCACTAGAAATTCCAACTGGCTTAATGGCTTGGATGGGTGTGAAAAAAAACTAGTAACCGGCATAAACCTTAAGTAAATTACATGAAACATCTTATAACTCTAATCCTAATAGTATTCCCGTTTTTAATATTTTCTCAAAAAATCCGGAGAAGAATTTCTATGGGGAAGTACATCAAGAAAAGGTAAGGGACTAAAATCAACATGGAAATTATTCCTGATTTTCTATTAACGCAAATGGATACTCAATGACAGTTTCTACAATGAAGGTGGACATCCAATGTCATCATCTATGACTGGAAAAGACTTTAGTATGTTTCAAAAGTGTTCTAGAAAATAAATTAAATGATGTTGAAAACTTATATAGATACTGAAATATAGAGCGCAAGATGATAAGGTATTCTCTCAAAGCTATAAAATCAAAATAGTGAAATAGAAAAGAACAAATGAGGTGTTACCTATTTACTTACAGATTCTTTTGCTTGTATCCATTGGTTTTTCTCAAACTGCAGCTAATAAAGTTTACACAGTTAAAAAGGATAAAGTA
>JADJSH010000027.1 GCA_016711805.1 Bacteroidota bacterium
AAATGAATGAACAATACATGTGGGTGATAAGTCGCCGTAAAATTAGCTATTTAAAACAAGCTTTTATACACAACAAATTATTGGCCAAAACATGGGTGGTAGAACGATGGCGCAAAATCGTTTTAGATATGTTGACATTGCGGCGTGATACAAATACCATCATCGCTAAAATTAAAACTACTTGGTATTTATTAGATTCAAAAACTAAACGACCACGACGCATTGATGCCGACTTAATGTAAGCGTTTTTGCATAAGCTCCATTTAAAATGACAATTGTCATTGCTGGCAATACGATAATAAACCTGTATTCTATCATCTCTCTGTAATTTATAAATGAAATTTACGTAGCAAAACATGTATATGACTATTGAAAATAAACCTCGTTATATGAAATTAATCATGGTAGGTTTTGCTTTATGATATGTTCAAACGTGATGCGTTCTCAGGCATACATTCAATGCTAAAATACCACGGCAGGTGGCATATTACCAATTGTAATTCGGGCTGTGCAACTGATAAATATTATACTATTGGCACTCTTTAATTAATGGTTTACACTACATTGCTAGACCGTTCATTACCTCAAAATTTTTGTGTTACGAGAAGATACAACTAGCCGTAGGGTGTATTTACGATTAATAGCCGATCCTCCGCCTGCTAAAAGTTATCTACTATACGATTTTTCACTTCAAGTAAACGATACCATTAGCATTACGAACCCTGGTAGTCCTTATCCAAATACCCTGGCTAACATTGTAGATTCAATTGTATTAAAACCATTAGTAAATAAAAGCCATCGCTACTTTTACCTTCACTCTGAAGGATACACTAGCCTCTCACACCAAAACAACCATTTGGGTAGAGGCATTGGCTCACTATGTTTATTAGTACGCCTGGCGCCCTACCACAAATTAATGGTGCAGGACAATTAAAGTGTTTTTTAGCAATAACGTCGAAAATAGTAACCTAGGCTCTATTGCAGATTGCATCTCCTATTTACCCTGTTAGTGTTAAGGAATTAAAAAAACAATCAAATTACATCATATCTCAAAACTTTGATGGTAGTGCGTATCTATTAAGGCAAAGTATCAGGATATAGAAAACGTTCAAATAGTAGTACCGATGGCAAACTAGTATATCAAAACTAATTCTTCGAAGAACATACAATTATCCGTCTCAATTCGTTCCAAAAGGATTACTACTTCTTAAAAATTGAAAATAAAAGCTGGGAATTATTAGCCTTACAAACTCTTTAACCCTATTCTTAGTTAGAGAAGTATCAAGTATAAGCGAATTAAGAAAATTACACGAACTGCCACAAAAAAGCAATTAGTAGAACTTTGCCTGAGCTTAGCCAAATACAAAAAGATAATAAAGAGTTTTAGATTGTTTACTATCTCAAGAGCACGATAAATCCGCTTTTATTACTGCTGTGAAAGCTGAAATAGATGGCGCTTTACGGAATTAAAAACACAAGCCAACTTATATTACGTAAAAAGAGTTGCAAACTCTTACGCATCGATACCAAATACTGTAAATACCTTGGCGATAAGGCCGCTGCAGCCGAATTACATATTTATTTTGTCGGAAAATGAAAGCATCAGGCATTCCTTACCATAAAAAAGCCAGTTGCTGATAAATATGTACGAGCAACAACTCAAAAAAATAAATACGTTAATCAATGGTTTGCACGAAGATTTGCAACAAGATTATTTAAATGATTTAGAAAGTTATATAACATGGAGAAAATTAACGAATATGTATTTAAAATGAAATACACTTTCAATTCTACTGGCTTCATTATAAAGATGATACCTTATGCCAGTTTTATACTGGTAATTTATGTCCTGAATTTAAACTTGGAAGATGTCACCTGCGAAGACAGACCAAGCAACTCGTAGGAGTTTTAGCAGAATTAATGTTTCCAATCAACTCTACTCCATACAATACGAATACTATGACTACGATACTGGAAGTCATTATAGCTCAAACCTAAAATGGAATTCACTTTACAAAGGGAGAAGAAAACAAATTTACATACAAAAAAATTCGAATATCATTACGGTTCAAACTACATCAAAACACTTTGATAATTTTTGTGCTTATATAAAAGCAAATCTTGAACCTCTATTGTAAAACACAATAAGCGCCTTTGCTTAATTACGCATGTACAACTTAGTTGGTAAACTAGAAAGTGCATAACCAATATTAGCGGCGCTATACGGACTATTTTCTATCCCAACATAAAACGATTGATTTTTTAATTTGGTAGTAGATTGAATACTAAAGTGTCCATTTCCATCTGTGGTGGCACTTTCAACTGTAAATAAATCTCCTAAACATTGAGACGTATTGCCAGATTCTTTTCCGTTGCAAGCAGATAATAATACCACCACACCACCAACACCCATGAAGGTTTTGCACTCAACAAATCATACACATAACCTTCGTAAGAAATTTTAGTTGTTTTTTACAATTTGTATTTAAACAAAATAATGAAAGTAACACAACGATAGAAAACTAACTTAACGAATGTGATCATTTAAATGGATTGATTAATTTCTAATATAAAGATAAGCTAAAGAATTGAATTCCTCGAACAGTTTGAGGTGTATTATAACTCAATTATATTAAGTTCTCGACTACGCTCGAACTGACAAACTATAGTCTTTATTAAGCCTAAACCACCTGATACAATTCTATCGGTAAATCATCTGGATCTCTAAAAAAGTAAATTGCTTGCCTGTAAATTCATCGATGCGGATAGGCTCAACCGCAATATCAAAGCTTTGAAGGTGCTTAACGGCATCTTGGATATTATCTACTGCAAAAGCAATATGCCTTAAGCCTGTTGCTTCTGGTTGCGTAGGACGAGCTTTTGGATTTGGAGAAAACAACTCAATCAAATAAGTGCCATTTAATGCTAAATCTAATTTGTAGGAATCGCGTTCTTTACGATACACTTCTTGCTGAATTTCAAAACCCAATACTTCTGTATAAAATTGTTTTGAGATTTGATAATCAGAACAGATAATGGCGATATGATGTAAGGCTGTAAGTTTCATAATGATCCTATAAAAATAAATAAATATTAGAGTACAATACAATTATTTAAAGCTCATAATCATATAATATATATTTTATGGGCGTGTCCGCCAGCTGGCGGATCGGAGGCTCGGCTCTCGCTTTTATTTGTCCTTCGGAACAAATAAAGAGCTCAATGCCTCAATCCCTCACGCAAATCAATTCCCCAACAAAACATAACCGTAAAACATTAAACAACATAGTCACATAGCACTCTGTTTAAAACCGTAGGTTTCTAGGGCTACTTTCTACAACAGCAATTCTATGTTTCTATGTGGCTAAAAAACCAAATCAATTCCCCAACAAAACAAAAGCCCCCCAATAGTAAGGATGAGAATATTTTTTTCGCACTTCACGTTGCGCTTTGTTAAACGCTTTAGCAATGAATTGTTGTGTAGGATTTACACTCCTCCTTATAAAACTCCGTCATTAAAATTTGTGTGGCATCATCATCCACACTCCACAAACTCATAATTAAATTTTTAGCACCAGCAATATAAAAGGCACGTTGCAAACCAAATACGCCTTGGTTATTCATATCTTGTCCCAAACCTGTTTCACAAGCAGACAGTACCACCAAATCGGTATTGCTTAAATTTAATAAGGACGCTTCGTA
The DNA here is from genome assembly GCA_016711805.1 of Bacteroidota bacterium. Classification (GTDB taxonomy): domain Bacteria; phylum Bacteroidota; class Bacteroidia; order B-17B0; family Aurantibacillaceae; genus UBA4416. The sequence goes on from JADJSH010000027.1 coordinate 3,703, forward strand.
AGCGGTGAAGATTCCATCCTGAGCAACAGAGTTGGTAGTATCTTTAGCAGACTTAGAAGCACCAGCTAACATAATACCCGATTGCAATAAGAGGTTGCTTTTAATTTTGTATTCTTCGAAGCCTAAAAAGCTTTTATCTTCTTTATCGTAAATGTCTTTTAAAAAATACCCATGTGTGGCAATGTGTAATACTTTTGGCGAAACGGTTTTCTTGAGTTGTTCTTCTGAAGCCAATTCTTTTTGATACATGTTCACATTCCATTTGGTGTTTTGCAAAAACTGAGCAATATTTTCTACTTCTATTTTAGTACCTGGCAAGGGCACTAACCTAAATAAACCATAACGGCTGCTGGCAATGGGTTCGCTAGCAACAGGCGCACTGACTTTTTTAGTAAAATCATAATCGTAATCAGGGAAACCATACAACTCTGCACTATATTGGGAATTACTTTTTGTGTCGTTTAGCATATAACTTAAGTTCGGTAACACGCTCACGTTGACTTCATCTAACACATATTTTTTAGTAACAGGATTTTGTAGCGTATATAAATTCACTTGATTGTAAACGCCATCGGCAGATAGATAAACTTTAGTAATGCCTTGCAATTTAGCCGCTATAGGTTTCCAAAAACGGTTATACGAATCAGCATCCTCTACTCTATCATACATGTGATTGATATAATCGTTTACATAAGTCGTTTCAAAATCGTTGCTACTGGCAATACGAATCAAAGTTGGAAAAGCATCTGTCTTTTTTAATACAAGCGCTACATATTCTGTTACGTAACTTGTATCGCTAAGCGCTTGATCTTCTTTAATAATCGTAATCGCTGCTTCATCTGCTTTTAGTTGTTGTTGAATATCTTTATAGCTCAGCTCTTTATTACTGGCAAAACCTTGACTTTTTGCTTTTAAAATTTGTTCTAAACTATTGGCTTGCTTTTCCATATCAGCCATGTTCCAATAACTACCTTGCAAATCCAAATCTCTAAAGCTTTGCGAAATTTGTTGTTTAATTGCTATCCAACGGTTGTAGGTATTTATCAAAGCAGTATCCTTACTGTTAGCAATGGCTTTGCGTGTATTGATACTTCTATTTAATAAAAGCGATTTAATAAATAATTGGTAATCGAAACAGCTAGCTAATAACTGCTGATGGTTTTCTTTTGGAAACAACTTTGTATAGTTCATCACAAAACTATTAAAGCTATCAAAGCGGTAGCCTAAAATAGTATACTGAGCTAATTGGTCCTCCTCGCTCATGCTTTCAAAATAGTCGGCAAACTGACCGCGATAATAGGTTAAGGACTGCAAATAAAATGCTTGCGCTTTTTTGTAATCTTTAGTTTTAGTATATAAATACGCCAGGTTAAACAAGCCATCTATATAAGCCATGTGTTGATCGCCAAACTTAGCTTTAATAATCTCATTGGCTTTTAAGGTGTTTTCGATGGCTTTATCGTAGTTGCCTAAAATATCGTACAAGCTAATGGTACCTCCTAAAAAATACGCATAGCGTTCGTGACTTTCGCCTACCGTGTTTTTCATAATGCTAATAGCTTCCAGCTTTAAGGCTTCTGCCTCTTTATAGCGGCGCAACTGCATGTATAGCATGGCTAAACTATTTAAGCAGTTAGCATAAAAGGGATGATTTTCGCCAAGCGTTTCTTTGTAAATAGTTTTGGCCTCTAATAATTTAGGTTCCGCTTCGGCATACAAACCCATATCAAAAACAACAAGGCTAAATTATTTAAGGCATTGGCATAATTTTGATGCTTGGTTCCAATGGATTGTTCTCGGATAAACAATACCTGTTTCAATAAATCGCCCGCTTGTTTATAGCGACCTAAATTTCGATACAACTCTGCTTGATTATTTAAAGTGGTGCTATAATCGGGCGAATTCTCTAACTTTAATTTTTGATAGATAGCTATGGATTTATCATTTACCTCTTCGGCCGATTTATAATCTCCCACATTTTTATAACATAGCCCTAAATTATTATACATGGTTGCCACACTTAACTCATCCTTATCTGCCATGTGCGTGGCAAGCGCTAATCCCTTTTCCAACAATGCCATCGCATCTTTATAATTACCCGTTAAGCGATAGGCTTCGGCGGTGTTATTTAAGGTCGTAGCATAATCAGCCGTATCTATTGGGTTTATGGACGCATGTATCTCCAACAATTTATTAAAGGTATTTAAAGCACTGGTATAATCGCCTTGCCCTTGGCTAATGCGCGCATCATTATTTAAAGCAATTAAATACTCTCTGTCTTTTTCGCCTTTGGTGCCTTTAAAATAAGCCATCACGGCATCGTTCATCGATTTGGCGTAAGCATAGTTCCCCATCTCGACGTACATTTCGGCTAAAATTTTAAAGCGCATGGTATATTCTACACTATTGGCGTTATACACCAATGCCAAAGTGGGTAACGATTTTAAAAATAAACTTTCGGCATCGGTATAATAACCAATGTGATTATATAGGCAAGCCAAATCGTAAAAATAAAAAGCACGGTAAACGGTATCGTTTATGCTATTGCAAATGCCAATAGCTTGGTTAAAATAGTTAACCGACTCCTCATATTGTTCGGCTTTAAAGGCGTTGGTTCCTAAAAAATCAATCAGAATGGATTTTTCGATTAAATTTTGTTGTAGGAGTTTATCGTGCGTTTTTAAAAAGCCATTGAGTTCCTCATTGCTAAACGAACCACCTTTATCAATACGCGCTTGCATGGGTTCCCATAACTTGGCAAAGTTTTGAGCTTGCCCAGATAGGCAACAAACGAGTAGGATATAAAAAAGGTGTTTCATCAACGCTTTATTTTTTGAGATATAAAGTTAAGAGATTTTGGCTTTAATCAAAGACCCAGCTTTACACTAAAAATGACTACCTTTCAATATCAAAACGAGCATTACATATTTGATTTTATTTTTCGGCCTTGCTTTTCTGTAAAAAGCGCAACAGAGCTTATTCCCTGCACGTGGCTTATTATTTTTTAACGCTAATGATGCGGCACCACCTCATCAATCGATGATACCCACTAAGCAAAACAGCTTTCAAAAACCATTACCCACTATTTCCTCTGGCTCCATTAAAGACCTACCCTTTTTTGTGCTATGGAATGTAAAGTACGCCAACACACCAACATTTGGATTAAACTACGCGCCGGCGATGATGCGAGTTATATGAAGATGATTGGGAGATCAAAATAAAATTTTCACATCATTTATGGAATAAGTAAAAGTTTGGCGTCTTAATATCAGATTCCCAAATTTTAAACCTTTAAATCCATTGTTATGATAAAATTTTCATTCATTAGTATGATGTTGTTAAGCATCTTTAGCTTTGCACAACAATCGCCAAGTAACTCAGGCTCCATCTTCGGTAAAATAACCGACAAAACCACCAACGAGGAAATTCCTTTTGTGATGGTTTTCTGTATATAAATGATACCGCAAAAGTTGGAGCAACCACCACCGATATGGCCGGTAGCTATCGTTTTAAAAATTTAAGTGCGGGTCTTTATAAAATTAAAACCACTTATGTTGGATATAAGGCTCAAGCCATTTCAAAAATAAAAGTACTCGATCATAAAGCTACAGAAGCCAATATTAGTTTGTCGAACGATGGCGCTCACTTAGATGAAGTGCAAATAGTTATGTACAATCAACCAGTAGCAGATTATGATGTAAATCAGGATCTACCGTTACTCGAGAAGAGCTTCAGACCATTTCGACCAGAAACGTCAACTCTGTTGCTGGAACAACCGCGGGTGTTTACAAAAAAAGCAAATACGATATGCGAGGCGGGCGAGTTACTCCTACTCCCGACTATAACACCGAAGAGTACAGCCGCATTTATGATAACGAATTTAAAGACTAAAAAAGATCCATTATCTACTTTTAGTATTGATGTGGATAAAGCATCTTATAGTAACGTGCGTCGTTTTATTACCCAAAATCAATTACCACAACCTGATGCAGTGCGTATTGAAGAAATGATTAATTACTTTAGCTACAATTATCCAAAACCAATTAACAATCAACCTTTCTCCATCACAACAGAATATACTGATTGTCCTTGGAACAAAAAGCATCAACTCATTCACATTGGTTTACAAGGCAAAGAAATTGCCATGGATAATTTACCAGCAAACAATTTAGTGTTTTTATTAGATGTTTCTGGTTCCATGAATTCTGAAGATAAATTACCTTTATTAAAATCTGGTTTACGTTTATTGGTGGAACAAATGCGTCCGCAAGATAAAGTAGCGATTGTGGTTTACGCTGGTGCAGCGGGTGTTGTATTACCATCAACCTCTGGTGAACATAAAGACAGAATTTATGATGCCCTCGAAAAATTAGAGGCAGGTGGTTCAACCGCTGGTGGCGAAGGTATTTTATTAGCGTACAAAACTGCTAAAGAAAACTTTTTAAACAAAGGAAACAATCGCATTATTTTAGCCACCGATGGAGACTTTAATGTGGGAGTGAGTAGTGATGGTGAATTGACTCGCTTAATTGAAAAGCAAAGAGAAGACGGCGTGTTTTTAAGTGTATTGGGTTTTGGTACTGGAAATTATAAAGACAGTAAGATGGAACAACTAGCAGATAAAGGTAATGGTAACTACGCCTACATTGATAATATCTTAGAAGCGAAAAAAGTATTAGTAAAAGAAATGGGAGGAACATTATTAACCATTGCTAAAGATGTGAAATTGCAAATAGAATTTAATCCTGCAAAAGTAAAAGCATACCGTTTAGTGGGCTACGAAAATCGTTTATTAAACAACGAAGATTTTAACGACGATAAAAAGATGCAGGCGAATTAGGCTCAGGACATACCGTTACAGCCATTTACGAAATTATTCCTGCAGGTTCAGATGAATTAGTGGCGAGCATTGATAACTTAAAATACCAACAAGTGGCAACTCATCCTACTTCTGAAAGCAATGAAGTGATGACCATTAAATTTAGATACAAAGAACCAAAAGAATCTACCTCACAATTAATTTCACATATTGTATTGGATAAAAAAACACCTTTCTCAGCAGCTACTGAAAATTGCAAATTTGCTTGCGCTGTTGCAGAGTTTGGTTTATTGTTAAGGGATTCGAAATTTAAAGGAGACTCTGATTTTAAAACTGTGATAACAATGGCTAAAGAAGCTAAAGGAAAGACGACGAAGGTTACAGAGCTGAATTCATCAGATTAGTGGAGATGGCAGAAATGATGAAGAAGTAATATTTCTAGGGAAAAGACAAAACACCTGTTAGGTTTTGTAAGCATACAGCTATAAACCTAACAGGTGTTTATAATTAATGCGCACAAGTGCCAAACCTTTTTTAAATCCTACTTCTTAAATTTCCCTTTTAATGCAGTTAAAGCCAATTTTATTTTTTCATTCGATTATATTTATTTTTGGGATTTGCTTTACAAGCATATACGGCATGGATATAAATAATGCCTTCTTCTAATGTATATATTAATTTATAAGGGAAGTGTTTGGCTTTTCGTTCTCTTGTATTTTTGTATGAACTCACAAATGCTTTTGGCATTTTACTTACTTCTTCTGCCGCTAAAGTTATTTCATTCATAAACTTAAGCCCTAAGCCTTTCTCTTTATCCTCATAATACATGGCTTGTTTTATCATATCAGCCATAGCATTTTCTGTAAAAATATAAGGCAACATCTTTATTTTTTTATAGCCTTAGATACAGCCTTCTTAACTTCATCGATCGTATAATATTTTAACTTTCCTGCTTTATGGTCTGCTAAACGCTTATCTAATTCTTTTTTCTGTGCTGTTGTTAATTCTGTTGCTTCTTCCTCGTCAACCACTGTGCGTTTTAATATAGTATATACAGCCTCTAAGATTTCATTGTCTTTGGTATTATCTATAGCTTGATATATTTCTTTTTTTAAAGCTGAAGTTTTCATTAGATCAATATTTTATATAATAACGAATTTAGTGATTTTATAGATGATATAAAAGAGATGTCATTTATTAAATCCTACTTCTTAAACTTTCCTTTTAAAGCAGCCAAAGCCGACATCATATCATTTGGATCGTAAGCTTCAACCTCCTCTTTTTTACTAGTCTGCTTACTGCCACTGCTAGACTGCTTAACTATTCCCTCACCCTTCATAGATAAAGCAATACGTTTACGTTTTACATCGCACTCCGTTACGTTTACCCATACTTGCTGGCCAACTTTTACAATCATATTGGGATCATCCACAAAGGTGTCGCTCAATTGAGAAATATGCACTAAGCCATCTTGATGCACACCTACATCCACAAAAGCACCAAAGTTGGTTACGTTTGTAACGATGCCAGGCAAGCGCATGCCTTCCCTTAAATCTTCAATACTATGCACGTGTTCGTCGAAGCTAAATACTTCAAAGGATTTACGAGGATCACGTCCTGGTTTTTCCAACTCACTCATAATATCTTTTAAAGTTGGTAAACCAATAGCATCCGTTACATACGACATTAAATTAATTTTCTTTCGTAAGTCTTTATCATTTATTAAATCGTCAATACTACAATTTAAATCGTTTGCCATTTTTTCTACAATGTGATAAGCTTCTGGATGCACCGCACTTTTATCTAATGGATGAATACCATCTCTAATGCGCAAGAAACCCGAACATTGCTCAAACACTTTATCGCCCATACGATTTACTTTTAATAAATCTTTACGAGATTTAAAGGCGCCATGCTCGTTACGGTAATCCACAATATTTTTTGCCAAGCCTTCGCCAATACCTGATACATAAGATAGCAATTGTTTAGAGGCTGTATTCAACTCCTCCTACTCCATTTACACAACTCATTACTACGAATCTAATTTATTTTTAATGCTACTTGGTCTACATCATGCTGATATTGCCCAACGCCAATAGATTTAGCATCTAACTTTACTAACTCTGCCAATGGATCTGCTAAACGTCGACCAATAGAAACAGCGCCACGAACCGTTAAATCATATTCAGGGAATTCTTCACGAGCTACATCGGATGCAGAGTAAATAGAAGCACCTGCTTCACTCACCATAATCACAGGAATGGTTTTTGGTAATACTTCAATGCTTCTAATAAATTGTTCTGTTTCTCTTGATGCCGTTCCATTGCCAATAGCAATGGCTTCTAACTCATGTTTAGCGCACATAGCCATCACCACATGTTGCGAATCCATCACACGGCGTTGAGGCTCGTGTGGATAAATTACTGTCTCTTCCAATAATTTTCCTTGAGCATCTAAAGCAACTACTTTACAACCTGTTCTAAATCCAGGATCAATCGCTAAAATAGATTTTTGCCCTAATGGCGATGCTAATAATAGTTCACGTAAATTATCTGCAAATACTTGAATGGCTTTTTCATCGGCTATTTGTTTAGTAAATAAACGCATCTCCGCTTCAATACTTGGTTGCAGCAAACGCTTGTAACCATCTTCAATAGCTAAAGAAATTTGTTAAGCACATTCATTACGCGTTTTAATGAATTGCTTTTTAATTTGTTCGTGCGCCAATTCATCATCAATGATAATATCCAAAATCAAAAAATCTTCTTTCTCTCCACGGCGCATGGCTAACATACGGTGGCTTGGGCAAGACATTAAAGGTTCTTCCCATTCAAAATAATCTTCAAATTTTTGTCCTTCTTCTTCTTTACCTCTGATGACTTTTGTTTTAATAATAGCCGACTTTTTAAACAGCACACGCATGCCTTCACGCACTACGGCATCTTCACTTATAATTTCAGCTATAATATCTCTTGCGCCTGCTAAAGCATCGTCAGGATGTTCAACACCTAATTCTTTATTCACAAATTTTACAGCCTCCGGAAATAATTCTTTCGTTTCTTGCGCTAAAATTAATTGCGCTAAAGGCTCTAGTCCTTTTTCGCGAGCTGCAGTAGCTTTGGTACGGCGTTTTGGTTTGTATGGTAAATACAAATCTTCTATGGTCGAAAGCGTTTCAGCTGCTAAAATTTTATCGGATAATTCTTCTGTTAATTTCCCTTGTCCTTCAATCGATTTCAAAATGGCTTCACGACGTTGTTCTAACTGACGTAAACGTTCAATCTCATTTTTAATAGTCATCACTTGCACTTCATCCAAACTTCCAGTAACCTCCTTACGGTAACGAGAAATAAAGGGAACGGTGGCACCTTCATCTAATAATTCAACAGTAGATTTAACTTGTTTTGCATCAATCTTAAGTTCAGCGGCAATTTTAAAAAATAAAGAAGTATCAGTCATTGTGTTTCTTATTTAATGTTTTTAGTTTCTTGTTTTGAGAAACCGTGTTAAACAAATATAACTCGATAAAAGTGCCGAAAGTGTTGGATTTATTAACAAATAGAATATTTCATCATCAACTTAAATCACTCTAAACTAAATACTTATAAATGATCATGTTGAAAAAAATATAGGTTTATTTTAGTCATTTTATTTAAATCACTTGGGCGTTACTTCCAGCCCGGGCTTTCACTACAATCTTTTACTCCACTAGGTTACGTAAAAGGATTTTCGTTCAATCCCTAACGCGTGCTAAAAGCATTTATTGCGTGAAGGATGCAAGCGTAAATCCTTTTGTGAGGTACGAACAAAAGATTGTAGCGGCAGCCAGACGGCGCCTTATTTACTGTGCGAAGTCAAAGTCCTTTTTGCGCCGGCACGCCATAAAAAAGCAAAAGAAAATAAATAAATCTTACCTTAATGATTCGATTCAAAAACTTCAACTTCTGCCAATGGGCTAAATAAATAAACTGAGCCTGTACTAATTTCTTTGCAACGATAACGCTTGCGTAACTTCTCTCCTTTCTCAAAAAAAACGCGAGAGCCATTGTATAAAAAATGGGTACGATAAGGCAAATGCTCTAATAAAATTAAATGTCCGTTAGTTTCGTGCGTATCATACAATTTTAAAGTACGCATTAAAGTTGCATCGCTGCAACTAGCCGCTGCAGGGTTTGCAAATATTTACGTAAGGCATACAATACATCTATTGGTAAATTATCTGTACTTAAAAAGGTGTCATTAAAATTCTAAAAGATTCTTTCCATTCTTGTCCGTGAGGCGCAACGGTATTACGATGTTTATTAAACGTATGTAAATGCGCAATCTCATGAACCAATGTAATAAAAACAAGTACTGATTTAAATTATGATTAATCGTAATCGTGTGATTTAATCCATCTCTGGGCGAGTGTAATCTCTAATTTTGTGCTACGCTCTTTCGTAATTTTTAATTTAAAATCAAATTCAATAATCCAAATCGCAATTTGAGGCACAGCAAACTCAGGAATATATTTTTCTTAATATTTCCGAATTACGATGTATTTGTTGCTCTCTTAATGACATTTGAGATTTAGGTATCGGATTTGGAAGTGTATGATATTAACCAAAAATCATACTTCTAAAATCATAAATCAATTAGGGTTTGTATTTTGATTTTGATAATATTTTCTGTGCGTCTTTCTCGTTCATTAAATCTTCAACAGTTATGTCGCTATTATGTTCCATATACGACTTAACAATTTGTTTACCTAGCCACATAGCAATACGTGGCGGACATTCTTTTGCTAATAGCTCTAGTAAACGGTCCGTCGCTTGTGAACTCCGACACCAATTTTAAATCATTATCGTATAATTTATTGCCCTTAGCAAAGCCCCATAAGTTTTTTCATACTCATTAATGTACTTCATTTGAGCAGTTGTATAACCCATTTTTATAGAGTCTTGTACATTTGGCAATAAGCCATCACATATATAAAATATTTTACCGTAAAAATCATGTGGTTTAATAAATTATTGACTGGGTCAGCATTGTCAAATTCTGTGATTACCCAACCACGAACGGCATCTGATAACACATGTTCTTTATTCATAGTGCGGGTTCTGAAATTTGGTAACTGCATCATGCTATAAAAAGGATTTTTGCTACCTAAATACATATCTAAGCCAACACCTAAAGTAGAATCTACATAAACCACATTATACTGAAAACCACTCATAAACGTCACAAATTGCTTGGGCGTTTTACGTTTCGGGAAAACACTTTAAAGCGTTTTACGGCTTCAGTCATTTCATCTCCTATCAATTCAATATCATTATCAGAGTATGTTTTATTTAAATCGCTGTAGGCAGTTTGAATATCTTTATTTGCAATAAAACGCAATAACGTTTGAGAATATAATGAATCTATTTTTCCGCCGTTATTAACGATTGAAGATATATAACGCATATAAAATGTAGTGTACTTTTTCTCAAATTCTCCCATTTTTAGCTGGCAATTTTCGGGTGTTAAAGAAAATACATCTTTATCTAACCGCTTAAAAACAATGGGATCCAACGCAACTTTACTCGTATCAACATCTAACGGATCGTGTTTACAGCTTGTTAAAATTAACAATTAAAAGGGTAGCAATGATTTTAAAATAGCTTTTCATACCGAAAATTATATTATTTTTACCAAGTTAAATTATATAAAAACATATACATGAAAAAGATTTTACTTTTAGTTTCTAGCACATTGTTGTTAGCTAATTCGTTTTTGCGCAAGAAAGTGATGACGATAAAAATTTAGATTAGGTTTAAAAGTAGCGCTCAACCACTGCTTGGTTTTCATCCCAAAGACAATAACACAACTAGATCATGTACCGGTTTTGGATTTGGTTTTGGCTTAGCTATGGAATTTAGACTATCTAAAACAGCTTATTTTGTAACTGGAATTGGCGGAGATTTTGAAAGTGGTGGTATAAATACAAATACGAACCTTTAGCGGTTACTCCTTATGCCGTGGGATATGTATTAAACGGGTCGAATGAAATCAAAGAATTAAAAGACGGAACAACCGCCACAGATTTAGTGCAAGCTGGAGATGTACAGTATAATGGATTGTATGAAAGAAAAATCAAAACAACTCACTTTACCATTCCTTTAGCATTAAAAATGATGACTAAAGAAATTGGTGGGTTTAAATATTTTGGTGTTTTGGTGAGAAATTGGCGTTCTATTAAAGCAAGAGCTATTGACAAATATACAAGTAGTACTGTTTATGGAGCTAACGTAAGTAACGGACCTGGAACCAACACAAACATTAATATCAATAAAGATGGTTCATTAATTCCAATTAGAGTTGGTATGAATGTTGGTTTAGGTGCTGAATACCGTTTAGCAGGTTCAACCTCTCTGTTTTTAAGTATTAACTACTTCCGCTCTTTTACTAATTTATGAAAAAAAGAATCTGAGTATATGGGCTTATGATTCTAAATACTATCCTTCAGGAAATGATTACACGTTTTCTCATGTAAAACAAAACTTACTAATGAATGCTATCAGAATTAACATTGGTGTTTTATTCTAATTCTCTCTAATATTTATTAATAAAAAATCCCATCCGCCAGCTGGCGGATGGGATTTTTTATTTTTATATTTACCTTATATATGAAACACAACGACATCATTCAACATATTGTTAATTGGCTAAAACATATTCCGACACCTCAAAAACAGAAGGCTTTGTGATAGGTATCTCAGGAGGAATTGACTCTGCTCCTAACATCTACTTTATGTGCTTTAACTGGTAAAAAGTAATTTGCTTAAATATGCCCATCCGTCAACACAAACAGAATACGACAGAGGAAACGAACATATTGAATGGCTGAAGAAAAACTATCCAAATGTCAGCAGCGCCGAAGTAAACTTGACTTCCATTTTTGAAGAAATGGAAAACACCTACGATAAAAATATTCAAGACTTTTTAACGATGGCAAATACCAGAGCCAGATTAAGAATGACGACTTTATATGCTTATGCTGGCCACCATAAATTATTAGTAGCAGGTACCGGAAATAAAGTAGAAGATTTTGGGATTGGGTTTTATACAAAATATGGTGATGGTGGTGTTGATGTAAGTCCTATAGCAGATTTAATGAAATCGGAAGTGTATGCTTTAGCTGCAAAAGTGGGTGTGGTTAATTCTATTTTAAATGCAAGACCAACAGATGGACTTTTTGCAGATGGAAGAACAGACGAAGATCAAATTGGAGCAACATACGATGAATTAGAATGGGCCATGCTGTATATTGAAAACAAAAAGAAGCTACGAATTAAACGAAAGACAAAAAGTAGCTATGCAAATTTACCAAAGCCGAAATAGAGCCAATAAACATAAAATGGATCCTATACCAGTGTGTTCAATACCAAAAGACTTTTTAAAATAATACCGATGGAAAATTGTGTTTAGAATGCGGAGAAGCCTTTAACGGAAGGGTTGACAAAAAATTTTGCAGTGATTTATGTCGCAATTCTCACAACAATAAATTAAACAGCGATAGTACCAACTACGTTCGCAACATCACAAATATTTTACGCAAAAACAGAAGAATTATGACGGAGCTTTTGACAGGAGAAACAGCTAAAGTATCTCAACAAAAGTTAATAGATAAAGGCTTTAATTTTAATTACCACACTAATATTACGACAACCAAAGAAGGCAAAAATTACATTTTTGTTATGAATTTGTGCCACCTAATGAAGGAAATTACTATTTATTAGTAAAGAGGAAGGTTGATGCGTAGTGTTATACTATACTTGTATCAATATCTCTTTGGATTGCACTTACTATGTAAACACAAATAAAAAAACTATTTTCAGTTCTTAGTTCAATTTTAATGGCGACGCGGATGAAACAGATTCCAAAGATTTACACAGATAAAAAAATCCGTAACGCTACTGCGTTATCAGTTTTATCCGCCAAATCCGTGTTCAAATTTTTAACAAAAATCATTTCAATGGATTTGTGACATGAAAGATGCATTTTGCTAATAACAATCGAAGTAAACTACAACATTATCTAATCCTCAATCACAATAGAAACCTTATCTACCGGACCATTCATTGGAGGTAATAGTTTGGTTACTTTTACTTTTGTTTCAATCAATTTTGGAAACGCATGAATGATTTTATCATAAATTCGTTTACCTACATGTTCAATTAATTTTGATGGAATAGCCATCTCAGCTTTACAAATTTCAAACACGGTGCAGTAATCAATAGTTAAATTTAAATCATCTTTAACTGCTGCTTCGTTAAAATCATACACCATATAAACATCTACAATGTACTCTCCACCAATTTTAGTTTCTTCGGGTAAGCAACCATGATATGCATATAATCTAATTCCTTCTACGTTGATTTGATTCTTCATAAATTCTATATTTATAATTAAACTGTTATTTCTCCTCGTAAGTTTGTTTCCAATAATTGTTTTGATTTCGCAAATGATACTTTTTTACTTAGCATATACATTAATTTTGCAATAGCACTTTCAAACGTAATATCAAAACCACTGACTACCCCTATTTTCTTCAACTGACTGCTTGTTTCGTACATTCCTTGAATGACTTTTCCTTCGGCACATTGAGTAACGTTGTAAATAATAATACCCTTATCAATGGCTGTTTTCAAAGCTTGAATAAACCATTCTTCAGTACTTGCATTTCCTGCACCAAACGTTTCAATAATTACTGCTTTGATACCTGGTGTGTTTAAAATAGATAAAGTGATTTTTTTACTTAACCCTGGAAATAATTTCAATACCGCAATATCATTATCCAATTGCAGATGCACTGACAATGCTTTTTTTGATGGTTTTAATAAAGCTGTTTGGTTATATTGTATGTTAACGCCTACCTCTGCTAATGCAGGATAATTAGAGATTTAAAGGCATCGAAATGAGCAGAATTATATTTATAAGTACGATTTCCTCTATGTAATTTATACTCAAAATAAATACACACTTCAGTTACAATTGGTTTATTGTTTTTTTGAGCAGCAGCAATTTCAATAGCGGTAATTAAATTTTCTTTACCATCTGTTCTAATAATTCCAATTGGCAATTGTGAACCCGTTAAAATTACTGGCTTACTTAAATTCTCCAACATAAAACTCAAAGCACTAGCCGTAAAAGACATAGTATCAGAGCCATGCAAAATTACAAAACCATCATACTTCGCATAATTATCTTTGATAATCGTTGCTAACTCAACCCATACACGTGGGTGCATGTTTGAAGAATCAATAGGATGTTTGAAAGAAATAGAAGATAATTCAATATCAAATTTTTCTAATTCAGGAATTTGTTTGGTTAGCTTTAAATTAAAGGGTTTTAATTCGCCCGTGCGAACATCTTGCATCATACCAATGGTTCCGCCTGTGTAGATGAGAAGAATAGATGGTTTTGATTTTTGCCATAAAAAAAAGCCCAAGAATTAATCTTGAGCTTTAATTTGTAGTTAATTATTTAGAAAGGTAAATCGTCGTTATCAGAAATACTGCTATTGAATACTGGAGCAGCTGTATTTTCCTGCATACCTGCATTATTTTGAGCAGGAGCAGAAGATTGTCCAGCGCCAACTTTTTCAATTCTCCAAGCTTCTAGTGTATTAAAATACTTAATACCTTGAGGTCCATTCCACTCACGACCGCGTAAGTTGAATTGTACTTTTATTTCATCACCTTGATTAAAAGAATCAAGCATGGTGCATTTATCTTGAGTTACTTGAAAACTCACAAATTGTGGGTATGGTGTACTTAAATCTGTAGCTAATACGAAATCTCTCTTTGAAATTTGTCACTCACCTTTTGTGTGTCGTACTTTAATTTTAATTGTCCTGTTACTTCCATTGTATGATATATTTACGTTATTGATTACAAATTAGTGTATTAAAGCAAATTTACAAATTAAGGAGGCTGTTTTTAAGAAAACTTAATCACAAAAAAGGCAATGTTTTAACAATTTTAGAAAAATCAATCCTAGCCACTTGCAGAAAACATAAAATTAATTAACTTTTATTCAATTTATTTAAATTGCGGTCAATATACTTTTCTGAAGTAATTAAAGCTGTTTGTATGCGTTTGGCATAATGAATAGAATCTAAAATTTCCTTTGTTTTTCTTCAATTACTTCCTTTTGTTTAGTGATAGCTTCGTTGGCCTTTTGTTTGTCTTTATAGCTTCTATAAACATAAACAGCAAATCCAATTACCAAAAAGAAAATACCTAATGCTCCAAATAATAATTGTTTGTCTTTTTCGCTCAAGCGGCGATGGCTCTTTTTCTTGTTTCAACTTTGTACGCCTCTTTTTTTATCAAACTCAGATTGTATTTGAGTTTCCGTAATTTTTTTTTGCATTTTCATCATTATTTTAAAACTATCACGATAAGTGATATACAATTTATAATACTTTAAAGCCTCTTTATTGTTACCGGAAAGTGAGTAAACTTCCGATAATCCGTTATAGGCTTCTTTCATTTCCTTCTTTAGAACCTATTTTCTGATAAAGCTCTAAACCTTTCTGTAAATATTTTTTTGCTTCTATGTAACTTTTAAGTTGTGTATATAAACTTCCTATATTAATATTTACACCTGCTATTCCGAAACACTCCTGTTTCTTCGGCTATACTCTCTCTCTTCAAGATTTTTAAGCGCCAAGTTAAAGTACATTTTCGCACTGTCATTTTGCGAGTTCGTATTTGCTGCAATTCCTAATTCATAGTATATTATTCCAATATTAGTATAAGAATCGGAAAGAGCATTTTTATCTTCTAATGTTAATCTTACTTTTAATGCTAAAAAATGCTGCGCAAGTGCTTCATTGAATTTTGTTGGTAATAATACACAACACCTAGTGTATTGTAAGCATAACCCAAATACATACTATCTCCAGATTTTTTAGAAACTTCAATTGCCAAATTTGCGTTTTTAGGGCTTGCTCAAAATCACCATGATCGGCCAAAACAAGCGCCATATTTACATAAGTAGAAACAATATGATGTTGATCGCCAAGCTCTTCCATTATTTTTAAAGAAGCATACATATTTTGAATCGCTTCTTCATAATTACCTTGAGCTTCTTGAACCATTCCTATGCCACTATAACTATTAGCAATACCTTGTTTATAATGTAAAGTTTTAGATAATGATAGTGCATTTTCATAAGACGATAATGCCTCCGAAAGATTTACATGATAATAATAGCTAGCTCCTAATTCGCCTAAAGTTTGGCACTTTAATGAATCATTTTTCGCTTGAGAAAGACTAATTTTTAGAGAATCTATTTGTGAAGTTTGTGCATGGCAGGAATCATGAAAAAAATTCCATACAATAGTTATAGCAAAAACGATATGCTTAAGCTGTTTTTTCAATTACACTCTGATACCAATTAAAAGTACATCGTCTACTTGCTCTAAATTACCTTTCCAAGCTTCAAATTTTTCGTTTAAAATATTTTTTTGCTCATCCATTGGTAATTTATAATTATTAACCAATAACTCTTCTAATGGCTTATATTTAAATTTCTTTCCTTTTGGTCCTCCAAACTGATCGGCATAACCATCAGTTAAAGAATAAACAATATCACCTTTTTGCAAATCCATTTTTCTTAAAGTAAATGGTTTCATGTCACTATGTTTGCCAACAGGCATTTTATCGGCCGGGCAAGAGATTAATTCTCCATTTCTAACAATATAAAAACTATTATTCGCTGCCGCATATTCCAATACGTTATTTGTAAAATCAAAGGCTGCCAAAATACAATCCATCCCATCTTTAGATTCCTCTTCACTTCCTTCTGGATTCAAAGAAGATATAATTTCTTCTCTGATATGATCCAACACCAAATTAGGGCTTGCTATTTTTTTCTCAATGATAGATTCATTTAAGTAGGAGATATTAAGCATACTCATAAATGCACCTGGTACCCCATGTCCTGTGCAATCTGCCGTACATAAATAAAATTTCTCTACATCACTTCCTGGGTGTTGATGAGAAATAGCGTAGTAAAAATCTCCACTAACAATATCCTTTGGTTTATAAAGAATAAAGAATTTTTTAGCATCTAAAGTTGTTTCCATATCTATAAATTTATAATTTTTTTGCCAATTTATTCAAATTTCGCTCAATATATTTTTCAGGAGTTAATAATGCCCTCTGAATGCGCCTTGCATAATAAATACTATCCAAAATTTCTTTTTGTTTTTCTTCAATAATGTGTTTTTGCTTAGTAATTTCAACATTTACTTTTTGCTTTTCTTTAAAGCTTTTAAAAACATAAAAAGTAAAAATTAACGCCAAAACTAAAATAGCGCAAATACTCCAAATAATTATTTGTTGTTTTTTACTTTCAGCTTGGCTTATGGCTTCTTTTTTCTCTTGCTCTAATTCGGCAGCTTCTTCTTTTTTACTAAACTCATAATTCATTTCTAACTGAACCATTTTTTTTGTGTTATCCTGACTAAAAACACTGTCTTGTAAATTAATATAGTTTTTATAGTTTTCTAATGATAAATCCCAATTATTTGTTTTTCCGAATAAATCGCTAAGTGCAAAATATACATCCTTTTTAGTAGTCATACTTCCAATATCCGACGCTATGTCAAATGCATGTTGTAAATTAGTTTCGGCATCATGATATTTTTTTTGAACAATATTCAAATTTCCTATTTTAACTAAAGTTGCGCTTACCAATAATTTATCATCTATAGAATCCGCTATGCGTAGAGCATTGCCATAATATTCTTTAGATTTTAATAAGTCACCTTGTTCTTGTAACAGGTATCCAATTTCCGAATAATTTAAGGCCACCAATCCACTATTGTTCTTCACTTCTTTTAAAACAATAAGAGATTTGTAATAAAAATCTAAAGCTTGATTATAATCTTTTATTTTACTAAAGATTTTTGCCATATTACCCAATAATATAGCTACCGCTTTTTTATCTCCAATTTCTTCTTTAATTTTTAAAGATTGCTTGTAGTATTTAAGAGCTTTTTCATGTTCGCTTTTACTAGCATAAATCAACCCTATATTTGCTAGAGCACGAGAGGTGAATAATTTACTATTAATTTGCTCAGCAACCTTTAAAGCCTTAAATTGATTTTCGAGGGCTTTTGGATAATTATCTTGATACCATAAAACAACTCCTTTATTTGTGTACGCATTAAATAAACCTGATTTAAATGTACGTTTTCTGCTAATTCTAACGCTAGAGAAATTAGTGAATCAGCCTTTATATAGGAACCAGCAATAATGGAGTCTCTTCCCATGATATTGAGCTCATTTACTCTCATGGTATCTTCTTTTCTAAAATTGGAAGTTTGACTAAATACAAGATTTATCAAACAAATAAATAAAAATATGAAACCTATTTTTTTAGACATGGGGTTAAGTAAAAATACAAAAAAAACTGAAATTTGTCCTTATCACTATTGTTGATACCTTTAACATTATGACAAAACCCAAACACAAAACTCTTATTCCAAAATCGAGCTTAGATTTTTTAGCTTTATTAAAAAACATAACGATAGAGATTGGTTTAATGCCAATAAAGACCAATTTTTAATAGAACAACATTATATAGAAGTATTTGCCGATGCCTTGTTAATGGAACTTAATACTCACGACGTGATTGAAACACTTAGCGGCAAAAAAAGTCTACATCGCATTTACAGAGACACGCGTTTTTCGAAAGAAAAAACACCTTACAAAACCAATTGGAGTGGGAGTTTTAGAAGAGCCACAAAATATCGCCGCGGAGGCTATTACTTTCATATTGAAGCGGGGAACAGTTTTATTGCTGGCGGTTTTGGAGTCCAAATCCCGAAGATTTAAAACGCATTAGAGATGATTTTGATTTTGATGATGCTCCTATGCGTAAGATATTAAAAAGTAAAAACTTCATTTCCACTTTTGGAACCTTGCAAGGAGAACGATTGAAAACTACACCTAAAGGGTTTGATGCGGAAAGTAAGGCTATTGACTTATTGCGTTATAAGCAATTTTTAGTAATTAGAAAATTTACTGATAACGAAGTGTTGAGTGATGATTTTTTAAATGAAGCAAATAAAACATTTAAACACATGCGCCCTTTTTTTGATTACATGAGTGAAGTACTAACAACAGATATTAATGGGATTGAGATTTAAACGTTATTGACAATAATTAGTTTGGGTTTAAACGTTATAATCAGTACAGTTATATTTAAAACCAGAAATGGTGTCAAATACAATATTGCATACAATAAATTATAACTAGCAAATAGGTAAAGGAATAATATCCAAATTGCACAACAACACAGACTCATAAATTGATAAAAATATTTTTTTTCTAATTGATTATTTGTCATCCTATAGTACGCAAGATATTGTATAGCTGTTACTATAATAATAAATGGTCCAATAATAATGAATGCTAATCCTTGATTACAAGGTCCTCCTGTTTTATCTATTGGGATTAGAGTAAATAATGTGTAAATTACAACAACAAAATATAAAAGTTTAAATACCGACTTTGTCATTAATCGTCAATTTATTTTTTAATCAACTTTTCAATCTCGGCCAATTTATTTGTTGCAGCAGCGTCATTTGGCTTTTGTTTTAATGCTTCTTCGTAAATTGGTTTTGCCTCAGAGTAACGTTTCATTTTAAATAATTCATCGGCGCGCTTAATGTTTGCTTTGTACTTATCAGCGCCTAATGCTTGAGGGATGCTATATTTTGCATCACCACTCCCTACTCCTGCAGAACCAGGTTCAGAAGAACTTGTGCTACTTGGAACAATTGCTCCTGTAGTTTCCTTTGCTGGAGCAGTTGTTTTTTCTTTTACAGGTTCTTTAGGGGTTTCTTTAGTTTTGGTGACTTTACTTTGAGCTGCCTTCTCAGCTGCCTCTTTAGCTGCCTTAGCGGAAGCTTCTTTTGCAATCTTTTCGGACTCTAGTTTTTCTTTAGCTAATTTATCTTTTTGTGCCTTTTCTGACTCAGCTTTAGTTGCTTTAGCCGCTGCTTCTTGTGCAATCTTATCTTTAGCTAACTTATCAGTTTCTAGTTTTTCTTGTGCTGCTTTTTCTTTAGCTAAACGCTCAGTTTCTGCTTTTTCAGCTGCCAATTTAGCTTTTTGAGCTTTCTCAGCCTCTGCTTGAGCAGCTTTATTTGCTGCTTCTAGAGCGACTTTATCTTTTGCTACCTTATCCGCTTCTAATTTTTCTTGTGCTGCTTTTTCTTTAGCTAATCTTTCCGCTTCCAATTTTTCAACTACTAATTTAGCCTCGTCTGCTGCTTTTTATCTGCTAACTCTTTTTGCTTTAAGCAGTCACCTACTTTTGGCAATTGGTCGTTTGGATAACGTTCTCTGGAATAATGGTCATTGCTTTTTCATAACTTGCTTTTGCTAAAGGGACAATCTCCTTTACTCAATGCAACATCTCCTGTATTATTAGTTGGAAGTAAAATTATTCATCAAGACATTTTCAGCCTCTCTAATTTTAGTAAGCTCTGCTAACATTTGATTTGTATACCCTTCTTCGTCATCAAATTTTTTACCATTAGGCGTATAAACAATTCTTGCGAGAGGTTGCTGTAATACAGAATAATTAATGGAAGGAAAAGCTTTCGCCATAATAACACCTTCAATTCCAAATGTAGGTTTGTAATTATCTTTTGCTAATTCTTCGGGGACATTCATAGTTGATATTGCAAACTTTTTGGGATTACATCCTGAATAAGAAATCGTTAAAATGTAATCTCCATTTGCCGGAACATCAATTACGAAATCACCACTTCCATCGCTTTGCATTTGACTAATGGTAGTAGCACCCTTGGAAAGTATAATGGTTGCTCCAGCTAATTTTTCTTCAGAGATATCAACTTTGTTGTCAATTTAAAAGTACGTAACTCTACAGAACTTCTCAATTTCAGTGTGTCATTCTTGTGCATTCAAAATAGTGTGCAGGCATAAACTAATTAAAATATAACGAGCGACTTTTTATTCATCTAAGAATTACTTTTAGTTAATTTTTCTATTTCGGCTAATTTATTAGTTGCATAAGGATCGTTAGCTTTAATTTTTTAATGCCTCTTCATAAACTGGTTTGCTTCAGCATAACGTTTCATCTTAAATAACTCATCACCACGTTTAATATTTTCCCTGACTTATTTCACCCACCTATAGTTATGAAACGGCATGTAGCGTCTTTCGAGCCAATTTTCCATCTCGGCTTCAGCTCTTCCATTAATTGGCGTAATAATTCCAGTTTGATTTTCAATCTTCTGCAGCTAATTTTTTTCATTAGTAATTTTGTCGGTTGCTGTTTTTTGTCAACTATTTTTTCTTGACAGCTTTTTCGGCTATTATTGGCTTTTCTTGTGCGGCTTTTTCACTGCTGCCTTTTTTTCTTGAGCAATTTTATTTTTAAGAATCAGTTCTGCTTCTTGTTTTTCAGCAGCTTTTTTCTGAGCAGCAGCTCTTTCTTGAGAAGCTTTGTCTGCTGCAGCTTTATCAGCTATAGCTTTTTCTTGTGCTACTTTTTCAGCCGCTGCCTTCTCTTGTGCTAGTTTATCTTGAGCTGCTTTCTCTGCTGCTGCTTTCTCTTGTGCCAGTTTATCTTGAGCTGCTTTATCGGCGGCTGCTTTCTCTTGTGCTAGTTTATCTTGAGCTGCCTTCTCTGCTGCTGCTTTT
>JADJSH010000028.1 GCA_016711805.1 Bacteroidota bacterium
CTTCCTCGTCTTGCAATAAAGGCACCATTCAAAAAACTAATCATACAAAACTCTTTAAACGTGCCAAGCATGATGAAGTTAGTCTTTTTGATACATGTAACAAGGCACGCCCATTTTAATTCTTCACTAGCCCACAGTCTAAAACAAATCACTCTTAATTGTTCGATTTCATGCAAAATTTATTTAGTTCGCTTATGTAAACGATCAACTTTTGGATTCATTGTATCTACAAATTAGTATAAAAACAAGACTTATGTTTTCTGTAAAATTTACCTATAATAATGAATTTCAATAATCAAAATCAAACTCACTCCAAATATATAACCTACTAGTGCTGATAAGCCCATAGCAATTGCCCCCCAAATGGTAATACGGATAATTGCTTTTGAGATGCTTGAACCGCCTGTTTTTGCAGCTGTAGCACCTAAGATAATTAGAAAAATAGTCGTGAAACCATATAACCAATATTCCCATTCCTTTTACTGACAAAAAGACCACCAATAGAGGCAATATACCTCCAACCGTAAATGCTGTTCCTGAGGCGATAGCTGCTTGGAGCCAGGAGTTAGCTTGACTAATTTCGTTTATACCTAGTTCATCTCTAATGTGCTCCTAAGGCATCTTTCTCTGTGGATTCATGCTTCTTGCATAGCCGTTTCTGTTTTAATCCTCTCTTCTCATAAATTTGAGAAAGAATATTTAATTCTTCAACAGGCATTTCTTTAAACTCTTGCATTTCTCTTTCGATATCTGCTTTTTCTGTATCGGTTTGAGAGCTTACCAAACACATATTCGCCAGCCGCCATTGATAAGGCACCTGCAACTAATCCGGCAACAGTTGCTAAAACGTCGGCTCGTGTTGAACTTGCGGCAACACCAATGGCAAGACTCGAAACGGAAATGATTCCATCGTTTGCTCCTAAAACAGCGGCTCTTAACCAATTACTTCTGGATGTAGTGATTGTCTAAATAGTTATCGATGGTTATCATTTTTATTTTGGTTTAAAATTGCACCTTATCGTTTTGAAGTTACATGTGCGGTTTTGAAATAGTACTAATACATCAAAGGTGAATTAAAGGTAAGGGTTAATTATTATTTAACTTCAACAAATCATTAACAAACGATTTTCACCAGCTTTTTTCATTGGGGCTCGGTGCACACATGGTAGGACTTTACTTTGAGGATGATCAACGGCCAAGCGCCAAAGGTGACCGATACCTAAATTAATAATTTGCGCCTTAGCTTTCGGTTGATAGTGTAAATCAAAAAAATGTTCGGTTAAAAATGATTCAAAGTCTTCATCTTTACCATCATATAGTTTTTTTTAGTTCTTCACGTATTTCGGGAACAAGCACTTTTTGTTGGGCTTGCGCATTTGGTAATATGTCCTTGCCTCGCCAAATAAGTACATAAAAAAGTATCTGTTGGCACGGGAGACGATCGACATGAAAAGAATAAACATCAGTTGGAAAAAAGCTTTCATCTTTTTCGTAGCACTTAGTGTATTAAGTGTTGGAGAGCATAATCGAGTTTTTAGTTCGAAATCATTTAAAATTAGTTCACGAGCAAGTTGGCCTTGTTCACTCAACTCAAGTTTTAAAAGTTGCTCTTTATTAAGCTCAATTATATTGCTGTTTAGTTTTACCTTTTTCGTAATTTCCGAAAAATCACCTACCAGTTTACGGCGCCAGCAAATGGCATTCACCTACCAGCAAAGCTACGAAACTAGCTCTTCAAAATTGGCCCAACAAAAGTGATGTTGATTCTCCGTATTTGATACATCTATCATAATAGGTAATATTAGGAAAAATGATAAGATAATTTACAAAAATGATACGATATGATTCAATTTTATGCGATAGTAATACGATAATTCATGATTGAATTATCTATAAAATACTTTAAAAACGACTAAGCTTGGTAAAAAGGCTTGAGCAATCCTGTAGATCAAACTCAACCCAACATCAAGAATGTGTTGTGGAGTAGGGTAATATATTTTACTTTATCGTATAATTTGTTCCAGGACCAATACCATGTTTTTCAATTAAATCTTTTTCCACCAAATCAGTCAGTATTCTTTTTACTGTTGGATTAGGAATGTTGAGCTTAGTAGCAATGTCGCCTGACTTACTTCCCGGACGTGTTGCAATAAATGTAATAATCGCTTTTTCGCGAGGCGATAACTGCGTATCCATTCCACTTTCTGTCAACTTCTGCATCAACTGTACTTGAATATTTTTTTAGGCGTCAAAAGAAATTACTCCAATCGCTTACGTTTTCATTGGGACGTTGCTGTTGTAGTTCTCAATACTCTATAATATTCATTTTTTCTATTTTCTACTTCGTGTTCAAAACTCACATATTGAATCCAGCTATATCCGTTTTTTAATAATAACAACGATGAAATTAAACGACTTAATCGCCCGTTTCCATCCTGAAAAGGATGAATACTTAAAAACTCATACGTAAATAATGCACATTTTACTAAGGCAGGCGTTGTGTTATCAGCTACATACCAAGCCACCAAATTTCTCATCGCATCTTCGGTAGGAAATCCTGCTTCAGTGGTTTGAAATATAATTTGCTTTGTACCATCTGGTAAATTAGCTTCAACGGCATTGCTATGTTGCTTGTAATTTCCTTTATGCCATTGGTCTTTTTGGCTATGCTTCATTAAGATGTTATGCAAGTTTTTGATATTGTTTTCAGTAATCTCAATATCTTTAAAAGATTCAGCAATAATATCCAATGTTTCAAAGTAGCCTACAACCTCTTGTTCATCGCGGTTTTCGAGTTTAGTAATATCAATTTTTTTGAGTAAAGCATCCACTTCCTCATCACTCATTTTCGAACCTTCTATTCTTGTTGAAGCACCAACGCTTCGGATGGTGGCGATAGATTTTAGTTGCTTTAAACTTTGCCCTTCTCTTCGTTCTACTGCCGACCATGACGCATCAAATCGATCAATTTGACTCAATGTGTTCATGAGTGCCCAATCGATGTTGATAGTAAAATTATACACACTTTGTTGCATGCACAAATATACTAATTATTTAATAAATGATACGATATGATACGAAAATATACGATAGTGATACGATAATTTACAAAATTGATACGATATGATTCGATTTTATACGATGCTGATACGATAATGATTGATTGAAAGCACCTAAAAAATATCAATAAAAACTACCAAGCTTGGTAAAAAAGGCTTCGAAAAATCTTGCAAATCCAATTCAACCGAACATAAGAACTGCGTTGTACAGTGAACTATTGCTTAGTATGTGTTAGTAGCTGCCTTTTTAATTTGGAACAATCATCATTTTGTCGTCAAAGGTTAAGTTTGAAGTTAGTATATTTTCCGAAACGGAATAATAGGTCTGTACATTCAGGTCTTTAACTTGCAAACCAAATTTATTATTGTCAAACCATTTTACTTTTTTACTTAATGTGTAAATGCTATCAAAAATGTATGTATTTTTTTTGTCGATAAGCGTAATAGCTTTTTCTTTATTGTCTGCAAGGACTTTAACCTTTAAATATGATTTCTTTAAGTCCTTTTCAATAAATGGCTTTGCAATTTTCCCGTCTTTCGATTTCTTCTCAGGAAGGGCGATGTATAATTGAAAGTTGTCTTTGTGTATTTTGTCATAAGCTTTAATAAAGACCTCAATGTCCCAACTCTCTTTTGTTGCGGCCTTAATTATTGCATTATGCAATAGATCTAAAAGGTAAAGCAAATTTTCCGTGTCAGAATTTGAAAGGTATGTTTCTTCGTCAATGCCGTTGAATATATTACAAATTGAACCAAAGTAAGTTGGAGTAAAGTCAGCGTCAACTGTTGTAAGTCTTAACTGAAGAACGATTTTGCTGACTTTATTTGGTTTATAACCATTAATATTTTGCAAATAAAGGTCACAAACGAAATTTGCGAGGTTTCTAAATTTCCAGTCAATAGGCGTCTGCGGAATTTTTTGTCCCGAGTAAGCTATTGTAATGTCTGTTATTGTCGCCATGTGTTTTGTCAAAGGTTGCCACTAACGGTTGCAAGCTAAATTCCCGTTTGGGTTTTGAAACATTGTCTGCCGAAATGTTTAAATAAAGATACAAATGTTGCTATGCAATTGCAAAGAAAAAAATAAAAACGTTTCCACCGCTTACGCAAAAGCTTTGATGTCGTCTGCATAAGTTTTAGGTGCTGTTATAAGCTTTAAGCGCCACAAAGTTTATTTATGTATTCCATATATTGCGTTATTCAAACTGTCTAGTTTTTCAAAACATTGTTTTACAACTTTCACTAATGTGTCGGTGTTACCATCTAATGTTGAAGTATATTTAGCAATATCTTCATAGGGATTTTTATTTGGATAGTTGTTTTCAAGAGATCTCGTGAGTTTCACAGGATATAGCAGGCCACCAATTGCAATATTGTTATTGTGCTTAATAAACAAATCTAACGATAGTGTTTGGTTTTTTATTTCAGGAACAGGTAGCTTGTATTCGTCCGATTTAATTTCATTAGAATTTAATGTATTTACTATTAAATCATATTCTTTTTTAGAAAGTGGGCGGCTATTAGTATAATAGATATTTGTACTGCCACGTGTTTGAAATTCCTGGTATACCATTTTGTCACGAATTTTTATATTTAAATAAACTTCACTGCCTGCTTGGGTAGGACCTGTATATGTTAGTTCGATAGCCAATTTATTATTTAGATACATAGCGATAATTGGGGTACCATTCAATGGCAATTTTTGAACTTTGATGTAATTAGAGATTTCCTCGTCATAGGTCTTACCATTTTTTTTGTACTTTGGGATTTCTCGACTTAACTCTCTTTTTATTGAATTGTCGTATGTTGGAAATTTCAGTTCTATTGACCCATAAGTTTTTTGCCATTTTTGAAATAATATATTCCTGTTGTGTCATTTCCTTGTCCAGACTCACATACAGCAACTGTGTCTACTTTGTCCATTAAGTACAATTTCGATTGCAATTCATTATTCTTGGTTAAATTACATTTGTAAATTATATTATAGTCAGTGGTTCTATTCTTTATGGTAATGATTGAATTGTTGTTGTCAATACGCTTTCTTTTTATAGGATGAATTATTTCCAATTTTGATAGAATATCAACGCCCGAATTAATTTCGTCAATTTTTGATTTAATAATTTCGTCGATTTTAGTAACGTCTCTTTTGTCATTAAATGTGATTCCCGAATCATTTTCGAAAATAATAAGTACTGTACTTTTGTCTTCTACTTTGCCGCTTTGGTTCTCACTGTATGATGCACCAGCCGTAATAGGTCTATAATAAATTTCTTTGATGCCATATACCTTGTCTTTTTGGCAAGAATATAAACTGGTCAAAATTGATAGGAGTATAATTAGTTTTATTTTCATTATGTCTGTTTGTCTGTCGCTACGCATATTGCATATAAAGGTTTGCAGCTAGAACTTGTGCGGTTTTGGAACGCTCGTCTACCGAAACGTTTAAATAAAGATACTATGTTTCTAGGCATTTGCAAAATGAAAATATGTTTCGCAAAGCGACCGCTTTTGCTTCTGTCAAACTGTTTGCTTAGCGTGTGTTAGCAGCTGGCATTTATATGTGTTATTAGTCTTTCGTATTTTTCCTCTAACTCTTTTTGAGTAAAGGTTTTCGGTATAAGTAGGTAACTTAAACTTTTTTTGCTAACTGAGTAGTATAATTTAAATTGTCCTTTTCCTAATAATACTCCAAAAGTGTCATTATCAAACCATTTACAAGAATTATTAAGATTGTTCCATGGATCTAACCAAAATCTGTTGTTATTGCTATAGATATTTATTTCATGGTTATTTATTAAGAAATAAATATTAGTTTGTTCTATGTTTTTTCTTACAATTACTTGTCCATTATTAGTTTTATTGCGAGATATGATATTAGGATATGTCTTGACAAATTCAAATCCTTTTTCTTTAACTTCATTATATGATCTCTCAAATACTGTTTTGTCCCAATCTAATTCATCACAATGTTCAATTATTGTGTTATGAAGTATGTCAAGTAAGTAATTCTTTGCGTTATAATCATCAAGGCTATTAAATTTATGTTGGTCAAATTTAGCTGGCAAATGAATAATAGTTCCATTCTTCATCGGTTTCCCGTTCCATTTTTTTTCATTACCTAGAAATATTCCAATTCTTGTGGTCTTGGGAGGCTTATAACCATGTAAATATGTTTGGTACATGTCAGCAATATAGTACGATGTCATTAAATATATTTTGCCTAAGTCATTATAGCCAAATGAAAAAAATGATATGTCATAAAGTCTACTCATGCTTGCTGCTAAAGGTTTCGCGGTTTATTTCTGTTTGGGGATTTGAAACCGTTTCTACCGAAATATTACTAACAAAGCTATAATTTTATTAGACATTTGCAAAGCAAAAATAAACGTCTTTCGCGGGAGCGACTGCTTTTGCAAATGCCGAAGCCGAATGCCCAAATAGAATAAGCATATATGTAAAAGCAGTAGTTTTGTATCACTTATCACATGCAGTCCAAATGAATGGCTGCCAAAATCATTGTAAGCTCATGAAAACAGAAACTACCGCTTTCAATCCAAAATTATACATTGGGATTGATGTACACAAAAAAAGTTGGACATTTCATTATCAAACAGATTTGTTCGACGGAAAAACGATAACACAACCTGCGAGCCCAAGCAAATTAGTTGAATGGGTTCAGAAACATTACCCAACCCATGAAGTTACGTGCGCTTATGAGGCCGGCTTTAGCGGTTATTCTGCTGCCAGATTATTTCAGAAACAAAATTGGAATGTCCTGGTTTTAAATGCTGCGGATATACCTATGCCACAAAAACAAAGTATAGTTAAAACAGACAAAATTGATTGTAGAAATATATGCAAGCAATTGAAAAATGAAGCTCTTAAATCTATAACCATACCCGAAGAACAAAGAGAAAGTTTTAGAAGTTTGTTCAGAGAACGTAATAATTTTGTAATGGGTTTACGACATATTAAACTCAACATAAAAAGTTATTTAATGTATTGCGGCATAACAATACCAGAAGAGTTTGATAATGCTAGTTGGAGCAAAAACTTTATAGAGTGGATTAAGAATCAAAGTAATGAATATGAAACAGGAGCTTTAAAGATTTCATATTTACTAAAACGATATGAATTTATGTATCAAGAAAGCTTATCCGTATCTAATCAAATTCGATTATACGCAAGAAAACATTACAAAAAGGATTATTATTTATTAATGAGTATTCCTGGTATTGGTGGAATAACCGCCTCTGCTATACTTGCTGAATTAGGAGATTTAAGAAAATATAATCGTTTTGATGATTTAGCAAGCAGTGTTGGATTTGTACCAGGATTTATTCAAGTGGAGATAAAACAATAGTAAAAGGTATAACACCAAGGGCAAAAAGTTTATTGAGGAGCTACTTAATAGAAGCGAGTTGGCAAGCGGTAAGATTTGATCCAGTACTTCAAGAGTATTATCGTAGTCATTACGGAAAGCAACCTAATAAAATTATAGTAAAGGTTGCTCGCAAATTATTAAGCAGAATACATGCAGTTATAAAAACAGAAATACCTTATCAAATAGGAGTTATAAAATAAATATAATGCACATCAATTTTACTTTTTAGCACATGAAATTAAAAACGACTGTAAAACACACGGGGTAGCAAATGACTACATGATTTAGCAGACAGCGTTTATTTTCTTATTGAATAACATATGCTGGTAGCTGATAGAAATTCTATTGGACTACAAATAGGAGTGAGAGCAAAAAGAAAAAATTGAAATTAAATATTGGTTGGTAAATTCTGTGTTCAAAATTTCCTCTTTCAAACTGACAGAAACGCTCAAGCCTCCGCTTGTCCGAATTTCTCTCTATTTTCAAGAGGTGTAGCGTTGCTTCCGAACTTTGTTGAAAACTTTTGCTGCTTTACATAGGAACCGTGTGTTAGGTGCTGTTTAATAACACTTAGTTTACTCTTCGTTTCCACATAGATATAATTTCTTTTTGAGATTTCTTGTCAATTACGTGGGTAAATTGTTTGGGATTTCGATTTGTTGTCAAGATGAGTTTATTTATTGTTTTCTTTTTAACTGAAGAGTTTTCTCCTTTAGATACTGTTTCTTCTTTTACGCTTATCGTGTCGCCATAAATAGTAGATAATATAATATGGATACTAACTACTTTTTCGGGCTGGTCTAAATATTTTACTAACTGCTTTGCAATTGGTTTTCCCTTGTCTATTAAAACAAGAATTGTACTGTCAGTAATTGTCGCCCCAAAACACCCAATATAACCATTGTCCCAAGATTTCAATTTACTTACTAATGCATCAACGGTTTTGTCACTATTAGT
Source organism: Bacteroidota bacterium (assembly GCA_016711805.1). Lineage (GTDB taxonomy): Bacteria > Bacteroidota > Bacteroidia > B-17B0 > Aurantibacillaceae > UBA4416. Next base: position 8,401 of record JADJSH010000028.1, read on the forward strand.
TGATTGTCCATATAACCATACTGGTAAAAGTAAAATAATTGATATGTAATGTCTGATTGTCATTTGTCGGATTAAATTGCACCTAACGGTCTCAAGCTAAATACTCGTTTGGAGTTTGAAACTATGTCTTGCCGAAACGCGATTAACAAAGATAAATGTTTAATGGACTTTTGCAAAGCATAATAAATGTCTTTCGCGGAGCGACCGCTTTTGCAAATGCTTTGATGTCTGGCAAACTGTTTGCTTAGCGTGGGTTAGGGTTGTTGCTTGTGTCCTTATATTTAAACTCTTTCGTTTGTCTATAGTGTTCAATTATAAACTCAATACGCATTTTAGGTTTAGCGATTTTCCAATTTTGAAATAGATTAGGTCAATACATAGCTTATTTGTCGCCCACATGATTAATACAGTAACTAAAGCTAAATACATGAATTCTCCTGTCAGAAACATTTGTGTGCTTTGGATGTAAGTCATGAAGAGTAGCAATTCAATTTGTAGAAGAATAATATTTAGAATGAAACTAACAACCGCAAGTATTGTCGTAAACCTGTTTGTAAGATCATAATATAAGACTAGTGAACCTAGCGCAACGATTTTCGCAACAATATATATGCTGTCTACATATACGTTATGAAATAATAGGCAGAGACCAATTAGTATTGTCAACGCATAATGTATTTTTATATTTTTTGCTGAAAAAGTTTCTTTCATAATGTTGGTCTAAGCAATTACCCCTAACGGTTTCAAGCTAAATTCCCGTTTGGATTCTGAAACTTTGTCTACCGAAATGTTTGTTTAAAGATAAATGTTTAATAGACTTTTGCAAAGCGAAAATTAATTAATTGTCTACCGCTTTTGCAAAAGCCGAAGCCGAATGCCCAAATGGGATTTAGGTTGTGTTATAAGCTTAAGCGCCATTTAGTTGATAGTACACTTAGGTCAAAAAGTAAATAGCAATTGCAATAATATTTGCTGACCAAATTATTAGTAATATTTTATCAGTAAATCTATCTAGTCCGTCATTAAAAAATAATGAGATTAATGTCAAAAATAGAATAATGTAATAGTATATTGGATTTGTAAATATCCAATACTTTAAATTCCAGTTTGATTTTGTAAAGTAAATAGGTTTATGAAATATATTTCTTTCAATTATGAGAGTGTCGCCAATATTGAAACTTGGAGGATATTTGTCGCCAAACTCAGAAACATAACTCTTGAAATTGGTTTCTATTGTCAGAGTTGTCACTCTGTAAGAACCACGTCTAGTTGTCCTTGTATAACTCTCAATATTTTTGTTTAATACAGTTTCTTCTCTTAAGCTACCAGATTTGTCGTGCAGAAATAGGACAACAAAAAACAATATAATATAAATTAGTCTGCCTGCCCAGATGGAAACAAAAAACAAACTTTTTCTATATTTCTTGTTGTATAACCTGCGACGTCTTTTGTCGAGTACTTGACTTTGCTCAAGTTGTTTGAGTAGTAATAGTCTTTCTGAATTCGATGGTCTCGGACGTCTCATTTATTGTTTTTGTGTCGCTGCGCTTATTGCTTATAACTAGCTTATATGCTTAATTTTTTCGTACATATATAACCGTATACGGGAAATATGTTTAGTTTTTCTGAGCTTAGCTATTTATCAAATTTACTCAATTTTCCACAAAAAAAGCCCTCTCTTTCGAAAGGGCTCTTTATCTTAACTATCTTCTTTTTTCTTTTTACCTTTTGGTTTAATTGTCTTAACTGTGATTTCTTTTTTCTCAGTATCATAGTCAATTTCAATTTGATCACCTTCCGATAAATTGCTTTGGATAATTTCCTCTGCCATTGGATCCTCTAAATACTTTTGGATGGCGCGTTTTAAAGGACGAGCACCATATTGTGCATCATAACCTTTATCCACAATAAAGTCTTTAGCAGCTTCGGTAATTTTGATGGTATAACCCAAGTTGTTTACACGTCCAAATAATCCGTTTAATTCAATATCAATAATTTTATGAATGTTTTCTTTATCTAAAGAGTTAAACATCACCACATCATCAATACGATTTAAGAACTCAGGAGCAAAGGCTTTTTTCAATGCATTTTCAACAACACCTTTATTATTCTCCGCTTCGCTTTCTTGTCTTGTTTGTGTTCCAAAACCTACACCTTGTCCAAATTCTTTCAATTGGCGTGCACCAATATTAGAAGTCATGATGATAATCGTGTTTTTGAAATCAATCTTACGACCTAAACTGTCTGTCAATTGTCCGTCATCTAATACTTGTAATAACATATTAAATACATCTGGATGCGCTTTTTCAATTTCATCTAATAACACAACAGAGTAGGGACGACGACGAACTTTCTCTGTTAACTGTCCACCTTCTTCATAACCAACATATCCCGGAGGCGCTCCAATTAAACGAGTCACGGCAAATTTCTCCATGTACTCACTCATATCAATTCTAATCAACGCATCATCATTATCAAATAAATGTTTCGCTAAAATTTTGGCTAATTGTGTTTTACCAACACCTGTAGGCCCTAAGAAGATGAATGAACCAATTGGTTTGTTAGGATCTTTTAATCCAGCACGGTTACGTTGAATGGCTTTTACCACTTTTTTCAAAGCTTCATCTTGTCCAATTACTTTACCTTGTAATTGTTCTACCATTTTCACTAATTTCTCTCCTTCGTTTTGAGAAATACGTTGTACTGGCACTCCACTCATCATCGAAACAACTTCCGCAACGTTATCTTCTGTAACAGTTACACGGTTCATTTTTGTTTCTTCTTCCCATGCTTTTTTAGCAGCATCTAATTGCGCTTGTAACTGTTTTTCAGTATCGCGTAATTTAGCAGCCTCTTCATATTTTTGAGAACGAACCACTTGATTTTTTAGTTCTTTAATGTCCTCCATTTTTTTCTCTAACTCCAATACATTTTCAGGTACCGTAATGTTAGTAATATGAACACGAGATCCAGCCTCATCTAAAGCATCAATGGCTTTATCTGGTAAATGTCTGTCGGTTAAATAACGAGCAGTTAATGTTACACAAGCTTTAATAGCTTCTGGCGTGTAAGTTACATTATGATGATCTTCGTATTTAGATTTAATGTTTGATAAAATTTGTAACGATTCATCCTGGGTTGCAGGTTCAATAATTACTTTTTGGAAACGACGCTCTAAAGCTCCATCTTTTTCAATATGCTGACGGAATTCATCTAAAGTTGTTGCACCAATACATTGTATCTCACCACGAGCTAAAGCTGGTTTAAACATGTTGCTGGCATCCATGCTTCCGCTTGCACCACCTGCACCAATGATGGTATGAATTTCGTCAATAAATAAAATCACATCCGGATTTTTTTCTAACTCATTCATTACCGCTTTCATTCTCTCTTCAAACTGTCCACGGTATTTTGTACCAGCAACCAAAGAAGCTAGATCTAAAGTTACAACGCGTTTACCAAATAACACACGGCTCACTTTGCGTTGCACGATGCGTAATGCTAAACCTTCAGCAACTGCCGATTTACCCACACCTGGCTCACCAATTAAAATTGGATTGTTCTTTTTACGACGAGATAAAATTTGAGACACACGCTCAATTTCTTTTTCACGACCTACAACCGGATCTAATTTTCCGTCTTCAGCCATTTTAGTTAAGTCTCTACCAAAGTTATCTAAAACAGGTGTTTTAGATTTTGATTCGCCTGGTTTTTTTGCTGCACCAGAACCGCTTGATCCAAATGATTCTTCATTTTCATCATCATCGCCAGCGGTTGAATTTTCAATTTTGTGTGGGTTTTCCATATAACCTTCTAGTTCCATTTTTACTGCGTTATAGTCTACGCCATATTTTCCTAAAGTTTTTGAAACCACGTTATCATTATCTTTTAATATACACATCAACAAATGTTCAGTCCCAATTTGCGGAGCTTTAAAAACCTTTGCTTCAAGGTAAGTTAATTTTAATGTTTTTTCGGCTTGCTTCACTAAAGGAATATTAGCTAAGTTGTTTACTTTTCTTAAAGATACAGGTAAGCTTTGTTCAATTTGCTTTCTGAAATCTTGAATATTGATTGCAAGGTTTTTTAATAATTTAATACCAACTCCTTCGCCATCGCGAATCATGCCAAGCATCAAATGTTCAATCCCAATGTAATCGTGCCCTAGTCTTAAGGCTTCTTCTCGGCTAAACGTTATCACGTCTTTTACGCGCTGTGAAAATTTTGCTTCCATAAATTTATAGTTCTTTGTTGGTTATAAACATAATTAATGCCACAATCAAAAGTAACCGATAATGGCAGTTTTGTGTGTTTTTGACGGTCTTTTTTTTAACATTGAAAGTGTTAATAACTATACAACTAAAATACCCATTTAATACCTATTTTCAAAGCCTATTAAATATTTTTTAGTAGGAAAATTCGAGTCATTTAAGATGTAAATTTTACTGACAAATTTTCTTGTTTGAGGAAATGTTTAGTTAGAGTTTATACGGTTACAAAAACGAATAGTTGCTTAAATAGAGTTATAAAATTTAATTAATAAAGAAAAAGAATATGAGCGGAGAGAAAATTATCCCAATTAACATTGAAGAGGAAATGAAAACAGCTTACATCGATTATTCGATGTCGGTTATTGTATCGCGTGCATTACCTGATGTAAGAGATGGTTTAAAGCCTGTGCATCGTCGTGTATTATACGGGATGTTGGATTTAGGTGTGATGCACAATCGTCCGTATAAAAAATCGGCTCGTATTGTTGGAGAGGTTTTAGGAAAGTACCATCCACATGGTGATACTTCGGTTTATGATACGATGGTGCGTATGGCTCAAGAGTGGAGTTTACGTTACATGTTAGTTGACGGACAAGGAAATTATGGTTCTGTAGATGGTGATCCACCAGCAGCGATGCGTTATACGGAAGCGCGTATGCGTAAAATTACCGAAGAAATGATTGCTGATATCGAAAAAGATACAGTTGATTTTCGTCCAAACTTTGATGACTCGTTAACGGAGCCTACGGTAATGCCAACTCGTATTCCTACGTTATTAATGAATGGTGCTTCGGGTATTGCAGTTGGTATGGCAACAAATATGGCACCTCACAACTTAACAGAGGTGATTAATGGTATTTTAGCATACATCGATGATAATAATATCGACATCGATGGTTTAATGAAACATATTAAAGCGCCTGATTTTCCTACAGGTGGAACTATTTATGGTTACGAAGGTGTTAAAGATGCTTTTCATACAGGCCGTGGACGTGTGATGATGCGTGCCAAAGCAAGTATTGAACCCGTAAATAACCGTGAGCGTATTATCGTTACCGAAATTCCTTATCAAATTAATAAGGCGGAAATGATTAAACGTCAGTGGGAATTATGTAACGAGAAAAAAATTGAAGGTATCACTGAAATTCGCGACGAGAGTAACCGTGAAGGGATGCGTATTGTTTATGAATTAAGAAGTGATGCGATTTCTAATGTAGTGTTAAATAATTTATATAAATACTCTGCGTTACAAACTTCATTTTCAATCAATAACGTTGTATTAGTAAAAGGTCGTCCAGAGATGTTGAATCTAAAAGATATGATTCATCATTTTGTGGAGCACCGTCATGAGGTAATTGTTCGCCGTACGAAGTTTGATTTAATGCAAGCCGAAAAACGTGCACACATTTTAGAAGGATTATTAATTGCTCAAAAAAATATTGAAGAGGTAATTAAAATTATTCGTGAAAGCGAAAGTCCTGATGCTGCGAAAGATGAATTAATCACTCGTTTCTCTTTATCTGAAATTCAAGCACGAGCTATTTTAGATATGCGTTTAAGAACATTAACTGGACTAGAGGTTGATAAATTAAATGCTGAGTACGATGAATTAATGAAGAGCATTGCTTACTTCAAAGAAATTTTAGGTGATGAAACATTACGTTACAAAATCATCAGAGAAGAGTTAGTGGAGATTGGCGAAAAATACGGAGATGAACGTCGTACGGATATTGTTTACGCTGGCGATGATTTGAAAATTGAAGATATGATTGCTGATGAAGATGTAGTGATTACTATTTCTCATTTAGGTTACATGAAACGTACTAACCTTGCTGAATACCGCGCTCAAAACCGTGGAGGAAGAGGAAGTAAAGGAACAGCAACACGTGATGAGGATTTTGTAGAACACATGTTTATTGCATCAACACATAATTACATCTTGTTGTTTAGCGAAAAAGGACAGTGCTACTGGATACGCGCTTACGAAGTGCCAGAAGGCGCTAAAAATAGTAAAGGACGTGCTATTCAAAATTTAATTAGTATTGCACCTGATGATAAAATTAAAGCATTCATCAATATTAAAAATTTACAAGACGAAGAGTATATCCAAAATAACTTCATCATATTATGTACTAAAGATGGTATCATCAAAAAAACATCTGTAGAAGCATATTCTCGTCCACGTGCAAATGGTATTAATGCGATCACGATTCGTGAAGGAGATGTTTTACTTGAAGCAGCTTTAACTAATGGCAACAACGAAATTATGATTGCTACTAAATTAGGTAAGGTTTGTCGTTTCCCTGAGGCAAAAGTTCGTCCAATGGGTCGTAATGCATCTGGTGTAATTGGTATTGATTTAAATGATGATGAAGGCGGAAATAATGAAGTAGTTGGTATGATTTGCATTGATGATATGCAAGCTAACGTATTAGTTGTTTCTGAAAAAGGATATGGTAAGCGTTCGGATATTGAAGAATACCGTATTACTAACCGTGGTGGTAAAGGTGTTAAAACCATTAACATTACTGAGAAAACAGGAAACTTAGTTGGTATTAAATCGGTGACTGACGCAAACGACTTAATGATTATTACGAAAAACGGTATAGCTATTCGTATGGCCGTATCTGACTTAAGAGTTATGGGTCGTGCAACACAAGGTGTACGTTTAATTAACATACAAGATAGCGATAGCATTGCGGCTGTAACTAAAGTAGATCATGAAGAGGAAGTAGAGGCAACGGTTGATGGAGAAACAACTCCAGAAGTACCAACAGGTGATACTACTCCAACGGATAATGCAACTGAAGAGCCAAATACTACACCAACGGACGATATCGTTTAATGGACGGACAAAAAATCAAACACTAAACCACTATATTTGAACAAATAATTTAAACATGAACAAAAAAACAATCATAACAGGAGCATTAAGCTTTTTCAGCTTAGTATCTTTAATTGCTCAACCTACCTTAGTAGAAAAAATTGAAGCAAAAGAAGGAAAAGTAGTGATTCCATACGAAAAATGGAAATTACCTAATGGTTTAACTATTTTATTGAACGAAGATCATTCCGATCCAGCAGTTCATGTTTTAGTAACTTATAAAGTAGGGTCTAACCGCGAGAGTTTAGGAAAATCTGGTTTTGCTCACTTTTTTGAGCACATGATGTTTCAAGGTTCAAAACACGTAGCGGATGAAGAGCATTTCAAAATTGTATCTACTGCTGGTGGTAACATGAACGGTAATACAACAGAAGATAGAACAGTTTATTTTGAAACGGTTCCTTCTAATAACTTAGAAATGGCTTTATGGTTAGAGGCTGATCGTATGGGTTTCTTATTAGATTCATTAACATCTAAAAAGTTTGAAAACCAACGTGATGCGGTTAAAAACGAAAAATCACAAAATGTAGAAAATCAACCTTATGCTTTAGCTTTTGTTGAAGAAATTAATAAAGCGTTATATCCAGAAGGACATCCATACAGCTGGCCAGTTATTGGTTATGTGGATGATTTGAACAGAGCTAACCTAGAAGATGTGAAGAACTTCTTTTTACGTTGGTATGGTCCAAATAATGCTATTTTAACTATTTCTGGTGATTTCAGTTCTCCTGAAGCATTAAAAATGATTGAAAAATATTTTGGAGGAATTAAACCTTGTCCAGATGTTAAAAAAATGCGCGTTGCACCAGTAACTTTAGCTACTGATAAATATACTGCTTATAAAGACAGAACGTATTTCCCATTAAACTTAAGAGTTTATCCAACTGTTCCTTTATATAACAGAGATGAGCCAGCTTTAGATTTATTAGGAATGATGATGGGTAATGGTAACAACTCTATTTTCTACAAAACCTTTGTGAAAGCAAAACCTGAAATCGCCGTAGCGGCTCAGGTTAATCACCGTTCAAAAGAATTGGGAGGAGAATTTTCTATTCAAATTTTTGCTTACCCACCAGAAGATTTTAATTTAGAGAAATTATTTTCTGATATCGATGCAAAAGTAAAAGCTACGATTGATGAATTTGGTACATCTGGAATTACAGATGATGCCTTAGCGAGAGCTAAAGCTGAAATCGAATCAAGTATGTATGGTAGTTTATCTACAATTGGTAGCAAAGCTGGTACGATTTCTGAATGGGAGCGTTTATTAGGAAAAGGTTATACTTTATCTGATGAGATTGATAGATATAATAAAGTAACTAAAGATGATATTACACGTGTTTTTACAAAATATATCAAAGGAGCAGGTGCAGCGGTATTAAATACATATCCTATCATGAACCAAAAAGATTCTGTAAAAAGTATCAATCCATATGCAAATATGAAGTTTGAAACTCCAGCTGAATACAAAGGATTAACTTACCAACCAGTAACAGATAATTTTAAAAGAGAAGAAAGACCAGCACCAGGGCCTGCAAAAACAGTAACTATTCCTGAGTATTTCACTTCTAAATTATCTAATGGAATTAGCATTATTGGTACAAAAAATACAGAATCGCCTGAAGTTGCAATTGTAATGACAATGGATGGTGGTAGCTTAGTATTAACAGCAGATCAATTAAAAAAATTAGGTGTTGCCGAATTAACAGCAAGTATGTTAAATGAAGGAACTAAAAATTTCACGACTGAGCAAATTAGCGCTGAGTTAGAAAAATTAGGAAGTTCTATTAGTTTTGGTGCAAGTAAAGCAGCTACAACTATTCAAATTAATACATTGAAGAAAAATTTAGACGCGACCTTAAAATTATTGGAAGAAAAATTATTGAATCCTGGTTTTAATGCCGAAGATTTTAAATTAGCTAAAAAACAATATAAAGAAAGTGTTAAGAATGATGAAACAAGTGCTGACGCTATGGGTAGCAGAGCATTTAACTTTGCTTTATATGGTAACACGGTAATGGGTCAAGAACCTTCAATTAAAACAATTGAAAACGTTCAATTACAAGATGTAAAAGATTATTACAATAATTTTTACTCTCCATCTGTAACAAGCATCGTTGTGGTTGGTGATGTTGAAGAAAAAGACATCATCGCGAAATTAGGATTCTTATCAAAATGGGCAGCTAAAGAAGTGAAAATTCAACCAATTGTTGAACCAGCTCCATCTGCTGAACCACAATTCTTTATCTACAATAAGTTTGGAGCACCTTCATCAGTTATTACTATGGGTTACCCTTCTTTAAAATTTGATGCTACTGGAGATTACTATAAAAATAGAATCGCAAACTTTGTTTTTGGTGGAGCATTCAACAGCCGCTTAAACTTAAATTTACGTGAAGATAAAGGTTATACTTACGGTATCCGTTCTGGTTTCTCTGGAGGAAAATACAATGGAACATTTGCGATTTCTTCTTCAGTTAAACGTCCAGCAACAGCTTTAGCTTTAGCAGAGGTTATTAAAGAGTTTACTAACTACCAAACTAATGGTATCACGGATAAAGAATTAGAATTTACTAAGAGTTCTTTATTAAACGAAGAAGCGTTAAAATATGAAGCTCCATATCAAAAAGCATCGTTCTTATCAAACATCGTGAGATACAATTTAGATAAAAACTTTACAGTTGAGCAAAACAAAATCTTAAAAAATATTACTAAAGATGAAGTGAATGCTCAAATTAAAAAATACTTTGATATCAACAAATTAACTACAGTAGTAGTTGGTGATAAAGCGTATATTGAAGCAGCATTAGATAAAGCTTCAAAAGACGCTAAAAACAAGGAAGTATTAAATAAAGTTAAATTAAAGAAGATTTCAGTTGATTAATATATGTAATTGTACAATATTTGCGTCTAGATAATGTACATGAATATATAACAAACATAAAAAAACACTAAGCTCAAAAAGCTTGGTGTTTTTTTTAATAAAATAGTAAGAGCTTGTTTAAATTTATGTTATGATAATTGTTATTGGGTATTTTTGAGCGAAAAGAGGCAAATTTTGTAGAGATAGTTAGCTACTATCTCGAAAAATTTAACGAATTTGCAGCCAAAAAGACACATAACTATATAATTAGATAAATTTTAAACAAGCTCCCAGATTTAACCACCTAAAATTAAAAGAATGAGCATTAAAAAAACAATAACTACTCTATTAATTGCTTCGGCTACGGTAGTAATAGCGCAAAGTAATCAAATGCAAAATGCTAGCAATTACTTAAGAAATAAGGAATTTGATAAAGCGAAAGCATCGGCAGATGCAGCGTCGGTTCACGAAACAACAGTAAACAACCCTAAATTATGGAAATATAGAGGGCAAATTTATCAAGAAATCTATTTTTCAAAAGAAGCTCCAATTAAAGCTTTGGATGCGGAAGCGGAAGAAAAAGCTCTTGAAAGTTATGTGAAATGCTTAAAGCTTGATAAAGACAATGCATTTAAAGATGATGTAAAAGGATTAATTGTACAAGCAGTTGCGGCTACAAGCAATAAAGCTAATATGTATGTGCAAGCAAAAGAATATGAAAAGGCTTTAAAATGTTATGATTTAATTGAAAGCGCATTGCCTTACGATTTTGATCAGGGGATGAAGCGCGCTAACATTACGAAAGAAAAGTTAATGTATTATAAGTTTGATATGTATAAATATGCAGCAAACAAAGAAAAAACAAAAGAGTATGCTGATAAGTTAATCGACATTAAATATAAAGACGTTAAAATTTATACTGATATGATTAAATTGTCTCTAATTGATAGAGATACAACAAAAGCTTTAGAATATATTGGAAAAGGAAAGTTAATGTTTGAAGATAACATGGACTTAATTAACCAAGAAATCAATATTTATTTGGCACGTAACAAAACCAATGAGTTAAAAGATAAGTTAACGGCAGCAATTGAATTATCTCCTGATAATGAAGTAATGCATGCTATTTTAGCTAACTTATATCAAAAAACGAATGAAAAAGATAAAGCAGAAGCTGAATATTTAAAAGCATTAGATATAAAACCTGATTATGAAATTGCAAACTACAATTTAGGTGTTATGTATTTTAATACAGCAAACGAATGGAATGATAAACTAGGAGCGTTGCCTCCAAAAGAAACAGCTAAAGCTAAAGAATATGAAACAAAAGCCAATGAGTATTTTAAAAAAGCAGTTGTTAATTTCGAGAAATCGTACGAGGTATCACCTGATAAAGCAACTAAACAACAGTTACGTAAATTGTTTTTAAGATTAGGCGAAACTGAAAAAGCAGATAAATACAAATAGTTTTTTACCACTAAATAAATCTCAATGAAAATTTTAAATATTGCACTTCTTTTTGTTTTACCTTTTTCTGTGTTTTCTCAAAAAAGCAAAGTACAAGGCGCTTGGAGATCGTTAAGTGATTATGAATCGACTTTAAATGATAATCCAGATGTTTCTTATTTGCTAAAAGCGAAGGAAAGCATTGATTTAGCAACCGCTAATGAAGAAACAAAAAATCAGGTAAAAACGTATGCTTACAGATTTAGAATTTATATTAATTTATTTAGCAATTCCTTAAAGGAAGAAGAAAAAAAACTATCGAGCATTGCAGATAAAAATGAAAGATTGCAAACTGCTTATGGCAATGTGGCAACTTCTGAATTTGATGAGGCGAGTAAAAGCTTAAACAAAATAAAAGAATTAGATTTAAAAAAGTTCGAAAAAATTGCGAAAGGAGAAACCGATTCAGAAGAAGATGGAAAATTATTTACTTCGATGAGTCAGTTGCAAGTGTACTCTGCAAACTTAGCTACTGGAAAATACAAAGTAAAAAAGTTTGACGAAGCCGCTGATTTCTTCGAATCATTAGCTATTTCAAACACCTTTATGACTGGTAAAAAAGACACATCTAATTTCTATAACGCTTGCGTGTGTGCTCAAAAAGCAAAAAATGTCACAAAAATGTTTGATTATAATAAAAAGATGATTGACGAAAATATCGCTTCGCCATATAATTATCAAACTATTTACGATTTAAAATTATCTCAAAACGATACGGCGGCTGCATTAGAATATTTGAAAATTGGTCGTACTCAGTTTCCAAATGATGTGTATTTAATGAATAAAGAAACTGAGTTGTTTTTACAAAAAGGAGAGCAAGCAAAAGCATTAGCTAATTTGCAAACTGCTATTGCTAAAGAACCAAACAATGCGGTATTGCAATATGTAATAGGTAATGTGTATGATAATTTAGCAAATCCTAAAGGAAAATCAGGAAAAGACACCATTAAGCCTGCTGATTACGAAGATTTAGTTACAAAAGCAGCCGAACATTATCAAAAAGCGGTTGATTTAAAACCAGCAAGTCAAGATGGTTATTTTAACACTTTATACAATTTAGGAGCTTTATATAATAACTACGGTAACACTATTTATGCTAAAGCGATGGAAAAAGCTACCATTACCGATTTGGCAAAGAATCAAAAAGGCTATGAAGCTAAAAGTATGGATAGCTACAAAAAAGCAATTCCTTATTTAGAACAAGCTTTGTCTATTAAACCAGACGATAAAACCTGCATCTCAGCCTTAAGAACGCTTTACTATAAAACTGGTAACGAGGCTAAAGGAAAAGAAATGAGTGAGAGAATGAAGAAGTAAGTTATTGAATTAGTATTTTGAAGGTCATCCAATTAGGATGACCTTTTTTTTTTTACCGCTCATAACAATCCTGTTTTCAACCAAAAAAATACCTTTTTTAAATCACATATTTTGGTAAATTTGCTTTCCCCTAAAATTAAAATATGACACGTACATTTTATACATTTTGTTTTTTATTATTAACTGTTCTTGGTTTCTCTCAAAGTGCTACTATCAGAGGTTTTGTTTACAATAAAGATAATGGTGAGCCTGTAGCTTTCTCTAACGTTTACTTAAAAGGAACTACTACTGGAGCATCTACAGACATGAATGGATTCTTCTCAATCAATAAAGTTACTCCAGGTACTTACGTGTTAATGGTTACTAATCTTGAATTTGATACTATTTCTGAAAATATTACCATAAAAGCGGGTGAATTGGTTACTAAAAAATTCTTTTCTACAAAAGGTGGTGTCATTTTAAATACAGTAGATGTAACTGCTGAACAAATGGAGAAAATTGAAACGCCAAATGTAGCCGTTCAAAAAATTGACCCAGTGGCTATCAATAAATTACCAAGTGTAGGTGAACCCGATTTAGCTCAATACTTACAAGTATTACCAGGTGTTGTATTTACAGGTGATCAAGGTGGTCAGTTATATATTAGAGGTGGTTTACCAATTCAAAATAAAGTATTGTTAGATGGTATGGTAATTTACAATCCTTTTCACTCAATTGGTTTATTTTCGGTGTTTGATAATGACATTATGAGAAGTGCTGATGTATATAGCGCTGGTTTTGGTGCTGAATATGGCGGAAGAACGTCTTCTATTATGGATATTACAACACGTGATGGTAACAAAAAACATTTATCAGGTAAAGTTTCAGCCTCTACATTTGGAGCAAAATTAACCTTAGAAGGTCCGTTAAAAAAATTAAAAGAAGATGGTAAAGGAAGTTCATCTTTCCTGTTATCTGGTAAAACATCGTATTTACCTCAAACATCAAAAACATTATATCCTTATGCAAACAAAAACAACGATGATGGTTTACCTTTTTATTATACAGATTTATATGGTAAGGTATCTATCAACGGAAATAATGGTAGTAAAGTAAATTTATTTGGATATAACTTTAATGATAAAGTAGTTTATAAAGATTTAGCAAAGTTCAACTGGACATCGTTTGGTGGTGGAACTAATTTTATCTTAATTCCTCAAAGTTCTTCGTTATTAATTGAAGGTAACTTTGCTTATTCTCAGTACAAAATTAACTACGAAGGAGCTACCGAAACAGATAAAAAATCAAGTTCGGTTGGTGGATTTAACGGAGGGTTTAATTTCTTAAAATACTTTGGTCGTAACGAATTAAAATATGGTTTTGAATTAGTTGGAACTAACACAAGTTATACTTTACAAAATCCAAACTTAGCTATAATTAATTATGCAAAAAACTCGTTGGAGTTAGGAGCTCATATGAAATTTAGATGGTTAGATAAAAAGAAATGGATTGTATTAGAACCTAGTTTCAGAGTTCAATACTACGCGTCTTTTGCAAACTTCTCTCCTGAACCACGCTTACAAGGTAAGGTTAACTTCACTAAAAAAATACGTATGAAATTTGCGGGCGGTTTATATAGCCAAAGTTTAATGAGTGCAAGTTCTGATAGAGATGTTGTGAATTTATTTTATGGATTTATTAACGGACCAGAAAATTTACCAGCGACTTACAAAGACAAAAACAATAACACGGTTAATACGAAGGGTGTTATTCAAAAGTCTCGTCACTTAGTTGGTGGATTTGAAATTGATGTATTGAAAAATTTAGAAATTCAAATTGAAGGGTATCAAAAATATTTCACTCAAATGGCAAGCGTAAACAGAGATAAATTGTTTGATGATACTCCCGAAAATGCAGACAAATTAGATGCTAATAAAAAAGATTTTATTATGGAGCAGGGTGAAGCAACTGGTTTAGATTTTACTGCTAAATATGAAAAAAAACGTTTTTACTTTTGGGCAGTATATTCGTTAACGTTTAATAAGCGTTACACTGGAAATACAGCTAGTGGTGATGTTTTTGAATACGCTCCAGTGTTTGATAGAAGACATAATGTGAATTTAGTTGGAACCTATACATTTGGTAAAAAACGCAATTTAGATTTAAGTATTCGTTGGAACTATGGTTCTGGTTTCCCTTTCACACCAACACAAGGTTACTACCCACAGGTTGATTTTGGAAGTAACTTCAATTACGATTATTCAACAGCTAATGCTAATCTAGGTTATATGCCAGGCGATTTTAACTCTCGTCGTTTACCTGATTACCACCGTATGGATGTGAGTTTAAAATGGTTATATAATATCAGCGAGAAAACTAAATTAGAAGTAAATGTTGGTGCGACTAACGTTTACAACCGCGAAAATATTTTCTATTTTGATCGTATAAAAAACAAACGCGTTAATCAGTTGCCAATTTTACCTAACGTTAATATTAGCTTTAAATTTTAATTCATCTTGGCTTTTAAAATCTATACAAAAACAGGAGATAAAGGGCAAACGTCTTTAATTGGAGGAACCCGTATTCCTAAATTTGACATCAGAATAGAAGCTTACGGAACAGTGGATGAATTAAATTCAAATATTGGTTTGGTGCGTGATCAAGAAATTGATGAACATTCCAAAACGATTTTAATTGAAGTTCAAGATAGATTATTTACCATTGGTTCTCTTTTAGCAGCTGATCCTGAAAAAAATAAAATGGTGTTGCCCCAAATTTCGGATGCTGATATTGAGTTATTAGAAAAAGAAATTGATGCCATGAACGAACATTTACCAGAAATGAAGTTTTTTGTGCTTCCTGGTGGGCATACAACCATTTCGTTTTGTCATTTAGCCAGATGCGTTTGCCGCAGAGCAGAACGTTGTGTTTTGCGTTTAAATGAAGAACAACCTGTAAACGAATTAATATATAAATACTTAAATCGTTTATCGGATTATCTGTTTGTATTATCTCGCAAATTTACTCAAGATTTAAAGGCTGCAGAAACGCCTTGGAAACCTCGTGTATAATGTCTGCACCCAAAAAAATAGTTGATATGATGATGGCCAGCGACTTTTTTAGTCAGTGGTTAGGTATTGAAATTTTGGAGGTAAAAGAAGGGACTTGCAAACTTCAAATGACGGTTCGTAAAGACATGCTAAATGGCTTTGGAATTGCTCACGGAGGAATTACTTATTCTTTAGCTGATAGTGCTTTAGCATTTGCCTCTAACTCTCATGGACAGAAATCCGTATCTATCGAAACATCTATTTCTCATACAGAATCGTTGAAAGAAAATGATGTGATTATAGCCGAAGCTTTTGAAGAAAAATGTTCTAATAAAATTGGAATTTATACTATCAAAATCACGAAGAGTTCCGACTTAAAAGTAGTGGCTTTATTTAAAGGAACAGTTTATCGTACTTCCCAAAATTGGTTAAATTCAACAGAAGATTAAACTTTAGAGTCATCTTTGAGTCCAACACTCAAATCCTTTAAATTTTTAATTTATGAAATAGCCGCCATGTTTACCTAAATGCAAATTAAGATAAACTAAACTGGCTATACCATAAGACCATTAACCAAATTAAATATCAACTTATGAAATCAGTTATTTTTATGTTATGTATCCTATTGATAGGAACAAATAGTGCCTTTTCTCAAAAAGGAGGCCGAGGCCACGGTAAAGGAAATGGACATGGCAATGTCAAAAACCAGCGAGGAACGCGAGTTGTTGTTAAAAGTCATCCTCGCGTTAATAGAGTTGTTGTAAGAAGTAAATATCGTCCTGCTAAAATTGTAGTGTATCATCCGCATTGGCGCCCAAATTATGGCTATCATCGCCGTTGGGTATATTTTCCTCGCCATAATTTTTATTGGGATAATTGGAGACAAGGTTATTACTATAGAAATGGAGCTGTTTGGATATTTAATACAACGCCTCCGCCAGTAATTATAAATGTTAATTTGGATAAAGAACCCAATTATGAGCTGAAAGAAGGCGATGATGATGTGGATGATGTATATCAAACTAACGATGATCATTTAAAAGAATTTAAAACAGATAGTATTAAGTAGCTGTTTTTCAGAAGGATATGCAGTTTGTTGGTTTGTAAATTAATTTTTGACAATCCACAATAATGTTCTATATTTGCACTCCACTTTTTAGCCTCTGGTTGCACGGTGCAGCGAATGCCAAAAATGATAAATATTAAAAAATAAGAAACAATGAGTTTATTATTAGATTACGTAAAAAAACAATTAGCAGCAGAGGTTGCTCATCCAAAGTTTAAAGCTGGTGATACTATTACAGTTCACTACAAAATTAAAGAGGGTGATAAAGAGCGTATTCAGCAGTTTTCTGGTGTTGTTATTCAACGCAAAAACGAGCCAGCAACGGCATCTTTCACAGTTCGTAAAATTTCAAATGGAGTAGGTGTAGAGCGTATCTTCCCAGTATCATCTCCGTTTATTGATAAAATAGAATTAAACAAACAAGGTATTGTTCGTCGTGCTAAAATTTACTATTTACGTACTCGTACTGGTAAAGCAGCTCGTATCCGCGAGAAAATCCAAAAAAGCACTAAAGTGGCAAAATAAAAAATTATATAGTATTAAAAAACCCTCTCAATATAAAGTTGAGAGGGTTTTTTATGTAGTATAACTTAAGTTGTCAGTTCGAGCGTAGTCGAGAACCTATCGTACGCATCTCGACTACGCTCGATGTGACATTACCCTTTTAAATAATATTCACTTCTCTTTCTAAATCCACGCCAAACTTGGCTTTCACGGTTTGTAATACATGAGTTGAAAGATTATAAATTTCATTTCCTGTTGCATTACCGTAATTAACTAACACTAAGGCTTGTAATTTATGTACTCCAGCATCGCCCAAGCGATAACCTTTTAATCCACTTTGTTCAATAAGCCAACCTGCGGCTAATTTGTAATTCAAATTTTCTAATGGATAAGCCACTAAATTTGGAAATTCATTCTTTAGTCTTTCATAAACACTAGCAGTTACTTCAGGGTTTTTAAAGAAACTACCTGCATTACCAATTTCTTTAGGATTTGGTAATTTACTACTTCTAATATTGATGACTGCTTGAGAGATTGCTTTAAGGCTTAAATCAGAAATCTTCATTGCATCCAACTCTTGTTTGATAGCGCCATATTCGATATGAAAGGTTGGTGCTTTAGACAATTGAAAGGTTACTGATGTAATGATGAATTGATTTTTGAATTTTCGTTTAAAAACACTTTCTCTATAACCAAATTCACATTCTGATTTTGAGAATGTTTTTTGTTCTCCTGTTTGTGTGTGAATGGCTTCTAATTCATAAAAGGTGTCTTTAATTTCTACACCGTAAGCACCAATATTTTGCATGGGACTAGCCCCAGTGCAACCTGGTATTAAAGATAAATTTTCTAAGCCTCCAAAATTTTGCTGAATGCTCCACATCACAAACTCGTGCCACACTTCGCCAGCCGCACATTTTACAAAAACTGAATCAGTTGTTTCTTTAACAATCTCAATCCCTTTTAAATCATTTTTAATAACCAGTGCATCTACATTTTTGGTGAGTAATAAATTACTTCCTCCACCTAAAATTAAACGCTCATTGCTTTTGTATTCATGACTTTGTAATAATTCTTGAATATTTTGAATGGATTGAATAGAAGTAAAGAATTTTGCTTCAGCATCAATACCGAAGGTGTTATATGGTTTAAGAGAAATATTTGCCGAAATAGTCATAGCTTAAAATTAAAAAAAGCCTCACGAGGAGGCTTTTATTTTTTTAGGACTTTTTAAAAATCAATTGTTTGCAATTTGAGTTTAGCAAAACTCGTCGTAAACCATTTTTAAGTGTTCAGCAATCATGGCAGCTGTTCTTCCTTCAATATTGTGGCGCTCAACAAAATGAACTAACTCACCATTTTTAAACAAAGCAATTGCTGGTGATGATGGTGGATACGGAGCAAAATGTTGACGAGCTTGGTTAACAGCATCTCCATCAAATCCTGCAAATACAGTCGTTAATTTGGATGGTTTTTTGCCATTATCTAAACTTAATTTAACGCCTGGGCGGCAAGCTCCTGCAGCACAGCCACAAACAGAGTTAACTACCATTAATACAGTTCCTTCTGTTTTTAAAGCGTTTTCAACGCTATCAGGAGTTCTTAAATCTTCAAATCCAACAGCAGTTAATTCTGCTTTCATGGGGGTTACTAGTGCTTCTGGATACATATCTTTTATCTTTTTAAATGAATAATTGGTTAATAGACTACAAATGTAGTTATCAAAGCTTAGTTTAGCTATTAAATTATGCTAAAAATGATGATAGGGTTGTAATATAAAAAAGGCTAATTATGAGTCAGCTTGTAGTAATTTTCGCTGGCCATTAAAGACTTTTCTTTCTTATTTACAGTTAATATTGCCACTGGATAATCTGCTAAATCTTGTTTTAAAGATTCAGAGACTTTAGCTAATTCAATTTGTAACTCAAAAGGTTCCTCTACTAATTCTCTTAAGCCAGAAGGGATTTGAGTATCAACAATGACTAATTTATTGTTGTAAGTTGCTTTTTTGAAGACGATGGAATACAATTTTCCGCTTTCAAGAGATAGAGTGACGGCTTTTGATTTTTTACTAAAAACCGAATCTTTTAAATTTCCGTCGCTGTAGATAAGAATGGTGTAATCACCAACGGCTTTGTCTTCTACTAATGCAGAGGCATTTATTTCTAAAACTTTTATCTGAGCTTTAAAGCTCAATGTTAATATGATAAATGAAAAAGTGGAAAGAACTCTAAGTAATGGTGTTTGCATATAGTCTTATTTTTTGTTTAACCAACTTCGATTTATACGAGTTAATGACCGATAAGGTTGCAAAAAAGTCAGATAAATTAAAACTTAAACCTAGCCTGAAGCTTTAGTTCTGTTTTATGATTACTATCAATTTGGTTTAAACTACCAACAGATTGTACCTGTTGGTTATCATAAAGGGTTTGCGCCACACGAACCCAGATTTCAAAGTTGCGTGTAATGTCCCAATTTACCATAAAGTAGGCTCTTTGTCCTTTATAATACAAAGCAGGAACCGAATAGCCATAAAGTACATCGTTTTCATAAACATACACACGGCTATCATAACTTTTAGTGTCAAAAATGGCATAACGCAAGGTAAAGGTAAAAGGGAACTTCATTTTTTTATAAATCAAATCTTGAGCAAAAGCTACACCTTCTTCATTGGCTTGTTGCGCATGATCTACCTGTGTATATTCGATACGAGATTTAAGTTTAATGTCTGGAGAAATCTGTACTGATAAATTATAACGGTAGTTATATTGAGCGTAAGGCACTAAATAATCATAGGCATTATCAATGGTATTGTTTTCATATTTGGTGCGGTGACGAAATCTGAAATACATATCAATTTTTTTAGTTGGCGTATAGTTTAACTGTGTAAAAATATCTCTTCCAATAGAAGGAGCACTTTTGCTAGATTGCAACCATCCAAATTTATATTGATCTAGGTATACTGAAAACGTTAAGGATTTAAATAATTTGGCCTCCATTCCTATATAAATACTTTTTTCATTTTGAGGTAAGGTGTTTTCTGAAATGGCATTACCGTAAAGATTTTGAAAGTTCTTTTCAAAATTACGGTAGTGTGCAATAAAGGTTAGTTTTGGGTCGAGTGCTAAAATTAATCCTTGGCAAAATGCTTTTCCTCCGTTGGCACTCATCGAGTATTCTCCAAAAAAGTTGGCGTTTCTAAACACATAGTTATAATCTAAACCACCCACAAAATTGCTTTTACCTTGAAAATCAAATTGGTTATAAAGTGATGGAGTCTTCACTAACTCAGCACTTAAATTCATGTTTTGAACGGTAGCACCAATGTGCAAACTTCGATGATTGTAAGCCACGTTACCTCCAAAAATAGTTTGTTCAATAGAGCCTTTATCTTGCATTAAAGAGTTGGTATTATGCAAACCACTGATCTCTAAACTACTAATGCCAACCACATCAATTTCTCCGCTATCTAAAGTATCGGCAATGGTAGCATTAGCATCAATTTTTTTGTAAGATGCTAAGCCTGTTACTTCAAATCGTTTTAATTTAAAAGTTCCGGCAACTCCCCTAAAAAAACGATTTTCATCAAACGAACGATATGGTTTAATACCAGCGCCGTATCTTTTAATACCCATTGGAGATGCAGATTTACCAAAGGCAAATCCTTGCCATAATGTTAAACCCTGACCAAAAGTAGCTTGATAATCACCAATCACTAATGTCTTAATGAACTTAATGTTTCTAATAGCAATATGCCCTGTGTAAAAATCAAAACCCTTGGTTTGTCTGTATTCTGCTCGTTTTTGATTGGTACCATCATTTAATGGAATGCTATCAATTTTGTTTCCGCCAATTCTAAATTCTTCGCCAGCATCTTTTTCTCCAGCAATAGCAAATGATACGTTGTTATTGTATTGAAACGTATATCGAGCAAATATTCTATCGGCACTACCTAAGTAATAACCATTTGGCTTCGCATTTCTTAAACTATCATTCAATCCGTAACCTAATTGCGGTTCAAGAATGCGCTGATAACGAGTTACAAATTCATGCTTGCCATCCTTAAACATTTCTTTAGCGCTAAAGTGTGCCGAATTAAAATTATCGCTCACGTATACAAAAGGCAATATTTTTTTAATACTTGCTAAATCAAAACCATCTACACTTTGTAACTCATAGATATTAATCAAATTACCATTTTTAGCAAGATGCTTCATTAAGCTATTAATTTGAATGTCGTTTAGCAGTTGTAGCTCTTCCAGTTCTTCGCGTTTGGCTCTGTTTAAATTAATAGGATGTTTTTTATAATATACCCAATTATCGGTTAAGCTCGATAAATCGCCATCTTCGGCTTGCAATTGTTCGGATAGTATTTCAATATTTTGATTAAGACTTTCATCAACCTGCTCATTATTTTTGTTATTAATACTATCGTTTTGAGCATAGGATGGTGTAATGCCAAGGCACAATAGCAAGCAAATAAATATGTGAGCGGTTAATTTGATAAGACTAGAGTTTTTCTGCTTCTTCGGTTGTATTTAATTTTTTAGTTTTATCCTTACCAAAGGCATAGCTTAATCCAATTTGTGGCGAAAACCCTAATACATTATGATAAGCAGTGCTCATGTCTATTTTAAAACCATTATAATTTACGCCTAAACCAAAAGCGGCTTGAGTAGGGTAGGACGAACCGCCAACTCGTAAATAAATTAGTGAAGACGGATTGTATTCGATTCCACCTTTGATATTGATTTTTTGTGCAGAAGTTTTTTCGGCCTCAGCCACAATAAATACCTTTTTAGAAAAAACGTATTGAGCCCCAAATTTAAAAATGGTTGGAATTTTCTCGTTATTATAATTGGTGATTTTAGCTCTAAATGGATTATAAATATGAGTGGCAATAGTCATTTGCGGTAAAATTTTGGCGGTTAATCCAACCGACCCACTCACCGCATGTGCTTGCCCATAAATATCAGCAATTCGGGTATTCATATAATCAATCCCCACACCCACAGCCACATTTTCGCTTAGCTTCATACCATAGCTTAAGGTAGCTTGCGATTCGCGGTAAAGGTTATAACCCATCGAAGAATAGCTTAATCCAAAAGTCCCTTTTTTAATAGGAGCCGCTACAGCAAAGCCCGACTGACTCAATTCCTTCACAAAAAAACGGTTCTCGTAAAAAGCACCAACTTCTGTTTTTCTAACAAAAGCTAAACTACCTTGGTTATTACGAGCGCTCCACACATCAAATAGGGTAGACGAGGCATGACCTAAAGCAGCCGAACGAACTCCAATTGGTCCTTCGCCATTTGACGATAGAATGCAAATTGGTAAAAATATAAGGATCAGTAAAAATGACTTCATATAACCAAATATAAATAAACTTCTTTTATGTTTATGTATCAAGGTTAACATTTAACTAAAACTTAATAACCTATTGTTAATTCATTAATTGTGTTTAGGTATAACTTTAATTTATCTCTTAAAAATACTCAATATCAGTTGGTTACAATAAATAAAAATTATGCGTATATAATAAAAACTATTATATTTGAATTATTAGTTGTCAAAATTTATTTATGAAGAAATCATTACTATTTATTTTACTGTTAGTTTGCTGCAATATATTATTTGCCCAAGGTGGTAAAAGTACATACCGCGAGAAGTTTATCGAAGGAAATCATCTAATGATCGAAAAAAACTATTCGTTAGCGCTATTAAATTTTAAAGAAGCGTACTTAATAGATTCATCGTCGGCTAACATCCACTATAAATTAGGAATTTGTTATTTAAATTCTGGTTCTCAAAAACATAAAGCCGTTTATCATTTAGAAAAGGCGGTACAAAACACTACTCACGATTACTCGGAAGAAGATCCAACACAAAAAAAAGCATCAGAGTTTGCTTATTATTATCTAGGTGAAGCCTATCGTTTGAATTATAATTTTATTGCGTCGTTTGTTAATTTCAATAAATTTAAGGAAATGGTAGGAAGCAGAAATGCTGAACTTGCTGCCGACATAGATAAACAGTTGTTAACTAATACAAACGCTCAAGAGTTTACAAAAGATACGACAAAGGTTGTTATTGTGAGTTTAGGAGATAGCATAAATTCGCCGTACCCAGATTATAGTCCTGTAATTTCTGCTGATGAATCTACAATCATTTTTTCTTCTCGCAGAACAGGTAGTACTGGTGGCGACGAAGTAACTGATGAAGGCTTGTATATGGAAGATATATACGTAAGTCACAAAAAGAGCGATGGTACCTGGTCTACTGCTAAATCAATAGGATCAAATATTAATACTTGGGCTAACGAATCTAATATTGGTATTTCTCCTGATGGACAAACGTTATTTGTGTATAGAGATGTTAATGGTGGAGATATTTTTTATAGTAAGTTGGATGGAGATATTTGGACGGGGTTAACTCCAATAAGTGCTAATATTAATTCGCCAGCTTTCGAATCAAACGCTTCTATTTCGGTTGATGGGAATACCTTTTATTTTGTGAGCGATAGAAAAGAAGGAAGTTATGGTGGACGAGATGTTTGGAGTAGTGTGAAGTTACCTAACGGAGAATGGAGTTTACCTACTAATTTAGGACCAACTATTAACACTGCTGCTGATGAAGAAGCACCGTTTATTCATCCTGATGGAGTAACCATGTTTTTTAGTTCAAAAGGCCATAAAAATATGGGTGGCTTTGATATTTTTAAAACTACTAAAAATGCGGATGGCAAATGGAGCGAACCAGAAAATTTAAGAGCTCCGATCAATACACCTGATGATGATATTTTTTATTCTCAATCTCCAGACGGAAAGCGCGGCTATTTTTCTTCTATCAGAAAAGGAAACTTTGGAGACAAAGATATTTATAGAATAGATTTTGAACGTTCGATGTCGGAACCATTAACTTTATTAAAAGGAATTTTAACTTTTAATGGTACCAATAAAATGCCATCAAATGTAAAGATTATTGTAACCGAAGAAGGAACCAATCATTTAGTACAAGATATCAAGCCAAACGAATTAACTGGACGATACATTATGATTTTGGCGCCAGGCATAGAAGGGAAGACATACAATATTAGTTTTGAAGCCGATGGTTATCAACCATTAGCAGTATCAATTGTTATTCCACCGAACTCTTCTTATCAAGAATTGAGTAAAGAGTTTATGCTGCAAATGGTAAATCTTGAAAGTAAAACTTTAGGAACAATGGGCGTAAAAGGTGTTGTGCGAAATAAAGAAGGTAAATCCATACCAGGTACAACCATTAACGTAAAAGATAATTTAACAGGCAAATTATTAGAAACGTTCTTCACAACGGCTGATTCGGGATCGTATTATTTTATCGTAAATCGCGGACAAAACTATAATATTTCATACGAAGCTAAGGGCTATTTATTTCATTCTGAAAACATTAATGTTCCTAAAGTAGCCGAATTTTCTACTCTGCAAAAAGATGTGATTTTAGATAAAGTAGAAGTGGGTTCTAAAATAGTCTTAAATAATATTTTCTTCGATTCTAATAAATCTATTTTGCGTAAAGAATCTAACGTGGAAATTACTGAATTAGTAAAATTAATGAAAGAGTATCCAGAATTAGTAATTGAGGTATCTGGGCATACCGATAGTAAAGGAAACGATGAGGCTAATATGAAATTATCGCAAGCGCGTTCGCAAGCGGTTGTAAATGCTATTGTTAAAAAAGGCATTGATAAAACAAAATTGATTGCCAAAGGTTATGGCGAAACTGCTCCAATTGCTCCTAATGCTTTACCAAACGGTAAACCTGATGTAAAAGGTATGCAACAAAACCGTAGGGTAGAGATGAAGATTGTGAAGTAATAATTGGAAATGATTTTAAGTCGCTTTCAACTAACTAGGTGATGTGCAGGAACGTTTTATAATAATTGGTTAATCATTATAACTTAATTCGTATTCTTTATTCCAAACTCTGTAAGTGAAATAAACAAGCGAAAAAAGCATTAGCCCATAAATGACATACAGAGGTCTTACTACTAGCTCTCTGAAGGAGTTGTAAACTGAAACATTATAGAACTGACAAAGATTATGAATGGTTGCTAAAAAGCTACCAATAATGAGAACTCGCACCATTATATATCCCGAATGAGCCATCAGTGTTTTTTTATTCTTTGGCATTCTATAAAAAATCTCAAAGAAATGACCGCGTTCGTTAAAATACAATTCAGAAACAAAGTCGGTTAAACGGCTTGGTTTAACGTTTAGTTTTGCTTTCTTGTATTTAAATGTGTAGTAATAAAAGGCATAAATAATAGCACTAACAATAATGATGTTAGAAATTATTAAACCCGACCAACCAAAATCGAAAAATCTGTATAACAAATTTTGCTCGCCTGTAGGATTATCAAAAAACCAAAGACTTGTAGAGTAGAAATCGCAACCTCTTGCAAAGAGCAAAAGAAATGTTAGAATAAAAAATTTCAGTTTCATCATCTATATTTTAAATGGATTCACCAAAAATAAAACATAGTATAAAGCCTCGCTGTTAATAGTTGTTAATGTTAATTGACAAGAATGGATGATAAAAAACAGTAAAGTGAAATGACATTTACTTTTCAATAATTGAGTCATTCTTGTAATAAATTGTGTCTTGAAGTTTATTGCTAATAGAAGGAACCCATTTCCCTTGCTTGCCATGGCAGGTTATAACATTTACGGTGTCTTTACCTATGAGTTCATATGATGATGGACAATTTTCATTAGCTACTTTATTTTGGTTATTGTCACACGACACAATTATAAAAATCATGACAGCTGTCAAAAGATAAATAGGTTTTACATTTTTCATAGTCTATAGGGTTAAATGATTTATAATATGTCGCCTTATATCAAATTTAGAGATATATGATCACAATGTCAAGTAAGAGTTATGTGAACTATAGTTAGTGGGTTCTTAATACTTCTCATTTTTTTTAGTACGTAGTTTATACCTGCCTTTTGGTTTCCTGTAAATTTTTCGCAGATTAAGTTCAGTACCAACCGTCATTATTCCGTCGTAGCCTATATCTACAAAAGGTTCAATGATTCCTAAATTAGCTTGAAGTAATAAACCAGCATTTAAATACCAAATGCCTTTACTTGAGCCTTTGATGAAAGGACGTTTTATGGCAAAGTCTTTACTTCGGGTGAAAAATAATTTTATTCCACCATAGGTTTCTAAACTAACTTTTTTGAATTTTAAAATACGGTATTGTACGTTTAAACCAGTACATAAATTGGCTATTGGAGGCGAATATATGAGTTCAAACATAATCCGTGTTTTATTGTATACATCAGGCTGTTTTTCTTGCTCTTCCGTTAAGTCTATATCCGACCATCTAAATCTAGGAGAAATATATCGCAAGTTAAATGCGGAAGATTTTTTGAATGCACTCATATTGCAAATTCCATAGGCTGTTTTCCATTTTCCTTCAATAACTGATTGGCAGAATAGGGTATAAGGTAAATAACACAATGCAATCACAATGGTAAATTTCATGAATGGTAACACTTTCTTTTGCAGGGATATTACCTTCAATAGCGTGTAGGTTTTCAACGATCATTATATGATTTTATTGTATTGTGATTTTTTTTCATTTTGTTAATACAAAAAAAGTCGGAACATCATTGTCCCAACTTTAAATTAAATTTTGGTTTGATTAACTGATCATTCTTGTTTTAATTTGAATTCTCATCTCCAAAAAAATCTTTTTCAGAAAACATGGAGCCTAAAATGTCTTTAAACTGAACACCTCTTTCCAAATTATTTTTTCCAATTAACGAATGTTCCGCTAATCCAAATAGCACAAATTCCATCATCGTTAACTTTTGATTTTTAGTTAATTTTTCGGTGTAGGTATCTACTAAATCTGCTAAACTCGGAATGCTTTCTAAGCTTTTTTTATACGTTTTGTCGTTTTCAGAAAGCATTAAATCAATCATATTGCCTTCTCCAAACCAATTGATAATGTATTGATAAGGACTAGGTTCTTTTCTTTTCTTTAATTTTGCTGGATCAGGAAACAAGTTTGTAAATTCATTTCTGATGGCCTTGCCTAGTAAATTATGAGCTACAATGCCTGCGCCTTCTTGCTCACCTTCATACACTAATTCTATTTTACCATTTACAGCAGGTATAATTCCAATTAAATCACTAATTCGGGCAACCGTTTTTTCTTCGTTGTTCATGAGCATTCTTCTTTCGGCAGTACTCACTAAATTTTCATAAGCCGAAATAGTTAAACGCGCCGAAACGCCGCTTTTAGAATCCACGTACTCACTTTCTCTCGCTTCAAAGGCAACTCGTTCAATTAAAGTAGCAATTAAATCATTGACTTCAATATGTTGTTTTTGAGCCACACTTAATTTGGCTTCTTGTGCAGTAATTTGTTTTGACAGTTCAATGCTTTTTGGATAGTGCGTTAAAATCTGACTTCCAATTCTATCTTTTAAAGGAGTTACAATACTTCCTCTATTGGTGTAATCTTCAGGATTAGCAGTAAAAATAAATTCAATATCTAAAGGTATTCGTAATTTAAATCCTCTAATTTGAATATCGCCTTCTTGTAAAATATTAAATAAAGCTACTTGAATACGTGCTTGTAAATCAGGCAATTCGTTAATCACAAAAATACAACGGTTGCTTCTTGGTATAATTCCGTAATGTATCACGCGTTCATCGGCATAACTCAATTTTAAATTAGCCGCTTTAATAGGATCTACATCACCAATTAAATCAGAAATAGATACATCTGGAGTGGCTAATTTTTCAACATAACGCTCCGAACGATGCAACCAAGCAATAGGTGTTTTATCGCCTTGTTCTTCAATTAATTGTTTGCTTGAATTTGATATAGGATTTAATGGATCATCATTTAATTCACTCCCTACAACAAAAGGAATGTATTCATCCAATAATTCAACCATTTGACGAGCTATACGCGTTTTAGCTTGCCCACGTAAACCCAATAAATTCATATTGTGACGAGATAAAATAGCGCGTTCTATTTCAGGAATTACGGTGTCTTCATAACCTACAATACCTTTAAAGACATTTTCTTTTTGTTTAATTTTTAAAATTAAATTATCACGTAATTCATCCTTAATAGATTTACTGATGTATCCTGCTTTTTTTAATTCTCCTAATGTGTTGATAGTTTGTGTCATATTATGAATGAGTGTTATTTAAAATTTCTTTTTTTATTGCGTTCAAAATCTTCGAAAATAAATTCGCCTAAACCTTGCAAGGAGGTGTAAAAAGCCTTGCCGTTATTGGCTTCTGTAAAATCGTGTACAAAGTTTTGTAAATAGGGGTCGTTGGCTACCATAAAAGTAGTCATTGGTATTTTTAATCTTCGGCAGCTTTGCGCCAAGGTTAAACATTTATTCACGATTTTCGTATCTAAACCATTGCTGTTTTTATAATAGCTTCCGTTTTCTTTCAGGCAAGTGGGCTTGCCATCAGTAATCATAAATATTTGCTTATTGGCGTTTTTTCGTCTGCGCAACAAATCCATGGCTAACTCTAAACCAGCCACAGTGTTGGTATGGTATGGCCCAACTTGTAAATAGGGTAAATCTTTCACTTCTATTTGCCAAGCATCGTTTCCAAATACAATAATATCTAGGGTGTCTTTTGGATATTTTCGTTTAATCAATTCAGATAGTGCCATCGCCACATTTTTTGCAGGCGTAATTCTATCCTCGCCATACAATATCATGGAGTGCGAAATGTCAATCATTAAAACGGTAGACGTTTGACTTTTATGTTCTTTTTCTGAAACAGCCAAGTCGTTTTCTGTCATGTGAAAATCGGCAATACCATTATTCACTTGTGCGTTTTTAAATGATTCGAGCATCGAAATTTGCTCTAATGAATCTCCAAACTGAAAAGGTCTCACATCATTGGTCATTTCATCACCTTGTCCCGAATATTTGGTAGAGTGATTTCCGGCGCTTCCTTTTTTTAGTTTACCAAAAATTTTCTCTAAGGCTTGCGCTCTAATGGCTTGTTCGGTTTTAGAAGTAATAATAACATTTCCCGAATTTGGAGCGTCGTACTTGATGTAATTTTTGTCTTTTAATTCCTCAATAAAATCTTTAATGGTATAATCAGGCTCAGTTAATTTATATTCTTTATCCAACTCCGTTAGCCAATTGATGGCTTCATCAAAATCGCCGCTAGTGTAGGTGATTAACTGTTTAAAAATATCAAATAGTTTATCAAAAGGCGTTTGATTGGGTTGTGTGTAGTTAGAAAATCTAAATCCTATCATATGTAAGTAACGTTAAAAGAAGGCTATTGTTTAGTAAATATCGCTGTTTTAAAATGAGTTTGCCATAAAGCCATTTTAAATAAACGTTAAACTAATTTAC
>JADJSH010000029.1 GCA_016711805.1 Bacteroidota bacterium
ATACTCTGTAATTGTAACAAACACCAATAATTGTGTTGCAAAAGATACAATAGTTGTTAGCATACAAGGATTTGCGCCAACCGCAAATTTCACATCAAATATTGGATGCGTGAATCAAATAGTATCGTTTACCGATTTATCAATTCCGCCAAGTGGTAACACAATTAGTGATTATGAATGGAGTTTTGGAGATACAGCATCACCTACAAATACTTCAACTGCAGCAAATCCCTCGCATACGTATACAAATACGGGAACCTATACAGTAAATTTAACAGTGACAACCAATTCAAACTGTGAACAATCCATCACAAAAATAATAAATGTGTATCCAGTTCCTACAGCCGCATTTGCTATTGGAACCTCTTGCCAAAATGATAGTACAGCCTTTTTAAATCAAAGTACAGGAATTACAGGTTATTCGATTACAAATTCTTATTGGAACTTTGGTGATGCTAGTCCATCGGCTACCACATCAATAACTTCTCCAAAGCATGTCTTCACTAATGCGACAATTTATACAGTAAAACTTTTGGTAACAAATACAGCTGGCTGTAAAGATTCTGTATACAAACCAGTAACTGTTAATAATCAAGTAAAAGCAAATTTTACAAACGGACCTGCCTGTTTAAATAATTCTACTCTCTTTCAAAGTACATCTATCATTCCTCCTTCTGGAAGTGCTACCTACTCATGGGCCTTTCCAGGCAGCACAGCAACCGTAGCTAATCCAATAAAAACTTTTACAAATTCAGGTGTTTACAATGTTACTCTTATTGTCGATGGGAATAATGGATGTATCTCAAGCATAACAAAACTGCTGAATGTATATTTACCCCCTATCGCAAGTTTTTCAATCCCTTCATTTTGCGCAAAAGACACGGGTAGCGTCATAAATTTATCGAATCCACAAAGCGGCATTATATCATCGTATAATTGAGCTAAATAACATTACATTTTCAACGGATCAAAGCCCAACTCTTTCTCTTACAAATCCAGGAAACAATTCTGTAAGATTAACCATCATTAATTCGTTTGGATGTAAAGATTCAACAACTAATTCGTTAACTATATTTCCTTTACCAGTTGTTGATTTTTCTACCACTCCTGTTGCTTTTTATTACTTAAATGAACCCATTAATTTCACTCCATCTATTACAAATGCAACCTCGTATTTATGGAATATGAATGGCAATTCAACTTACACAATTCAAAGCCCTACGGAAATATTCAACACTGAAGGGGCTTATAATGTGAGTTTGAATTTAAAAGATCAAAATGGTTGCAAAGGCTCGAAAACAAAAAACATTACTGTAAACAAACGTTATTTAGATTTAGCTATTCTAAATGTAAGTACAACCAAAGATAATGATGGCTTTATGACTGTGATTACCGATATAGCAAACTATGGTTCTGTTCCTATCTCTTCATTTAAGATGGGCTATCAAATTAGTGACGGTGGTAATATTAAAGAAACATGGAATGGAACTCTAAATCCTAATTCATTTTACACATTCACATTTAACGCTGTAAGCGCAAGTGCACAAAACAGTGAAAACAATATTACTTGTGTTGAAATTGAAAATGTAAATACTACTATCGACGATAATACTGCTAACAATGCTCTTTGCAATAGTTTTAATTCTGATAACATTAATGTTTCCAATCCATTGCCGAATCCTACTAATGGAGACATTATATTACCTATTACGTTAAATAGAGATTTTGATTACACAATCGCTATTTACAATTCTGTTGGCCAAATTCAATATGAAGAAACTACCAAAAAAGGGCTTGAAGGGTTGAATTTTGTAACACTTAATACTTCATCCTATGCACACGGCTATTATATCATAAAAACAACGATTGACGGGAACATATTTATCAAGAAGTTTATAAAAATTAGCTATGAATAACTAATTGAGTTTATAAAATTCAAGTATTGAATTAATTACCATACTCTGCTCTTTGTACTTTAAATCATAAAACATAGGTAGTCTCAATAAACAATTCGTGTACTTATCTGCATTCTCTAAAACAACATCTGCATTTTGCTTTTTATAAAACGGACTGCTATGCAAGGATATATAATGAAATACAGCCAAAATACCATCCTGTTTTAGTTTATTAATTAAAGCTGTTCTTTCTTCTATCGAACTACAAATAATATAGAATATATGAGCATTATTTGTAGCATAGCTTGGAATTTTTGGTAAAGCTATCTTTCCTGATTCTTCGAGAGGTGCAAGCTCTTTATTATACCTTTCCCATATACTTAATCTTTTTTTCTGAATCAACTCTATGTTTTCTAATTGAGCAAACAGAAAAGCAGCTGTTAATTCGGATGGCAAAAATGATGAGCCAATGTCGACCCAATCATACTTATCTATTTCTCCTCTAAAAAACTGAGTTCTATTAGTTCCCTTTTCTCGAATGATTTCAGCGCGTTTAATAAACTGCTCATCATTAACAACCAGCATGCCTCCCTCGCCCGAAATAATATTTTTTGTTTCATGAAAAGAAAAAGCTGCTAAATGTCCAATACTACCTAAGGGTTTTCCTTTATAAAAACTATCAATAGCCTGAGCCGCATCTTCAATGACTAATAAATTATGTTTTTAGCAATATTCATAACAGCATCCATATCACAAGAAATACCTGCGTAATGAACTACTACAATAGCCTTGGTTTTAGATGTTATTAATGATTCGATAGCATTCGTATCAATATTAGGATTCAATAGAATTACTGTCGGAAAAAACAATTTTAGCTCCTCTCAAAACAAAAGCATTTGCTGTTGAAACAAAAGTATACGATGGCATAATGATTTCATCTCCTACTTTGGTGTCAATTAAAATAGCAGCCATTTCTAAGGCATCTGTACAAGATGTCGTTAATAACACTTTTTTAAAGCCATATCTTTTCTCGAAAAAATCATGACATTTTTTAGTAAACATACCATCACCAGATATTTTCCCAGACTTTACCGCCTGAGAAATATACTTGGTTTCATTTCCAATAAAAAAAGGTTTATTGAATGGTATCTTCATATAAATTAAATCCTAAATTTAAATTTACAAATTATATTCTATGTAATTCAATTATACAAAACAATATTATACACTCATACTATGACAAAGCTGATTTTCGCCACACACAATAAAAACAAATTAAAAGAAGTTAAAAGTCTAATCCCCTCAACGATTGAATTATTGAGCCTTGATGATATTAATTTATTGGAAGAAATAGAAGAAACTGCCTTAACTATTGAAGGTAATGCATTATTAAAAGCAAAAACTATTTTTGAAAAAACAGGCATTAACTGTTTTGCGGATGATAGTGGATTATTAGTTGATGCTTTAAATGGCGCACCAGGAGTTTATTCTGCCAGATATGCTGGAGAACAAAAAAATGATAGCGATAATTTAGAAAAGCTTTTAAAAGATTTATCTGATAAAGACAATCGAAATGCTCACTTTAAAACAGTAATGGCTTTAATAATTGACGGTAAAGAATATTTGTTTGAAGGCATTATCAATGGAATAATCACAACTGAAAAATCTGGTGCCAATGGTTTTGGTTACGACCCTATTTTTTTACCAAATGGTTATACTGAAACATTTGCTGAAATGAGTTCAGATATAAAAAATGTGATTTCGCACAGAGCAAAAGCGATGAAACAATTAGTTGAATTTGTAATGTTCAAAAAATTAAACAATTTTTCTGGCATTTCTCTCAGTTGCCTTGTCTTGCTTAGACGCCTTTTTAGAACCGCTATACATTTCATACTTCAGCAATTTACATTCTAAAGAAGCATTAAACAACGTCATTTTTTTACTTGGATGTAAACCAATAGATTTTATAGCTTCCATGTTTGATGAAATAATCCAACAAGTCCAACCTCCAAAATCTTTTTTTAACTTATCTCCGATTTGCTTATAAAAAGCATTCGTATCTTCCATTTTGATACGCTCATCGTAAGGAGGATTCAATAAAATAGTACCATGTGGTTTAGTTGGCATTAAATCAAAAAACGAAATATGTTCGTATTGAATCACATCGTCTACTTTTGCTACAGCACCATTACGTTTTGCCATTTCTAAAGGCACAATATCAATATCGCTAGAGATAATATTTGGCATATCATCTTTGATACGATTGATGGTGCTTTCATAAATGGTATCCCACAACTCTTTATCATAGTCGTGCCATTTCATAAAACCAAACTCTTCTCTAAAAACTCCTGGAGGAATATTATTAGCAAACAATGCTGCTTCAATACCTAAGGTTCCGCTACCACACATACCATCAATTAAAGGTAAATGTGGTTGCCAGTTAGATAATAAAACCATTCCTGCTGCCAACACTTCTTTCATTGGCGCGGTATCAATATCAACACGGTAACCTCTTTTAAATAAAGAATCTCCGCTACTATCCAAACTTACATTGACTTGATTTCTAAAAATGTGAACATAAACTCGTACAGTTGGTCTGTCTAAATCAACATTAGGTCTTACATCAAATTTATCTACAAAACGGTCGCAAATAGCATCTTTTGTTTTTTGAGAAACATATAAAGAGTGATTAAATTCATCTGAATTAACGGTTGCATTAATCGCTAATGTATCATCTGTATTTAATAATTCTTCCCACTCATATTCTTTCATCTTCTCATACAACTCATGCTCATTATTAGCTGTAAACGAATAAATAGGAACTAATACTTTTAAAGCAGTACGTAAACACAAATTAGCTTTATACATAAAGCCTTTATCTCCTGTAAAAGAAACGCCTCGTTTAAATGGAACAATATCGCGTGCTCCCAACTTCATTAATTCATTTACTAATACATCTTCCAATCCATGAAAGGTGGTTGCTTTCATTTCAAAATCATGCTCGGTGTTTTTTTTATCTTTCAATGTAATTTTGGTTTGATTATTCCTGAAAAAAATCAGAGAATTTATGTTTATAATGGGCCGTATTTATTTTTTATTTACGGCATTAAATACTTCTTTCATAAAACCAGAAGCAAATACGAAATCAACTAATTCGGGATTTGTTGTTTTTAAAATATCTTGGCTATTGCCTGTCCACCATGGCTTACCTTTATAGATGTATAGAATTTTTTCCCCAATTTCCACCACCGAATTCATGTCGTGGGTAATCACAATCGTTGTAATATTAAATTCGTGCGTTAAGCTTTGAATTAAATTATCAATGACGATGGATGTTTTGGGATCTAAACCAGAGTTTGGTTCATCACAAAATAAATACTGAGGATTATTAGCAATGGCTCTCGCTAAAGCCGCACGTTTTTTCATGCCTCCAGATAATTCGCCAGGATATAAATTATTACGATTGGTTAATTGAACTTTATCTAAGCAAAAATTAACTCGATCCAACTTCTCTTCTTTAGTCATGGTGGTAAACATATCTAAAGGGAATCGCACATTTTCTTCTAAAGTTTGTGAATCAAATAAAGCACCGCCTTGAAACAACATTCCTATTTTTTTGCGAACTTCTTGTTTCTCTTTAACGCCTAATGTTGGAAAATTTTCTCCATCATATAAAACTTCGCCGCTATCCACTTCATGCAAACCAACCATTAGTTTCATGACGGTTGTTTTTCCACTACCACTTTCTCCAATAATTAAATTGGTTTTACCTTTCTCAAAAGTAAAAGAAACATCGTCAATGACTTTTCTATCACCAAAGCTTTTAGATATATTTTTAATTTCAATCATGTTAAAAATAATTGGGTTAACAAGAAATTAAAAATCAAAATTAAGATGCTACTATAAACAACTGCTGCTGTGCTGCTTTTACCAACTTCTAAAGCTCCACCATGTGTGTAATAGCCAAAATAAGAGGAGATAGATGTGATTAAAAAAGCAAAAGTAATAACCTTCGTAAAGGAGTAATATAATTTCCAAGGCTCAAAAAAAGCTTGAATACCAAAAATGTATTCGTAAGAAGAACAAGCTCCTGTTGCAATTCCCATAACGTATCCTCCCGCTGTATAACCAACAGCATATAAAGGTACTAACGGACTTGTAAAACCAAAAGCAGACTGAATAGTAATTACCCCACCCATAAAAAAAGAAATGATGGCAATAATTGGTAATGAACTAATTCCAATATTATCAATTTCGTGAATAATTTGCCTCACATATACCGATAGTTTTTCTGGCTTACTAAACACACGTTTAATAAGGATAAAATATCTACCGAGATGAAAAAATAAGTTCATAATTCTGAAGGGCTAATATACGACTAAGGCTTGTAAATAAAAAACGCCATCCGAATAAGGGATAGCGTTTCCTGATTTTAAAATTAAATATTATAAACCTGTACCAAAATGAGTCATACTTTCCTTTTTAGAAGGATTAATCGTCATTACAGGTAAATTACTAATATCTACTACTTTTTGTGCTTCAGTACCACTGAAAAACTCTTTAATACTTAAAGTAGGCTTATTCATAATTACAATTAGATCAGACTCGATTTTATTAGCATACTCCACAATGGTATCTGCTACGCTATCACTAGCTAATGATTTATTGGAACAAGAAATACCTTTTCCTTTGATATACTGTTTTACTTGGTGAGAATAAGCTAATAATTGATTCTCATAAGCCGCATCAGATAAGCTAAATACACCTAAAATACGGATAGAAGCCCCGAAATAGTGAGCAAATTGTACCGCTACATCTACTTTTTCGCGAGATTCACGAGATAAATCCAATGGTAATAAGATATTCTCACAACCATCTTTATGATCTTTTCCTCTGATAGAAATAACTGGACAAATACACTCTCTAATCATTTTAGAAGCACTAGCTCCTACAATGTTTTTAGTGCTCATGTGGCTCTCTAAACCTACAATTACTAAAGTTGCCTCAATTTCTTCGGCTACTCTTGGTACCTCAGCATATATATTGCCTTTTACATTCATAAACTCAGTAGGAACACCACTTTCAGTTTCTGTTTGTTTAGTTAAAGCCTTTAATTCGTCATATTTTTCTTCCCCAACTTTTTCGTAGGTATGAAGTAACACAATTTTAGAATGTGTATACTTAGCCAAGTTATAAGCCTGTTTAATGGCTAAAAGCGACTGTTCAGTGAAATCAATAGGAATTAATAGGGTGCCACGCTCTTGTAACTTCATATATAAAGGTTTTAGGTTTTAAATTTACCGTTATGAACTCACAAAATTAGTCAAATTAATGATATTTAGACCTTTATAAAAATATTTTTTAAGATTTGACTGTTAATTAAATAAATTTACCGATATTTGCAGCCCAAACTTAAAAAATAATAAAATGGCAGTAAAGATTAGACTACAAAGACACGGTAAGAAAGACGCAGCGTTTTTCCACGTGGTAGCAGCGGATGGTCGTGCACCAAGAGATGGAGCTTTTATAGAAAAATTAGGAACTTACAATCCTAATACGAACCCAGCAACTATTGATTTAAATTTCGAAAATACCTTAAAATGGTTACAAAACGGTGCTGTACCAACAGATACTTGTAAAGCTATTTTGTCTTACAAAGGAATTTTAATGAAAAAACACTTATTAGACGGTGTTAAAAAAGGTGCGTTAACTGAAGCACAAGTTGAAGAGCGTTTTGCTAAATGGTTAGACCAAAAAGCAAGCAAAATCAGCATTAAAAAAGATGATTTAACTGCAGCAGGTAAAAAAGCGGTTGCTGATAAATTTAAAGCAGAAACTGCATCTAAAGATGCTAGAGCAGCTAAAATTGCAGCTAAAACTGCAGTTGCTGAAGCAACTCCAGCAGTTGAAGAAACAGCAGCTCCTGAAACTGATGCTCCAGCAGCAGAAAACACAGAAGCATAGTTTTAAGTAAATAAACAAAAAGCCCGATATCAAATTCATATCGGGCTTTTTGTTTATTGCAAACTAATCATTAATTATTTTCCTAGAGAATTCAATCCCTCCACCGCTGGCTCATAGTTTGGTTTTAACTGCAAACACATTTGATAATCAGCAGAGGCATTGCTATTATCTTTCATTTCTTGATGACAGGCCCCTCTTGCAAAATAAGCTTCTGCATATTTAGGATTAGCATTAATAGCACGAGTAAAATAATCCATTGCGACTTGAGGATTATGATTGATTCCAAATTCGATAGCGCCTAAATTATAGATAGAAAAAATATGATTTGGGTCGATTTTTAAAATTTGATTATACATTGCCACAGCATCTTTAATCTGATTCATGTCCTGCATTAATTTTGCTTTAGCATATAACGCTTCTGTATTTGAGGGATTAATAGAAATGGCATTGTTATAATATTCGAAAGCTAAAGCATTTTTTTTAGCTCCATAAATTAAACCTAAAGCTAAAAAAGCGCCGTAGTTTTTATTATCCTGTTCAATGGCTGTTTCTAAACTCGAAATGGCTTTCCCTGTATCTCCCACTTCTTTGTAAATACTTCCTTTTAAATAATAACCCTTTGCTAAATTTTCATTCACTTTTAATGCTTGATTGATTTTGGCAAAGGCATTTTCGTATTGCTTAACAAAATAATACAACTCTCCTAATTTCAGCAAACCATCTGTGTTTTCGGGAAACTTCTTTACTACATTTTCTAACACATCTTTTGCATTTCTGGTTTCGTTAGCTGCAAAAAAAATATCAGCTTCTGTTAAATAAAAAGCAGCGTTAGTCGTATCAATTCTTATCGAACGTTTAGCGTCACTAATGGCATCTTCAAACTGTTTAAATTGCAAATAAATTTTAGCACGTTCGTTGTATAAGCTTGGATCATCAGGATTATCTAATATCTTTTTATTTACTGCTGCTAACTCCGGTGAATTAATAACCTTCAATAAAGAATCCGCTCTGCGAGCACTTTCTTCGGCATCGCTTTCTCCTTTTGGTTTACAAGAAACAAATGCAATAATAATGACAGAAATAACTATTGATATTTTTTTCATGTGGCTTTTTATAAATCGTTAGCTGAAGCAATTAATTCTGCCACATCTAACACTTTGGTTTTTTCTTCTTTATTAAAATGTTTCACTCCGTCTGTCATCATCGTATTACAAAACGGACAACCCACTGCAATCACATCTGGATTATGAGATAAAGCTTCTTCGGCACGCTCAACATTTACTTCTTTTGTTCCTTTTTCTGCTTCTTTAAACATTTGTGCTCCGCCCGCTCCACAGCATAAACCATTGGCTTTACTACGTTTCATTTCTACTAACTCAGCATCTAATTTAGAAATCACATCACGAGGTGCTTCATACACATTATTTGCTCTTCCTAAATAACAAGGATCATGAAAAACAATTTTTTTACCTTTAAATTCACCGCCTTGTACTTTTAATTTTCCTTCGTTAATTAATTGTTGTACAAGTTCAGTATGATGAATCACTTCGTACTTACCGCCTAACTCTGGGTATTCATTTTTAATGGTATTAAAACAATGCGGACAACCCGTTACAATTTTTTTAACATCATATCCATTTAAAATGGTGATGTTCTGCATAGCCTGCATTTGAAATAAAAATTCGTTACCAGCGCGTTTTGCAGGATCTCCCGTACAAGACTCTTCAACACCTAGCACGGCAAAATTTGCACCTACATGGTTTAAAATACGAACAATAGCTTTCGTAATTTTTTTTGCTCTATCATCAAAACTGCCACTACAACCAACCCAAAATAAAATATCTGGAGTTTCGCCATTGGCAATTTTTTCCTGCATTGTTGGTACCTTTATTGAATTCATAGTCTTTTTAGTTAGCAGGAGCAGTTGGTAGTTTGTTAACCGAAAACTTTTCCGGAGAACTCATCATACTTCCTAACATCTTTCCTATTTGTAAATATTCTTCTGTAATTAATTTATGTTTTTCTTCATTTAAATAGCCGCAATCTTTAGCAAAATCCAAATGCACCATTGTTTCAGCGCATTCGCCATCCGAATCACTTAGTTTAGAAACAAAGTGCTTCGGATATAATCTTTTTCTATATGCTTCAGAAATATTGGCACATACAGAACGTGACGATCGTCTTATTTGGTCAGTTAAAGAATAAATTTCTTCTTTTGGAAATGACTTAGTTTCTTTAAAAATCTCCATAGCTGCTGCATAAGATTTCTTATACACTATTAAATTTTTATATCCTAAATTATCACTCATCAACTATTTTTACTCTTTTGTTTGACTTCTGCTCCGGATCCTGTCTACTAAATACTGCCTACTGTTCATGTATCCAATTTGCTCTGTCTGCTGGACTAAATTGCCATGGAGCGCCATTATTTTCCAAATTAGAGAACATCCCGTTTAATTCGTTTGGTGCAGAACTTTGCTCTAACACTAATTGCTGACGTAAGCCAACAATAATTGCTAATGGATCAATATTCACTGGACACTCTTGCACGCAAGCATTGCAAGTATTACAAGCCCAAATTTCTTCGTGTTTAATATAATCTCCTAATAAAGTTTTTCCATCATCTACAAAGGTGCCACCATTTTTGTCTATGTTCTTTCCAACTTCTTCTAATCTATCTCTCGTATCCATCATAATTTTACGTGGAGACAATGCTTTGCCTGTTATGTTTTGTGGACATGCAGATGTACAACGACCACATTCTGTACACGAATACGCATCTAATAAATTTTTCCAGGTTAAATCTGTAACATCTTTAACTCCAAATTTGATAACGGCGTTTGGATCAAGCACGGGTTGATACGCAGGATCGAAATTAGGTTTTACTACATCTGTTACTTCAAACAAATTAGTGAATTGTCCTTTAGCTTTTAGGTTAGAGAAATACACGTTAGGGAAAGCCAATAACACGTGTAAATGTTTTGACTTTGGTAAATAATTTAAAAAGGCAAATACCATTATGATATGTCCCCACCAACCAATACGCTCAATCACATGTAAACCCGCATTTGGCATACCTCCATAAATTAACGGACCTAAATGACTGCTAATGGTTAAACCTAATGAACCATCTCCTAAATTTTCAGCATGAGATTGTCCTCTTGAGTATAAAACTTCATCAGCGCCATTCATCATGAAGATAAAACAGATTAAAATAATTTCCATAATTAAAATAATATTCGCGTCTAATTTTGGCCAACCATTTAATTCGCTTTTTACTAAGCGAGGA
This sequence comes from Bacteroidota bacterium, assembly GCA_016711805.1. GTDB lineage: Bacteria > Bacteroidota > Bacteroidia > B-17B0 > Aurantibacillaceae > UBA4416. The sequence goes on from JADJSH010000029.1 coordinate 11,149, forward strand.
ACTTTTAATAAATTTCTTCTAGCTAAAAATGCAACAGTTCCAATGAATGCCAATACTGATAAGATTTCGATGAAGCTTACCATGAATGTATAAAAGCCTCCCAATGAAGCTCTGAAAGCACGGTGATGACCTGTAATCCCATCAAACACAATCTCTAATAATTCGATTTGTGTAATGACGAATGCGGCATATAAAAACAAATGCAAAATTGCTGGAATAGGGCGAGTAAACATTTTCTTTTGACCTAAAGCCACCAAAACCATTGTTTTAAAACGTTCTCCACGGTTGTCGGTTATAGAAATATCTTTTCCTAATAAAATATTACGACGAATTTTTTTTGCATTAATGAAAAAAAACGTACTAGAAACAATTAGCAGGGCAATAAAAATGATTGATGAAATCATAGAGCAAAATTAAAGTTTAGGTTTGTTTTTATCTTTTCTACCAAATACAGAGAAATGGATATAGCGTTCTGGATTGATACGTAAATCTTTCATTAACTTATCTAAATCATCACTCGCTTTATTTAAGTTATTGTATAAAGAATCGTTTTTAGCCAATTTACCAAGTGTACCTTGACCTGAGTTAATTTGGGCGACTAACTTATTTAACTCCGCCAATGTTTTATCCGCTTCGTCAATTGCTCCCTTTAAATTAGATTTAGCTAAACTATCCGATAGATTACTAAAATTACCAATGATGTTATCAATCTTACCAGTATTTTGTTCAAGCATTCCAGCTAGACTATTTAACTTAGTCAAAATAGAAGATATCTTTGCTTTTTCTGAAGCTACTAAATCATCTAACTTATAAGCAGTTTGTTCTAAACTTTGAATAGCCAACTTAATGCTCTCAAATGACTTACTTAAATTTTCACGAGTTTTATCATTCAATACAACTTCAACAATAGTCATAACGGAATCAACAGAAGACAATAATCCTTCAATTTTTTTCTGTAAAGGGGCTAATTGCTTACTAACAGCTGTTTTTAAACCCTCTTCTGTTTCTGCAACCAGTGTATCTCCGGATTGAACAAACTCGGTTTCATTACTATAAATAATTTCCACAGCTTTTGAACCTAATAAGTCTGAACTCACGGCTTTTGCAATAGAATGCTTCGGAATATTAACATCTTCAGTCAATAAAAACTTAACTAATACTCCGTACTCACCGTTTTTATCTTTTATTAAAGAAATTTTATTGATTTGACCAACTTTAAATCCATTTACTAGAAGAGGATTTGCCTCAATAAGTCCATCAATTTTAGGATAAACAGCATACAACTCATACTTATGGCTAAATAGATTACTTCCTTTAAGGAAATTAAATCCCCAAATAAAAAAGCCAATAGCAGACGTAACAACAATACCTATTTTAAACTCTTTAGAAATTTTCACAACATTTTTTTTGAAGCCCTAATATACAGATTAAATATGAAATAAAAGCTAAGAAAACAGAATTAGCCGCCTATTTCTTAACAGGTATTACCGATTTGATAATGCCTTGAAATGAGGTAATATTTAGAGGGAATTCTAAAAAAACATGCAAAAAACTTAAAAAATAGAGTGCTTTTAAGCCAATATTATAATCAATCACATATAAAACTACCGAAAATACCCATAATACAAGAGTAATATATAACGTCTTTTTGGGTACTTTATGCCATTGAATTACGGATGTTTTAGAAAACCAATTTAAATAATGATAGGTATAGGCAAATGCGATGAAACGCATGACAATAAATCCAGCATTAGTAGTATAAACCAAAGCTCTTTCATCCGTTAACGTACTTTCTAAGCCAAAAAATTCAATTAAGAATTTATTCAATAAATAAAATAATTCGTAGCTCTTTCCTACATAGGCAGAAACTTCATATTGAAGACCAGGTGCTTTGATGACAAAAAATGAAACGGCAATAAGCACTAAAGCAATGATTGACAAATAGCCTGAAAAAGATTTATTTTTTAAAACACCATAAAACATAAAGGCCCAAGTAAAAATAAATACGTGAATAATAGTTGGTAAAAATATGCCCACCCAAATCACATAATCAAAACCCATTTTGGATACTGATATCCCTATAATGGCTAATACAGCCAAAACTATTCGGTATAAATTATCCTTTATAAAAACAAAAATAAGAGCTAATAAAATCCCATACAGTATAATGTTAGGAATAACCGTTTGAGATTGGGTTGGATTGACATACGAAAAATAAAAAACCAACACACATAACACGCTTAAAAACACGAAATCATATTTACCTTTAGTAAAATAATTTTTTTTATGTAGCCAGCCAATCTCTGTTAAATAGTGCAAAGGGCCTAATACAGCATAAGAAAATAAAAATAATTCGAATGGAAGAACAAATGCTAACACAGCTGATAACAACATTAAGCCAATGTTGGCGTAATTTATTTGATCGTTATTGAGGGCAGATAGTTTAAACAAGATGTTCTTTATTAATTATAATCAAATATCTAAAAATTAATTGAATTGAAAAATTTGGTGTAAAGAAACCTTACTTCTTATCACTCTCAAACTTACCTGTTTTTTTATTATACCCGTATGGGCAATGCTTACAACCGTTTTTACAACAATATCCGCGTTTTAAATGATATTTCTCAGTAAATATAATATAGCCTTCGGGACTATAATAAAAATCTTCGGGATCTAATTTTTTACTAAACACAAATAATGATTAATATTGTTGAATGATTACACCAATCAAATATACTACAATATTTCTTTTTGTTTTTACCTCAATAATCGTAAACGCTCAAGATTCGTTAAAGAAAAAATACATTTCCGTTCAATTAAAAAATGATTCAAATGTATTTTTCAAAACAAAAATTAGTTAACGATACTGCATAACTGAACCTAAATTAGAAATTGGAGCTTACCTTAGTTCCTATTATTCGTTTTATACTGAGGACAATCCTAACCCATATGTAAAGCACGCCACCATGGCTGCTCGCAATAACCAATTTGGGTTAAATATGGCGATGGTTTCATTAGCCTATAAATCAAAAAAAATAAGAAGTAACATTACTTTGCATTACGGCGATATTGCTGAAAGTACTTGGCCATCAAAGTTTAACTTAATTCAAGAGGCAAATGTAGGTTATGAGTTTGTGAAAAATTTATGGTTTGATGTAGGTGTTTTTAGATCGCATATTGGGCTTGAAAGTACGCAACCAAGAGAAAACATTACTTCAAGTATGACACTAGCAAACGTGTATGAACCTTATTATTTTTCGGGAGCTAAACTAACTTATTTACTGAATCGTAAATTAAGTATTCAAATTAACGCTTTTAACAGCTTTAGTTCTATTATTGAAACTAACAAAAATAAACTGCTTGGTAGCTCTATCATATTTGCACCCAACGATTATTTAACAATGACCTATAATTTTATTACAGGCGATGATACTCCAGATTCTTTAAAATTAAAGCATCAACGTTACTATCATAATTTTTATTTAACCTACCAAAAGAAAAAAATAAGTATTGGTGCCGAATTTAATTATGGTATACAAGAATACAGCAAGCACCTTAACGAATATACTTTAGGTACTGCATATATGAATAGTTCACTATTATTACTGAAACATCAAAGTTTTAAAAAAGTAGGCTTTTATGGTCGAGGAGAATGGTTTAGTGATGAAGATGAAATATTAAGTGGTGGCACTAACATGGGTAAATATACTTGGGGCGCAACAGTTGGCATTGAATATAAACCCTTAAAAAATTTAGCACTTAGTATCGAAGGGCGACAATTATCTTCTGAAAAGAAAATTTTTATTACAACGGCGATTATCATAAAGAACGAAATGAATTAATATTTTGTGTAGATGTTTGGTTTTAATAATCTGTGATGATAAACTATAAACCTATCATAAATACAATTGACTATAACGTTTACCAAATTGGTGTTTTACGTTTAGATTTAATTCATCCCGAAATTTCGGGCAATAAATGGTTTAAGTTAAAATACAATTTAGCACAAGCAAAAAAAGTAAACAAAAGTGCCATCATTACCTTTGGTGGTGCATTTTCTAACCACATTGCAGCTACTGCTATTGCTTGCAAATTAGAAGGTTTAAAAAGTATAGGCATTATTAGAGGCGAAGAAAGCTCTGCTACAAACCCTACTCTATCTTTAGCAAAACAAAACGGCATGGAGTTGCTGTTTGTGAGTAGAGAGGAATATTCGCAAAAAAATGATGGTGGTTATATGCAGCGTTTACGATACATGTATCCTGAAGCCTATATTATTCCTGAAGGTGGAGATAATTTATTAGGAGAAAAAGGCTGTGAAGAAATTTTGACTCAAGAAACAAATTCTTACAATTCTATTTTTTGTGCGCATGGTACAGGAACAACTTACCGAGGTATTTCAAAATCATTACAAGTACATCAAGAATTGAACGTTGTGAATGTTTTAAAATTTGAAGCCATTGCCAATGAGCCACAAACAATCATTTTAAATAATTATCATTTTGGTGGTTATGCTAAACATAAACTTGAGTTATTAGAATTTAAAACTTGGTTTGAAGAAAACTACCACATTGAATTAGATTATGTGTATACCGCTAAATTATTTTTTGCGGCATTTGATTTAATGAAACAAGAAAAGTTAGATAAACGAAAATCTATATTGATCATTCATTGCGGTGGTTTGCAAGGAAACAAAGGTTACGAAGAGCGTTATAACCTAAATCCTAAGCGCCAAGTAAACGATGCCCAAGGATAAACTTGTTTAGTATCAAAACCTCCTCTGCTAGCGTATTTTTCGGAAAGTTTAACAAACCCAACGCCAACAGCTATAGTGCTCGTCATCTTTTTTCCACTACTTTTTAAAATTCCATTTTGTAATTGAAACGTTAAGCCTTCAATGCCTTGTAATGTCATATCCGTTCCATATCGCACACGTGGGCCAAAAAAATATTTTAACTGAGGTTTTAAATCATGGTAATAATTAATATCAATTCCTGAGATAATTCCTGTTCCTACATTACGTTTTACAGGCGCATTATTAGTATTGTTATTATTGTTGTTTGAAGTATTGGTATTAGTAGAACTTGAGTTTGTGTTAGTAGATGTTGAATTAGAATTATTTGAAGAAAATTCGGCTAAAGCTCCCAAACCATCATAAGTTAAACTTAAGGGTATTTTTATACCTACCGATTTATTAGCCAATAATCTTTCATAAGAAACCGTTAATCGTCCAAAAGCTAAATCAACAATATAAAACCCCAAAATACCATTTGGCATTAAGGCTTCTTTTTCTTTCCACTCTTTCATCTTACGTGCCTGACGCTGCTCTCGTGTTTCATTCATTTCAGGCATAGATGAAAGAGGCGTTGCATTATTTTGAACAACAAAAGCGGGTTGTTCTTTACTAAATAAATAAATCGTTTCTGATTTACCATATTCAGTCATTAATACATCGTTTTTAGGCAAAGTAATCAATGCAGAATTTGGAACCGTATCATGATAACTAATAGTGTTTTCTGAAATAGCCATTATTTTACAAGGAACTATTTTTCCGTTTCTTAAAAACACTTTGTCCTGCGCCACAGAAGTTACAGAAACAAAAAGTAACATCCAAAATATAATATGTGAGTAATACTTCATGTTTAAAAACGGTATCCGAAACAATAACCTAAATAAATTTTTGGGTAATTACCATAATTTCTTGTCCCAATAGAGTTAGTAACTTCCAATGGTGTTGAATTAATTTGTCCACCAATGGAGGCAAATATTTTAAAATTAAAATTAGGCGTTACTCTATACACCCAACCATTTGTTACTAAAATTGATAACTGATAGGCACTTGCTTTTTCGTAATTCTTTTGATTATTGGTTGTATCCACTACATTCAAATAATCATAAGCCATATACTTTGTTAAAACTCCTACAAAATATTGTACTCGTTTGGTATTACGAGGCATATAATTAATTCCAAATCCTGCATCGTATTTTTTCTTGGCTCCATCTTTCGCATCTGCAATAAATAAATTTAAACCACCCATGCGTCTATTAAAACTGTAGCCACCTAAAAACGATAAAGACATTTTTCCCTGAAACAAATCTCTGTCATACATCACGGTTACATCACCATTAGCTAAAGCCAAGGCATTGATGGATATCATATTGCTATTTAAATAATATAAGTTATAATCTTTCTTCTCACCTTTTTTTCCTTTCGCGTAAGGATCATTTTTATCAAAAGGTTTTGGCGCTGCTGCTTCAATTGGCTTTTCTACAGGAGCAACAATAGCTGTAATTTTTGGTGCTAATGTAGCAGGATTATCATTAATCACTTCAGTGGTTCCATTTGAGTATTGGATTAACACCACATCCAATTTAGCTATCACATAGGTTGGACCTTCTAAATTATTGAAATCCTTGTATTTAATGTCTTTTAAATTGATTTCAGTTACCTTTCCTTTCAATTTACTTCCAGCAGTTGTGTACAATACATCCTGACTGTATGCTAAATTAGCAAACAAAAAAAAGGTGAATATGACTGAAAATATAAGGCGCATTTAAAACAATTTAAGCAATGATAAAAATAGTGAATAAATACTGATATAAAAATAGATTTATTAGTATTCTACTCACATTAAAATGTGGGATAATTAAGGCAATTTCATTAATTTAGTACACTTAAATTGAGCCATGTTAAAACTTAAAAATTACATCAATGGTGAGTTAGTTGATCCTACCTCAAACCAACATATCGAAAACTACGATCCTTCTCGTGGCATCGTTTATTCATTAATACCAGACAGCGATGAGCGCGATGCTGAAAAGGCTATTGCTGCCGCTAAAGAAGCGTTTAAAACCTGGAGTATTACTCCTAAAGAAACCCGCTCTAAATACTTATTAAAAATTGCATCGTTAATTGAAGAACAGTTAGACGAATTGGCAAAAGCAGAAAGCCTAGATAACGGAAAACCTTTACACTTAGCTAAATCAGTGGATATACCAAGAGCGGCTGCTAACTTTCATTTCTACGGAACGGGCATTTTGCATTATGCTGCTCATGCGCATAGCATGGAAGATACCGCTATTAATTATACTTTGCGTCAACCTGTTGGTGTTGCGGGCTGCATTTCTCCTTGGAATTTACCCTTGTATTTATTCTCTTGGAAAATTGCACCGGCTTTAGCTGCCGGTTGCACCGTAGTTGCCAAGCCTTCTGAAATTACACCTATGACCGCGTATTTGCTTTCTGAAATTTGCATCAAAGCAGGTTTACCAAAAGGAGTTTTAAATATTGTACATGGTTACGGACATAAAGTTGGTAACGCTATTGTAAGTAGTACAGATGTGCCTTTGATATCCTTTACTGGCGGAACCAAAACAGGCGCAAGCATTGCCAGTATTGCTGCTCCTATGTTTAAAAAATTATCTTTAGAACTTGGTGGTAAAAATCCTAACATCATTTTTGCTGATTGCGATTACGATAAAATGCTTTCTACAACGATGTTATCGTCGTTTGCCAATCAAGGACAAATTTGTTTATGTGGTTCAAGAATATTTGTTGAGCGTTCTATCTACGAAAAATTTAAAACCGACTTCGTAGCTAAAACTCAAAAGTTAACCGTTGGCGCACCGTTAGATGAAAAAACAAAAATTGGTGCGGTGGTTTCTAAACCTCACATGGAAAAGATTTTATCCTATGTAGAATTAGCAAAACAAGAAGGTGGAAAAGTATTATGTGGCGGCAAACAAGCAAGCGTTGGTGGAGAATTTGAAAACGGGTATTATTTAGAGCCTACCATCATCGAAAATTTATCTTACGATTGCCGCACTAACCAAGAAGAAATTTTTGGACCAGTTGTTACCATCATGCCATTTGATACGGAAGAAGAAGTTTTGAAATTTGCTAACTCTACGCAATACGGTTTAGCATCTGTATTATGGACACAAGACATTACCAGAGCAAACCGCATGGCCATGGATTTACACACGGGTATTGTATGGATTAACTGTTGGTTATTACGCGATTTACGTACACCATTTGGTGGCGTTAAATCTTCAGGAGTTGGAAGAGAAGGTGGTTTTGAAGCATTAGACTTCTTTACTGAACCTAAGAATGTGTGTGTTAAATTAAAATAATAAGATGTTAGAGAACACAGAAAGAACAGAGTTAACAACATTAGGAGAGTTTGGATTAATTAAACACTTAACCGAACACGTGGAAATACATAACGATTCATCCATCAAAGGAATTGGTGATGATGCGGCCGTTATAAAATATAATGGAGAAAAACACACTTTAGTTTCTACTGACATGTTAGTAGAAGGCGTGCACTTTGATTTAACGTATGTGCCTTTAAAACACTTAGGATACAAATCTATTATTGTTAACTTATCGGATATTTGTGCAATGAATGGCACGCCAAAACAAGTCACTGTTAGCATTGCAGCCTCTAACCGTTTTTCGGTAGAAGCCTTGGAAGAATTATATGCAGGGATGATTTTTGCATGTAACAAATACAATGTGGATTTAGTTGGCGGAGATACCACTTCAACAACAAGTGGTTTAGTTATAAGCGTAACAGTTATTGGCGAAGCAAACAAAGAAGATATTGTTTACCGTAATGGTGCTAAAGAAAAAGATTTATTATGTGTGAGTGGCGACTTAGGTGGCGCTTACATGGGCTTACAAATTTTAGAAAGAGAGAAATTTGTATTTAAAGATAATCCAAATGTACAACCTGATTTAGTAGGTAACGATTATATTTTAGAGCGTCAGTTAAAACCAGAAGCACGTGTAGACATTGTTGAATTATTAAAAGGCTTAAACATTAAACCAACGAGCATGATTGATGTGAGCGATGGCTTAGCTTCTGAATTAATGCACCTTTGCACACAAAGCGAATTAGGTTGCGAATTGTATGAAGAAAAAATTCCTTTAGATCCACAAACATTTGATACAGCTCGTGAATTTAATTTAGACCCAACGGTTTGCGCCCTAAGTGGCGGCGAAGATTACGAATTGTTATTTACCATTTCGATGGCGGATTATGATAAAATTAAACACTTACCTGATTTTACCATTATTGGACACATGACACCAAAAGCAAGTGGCATTAACCTAATTGCCAAAGCAGGAACCTCGCACCCCATACAAGCACAAGGCTGGAATGCTTTTAAACAAAACTAAAATGAACAAATTATTTCTTATTCTACTAACTGCTATGACGTTATTGTCGTGCGACAGTAAAAAAACAAGCATTGCTGGAACCGTTGTAAATGCTACAACTGGCGAGCCTGTACCAAATGTATTGATAAGCTATGTGCAATGTAAAGAGAACGGAGATGATTGTACAGAAATTATCATCGGGCAAATGTACACCTTGCAAGACGGTACGTTTAAGATAGATCAAAAACGTGCTAGTAAATCCAGAACACGTTGGATAACGGTACACAGCGGAACAAAAAAATAGCACAATTTGATAATGTGGGATTGACTGATAAAAGCATTACCATTCCTGTAACACCATAAACTATTATAAATTCAAAACTTAATGATATGAGCACAGAAAATTCAATTGAATCATCAAAAGCACCAGAGCCAGTAGGATTATATCCACACGCACGCCGTGTTGGTAATTTATTATTTTTAAGTGGTGTTGGTCCACGTGAGCGTGGTACTAAAAAAATACCAGGTGTAGAATTAGATGAAAATGGAAACATAACTTCTTATGATATTGCTGCACAATGCCATAGTGTGTTCCGTAACATTAAATATATTCTAGAAGACTCTGGTAGCAGCTGGGATAAAATTGTGGATGTACAAGTGTTTTTAACGAACATGAAAGACGATTTTAAAATTTATAATGCTTTGTGGGCTGAGTACTTTAAAGAAAATCCTCCTTGCCGAACTACAATTGAAATTAATTGCTTACCAACCCCAATTGGGATTGAGTTAAAGGTAATTGCGACGATTGATTAATTGATAAAAATAACATTCATATAATGCAAAGACCTCAAACTATTCAAATTTTTCTACCTGATGGAAATCCAACAAGCATTAAAATAGCGGATTTAACTAACAGAATGATGACTGCTGTTCTTTTTCCAAGAAACAAATTAGTTGAAGTTGGAGTAAGAGACGAAGTTAAAAAATATGGTGTATATTTTTTATTCGGATATAGTGATGAAAAAGCTAAGCCAATTTGTTATATCGGAGAAACTGAGGACTGTTATGAAAGAATTAAAACTCACAACAAGAATAAAGACTTTTGGTATCATGCAATAGTTATAACTTCTAAATCAAATACATTTACAAAATCACATGTAAAATATTTAGAATACCTGTGTATTAAAAATGCAAATGAAATCAGCCGTTTTGATACGGAAAATTTAGCTACCCCTGCTAAACCATATATTACTGAAAGTATGGAGGCTGATTTATTAGATAATTATGATACTGTAAAAATACTTTTAGCTACATTAGGTTATCCAATATTCGAAGAAATTAAAAAATCATTAGAAAAGAAAAAAGAAATACTTTTTTGTAAAGGAAAAGATGCGAGTGCAGAAGGAGATATGGTTGATGATGGCTTCGTAGTTTTTAAAGGCTCAGTTGCTAATAGAGAAGAATCTAATACTGCTGGAACATGGAGTTGCGGAATGAGAAAAAAAATTAGTTGATAGTCAAATTTTAGTTGAAGAAAATGGAGTATATATTTTCCCTGAAGATTACTTATTTGGGTCTCCAAGTTCAGCCGTGCTTCTGTTTTAGGAAGAAGGGCAAATGGGTTGGACAGAATGGAAAAATAAAGAAGGAAAACCATGGATAAATTTTTCAGAACTGGTTTAACTGAAATCACAGAAAAATAGTTCAATAATTGTAAATGCCCAATCCCTCGCCCATATAGCCCTAGTAGTCAAGGATTACGATGAAGCTATTCAGTTTTATACTGAAACCTTACATTTTACTTTAGTGGAAGATAAAGTGATGAGTGCAACCAAACGTTGGGTAATGGTAGCGCCACCAGGCAGAACAGGAACTACTTTATTATTAGCACAAGCCAGTAACGAGGAACAAAAAAGCAGAGTTGGTAACCAAACTGGAGGACGTGTATTTTTATTTTTATATACAGACGACATACAAAGAGATTATAAAAACTTACTCGATAAAAAAGTAAAGATTGTTCGTGAATTAGAAAATCAGCCACATGGCAAAGTGCTAGTTTTTGCTGATTTGTATGGTAATTTGTGGGATTTGATAGAGCCTAGTGCAGTTTAGCCACATAGGCACATAGTTTAAAAAATAAAAGGATAAATTAAAAAAGTAAACATAGTATGGAAGCGACGCTTCCGCTATGTTTACCTTATACCAAGTAATTAAACAAAACCCTATGTTTCTATGTGGTTAAAAGCCTTACCGGGTGTTTTTTCTTCTTTTTTGGAATTTTCTTATACACACGTCAGGGTTTTCCACAGTCAATCATTCATTCTTTTAATAGCGATCGCCTTATATTAATAGTTCAAGCTCTGTTCATCCTTCATCCAAGCGGAAATAGCGGAAAACGTGGTTGGTACAAAAATTCCAATAATCCTCACAATCCAAATACTACAAATCCTGGTATTCAGGAAAATCAAAAGGAAGAGGGCATAAATAGTAAATTTCTTATCTTAGGTCAAGAATAATACATGATAAATTTCCGAACTTTACTAAGTAAATTAGTAACATGGAACGTAAGGAATTTATAAAATCAGTATTAGGACTAGCCGCTATGACAACATTAGGAGATTTAAAATCGTTTGCCGATAACTTGCAAGAGCAAGATGAAACAATGCCTGTATTATTTATAGGACATGGGTCGCCGATGAATGCTATTGAGGATAATGAATTTACAAAGGGCTGGAAAGCCATTGCTAAAACAATTCCTAAACCAAAAGCCATTTTATGTATTTCAGCACATTGGGAAACCAACGGTACTTTTGTAACCAATATGGAAAAACCAAAAACCATTCACGATTTTGGTGGCTTCCCTCAAGCTTTATTTGATGTGCAATATACAGCGCTAGGTAGCAAATGGTTAGCTGATGAAACAAAAAAAATAATCACATCAACTACGGTTGGCTTAAATGAAGATTGGGGTTTAGATCATGGAACTTGGAGCGTTGTAAGACCAATGTTTCCAGACGCTAGTATTCCTGTTATTCAATTAAGTTTAGATTATACTAAAGACACTCAATACCATTATGATTTAGCAAAGCAATTAGTAGGCTTAAGAAAAAAAGGAGTCTTAATTATTGGAAGTGGAAATATGGTACATAATTTTCAATATGCTAGATTTACGGGTGATTTTAACGCGCATTTTGGTCACGATTGGGCTTTAGAAGCTAACGAAAGTTTCAAGAAATTAATTTTAGAAAACGATGTAAAGTCCTTGGTAAATTATAAAACCTAGAGCAAAGCCTTGCAGTTATCATCGCCATCTCCTGATCATTATTTACCAATGATTTATAGTATTGCTCTGCGTGGTAAAAACGAAAAGTATCGTACTTTAATGATGCGGTTGTGGGAGGTTCTTTTTCTATGACTTCTTTGCAAATTGATAAGGCGTAAAAAATGGAACGCAGATAACACAGATGAGACTGATTAAAAATGATTTTATGATGAAGAAATTATATATAGTAACGACTTATATTATATTTTTAAGGAACCTAAAATAAAATCGGCTAATCCACTAGTCATTATTTTAATGCACGGTGTTGGTAGTAACGAGAAAGATTTATTTTCGTTTGCACCGCAACTGCCTGATAGTTTTTTAGTGATTTCGTTACGAGCACCTATTACCATTGGTACTGATAGTTATGCTTGGTATCATTTAACTTTCGAAAACGGAAAACGTATCGGCAATGCTATTGAAGCCGAAGCCAGTCGTTTAATGATTATACAATTTATGAATCAATTAAAAACAAAACATGCTTTTAATGAGAAACGAATTTACTTATGCGGTTTTAGTCAAGGTTCCATTATGGCATATAGCATTGGGTTAACTGTTCCCGAAAAAATTAAAGGCATTGCCGTCATGAGCGGACGATTATTAGAGGAAGTGAAACCTCTTATTTCTTCAAAAGAAAAAATTAAAAACTTAAATGTATTTGTCTCCCACGGCACAAATGATAATATCATTCCTGTAAACGAAGCGCGCACCTCTGTAGCGTATTTAAAAACTCTAGGCATTACACCTTTATTTAAAGAATATCCTGAAGTTCATACGATTAGTCCCACTATGTTTGCAGATATGCTGCTATGGTTGGAGAAATAAACTCCATAAGATTTCATTCTTAAAATTTGAAATAAAAAGCAAGTTGTATATTGTATATAACTTATAAATTATTGTTTTCAAACAAATTAAATCCTATGGAAAACCAAGACAACCAAAACAATCAAGAAACTACTCCTGCAGTAGCAGTTGAAAACAATGAGCAACCACAAATGACTCCAGTTGATTTAATTGATGTAGAACAACAACTAGAGCAATTTAGAACGAACCAAAATTTACCATTGGGCTTTGGGTGCATTTGATTCCAGCAGTAATTGGTGCAGTTCTTTGGGCAACAATTACAGTGCCTACTGAGTATCAAATTGGATATGGCCATTATTAGGGTTTATTGTTTGGCTTTGCTAATGAATGTGGGAAAAGGTGTTGGTCAAATTTTTGGTATTACTGGTGCTGTCTGCATTGTTTGGTGTGTGTTAGGAAGGCTCTTTAGCATTGTTGGCTTTGCCAAATCTGAGTTAGGATGTTCGATCTTTTTCTATGATTGATTATAGCAGTTCCAAGCATCATGATGGAAGCATTTAGTCCGTTAGATATTTTATTTTACGGTTTAGCAGTTTACCAAGGGTATAAAATTTCTTTTAGAGTAGCTTAACAAAACTATTGAATAAATTTTTCTATAACATATAAACCCCAACGGATAGAAATAACCTATCCGTTGGGGTTTTAAAAAAATTATAACATGAGCAAAACAGTAATTAAAATAGAAACCATCGTAAACAAACCAATTGACCAAGTTTGGGAAATGTGGACAAAACCAGAACATATTACACAATGGTGTTTTGCATCAGATGATTGGCATGCACCCAATTCAACTTCTGATTTTAAAATTGGAGGAAAATTAAACACAAGAATGGAAGCCAAAGATGGAAGCTTTGGGTTTGACTTTTGGGGCATTTACAACGATATTAAACCAAACGAAAAAGTAGGAATTACCTTAGGCGATGATAGAAAATGGGATACTTATTTTTCTTTAGTTGAAGGTGGTGTAAAAGTGGTTGAAGAATTTGAAGCAGAAAACGAAAACCCAATAGAAATGCAACAAGCAGGTTGGCAAATGATTTTAAATAACTTTAAAAAATACGCCCAGAGTAAGTGAAATGAAAACCTTTAAAGATATTGATAGTTACATAGCGGAACAAGCAGCAGAAGTAAGAGAACGCTTAGAAAAAATACGTCAAGTCGTGAAAACCTCAGCACCAAAAGCCGAAGAAGTCATTAGTTATGGAATGCCTGCTTTCAAATATCACGGCATGTTAGTTTATTTTGCCGCATTTAAAAATCATATTGGATTTTATGCTTTACCATCAGGTAATGACGCATTTCAAAAAGAATTGTCTGTATACAAGCAGGGAAAAGGCTCAATACAATTTCCGCTGGATAAACCTATACCATTAACATTAATCAAAAAAAATAAAATTTGGGAGTAAAGAAAATTTAGAAAAGTGACTAGAGCCTCAGTTACCTAAACCTTTTACAAAGAAGCAATTAAAAAAACAATCAAAAAAATAAAACATGTTACAAATCATTTTATACACAATTGCCAGTATTGTTGGCGCATTTTGTTTATCAGTTAATCACAAAAAGAAATGAGTCTTACTTCAGAGTCGTTATCTGAACGTTCGCAAACAGATGTGTTTAACTATATAAAACATATTAAAAAATCAAAATTATTATAGGAAATGGGTAATGGCCGATCAAACTCCTAAAATTACGTACTCTAAGGCGTTGACGGAACTGTTGGATTTAAAGCTGCTTGGAATAGCGAAATGAAAAATGTGGGTGTTGGTGAACAAGAAATCACAAAAATAACAGATGGCATT
>JADJSH010000030.1 GCA_016711805.1 Bacteroidota bacterium
AAATAAGACAAAAATATTTCTGCCTCCATAAAATCTACAAAATCAGATTGTAAATTGTTTTAAAATAAAGCAATAAGAATCTCATTGTAAAGACTTTTTTGATTCAGATTTTAGACGAATGAATTGACTTTACTCTCAAATTTCTTTAGCTTAGATTAACTAAACACAACAGCTATGAATAAAATCTATTTAAAAACAATCGTTACATTTTTAGTAACACTAACAACCGCATTTGCTCAAAGCTCAACCGATGGTTTATGGAGCAAACTTGATACGAAACAAGTTGCAGGTGATAAAGTAAGAAGAAGTTCGTTTCCCTCTACTTTTCATTTATATCAATTAAATTTAAATGCATTAAGAGCTACATTAACAAATGCTCCTATTTTATTTTCAAATACAAATCAATCTGATTTAATTTTAGAATTTCCCAATGCCGAAGGTAACTATGAGAAATTTAAAGTGTACGAATCCTCTATTATGGATCCAATATTGGAAGCAAAATTCCCTATGATTAAAACGTATGCGGCTCAGGTGTGATTGATCCAACTGCAACGATGCATTTTAGCGTTACTCAATCTGGTTTACATACCATGTACTATCAGAATTAAAGCACTGTTTTTGTTGAGCCCTACACAACAGTTAGCAACATATAGTATATGATAGAATAGCTTAGGTTCAGACCCTCAAGGCTTTGGAATGTTTAACTGATGATGGTGTTAATTTACAATCATTACCAAGAAGTGCTGGCGATGGTAATTTATCAGTGCAAAACATTAACGACCAAAAATTAAGAACCTATCGTTTAGCACAATCTTGTACAGGTGAATATGGCGCTATTTTTATGGGTACAGGAACAGTTGCTCAACAAAAAGCAAACGTTCAAGCGCAAATGACAATTACAATGAATCGTGTAAATGGCGTTTACGAAAGAGATTTATCTATTCATATGAATTTTATTGCTAATAATGATTTATTAATATACATGGCTGCTGGATCTGATCCTTGGACAAATGAATGGAATACAAAGACAGCACAAACCATTGATGCTGCTATTGGCGTTACAAACTATGACATAGGACATAATTTTAATACTACTGGTGGAGGAAACGCGGGGTGTTTGTCATGCGTTTGCATGAGTTCTTCTCAATCGGGTACTCATAAAGGTAGAGGTTACACTGGGCGCTCAAACCCAACTGGTGATGCATTTGATATTGATTATGTTGCTCATGAAATGGGACATCAATTTGGTGGCTACCATGTCATGAATACTTGTAGCAGAAGTGGAAATGGAACAACGGAAGTTGAACCAGCTAGTGGAAGTTCTATTATGGGTTATGCAGGTATCTGTACATCAAATGTTCAAGGTAATAGTCATGATGATTTTAATTATGTGAATGTTCGTGACATTAGTAATAATATTAAAACAGGTAACAGTACTTGTGCTGCTATTACAACCCAACAAATACTCCTCCTACAGCAAGTGCTGGTTTAGATTATACAGTACCTATTTCTACGGCTTATATTTTAGAAGGAACCGCAAGTGATATAAATGGAACGACGTCATTAACATGCAACTGGAGCCAAAACGACCCTACTCCAATCTCCTGGCAACGCAGCGCCATTATCTACTTATAATGTTGGTCCTTTGTACAGATCTTTTTCTCCATCAACTTCACCAAATAGATATATGCCTGCTTTAGCAACGGTATTATCCAACACTTTAAATTCAACTTGGGAAAAAACACCTTCAGTGGCTAGAACTTTAAATTTCTCTTTATTGTTAGAGATAATCATGTTGGTGGTGGTCAAACAGCTTCTGATTTAATGAAAGTAACTGTTAGTTCTGCCGGCAATTCCTTTCGGTAACATCACAAAATTCTTCTACAACTTGGACAGCCGGAACAACCCAAACTATTACTTGGAATGTTGCAAATACTAATACTGGAGCAGTAAATACTCCAAGTGTAAATATTTTCTTATCCACAAACGGTGGTTACTTATATCCAATAACACTTGCTACAAAAGTCCCAAATAATGGTTCTGCGGTTATCACAGTGCCTTCTCTTACAACTACTACTGGTCGTTTAATGGTGCGTGGTGCAGGAAATATTTTTATGATTTGAATAATGCTGCTTTAACAATTGTTGCTGGAGTAGCCGCTGCACCAGTTTCAAATTTCAGTGTGGCAGCAGCTAGTTTATGTACTGGTTCAAGTATTCAGTTAAATGATTTATCTACAAATGCACCAACCTCTTGGACTTGGACAGCAACAAATTCTACTGGCGTAGCTTTCTCAAATACTAATGCTCAAAGCCCCACAGTTTCTTTTGCAAACGCTGGAACGTATACTGTTTCATTAATTGCAAAAAACACAACTGGACAAAGTACATCTAATAAAACAATTACTGTTGTTGCAACACCAACCGTTGCTGTAAATAATTCAACTATTTGCTCTGGTAGTTCAACTGCATTAACTGCTAGCGGCGCTTCAACGTATAGTTGGAGTAATGCTTCAACTTCAACTAGCATTTCAGTTTCACCTGCAGCAACAACTAACTACACTGTAACTGGAACAACTAATGGATGTTCTAATGCAAAAAGTTTCTACAGTAACCGTAAAAGCTACGCCAACAATAGTAAATAGTCCAACTATTTGTTCAGGCAACACTACTGCATTAACAGCATCAGGAGCAACTACTTATAGTTGGAGTAATGCGTCAACTTCAACTAGCATTTCAGTTTCACCTGCAGCAACAACTAACTACACTGTAACTGGAACAACTAATGGATGTTCTAATGCAAAAGTTTCTACAGTAACCGTAAAAGCTACGCCAACAATAGCTGTAAATAGTCCAACTATTTGTTCAGGCAACACTACTGCATTAACAGCATCAGGAGCAACTACCTATAGTTGGAGTAATTCTGCTACATCAACAAGTATTTCGGTTTCTCCAACTTCTAACACCTCTTATACTGTAACTGGTACAACTAATGGCTGTGTAGGCTCTAAAACATTAACTGTAACAGTAAAAACAACTCCAACTGTTGCTGTTAATAATTCAACGATTTGTTCCGGCAACTCTGCATTAACTGCTTCTGGCGCTACAACCTATAGCTGGAGTAATTCAGCAACTACATCAAGTATTTCTGTCTCGCCAGTAACAACTACTAACTATACAGTTATTGGAACAACTAATGGATGCGCAAATACAAAAATCATTACAGTTAATGTAAATGCTTTACCGAACGTAACTTTTGCTTTAACTAACTCATTAGTTTGTTTATCTGATCCAGCATTTTGTTGAATGGAACACCTACTGGAGGAATTTTTCGGGAACAGGTGTAGCAGGAAATGTATTTGATCCGTCTATTGCTGGAGCAGGAACCTATACAATTACTTATAATTATACTGATGGGAATTCTTGTTCAAATTCAGATAACAAAACTATTACTGTAGATTTATGTACAGGAATTACAGAATTAAACAATAATTCTTTTGTAGCATATCCAAATCCAACAACTGACAACTTTACAATTGATTTTAATAAATCAAATAATAATGTTATTGAAATTGAAGTATACGACGCTATTGGGAAACTAGTATTAGCTCAAACAACTTCAAATAATCACACTGTAATATCTTTAGAGCAATTAGCAAAAGGTATTTACAACGTAAGATTAAAAGACAATGGATCTTACACGACTATCAGAGTAATTAAAGAATAAATACTACTGCACTAAAAACAAAAAAGCCTCATCAATGATGAGGCTTTTTTGTTTTCAATAAATTAAATTAATTTATTTTTTAGCTGCAGCATAAAGCTCGCTAACTTTTGTCCAATTAATTACATTAAAAAATGCAGTCATATAATCAGGACGACGGTTTTGGTAATTTAAGTAATAAGCATGTTCCCAAACATCCATTCCTAAAATTGGAGTTCCTTTACAATCTGCAATATCCATTAAAGGATTATCTTGATTTGGTGTTGAGCAAACACATAATTTTCCTTCTTTAACACATAACCAAGCCCAACCTGATCCAAAACGAGTTGCACCAGCAGCTGTAAAGTCAGCTTTAAATTTTTCAAATCCACCTAAATCTGTTTCAATAGCTTTAGCTAAATCACCAGTTGGCATACCGCCTGCATTTGGCGCCATAACTTGCCAAAATAAAGAGTGATTATAATGTCCGCCACCATTATTGCGAACAGCCATAGGGTATTTAGAAATGTTTTTGCAGATATCTTCAATGCTCATTTTCTCAGCATCAGTTCCTGCAATCGCATTATTTAAGTTAGTTACATAAGCTTGGTGATGCTTACTGTGGTGAATTTCCATTGTTTTGGCATCAATGTGTGGTTCTAATGCTGTGTAAGCATAATCTAATTTTGGTAATTCAAATGACATATTGTTTTGTTTTTATAGGTTTATATTTGTTTTAATTGTGTGATTGTTTGTGTTGGATGAGCACTTCCAAAAACTGTATTACCTGCTACCAAAACATCAGCTCCTACTGAAACTAATTTTTGTAATTATTTAAATCAACGCCTCCGTCAATTTCGATTAAAGCTTTAGAGTTTTTTTCGGTAATTAATTTTTTAAGCGCTGCTACTTTTGTAAATGTATTCTCAATAAATTTTTGTCCCCCAAAACCAGGATTTACACTCATTACACATACTAAATCAATATCAGCAATAATATCTTCTAGCAAATGAATCGATGTATGCGGATTTAAGGCTACTCCAGCTTTCATGCCAGAATTTTTAATATTTTGAATCGAGCGATGTAAGTGTGTACAAGCTTCTAAATGAAAAGTTAAAACCTCAGCGCCTGCATCTTTAAATTGTTGAGTGTATCTATCAGGATCTACAATCATTAAATGCACATCCAAAGGTTTTTTTGCATGTTTTTGAATTGCTTTTAATACTGGAAATCCAAAAGAAATATTTGGAACAAAAACACCATCCATGATATCCACATGAAACCAATCGGCATCCGAATTATTAATTAATTCGATATCACGTTGTAAATTTCCAAAATCAGCTGATAAAACAGAAGGTGCTACTAAATGCGACATAATTTTATATTGAAGTCCAAAAATATAAAATTAAACACATTTTAAAGCGTTTTTGTTTTTAACCCTTATAAACAATTGATTAAAAAATCACAAAAAAAGGAGGCCAAACACAAGCCTCCTTAATTTTCACTAACGTACACACTAAACTATCCTAAATAGCCCATCAAAACTTTGCTTCGAGAAGCATGTTTTAATCGACGTACTGCTTTTTCTTTAATTTGACGAACTCTTTCTCTAGTTAACTCAAACTTTTCGCCTATTTCCTCTAAAGAATGGGAATGGCCCCCACTTAACCCGTAATATAATTTAACAACATCTGCTTCTCTAGCCGTTAATGAAGTTAATGCTCTTGTAATTTCATTTCGTAAACTCTCTAGCATCAGCTCATTGTCTGGAGCCGCTTCATGTTTATTTTCCATTAACTCATACATGCTTCCACCATCTTCTAAAGTACCTAAAGGAGCATCCATACTCATATGTCGACCTTGATTCTTCATGGTTTCACGAATATCCTCAGGTAAAATATCTAATATTTCAGAAATCTCTTCGGCTATTGGTTCACGCTCCAACTCCTGCTCCAATTTAGCAAAGGTTTTATTGATTTTATTAATAGCTCCAATTTTATTTAAAGGTAAACGCACAATACGTGATTGTTCAGCTAAAGCCTGAAGGATCGATTGACGAATCCACCATACGGCATATGAAATAAATTTAAAACCACGAGTTTCATCAAAACGTTTAGCAGCTTTAATTAAACCTAGGTTTCCTTCATTGATTAAATCGGGTAAACTTAATCCTTGATTTTGGTATTGTTTCGAAACGGAAACAACGAAACGTAAATTTGCTTTAACCAATTTATCTAATGCTTTTTGGTCGCCTTGCTTTATTTTTTGAGCTAATACCACTTCCTCATCTGCCGTAATCAATTCCACACGACCAATATCTTGTAAATACATATCAAGCGAAGCTGTTTCGCGATTTGTAATTTGTTTGGTTATTTTTAGCTGTCTCATGGCACAAAAAAATTAAAAATTATACTAAAAAAAATAGACTAAAACACTTATAAATAGGCTTTCTGAGTGTTTCTGTATTGTATTACGTCCAAAAACGAATTTAGTTACATGGTTTTGAGTGAAAAGCCATTTTAAATGATTGAATGAATATTTTGATTTAGGGGCATTTTTTCTAAAAAGTTTAAATTGTTGAAAAATGAAGGTTCATTTTAAGTAAAATATGTATTTCTACAGATTTTAAATTCCGATATTTAACCAAGATATGTTACAGAATTTACGCATACAAAATTTTGCCTTAATTGAGAAACTGAAGTTCGATTGAACCAAGGTTTAACAGTTATTACTGGAGAAACTGGTGCTGGAAAATCCATTTTATTAGGTGCTTTAGGTTTAACTTTAGGAGACAGAGCTGACGTAAGTTCGCTACATGATAAAACTAAAAAATGTATTATCGAAGCACAGTTCAATATCAAAGCTTATCATTTAAAATCATTTTTTAAAGCAATGAATTAGACTTTGAAGAAGTAACTTCAATATAAGAGAAATTACACCTGAAGGAAAATCTCGTGCTTTTATTAACGATACTCCAACTACATTAAGTGTATTAAAAGAATTAGGCGATCAATTAATTGATATTCATTCTCAACACGAAACATTATTACTAAAAGAAACTAATTTTCAATTTGAATTAGTAGATGCTTTTGCACAAACCACACAATTATTTTCTGATTATAAAAAACAATTTAGTCAGTTAACTAAACTGAAAAAACAATTAGAAGAATTAACCGCTCAAGAAATTCAGGCAAAAAAGAATTAGATTATTTTCAGTTTCAATTTAATGAGTTAGAAGACGCGGCTATTAAAGTTGGTGTTCAACAACAATTAGAAGAAGAAAGCGAAACTTTAGAAAATGCTGAATTCATTAAAGGCAATTTATCAAAATCATCAAAAGATTTATCTGACAAACGACAAAAATCAACCTCTGGAATTGAGCAAAATATTAAAACCATGTTGACTAGTTTATCAATGGCTAATGCTCAATTTAAAATTGATTTAAAACCATTAGATAGTTTAACATCCAATGGACTAGATGCTATTTCATTTTTATTTACAGCCAACAAAGGTGCAGAATTTAAAGAATTACATAAAACAGCATCTGGCGGTGAGTTATCACGTTTGATGTTATGTTTAAAAGCATTATTAGCAGAGCGCACTGCCTTACCAACCATTATTTTTTGATGAAATTGATACAGGTGTCAGCGGTGATGTAGCTGATAAAATGGAAATATTTTATTTGCCATGGGTAAAAACATGCAAGTAATAACTATTACTCATTTACCACAAATGGCAAGTAAAGGCAGTAATCATTTATTTGTTTACAAATATGATAATAAAGACAAAACAACATCAAGCATTAAGCAATTAAATAAAGAAGAACGAATAGCTGAAATAGCAAAAATGTTAAGTACAGGAACACCAACAGAAACAGCATTAAAAAACGCAAAAGAATTACTGAATGCTTAATTAAACTCATATTTAGTATATTTGCACAACTAAAAATAAACACTATGGAACACAAACTTATTAAAGGAAAACGCGGTATTATTACCGGTGCATTAGACGAAAATTCTATTGCCTGGAAAGTAGCACAACGTTGTCACCAAGAAGGTGCAACCTTCACTTTAACTAACGCACCAATAGCCATGCGTTTAGGTGAGATTAAAAAATTATCAGAGGAAACAGGCGCGAAAATTATTCCTGCTGATGCGTTAGAAAGTATTTACGTACATTTGGATACCATTATGGTAAACAAAAGAAAGTACGTATCAATACTATTTCAATCACCACCAACCAAAACAACTGCGGGTGGTGGTATTACGGTTCTCTGATTTTTATGAGTTTGCTGATTTACAATCTCCATTAGGAAATGCAAGTGCTGATGATTGCGCAAACTATACAGTAAGTTTATTCTCAGATTTAACTCGTATGGTTACTATGCAGAATTTATACCATGATGGTGGTTATAGCTCTACTGGTATCAGCACTGAGTTATTAGAGAAAATTCAAGGTTAAAAAACTAAAACATATCATTAAATGCTCTTCAGCTAAACTAACATGGCAACACAGGTTAGATATTAACGCTGAAGAGCATTTTGATTTTATATATTTCTATTACCTGCACCGAGAGTATTTACAGAGAAGTTCACGAACTCAATCAAGATTAAATATTGATTTACAGTTAAATGATTT
>JADJSH010000031.1 GCA_016711805.1 Bacteroidota bacterium
TTAATAGACATTTGCAAAGCATAAATAAATGTCTTTCCCGAAGGGACTGCTTTTGCAAATGCTTTGATGTCGCCCGCATAAGTTTTAGGTGCTGTTACCTGATGCCAGCCGCATTTAGTGAGAACAGTACCAATAGAAACCAATGTTACTAATTACGAAACCATATGTCTGACAGAAACCGAATGCCACCTATTAGCAATTTGGAAAATTGCCAGAGCGTAAGCAAAGTTTACAAGCTTTTTTGCAAAATTAGGATTGCAGGGCTGATTTGTGCGTTTTGCAAATGGGCTTGGAAACTTAGGGGAGCAAATAAACGTTGGTCTACTTACTATTTTTGTGTCCGTTGATGATTTTAACGATTTCACTTAACTGGTCTAAGGGAATTGTCTTGATTGTGTCTTGCCAGTTTAGGTCAGTATTTTGTTTCTTTAACCGAGTTATAGGATGAGTGTCCGCTAATTTCTCATTGCGGTTAGGAGTCCAAACAAGTAAGTCGTTTGGTGTACAGTTGAGTAAGGAACAAAGCTTGTCGATGTGACTTAACCTAAATGTAACTGTCTTAGCATTAAGAAGGTTGTGAGCAGTATATGACGGAAAGCCTGCACTTGTGAGGTAAGAGAAGGGTTTATCAATACCGCGTGCTTTAAAAATGGGTTGTAAGTTGAGAGATAACATATTGCAGTCGCTAAAAATTAAAACGCAGGTTAAAGATATTAAAAATCCTATTCAAATACTTAAAACGCAAGAAAAAAAAGTTAAAATGCAGTAAGTAGTTCTTAAAACGCATATTAAAGAACTTAAAATGCCTAATCAAAAAGTTAAAACCCCATATAAAAAAATTAAAACTCCTATTAAAAAAGTTAAAACGCCTATTGAAGAATTTAAAAATAGCTTTAACCTATTTTATGACTAGTATCGAGAAACCAATCGGTTGTTACGTCATAATTTAATTTAGTATAATCTAAATTTTTAAAGTCAGTTATTGGTGCGCCAAAGTTTTGAAGTAAATTATTTTTTGATTGGTGATAAGACAAATTTTCCATTAAATCTGTTTCAAAATTGAGATTTTTGACAAGTTATCTGCCATATAAAACCATTCAGTAGCATTAAATAAATCTGCTATTTTTAATATATCATTTCTGAAATCCTTAAACCAACTGGTTTTATAATTTTCAGAAATTATTGAATACTTATAAATTGTTGAAATTGAAATTCCCTTTTCTGTTACAAAAAAACTGTAAGGCGTTGGCGTTTCAATTTCTATAAATTTGTAATAGGACAAATCATTAATATGTGTTGGTCTAGATTCTAAATAAAATTCAAAAGGAGAATTATCAATAGAGCCATCGTGGTTTAGGGAGTTTTTAAAATTTAAGTTTTTTATATTACCAATTAATTGACTTACAAATTTTTCATTATGTGCAAAGCCATAATTATTTGGCATTATAATATTTAAATTTACACTCATTATAAATTATTTTGCGGCAAAATTCTTTTTAGGCTTTTTCACTTTTTCTGTTGTAAATAAATCAGCCGTATATTTTTCGTATAGTTCAAATAAAAATTCCAAACGTTTTGCTTCGCTAATAAATGTTTGCGGACGATATGCCAAGTCCACCGCTTTATCTAATTCATTATGTGCCTTTACCAATATTGGTGGCATTGTTAATGGGTCATATAAAGCTGCAAGCGAACTTTTCGGAAATTCTAACCTTGCATCTAAAAATTTTTGTGCTGCTGTTTCAATTGCTTTTATTTGTTTTTCAGTTGAATTTTCGGGAATGGAAAATTATTATAAACCATACTTGCTGAATACGAAAATCACTTTTCATTCTACCAAGTTGCTTTCATCAAACCATTGCATTGACGAAGTCATTATTCCAAATATAAAATTTGCATTTAGGAATAATCGCGCTTCCACTTGTTATTGTTGTTGGCTCTAAAATACCAATTGGAATATATTTTCTGTTTTCTAAGAAAATACTTTTGGAACAATTATGTACTTTGAATTTGGTTGACGTATTTCGCCAAATAACATTGGTTTTTCGGCAAGTTTCTTAGTAGCTTCTCTATTACTACTTAATCTAAACTTTTTTGTTTTTTCTATGCGGTCAAGTATAAATTTAGAGTTCTTCAAAATAGTTGGTTCAATATTATGTAACCATAAACACCAACGCTTTTTATTATTAATAAACTCATCGCCACCTGTATATTTCTTAATGGCAATATTAATTTGAGGTTCATTTTTTACTGCTACTTCTTTTTCCTCGTCTGTCAAAATCAAATTGCCTTCATCAATTGGCATGCTTCCATAATTCATTTCTGGCACATTACAAATTGGAGATTTTCGATTTTCAACAGTAATGTCTTTTCCTTCAACCAAAAACGGATTTATATTTTTAACTTTTATTTCGTGCGGTTCTCCTTTAATATCTTCATATTCATAGATACTTTTGTTATTTGTGTCATAGTTGGCGAAGCCAACTAGAACACAATGGACTGCTGCATTTCCTTTGCTTCGTTTCTCCAACTAAATGTTCTGTGAGCAAAATGAATTTTAATATTGTATTTATTGAACATTAAACTCCACAAAAGACCAACTTGTTCGCCTTGACAAATTGAGTTTGTGGAAACAAAAGCCACTTTTATTTTTGTGTTTTGAATATACTGAGCTGCTTTTTATATACCACGCCGTTACGTAATCTAAAACGCCTGTTCCTTTTGCATTTGCAAATATCAGTTCCATATCTGCTTTTTGTTCAGGCTTTTGTTCTTTCTTTCCTATGAAAGGAGGATTGCCAATTATATAAGACAATTCTTTTACTGAAACTAAAGAAGACCATTCTTCTTGTAAAGCATTACCATGAATAATTTTGGCAGCTTTTTTTAATGGTAAGCGAACAAAGTATTGTCCGAATTCATTACTAATAGTCATGTTCATTTGATGATCCATTAACCACATAGCTACTTCGGCAATACGCAGGAAATTCTTCATATTCAATTCCATACATCATATCTACATCAAGCCAAATAATTTCTCTGACATCTAAAACACCTTGGCCTGATTTATATAAGGCTCTTAATATTTCAAGTTCTAAGTTCCTCAATTCACGGTAGGTTATAATTAGAAAATTACCACAACCACATGCAGGGTCAAGGAATTTAAGAGTACTTATTTTTTGTGAAATTCAGGTAATTTGTTTTTGTTGGTTTTAATGCTTTCAAACTCTGCCCACAATTCATCTAAAAATAAAGGCTTAATAAGTTTCATAATGTTTTTTTCGCTTGTGTAATGTGGCCCTAAGTTTCTCCGTTCTTTAGGATTCATTACACTTTGAAACATTGAACCAAAAATTGCCGGTGATATTTTGCTCCAGTCAGTGTAGCAACAGTCTAACAAAGCTTGTCGCATTTAACGCTTTTCGTTTGCAGTATTTAATATTTGAAATAGTTCTTGGATTTGGAAGCTAAATCACTTCCGTCAATATTTGTTCTTTCATCTATATAATTTTGAAATTGTTGCTTTTTAAAAATTGTTGTGTCTTCTGCAAACAAACAAAACAAAATACGAACTAAATAAACTTCTAAAGGATGCCCATCATAACCAATTTCTTTTAATCTATCATGTAGCTTACCCATTAATTCGGCAGCTTTAATGTTTGCAGGGTCTTGTTCTTTATAAATTCTTTTTTGATATCCTGCAATAAATCCAAAGTGTTGAACATTATTTACAAAATCGTCTAATTTAAATTCTATTGCTTTATTTTCTTCGGTATCAAATAAACGAAAGGTGTCGAAGTCGGAAACTAAAATGTATTTTGGAAGTTCATGTTCTTTTAAGCCATGAATATAATCTTTGGCTTGTATAAAAGCTTTGTCAAGGTTTTTTACCTTGCTTTTCATTTCAATTAGAATAGTTCCTTTCCAAAGTAAGTCAATGTAACCATCTGCATCATTTAATTTTTTTACTCTGTGTTCAAATGTACCTCAACCTTTACGTGTTATACCAAATACTTCAAAAAATGCTTCTAAAAATGGTTTGGCATCTGCTTCTTCATTAACAGTTCCGTCCCATTCTTTTGAGAATTTTAGTGCTCGGTCTTTTATTTCGTTCCAACTAAGTGCCATAAAAAAAATGAATAAGATATAAAATTAAAAAAGTAATGGAATTAAACGGCTATAATTTATAGCATTTAATATTACTTTCTAACAAATATACCGCACGCCCGTGGCGCGCCTTTTGGTGCGTCAAGCACACGCGCAAATAAAGTGCTGAAAGCACACCTTTTTTATGGGTTGGGATAATTTAGCTTATTTGGTTTTTGCCTGTCTTTTCGCAAAAACAAATGTGCTAAATTAAGGGATACCAAAAAAACAGCTTTTCAAGCCGAGTAAACAGTTTGGTTTCACACACAGGTCTACCGAGTTTAGTGAGGTCTAAATGAAGTTTTGTGTCTTACGTTAAAGTTTGATTTTTCAGTCGGCTGGTTGCAGGTAACGTTTTCGCGCTTTATTTCAGTTTGGGTTTTGAAACACTGTCTACCGAAATGCTACTAACAAAGCTAAATGTTTTTTAGCCATTTGCAAAGCATAAATAACTGTCCTTCCCGAAGGGACAACTTTTGCAAATGCCTTATACTTCCGCCCAAATTGAATAAAGCGTGTGTTACCAGAAGTGCACCCTACACAGTTTACACACAGGTACGTGTCTGCCGAACTAAGCAGTAACGCGTCTATGCGGTTAGTTGGTTGCCGAATGCTTTTTTTGGAACACAGTTTTTAGTTTTTTATTGCGCGATAGGGAAAGCGGTTTGGAAAACCGCCAGTTCTAATTACGTCTTGTGAGGAGCGTGAGCCATTTTGCAAGCTTATTTGGCGCAAGAAATAAATTACTTCCTTTAAAAAGAAGCGACCAAATGTGCTTGCAAAATGTAGGGGAGATTACACACAGGTCTAAACACTTAGGTCTATGCACACAGGTCAGCAAGTTGTGGCGGCTTAGTGGTCTAAATTTGTCACAGCGACAAGAAAAGGATTTGCAGTTACAAGAAAACTTTTCACAGTAGCGAGAAAACGATTTGCATTAGTAAGAAAATCTTTCACAGTCTGACATAAATTCATAACACATTGAAGTAAATTGTAGAAATGTTGAATTATTAAAAAATCGACAGCAAGAAAACAATTTGCAGTGACAAGAAAACCTTTCACAGTAGCAAGAAAAGCATTTGCAGCTACGAGAAAACGATTTGTTGTTGCGAGAAAACAGTTTGCAGTAGCAAGAAAAGCTTTTACAGTCTGACAGAAATTCCGCATTGTTAAAGGTTTTAACAAAAATGAACGGATTTAACAAAACACAGGTCGGCAAAAACAAAATGTTGATTGAACTAAAGGAAATGTCCATGAAACTGTGTAAACAGTTTTCTGTCCAAAATATTAGGCAATAAAAAACCCAACTTGTAAGGTTGGGTTTTTAAAGGAAGGATTAAAAGTTTACTTGGAAATCACTCTAACAAACTTAATGTCGTTTGCGGCTCTGTATTGAGGACTTGATGCACCGTAAACACTTTTAATATATGCTTTAGCATTTTTAACAATATCCAAAAGCCCTGTTGTTTTGCATAGAAGAAAGTATTTCTATCTATACGAGCAGCTTTTACGTTTGCGTAACTTGTATTAGCTGCATTATTTAAAGCGATTAAGTTTGTTAATTGTGTTTGTAACGATGCTACTTTAAATGAAACTTCATTTGGATTATATGAAGGAACACTTACCAATATCAAAACCATTTTCTCAAAGTGTTG
Source organism: Bacteroidota bacterium (assembly GCA_016711805.1). Classification (GTDB taxonomy): domain Bacteria; phylum Bacteroidota; class Bacteroidia; order B-17B0; family Aurantibacillaceae; genus UBA4416. The sequence goes on from JADJSH010000031.1 coordinate 5,802, forward strand.
TAACTTGTTATCGAAACTTTGTTGTGATGTTGAATGTGTTTTTGTTTCGATTGTTTCAACTGGGTCGGTTGGTAATTTTGCTTCGGGTGTAGGTTCAACTATTCCCGAATCTGCTTTTGTTAATTTAGAACCTGAACTACGGAACTTCTTTACTTGCGATTCGAAGTCATCAATAGTTTGTTGTGGTAAACCTAAACTTTGTAAAGCACCCAGGATTTGAGTTGATAATTTTGCCAAAGGATCAAAAGCTAATTCTCTTGAGTTGGTTGCATTTTTCCAAGATGTGAAAGGTTGTTTACTGCGGTTAGCTTAGCATTTGCAGTATTATAAAGAGTTGCTAAGCCTGTTGCTTTGATTGCGTTATTACTTGGGTTATAGGTTAAACCGTAAGTTGCAATTTGTTGGTTTAATTTTAACAGGTTTGCTACATTTTTAGCGTGTCCTGTTTCGAAATAGTTTGACATTTTATTAAGTATTAAATTGTTTAATTATTATTTCGATGTTCTGCTTTACTTTAAGAAAACGAGCAAGGAAGAGAAAGAGTTCGGATACTTAACATTGTTTAGGTGGCATATTATTTTTGTTTATTGTTGGGTTATAACGAAGGATTATACCAAACAGTACAAGGCAATTGTAAAGTTTTGTTAAAACAAAAAAGCCACTTTGTAAGTGGCTAGTTTTTGAGAATAAGTGGTAATTATTTACCGTTAGGGATAGAAGCGGTTATCCTTTTTATAGAAAGGAATGTGTGAGAGCATAAAAAGATAATAGCGGATAGCCCGTCCCGATAGGGAACGGCAAAAAAAGAATATTTAGCGCTATTTACTTTATAGTTAACGCTTTATTATTTTCTTGTCTACATAATTGATAAAGAAATCAGTTTTATAATTGCTGCCAATTGTAAGTTCATGGTTTCCGATAAAAAGAGAATTATTATCTAGGGAAGTTATGTGGCCAATATTTATAATAAATGATTTGCTTATTCTAGAAAAATTTGAGGTGGTAATTGATGATGAATGGTTTTAACGTTAATAGCTGTGATTATTTTGCTATCTGATGTATGAATGATCACATAATCCTTTAAGCCTTCGATATATAGAATATCTTTAAAGTTCATTCTATAATATTTTCTATCAGACTTAATAAATATATGATGAGTATTTATTGATTCTATATTTTCTTTATTATTCTCGGTGGTTAAAAGCTTGTAGTAATCAATTGCTTTTTGAATGGCTTTATCAAATCTTTCTTTACTAACTGGTTTTACAAGATAATCTATCGCATCCAGTTCATAACTTTTAAGAGCGTATTCGGCATAGGCTGTAAAAAAATCACTAATGTTTTTTATTAAGTTTCTCGGCAAATTCAATACCACTCATTCCAGGCATATTGATATCTAAAAAAATAAGGTTGACATCATTTTCCAACAAAAAAAATTATTGGCAGTTGTTCCATTATTAAAGCTGCCAATTAGGTTCAGTTCACTCGCATTTTTACAAGTAATTCTACTCCCTCACGAGCAAGTGGTTCATCATCTACTATTATACAATTCATAAGTTTAATGTAAGCTTGGCGTAATACATATCGGTTTGTTGAGTAATTATTAAAATATGTTTCCCTTCAAACAGCAATTCTAGTCTTCTTTTTATATTTGCTAAGCCAATTCCACCTGGCTCTAAGTTTGTGTTTTTAGAGTGAGCTACAGAGTTCTCACATTCAAAAACAAGGGTATCTTTTTCAATCTTAAAGTTCACTTTTATATAAGAACTATTTAAAGGATTGACGCTGTGTTTTGTCGCATTCTCTATAAATGGAATAAACATAAAAGGAGGGATTTGAATAGTGTGTGTATCTCCACTCACGTTTACAGAGAATGAGAAGTTATCTCGTCGCATTTTTTCGATATTTAAAAAATTTTCAAGGAATATAATATCGGATTTTAAACTGATCTTATCCTGTGTGCTATCATACAGTTGATAACGTAATAAGTCGGATAATTTTATAATTACTTCCGAAGCTTTTGTCGGATTTGTTTGTGTAAGTGTATTAATATTATTTAAAGTATTAAAAAGGAAGTGAGGATTGATTTGACTTTTTAATTGTGTCAATTCTGATTGTAAATTTTGCTGACGTAATTCAGTTATATGTTCTGTATTAATGATCCAAGTTTGAAATAGTTTTACTGCCATAGTAGCTGCAAAAACCCATGGACAAAAATATAATATTCGTGCAAAATCCTTTATGCTGCGATTTGATATCTGTTGGGGTACTATCATGTAATTTTTAAAAAGCATTTTATAAGTTGGGTCTAAACATATAATCAGAAAAATAATCAGAAAAATAAAAAGAAAGTAATAGATGTACTTGCCTTTTGATAGAAATAATGGAAACAGAATGTAAATATTTGTATAAATAAATAGTAGGATTAGAACTGACCCAAACAATCCTAAATAAGATGCAATAGGTTCAGTAAAGCTTTTGTTTGGGGCAAATATCATAGGAAAAAACGTAACGATAAATAAAAGCGTGCCTTGCAAAACGCCACCTTTTTGTTAGGAAATTAAGTAGAAAATAATTCGTACTGCTATCTTATTATTTCTGGCATGTCCAAAGTTCAGTAATTAATTTCAATTATATAAACTATTTTGATTTACAGGTCGCACTTTAGATATATTTTTTAGATACTAGCAATTTCTATTCAATGTTTGATAAAACAGGTAGATCCTTTATATTTAAGCCTTTCAGACGGATTCTTCAATTAAATCTCCTCTTTTAAAATATCCTTAAAAAATGATTTAGTATGCTGAATAGCTTATTTGGTATAAAAACAAATAGTTACATCTTGAATGCGTATACTTTTGGAAATAATTAGAAAAAACTATTAGTATAACGCGTAATAAACAATTATGAAAAACAACAAATAATCGCACTTATTCTATTTTCATTTGGTTTCATTCCCATCATGTTTGGGCAAGCTAAGTTTACCATTAGTGGAACCTTAAAAGATAAAAAAGGGGTGAAACAATGATAGGTGCAACTATAAGAGTTATTGAGTTAAAGGCGTTGGAGCAGCAACAAATGAATATGGTTTTATTCTTTGTCTCTTCCCACTGGTAACTATACATTAATGTATGAATACATAGGATATAAGCCTCAAACACAAAGTATTGTTTTAGATAAAAGCCAGAGAATTGATATTGCATTCGAGGAAAATTCTCAGGAATTGAGTGAAGTTGTTATATCGTCAACAAAAGATGATGAGAATATAACAAATGCTCAGGCAGGCGTTGAAAAAATTGATATGCAGCAAATAAATAAAATTCCTGTACTCATGGGAGAGAGAGATGTTATTAAATCTATCCAATTGCTTCCGGGTGTTAAAACCGCAGGTGAAGGAAATGCCGGTTTTGTAAGAGGTGGTGCGGCTGACCAAAATTTGATTTTGTTGGATGAAGCTACAGTTTATAATGCAGGACATTTATTGGGTTTCTTCTCAACTTTAATTCTGATGCAATTAAGGATGCATCAATATTCAAGGCAGGGATGCATCACAGTATGGTGGTAGATTATCATCCGTTTTAGATATTAAAATGAAGGATGGTAACAATGAGAAGTTTGGCGTGGTGGCGGAATTGGAATTATTTCAGCTAAACTAAATATTGAAGGCCCGATTCAAAAAGGTAAATCATCGTTTTTAATTTCAGGAAGAAGGACTTATGCTGATGCTTTATTAAAGGCTTCTGGTGACAATAGATTTAAAGGTACGCAGTTGTTTTTTTATGACCTTAATATGAAAGCTAATTATATTATCAATGACAAGAATAAATTGTTTTATCAGGTTATTTTGGAAGAGATAAACTTGGACTGGAGGATCTGTTTGGTATTAATTAGTAATACAACAGGTACTTTAAGATGGACCATGTGATAAATGATAAAATGTTCTCAAACACTTCTGTTATATATAATGATTAAACCTATAAAATCAATGCTGATTTTAGCGAAGATAAAATTAAGATTGTGTCCCGAATTCAAGATTGGAATCTTAAACAGGAGTTTCAGTATTTTGCCAATCCAAGAAATTCTCTAAGATTTGGATTTAATTCTACCTACCATACCGTTACACCCGGACAAATAGAAGTGAGTAACAATTCTCAATTTGTTCCTCCTACATTACAAAAGAGATACTCATGGGAAAATGCAATTTTTGTTTCTAACACTTGGAAAACAAGTGATAAATTAAATATTATATACGGACTCAGGCTTTCGTCTTTTAGCGTACTTGGTAAAGGTGATTTTTACGGTTTAGATAATAATAAGATAGTTGATGATACTTTATCATACGCCACAGGTGAGTTTGTGAAA
>JADJSH010000032.1 GCA_016711805.1 Bacteroidota bacterium
CGGAGATAATATTTATGACCCAATTGGTGCGGTGAGTATCCCTTAATTAAAGGAGACCAAGCCATTTACACTATTTTTAATGACGCACATCAACTTCATGCAAGTGGTGGAAAAATAATTGGTTTAGAAATACACTTAATGGCTTATGCTTATGGGCCTTGCAGTGTAACAGCTAGTAATCCGTTTTTAAATTATACAACTTTTTACAATTATAAAATAATTAATAGAAACATTTTTGCCTTATATGATTTCCATGGCAGTTTATTTAATGATTCAGATATTGGCACAAATGATTTTACAGGTTGTGATGTACAAGATGGATATGCCTATACCTACAATTCTTCCTTAATAGGTAATCCTACAATAGGTGTCGTTCAACTAAAAGGCCCTATAAATTCAGCTAATGGAATGGATGACGATAATGACGGACTTATTGATGAGCCATTAGAACAAATGGGCATGACAAGCTTTATGTCTTTCAATAATTCTTTTCCAGGTGTGCCTCTAGCACAAACCGATCCTAGCAATGCTACAGAATATTTTCAATACATGAAAAATTATTGGAAAGATGGTACTCCATTAACTTGTGGAGGAAATGGCTATGGAGGAACCACGCCAACTACTTTTGCATTTCCTAATAATACTTATTCAAATAGTCCATGTAGCCCATCAAATTGGACAGAAACCGGAGTAGGAAGTGATAAACGATTTATCATGACATCTGGTTCTTATATTTTGCAACCTGGGGCAGTTGATGAATTTGAATACGCCTACGTTAGTTCTTATGACAGTATCACAAATAATTCTTTAGGAAAATTAGACGCAGATGTTCAAATTTTAAAATCGATCTATAATTCTACTTTAAACCAATGTTCTGTTACTGGCATTAAAAAACAAGCTACTAATAATGTATTTACAATTTCACCAAACCCAACCAATGCTTTATTAACTATTAATTCTGGTAAAGCAATCAATGGTGATGTGAAAATTGAAGTGATAATGCTTTAGGGAAAGTATTACTATCTGAAGATTATAAAGAATTTAATCAATCTACTATTAATGTAAGCGCATTAAGTTCAGGATTTCCTTAAAAATATCTTCTGGAGATAATGCAACTGCTAAAAAGTTTATTAAAGAATAAACTAATTTTATAAATAAAAAAAAGCGGCTGATTTACATCAGCCGCTTTCCTTTCCTTTATTTACTACTTCTATTTTCTCAATTAAATGTGCTATCAGATTGCCAAAAGAAATTCTTCAAGACTTCTTTATAATACAGTCTCAGTGCTTTCCTTCTGATTGTGTCATCGAATCATATGCAACGTTATTTCTATCTACTGAAAATTTCCATATTCGGTTGGCATAATTGTCCCCATCTCCTTCCGAAATTCCACCTAAATTTAATTCGCCTTCGTAAGTTTTAAAACGTATCCCTTTTTGCGATAACTTTATCACAATACCAGTTCTTGTACCTGTGCTATAGGTCATCCCACAAATAAAAACATAGGCAACTGAAATTAAAATCAAAATTAAAAAAGTTACAAATAGTCTTTTTTTCCACTTACTTTTTTTAGGTAATGCTTGTTCGGTTGTAGTTTCCATAAGACAAAAATAGTGATTATTTTATTGACAACTCTTCCGCCCTACTTTCTGCATTTTGCAGAGCTTTAATCACTTCCCATATCATGTTCGTTAAATGTTTTTAAAGCGGCTTCGGTGGTCCCACCTTTCCGAAGCAACAGACGATGTATTCATCTAACGTTTTTGCCCGTTATTAATTAAATGAAATGCTCCTAACATGGTTTGCTTTGCTAAAATATTAGACACATGTTCATCTAATCCCATCTTTACACCCGCGTCTACCAAATGCTTCATAAAGTAAAAAAAGTAAGCTGGTCCACTACCGCTTAATGCCGTAACGGCATTTAATTGTTTTTCTTCTTTTAAATATAAAGTTCTTCCTGTTGTAGATAATAAATTTTCTACCAACATAATTTTATCGTGAGGTAAATTATCCGATGCACAAAAGGCCGTCATTCCCATGCTAATCTCTACTGGAAGATTTGGCATAGCTCGCACAATAAATTGATGATTAAGTGCTGATTGAATAAAGGACATTTCTGTTCCTGCCATAATTGACAATACCACACATGTTGTATTAATCACATTTTTTAAACTTTGTGACAATTCTTTAAAATCTTGTGGCTTTACTGCTAAAATCACAATGTTACAATCAGCAATTGCTTTATCATCTGTTGTAACAACTTTACCAATATTCATGGCAGACAAACTTTGCTGCCTGTCGGTATTTTTTTCAACTAACAATAAATTTTCTTTGGTAACAATTTTATATCGTAAAAAGGAATTAGCATATATGAGTCCCATATTTCCGCATCCTATAATGGCTATTTTATTCATGATGTTTATTTTTTGTTTTTTAATGTCACCCTGAACTCGTTTCAGGTCTCTTGAGATGCTGAAACAAGTTCAGCATGACTATTACTTTAAATAAGTTTCATACTCTTCCTGATTTGATAATTCTGAGGTATTTCCAACATCATGTAACAAATCAGAAATAAAATTTCTGTCTGGTAAAATTTTAGCAAGGTGTTTAATGACAATTACATTGTTTCCAATAAAACTAATTTCTTCAAATTCATTTTCATTAATGATTTTAAAGAAATTTTTATTGTTTTTATATTTTCTATATACTGGAAATTCCATTGTTTAAATATATGATCAAACGTCCTTAAATTTGCAAGATGCTGAAACAAGTTCAGCATGACTGCGCATAAAAAAAGCGCCTACAATGTAAGCGCTTTTAGTTTTTTAACTACATGCCACCTTGCGACATGGGTTGCGCTTGCTGCCTTTCCTCTTCGGGCATTAACTCCTCCATGGGAACAATGGCAGTTAAACGTTTCATTAAATCTTTAGAGTGAGCATCTTGTTTAAATTGCTCTGCTAACATCACTAAACGACGCATAATTTCTTTTGCTTGTCCAACTTCTCTATTAAATGACGCACGATGAATAGATGTTTGTGAGTTGTACACTTTTAAATCATTTTCAAAAATATCAAATAATTTATCAGATAACTCTGTTGCTTTTTCATGTTACCTAATTGGTAGTAACCAGCAATAATAGTATAAAGTGTTGCTTCATAACGAACATTTTCATCAGGCATTTTTTCTAAACATAAATCCAATACTTTTTCAGCTTTTTGTTTTTGCCCTTTATTAATTAATGCTCCAGCTAAAGTTGCCATTTGCATGCGCATATTTGATGCCATACGTGCACAGTTTTCATCTAAACTTACACCTGGCTTATCTAAACCACCCCAAGCAAATTTATTCATAATGTTATCGTACATGATGTCGGTATTTACACGACCACCTTGCGCCATTTCATCATTCGTATTTTTAATTGGTGTTAAGCGATATGCTAAACCTTCTAATTGGAAATAATCTTCTAAACCTAAGTAAGCTTCAGAACCAGTAGTTACAGCAAAATAAATAGGACGTTTCCAATTGTTATGTGCAATTAAATCTAATACCATTAAATCGTTTTTAGTTAAGTATTGACGATTGATACTCCATTTAATTTGTTTTACTAAGCGCGCTGTATCTTTAACTGCGATTACTTTTTCACGCATAACTTGCATTGAATCAACAGGTACATAGAAAGTTTTTGTTGGGAAATAATCTAAAGGTCTGTTACCATAATCTAGTTTATTTTCTAAATCATCAGATATTACAAAGTCAATTGCTTTTTTCAAGTTCATAGCACCTGTTCCTTTATCCATAATATAAACCACCTCACGTTTGCTTTGCGTGTATTTTTCGGCAGGAATTGTAAATGGCACTGGAGCTGATTCATAAGCTGCTCTGCGTTGCTGATTGATATACCAATCTGTTTGCAATAAACTTAAGTTTACTACACGCACATCCGTTCTAATTCCTTCCACCTCTTGAGCATACCAAAGAGGGAATGTATCGTTATCACCATTTGTAAATAAAATTGCATTTGGTGCGCAAGTGTTTAGGTAATTCACTGCAAAATCTCTACTCATGGTACGTTTTGCACGATTGTGATCGTCCCACCCTTCAGCAGCCATTATTGTTGGAATAATTAAACCAACAACTGTTGCTAAAAGTGCGCTGTTTGAGCATTTACTTTTTGCTTAAAAATCGTAAATACCTAATACACCAAGTCCTATCCATATAGCAAATGCGTAGAACGAAGCCGCATAAGCATAATCACGCTCACGTGGTTGATATGGATATTGATTTAAGTAAACCACAATAGCCAAACCAGTTAATAAAAACAATAAAGCCACAACCCAAGTATCAGCTTTGTTGTTTTTTAATTGGAAGAAAAATCCTAACAAACCTAAAATGAATGGTAAAGCATAAAACGAATTGCTAGCCATGTTATTTGAAGCCGCATGAGTTACATGAGATGTATCCGTATCTAATAAAAAATCATCAACACCTTTTAATCCTGTTTTCCAGTTTCCTTCTAATGGATTTCCGTTTAACCCTTGAATATCATTTTGACGACCAATAAAGTTCCAAGCAAAATAACGCAAATACATATACTTTACTTGGTAGCTAATGAAGTACGTCATATTAGCAATAAATGTAGGAATTTGAACCTCTTCCATTTGGCCTGTTTGCTCATTCATTTTTTGTTTGGTTTTGTGATGGCTTTGTACATCCCCCCAATAGCGGTAAGCCGCTTCGTGGTTACCTTGTTGACTCCACATACGAGGAAAAACCGTACAATATTCCTCTTCGTAAACTGGAACAGATTTTTTACGATCATCAACTACGACATATTTTTTTGCTGCCTCGTCCTTTGCATAAATAGGATCTTTATCACCAAAATATTGTTGTGATTTTGTTGGCGCATTATAGTAATTACCATAAGTTAAAGGAAAATCACCATATTGCTCACGATTTAAGTAGGATAACATCGTAATTGCATTTTCCGGATCATTTTCATCCATTGGCGTATTTGCTTGTGAACGAATGATTAAAACAAAAAATGAAGAATAACCAATTAATAAAGTGGTAAAACTTACTAGAATCACATTTAAAATATTAGTGTTTTTTGATTTTAAATAATGAATTCCATATAGTAACCCACCTAACACCAAAAGTCTGGTAAATAAAGCAGATGCACCGTAACCAGAAATAACAACAAAAAACGTAAAAACAATTGCTGTATAAAATCCAATTTTATAGTAAGATTCTTTTTTCTTTACGGTATAAAGGATTAAAGAGCTTAACGCCACAAACAATAATAAGAAATAGAAAATAGAACCAATATTAAAGCCCATTCCCATTTTATTAACGAAAAACACCTCAAAATCAGCCGCAAACTTTACGATTTTAGGAATCATAATATTTTGAATTCCACCTAATAATACCAACGAAATAACACCAGTAATCATAAACGATTTCCAAGTAAATTTGTGTTTTTTGAAATAGTAAATAAAGCAAATAGCTGGAATAGCTAATAAATTTAATAAATGGACACCAATGGATAATCCCATTAAATAAGCAATTAACACTAACCAACGCATAGCGCTTGTTGGATTAACTGAATCTTCTTCGTCCCACTTTAAAACTGCCCAAAATACTAATGCTGTAAAGAAAGATGAAAAGGCATAAACCTCACCCTCAACAGCCGAAAACCAAAATGAATCAGAAAATGTATAAGCTAAACCACCAACTACACCTGCTCCTAAAACAGCCCATTGTTTACCTGTAGTAAATTCTTCGCCTTGCTTAACAATTGCTTTAATTCCTAAACGAGTGATGGTCCAAAATAAAAATAAAATACTGAACGAGCTGCATAAAGCCGACATGATGTTAATCATTTTACCAGCCATTGCGGGATCTCCGCCAGCAAATAAAGCAAACATACGGCCTACAATCATAAAGAAAGGAGCTCCAGGAGGGTGACCAACCTCTAATTTATAAGCACAAGCAATGTACTCACCACAATCCCAAAAACTAGCTGTGGGCTCGATAGTTGACACATACGTAAATGTTGCAATGGCGAAAACAATCCAGCCAATAATGTTGTTTAATTTTTTAAACTGCATATTTTTATTTTAAAAGCTATAAGATGCGAATTTAACTAAAAAAGGCACTTAAACAGAATGAAAGTTTTTTTTTATGAATTTTTTGTAAATGAAGATATTTTGTTATTTTTGTGCCCCGAACTTTTTAGGAAGTTTAAATTGTCCGATGGTGTAATTGGCAACACAACTGATTTTGGTTCAGTAGAGTCTAGGTTCGAGCCCTAGTCGGACAACGGTAAGCCCCTTTTTGTTACAAACATTAAGGGGTTTTTTGTTGTATAAATATATATAATCTTATACAAATATCAATAAACACAAGCATTTCAAAGGGTTTATAAAAATTAATCTTGGTAGTATTGCACCATGATTGAATAAGTTTAATTATTAATTTTTGTTACTATTCTGTTACTCTATTTAAAAAAAAGTAAAAAAGGTAACAAATTGACTAAAAAAGCCCGCCAATACTATGAAATTTAGTTATGTTTTTGACCGAAAAAAGAAATGCACAAAACCGAGCATTAAAGGAGTTGTTGAGTTAAGAGTATACGAAACAAACAAACAACCCTTAATTATATCCGTAAAGCACACAATTAAGCCTGTTGAATGGAACGAACAGACGCAAAGGGTAAACAATAAAAATAGTGAAGCTGATGAAATTAATTTTTACCTGGATAAGTATTTACAGGATTTAAAGAATTTACGAATTGAACGGAAATTTAAAAACCTCCCTTTTACATTTGATGATATAAAAAACTACTTTAAAAAGAAAACTGAAAAAACCAGTTCTTTTATTGAATTTGTAAAACAGGAACTAGCAATAGATCAGGAACTAGATAAAAAAACGAAAACACAACACGAAAACACACTTCATAAATTAACTGAATTTCATAAAAGGGACGTTTTATTTACTGATTTAAACGTCGAATTTTTAGATAAGTTTTTAAACCATTACCGAGCAAAAGGGTATAAAACAAACTATGTAAATAATTTTCATAAGAACATAAAAAATACTTTGATTTAGCCATTACCAAAGAATATACGGATTTAAAAACCCATGTAAAATAATTAAAGTAAAATCAGAACTAACAAAATTTGATGCTTTAACTATTGAGCAATTACAAACAATAAGAGATTTAAAGCTAGAAGAACACGAAGAAAGATTAAGCCATGTTAAGGATATGTTTTTATTTGCATGCTACACAGCTTTAAGAATTAGCGATGCCACAGCCTTAAAGAATAATTATATAAAAACGATTGATGAAGGATATAAACTTAACTTCAAGTCCACGAAAACAAAAAAGCCTGTTAACTTGCCACTATATAAACTGTTCCAGGATCAAAACAATATTAGTTATCCCGAGCAAATAATTAAGCAGTATCATAACGAAGAAAAAGAATTTTTGTTTCCTAGAATACCTGAACAAATTATAAACGAGCATTTAAAAATATTAGCAGATAAAGCCAAAATAAAATTCAATTTAACCTTTCATGTTGGTCGCCATACGTTCGGGACAATCATGTCAAATAAAGTTAGCCCTTTTGAATTAATGGACTTGATGCAAATTTCCAACGTTAAAACAGTAATGGTTTATGTAAACCTAAACGAAAAAAATATTATAAAATCACTAGAAAATGTGGATTGGAATAAATAACAGTTAACTATTTTTTTTCTTCACTATTAGAATATTTTTTAACTAATCCGTCAATACCATCTCTTATCTCGTTTTTGGTAATAGTCGAAACATCTAGCATCATGTTTGCTAAAATATCATCTACAAATTGTCTATAATTGTTAGTGCTATCAAATAGATCAGTCAGTACTTTTTCTTTAATATTAGGGGCCAAATCCGGATAACCATACTCAAGCATATTTTTCGCTTCAGTAAAGAATTTTTCGAATTTATAAAACCTACCCATCGCAGCAGTAGTTTCTAACTCTTTTATTCTTTTTTTATATCCTTCAATTTCTTCATTATTATACTTTTCAGATCCATCAAAGAAAGTAGATGCAGACACTTTTAATGCACCGCAAATCTTTATTAATAAACTTACTTTAAAATCGTCAGAATTTAAACTTCTACTCAAACTAGTCGAACTAATTCCTAATTTACTAGCTAATTCTGTTTGCGAAACTTCATTATTTGATAAATAATCCTTTATCCTGTTGTTAATATCCATTATAAAATATTGATAATATGGCAGTTATACTGTTTATAAATATAATGAACATATTTGTTCATTTGTAACCATTATGTGAATACATTTGTGTCACAAATATTAATATAAACTAAAATTAGTAACATGAATGCAAATTTAGAAAAAAAAGGAATTAAAGCAAATGAAATTGCATTAATGATCCAAGGAGAGAGAATTAATAAAGCAGATGCTGCAACTATGCTATCTGTTTCTCTAGGTACAATTTCAAACTATGTAACAAAAGGACTGCTTTTTCCCATAAAATTAGGGAAGACAAAACAAAGCCCTGTTTATTTCACAAGAGAAGACATTTTAAAATTGATCGATTTTGAGCTGAAACAACATGCTTTTCAAAGATAATAACTATGAAAAAATCTAGACAAAAGCACATAAGTTCAAAATCTCCTAAAAATGGAAGGTTCAAACAACTAGAGAAATTTAAAAAACAAGCTTCTGAACATGAAAACAAAATTTTAAAAATAATGGGATTTAATACCGAATCAAAAAAATAAAAGCCCTTTGCGGAAACAAAGGGCTTAAATAAATTAATAACTAACCTATCAAAAATCAATTATTATGGAAACAAATTTAGTAAAAAAAGGATTACAAAGTATTTACGGTGGCTTACAAATGTTAAGCGAAAATAAAACCCGCACAAATGAGTGCATTAGCGGAAATATCTATTATCCTTTCAAATACGGATATAAGAGATCGTTACCAATTAGACGACAATATAAATGAACTATTAAGTTCAATGCTTTTTTTAATCAAAGATTTAAATCCTGAGAGCGTAAAATTAGTTACCGAACACATTAATAGTCTTGAATCAAGAAACGGCTCTAATCAATCAGGAATCGACTATAAAAGCAAATACGAGCAAACCCTTGAAAAACTAAATGCAGCTAATGAAGAATTATTGAATTTAAAAGGAGTTAATGTTAACTAAATAAATGAATGCAATCTATTTCTAACTATAATAAAAACCGTTTAAAGCTATCTGATACTTTAAGAGAATTTGAAAATCAAATACAAAGTTTGGTTAGTGATTTAGATAAATACAAACAAAAAGAAAATCCTAGTGAAAAATATATTTTCTATAAGCAACAACAAATAAATTCTTTAAAAAATACTCTTGAGGTATTTATAGAATTTCAGGAAAGTAGCACAGCACAAATGATAAATTACACTAAGGAAATTTCTAAACTAAGCACAACTGTATTTAAACTAGAGGGCATTTGCTTATATCATGGTATTTGCAATTTCAGTTATTATTTAAGAATGAGAAAAGACGCTTTAATCTTTACTATCAAAGAAGCTTTTAATAATGGATACAGACAAACGCCATTTGAACTTTTACCCGAAGCAACTTTAGAGGATAAAAAAACAGCCAAATTTCTCATTTAATATCAAAAGCAAAGCAACTAAAAGAACATGGCAAATAATAATCAAGAAGAAATTTATTCTACAAATGGCGAAGTTATTGATGCGCCAATTAAGAAAGAAAAAAATAGTAAAACCCAAGAGATTGAAAGATGGCTAAATTCTGCCTATGTTTTTAGGCTAAATTGGATAAAACAAAAACCTGAATACCGAGAAAAAATAAGTAAGGATTTAAAATTTCATCCGATTGATAAATATAAACTCTTGTCAATAAAAAGGCAATTAGATGCTGCAGGATTTACAATTTCTAAAGATGGATTAATGGATATTATTTTTTCTGATTTTAGTCCTAAAGTAAATCCTGTAAAAGATTACTTTGAAAATTTATTTCCCTGGGACGAGGAAACCGATTATATAGAAGAATTGTGCAATACTGTAAGATGCAAAAATACAGAGCAATGGACTTCATACTTAAAAAAATGGTTGGTTGGTGTTGTTGCTAATGTTTTTATAGAAGAACGATGCGCTAACCATACAATGTTAGTTCTAACAGGTAGCCAAGGAAAGTTTAAAACAACCTGGTTAGAAAACCTTTGCCCTAAAACATTAACGAATTATCTGTATACAGGTAAATTGAACCTTGAGTCAAAAGATAGCTTAACTCTAATTGCAGAAAATTTATTCATCAATATTGACGACCAATTAAAACAACTACATAAAAAAGACGAAAACGAATTAAAAAACCTAATTACGATAAACTATGTTAAGTATAGAAGACCATACGACCCAATAATAACAGAATACCCGCATTTATGTAGCTTTATGGGCTCGGTTAATGGAAATGAATTTTTAAATGATCCTACAGGCAGTAGAAGGTTTTTGCCTTTTGAAGTTGAAAACATAAATATCAAAGAGTCCCAAAATTTAGACATAGATTTAGTTTGGGCACAGGCATACCATTTATTTATAAATAAATTTAGATATTGGTTTATTGATGATGAAATAGATGAGTTAAATAAACGAAACAATGAATTTTCAATGATAAGTCAGGAAGAGGAATTGTTAAATTACTATTATAGCAATAAACTTCCTGAATTTTCAAATGCAGTATTTAAGTGTATTCCTCCCGCCATTCTATTGGCAGAACTTCAACAAAAAACAAAACAGAATTTAAGCCCTAAAAAACTTGGAGAAGCCCTAACTAAACTAGGTTACGTAAAAAGACAAATGGGATCAGCAAAAACAAGTTCCTGGCAAGTTTACCAAAAAAGTGAATTTGAAATAAATCAACAACAAACCGAATAATTTTTAAAACTCGTTAAAACGAGTTTTTTTTATGCCCCATAATTAAACAATATAATTTACTTAAAAATAAGTATTGAATCTATTGAGTACTTATAAAGTCCTTAATAAACGCACAAAGTTACTCAACACTTAAATATTCTTAATCTATTGAGTAAGTACTGAGTATATTTAATTCAGTACTTAAATTTCAACTCAATAGATACTCAATGCTTAAAACAAAGCGATATATAGAGCTAAAATGCTTTTAAATAAAGGCATTAACCTATACTCAATACATTCAATAGATAAAATCGGTAAAACTTTGGATTTTTATATAATATTATAACGTGAGATCAAATTATAACGCCTGTATGTATACAAAAACACACCTGTAATCACTATGTAACAACTATGTAAGTTATATGTATTACGTATGTATGATAGATGTATGATAGGCTAAACACAAGGAAAACAAGGGTTGTAATACTTTTAACTAAAATTTTATTGTTTACTGTTTACAAACTTTGTTTTCGTGTAAACAATTTCATGTATACATAGTATACAAATTATATAAGGTTTTGTATATTTGAATATCCCAAATCTTAAAAATGTACAGTATCATTTTAGCCTGGCAGTCCGCTAGGCTTTTTTTATTCATTATTAATCTTGCTTATATATAATTATTTAAGCTAAAATATATTTGTATGTGCTAGGTTATATTTGTACAACTAGTGCATACTTTCTCGACATACCTTTGTAAAATAAATTATAAAAACAAAACATGTCAATAGAAACAACAGAGAAAACAGAAGCTGCAAGCGTGGTGGAAACAAAAGAAGAAAAAAGAGAATTTATTAATATCTCAGTAACAAAGGAGCAAAAAAGTGCAATAACAAAAGCAGCAATAACAGATTGCGGAGTTACCGTAAGTGAATATTGCAGAACTAAAATATTAGCACCTAAACAAGAACCTGAAGAACAAAAAATCATTTCTTCAGATGAAGAAACAATCCTTGCTTATGAAGAAAGATTGAAAAAGGATTCTGAAACAATTAAAAAGCAAGCAGAAGAAATTATTCAATTAAAAATCTTAAAATCTGTTCCTGTTTTAGAAAATAAAGAAACAGACGCAAAAGAAGAAGAATTGCCTTTAATTTCTGAAAGTGCGATTGTATTGGAGTTAACACCAGAGCAAAGAAAAATTGTAGATGATTCGATTGTATACGAAACTAATAGTTTCTTCGGAAATGAATACAAAGACGTTTACCACTTCATCAAAAAGAAATTAGGCGATTTAGTTACAAGTAACCATGACAGTTTTCCTGATGAATACCATACAAAAGGAACACCTGAGTATAAAACTGCTTATGAATTTATTCAGTTTTTAAAAGGTAAATCAGAAAACAAAACAAATTAATATATAGATCATGGCATGGAATGAAGGATTATCAGACGGATTTTGGGGTGCGGTCAGCACTAATGTTGGTCAAATTATTGGCGCAGCAAGTGGCACAACTAAATCGGCAAACGAGGCGCAAATAGCTATAGCTAATCAAAACCGCAACGATCAATTACAGCAGACAAACTACTTGCAAAGCTTATTTGCTAGTAATAGTAACAGTAAATTATTACCTGGACAAAATAATAATCAATTACTAATTATAGCCGCGATAGTATTTGTAATAATAATTGGATTAGCATTAAAAAGAAAATAGAGTGAGTTTATTCTGTTTGCTTGTGGGGGAAGGGCTGCTATTTTAGCAGCCTTTTTTAATCATTCTTTGCCTAACAGAGTCCACAAAAATCCATAAAATAAGCCTAGATATTACAGTCCCAAAAGACCAATAAAATAACTTCATAAATGGCCAATCATTAATGTATGCAATAAATGTAAATGGAGCCATGTATAAAAAGCAAATTAATGTTGCTAAAATTATAATCGAAAATGTACATTTATAAAAAAGGCTGAAGAGATTGCGGCCCTTTTTTTGTGTTGAATAAAAATGTATTTACAAATGAAAAAATAGCCTGAAATCAGTAAAAACAATAATAATTAACAAAAAAATGCTATTTTTTAATAAATTTAAGCTTATTAACAACTTATTAACATATTTTTACGTATCTTTGTGTGTATAAGTAGGTTATAATTACAAGTTAATATTATTAAAAACTTATATCGTTTTATTCATGGTTATTCAATTTGATAATCGTCATTACATTAAGGAAGCAGATAGTTTCTCGAGTACTCTAGCTAATTTAAAAAAATAACAAAAACATTAAAACTATTCTCAGGATTAATAGGATTAATTGTAATTGGCGTTATACTATCTCCATTTTTATTATTATTAATTTGGAAACTAACATACGATACTAAAAAAATTTTAAAAGAAGCCAAAGAGCAAAAATCTAAACTTATAGATTCAATTAAAAATAAAGAGTTTTCATTTAATGAGATAGATGAAATTGAAACAATAATCACTAGAGTCTCATCAAAAATAGAATCTATAGCATTTGCAAAAATCGATAGACCTGTATTGCTAAATAGATTAATTAAAAATTTAAAAGCAATTTATAAGGAAATGTGCGATATGAAAACCATAATTAACGGTTCTTATGTTTATAAAACAGAAGATTTAGGTTTAAATAAGGAAGAATTAAAAGAGTACATGGATCAATTTAAGGGCTTAGAAGATATTTGGGGTCACGAATCAACAAAAGAAGACAAAGAAGTCGTTTATAACCACAAAAAACAACTTCTTAGTGCTTAATTTATGTCTTTGTTTAAAGTTGGCGACGTTTTAGCATTACCATATTTCCCAAATCAAGAAGACCCAAAAGAAGGGACAGCAAGATACATTTTAATTGTAGAGATTTTTAATGATTCCTATTCTATAATTCCTTTTACATCGCAAATACATCAATCAAATAGATACGAAAACACCATCAAGATAAATAAAGATGATGATATTGGTAAAAAAATGGGCTTAAAATATGACTCAATTTTAATGATTGATAGAAGAATGGAGATTAAAAAAATTGTGGCAAGACCTCCTGTTCTTGGAAATTGTGGTGAGGATTTTTTAGAAGAAAATAACCTTTAGTTTATTACTTTTTTGTTACTTTTACAAAGCAATATACTTTGAAACTATTGTCAGTATTGATAACTTAAAGATTTTTAGCTTGTCCTAGTCGGACAACAAAAAGCCTTCTTAATCATTGATTGAGAGGGCTTTTTTAGTTTATAGTCCGACTATGACTCGAACCCAATTATTGATTATTCCTTTATAAATTTCTCAGTTTTCAAGAGATTTCCTTTTTATCCAATAACTGAATAAAATAAATACTACTTGATAAATCGAAACTGGAGATTGTAGTTGGTTTATCTTCAAAACTTGTAACTGCTTTGCCCAATTGAATTGATAATTTTAATACTGGAATAATCAACAGTAGAAGTAATAGAAAGAGTTGAACTCGAAGGGTTTGGGGAGATGGAAAAATCGTACTCCTTATTTTTTTC
Source organism: Bacteroidota bacterium (assembly GCA_016711805.1). Classification (GTDB taxonomy): domain Bacteria; phylum Bacteroidota; class Bacteroidia; order B-17B0; family Aurantibacillaceae; genus UBA4416. The sequence goes on from JADJSH010000032.1 coordinate 14,470, forward strand.
ATTAATTCCAGCTATTACACAATTGCTGGAATAAAGACTTCCTCCAGCAGATTGAAGGATTTGTCTACTATATATATCGTAAGCATAATAACTGCGAGACTCGTTTCTCCCAAAAATTACTCAGAATCATTATATTGATTAGTTACCCTTGATATTACTCCTATCGTTTGAATCATAGGGTCCAAACAATTTCTTTCGCAAACGACCAAGGACTCCACCTGAATCCCTTTTTTTTTAAAAGATAGATGGGCTGATTCAATGAATTATAGTGGGTTGTATCTTTTCCGTAATTATTCCAAAATAACAGGAGTAGAAATATTTCATAATAGTATTTATTCGTTACCCTATTGCCGACATCATAAACATAGCGTAAAGAATCGACATCAAACCAACGGTTTTCTATTCCATACCAATTTTGAAACATAGAATACTCAAGAAAACCATAAGAGGTATAACTGTATAATCTTCTATCAACATCCACCCAAAGACTGTTTTTCAATTCTCTATTAGAACTAGAAATTAATCGGTTATTAGCATCATACAAAACGCTGAGTACGATTAATAGTGTCAGACCAATAGCTTCCCTTGCCAAATTTGACTAATGGAATCAATCAAATTATTATTAGAATCATAAGAATTGGTCCATTTTAAATAATTGGTCCAAATAGTATCATTCGGATTCATTGAAGATCTTCAGAATATCCATATGAGTGCTTATTATTAGAATTGTAATAATAAAACATTCTAGTAACTTTGAAGCCATAAACGTTGTATACATCATTGTACTTAAGAAAAACTCCACTACTATCTGGATTACAAACTATGTAAGTTGATACACCTGCTATTCTTTCAATATTTTTTAATTTTGAGCATTTCAAAAAAG
>JADJSH010000033.1 GCA_016711805.1 Bacteroidota bacterium
TTGTCTACCGAAATGCTACTAACAAAGATACTATGTTCGTGGACTTTTGCAAAGCGAAAATAATTGTCTTTCGCGGAGCGACCGCTTTTGCAAAAGCTTTGATGTCCGCCCGCATTTTTGGTAGGTGCTGTTACCTGATGCCAGCCTATTTTTTGAAAAAAGTACCAATAGAAACCAATGTTACTAATTACGAAACCATATGTCTGACAGAAACCGAATGCCACCTATTAGCAATTTGGAAAATTGCCAGAGCGTAAGAAAAGTTTACAAGCTTTTTTGCAAAATTAGGATTGCAGGGCTGATTTGTGCGTTTTGCAAATGGGCTTGGAAACTTAGGGGAGCAAATTAACGTTGGTCTATTTACTATTTTTGTGTCCGTTGATGATTTTAACGATTTCACTTAACTGATCTAAGGGAATTGTTTTGATTGTGTCTTGCCAGTTTAGGTCGGTATTCTGTTTCTTTAACCTAGTTATAGGATGGGTGTCTGCTAATTTCTCATTGCGGTTAGGTGTCCAAACAAGTAAGTCGTTTGGTGTACAGTTGAGTAAGGAACAAAGCTTGTCGATGTGACTTAACCTAAATGTAACTGTCTTAGCATTAAGAAGGTTGTGAGCAGTATATGAAGGGAAGCCCGCACTTGTGAGGTAAGAGAAGGGTTTATCAATACCGCGTGCTTTAAAAATGGGTTGTAAGTTGAGAGATAACATATTGCAGTCGCTAAAAATTAAAACGCAGGTTAAAGATATTAAAAATCCTATTCAAATACTTAAAACGCAGGAAAAAAAAGTTAAAATGCAGAAAGTAGTTCTTAAAACGCATATTAAAAAAGTTAAAATGCAGTATAAAATAGTTAAAACGCCATATAAAAAAATTAAAACTCCTATTCAAAAAATTAAAACTATTGTTGAAGAAATTAAAAATCGCCTTAATCTATTTTTTGATTAGAATAGAAAAAATAATCAGTCTAATTTAATTTAAAGTTTGTAGGAGGATTAACGTTTAAAAGATTTTTAACGAAAAAATCCCAACGTTTACGGGTTGCAAATTTATTTTTGAAAATATCTTCATGTCCTGAACTAGGAATAACAACCATATCAAAGTCTTTATTTAATTTAATTAATTCATCTGCTAGTTTCATTGTTGCAACAATATTGACATTGTTGTCTATTGCGCCATGTAATAATAACAATTTTCCATTTATTTTATTTGCATTAAATATATTGGATTGCTCTTGATAGTTTTTATCTAAAAGTCCCATATATAATTCATAATAAAATTCTTTATCTATTCGAAAATCATGACATCCTGCAGAAGAAACAGCAACCTTATAAAATTCCGGATGAATGATTAATGCTCTTGTTGCATCATACCCTCCATGCGAATGTCCGAAAATTCCAACACGAGTAGTGTCCATATATGTTTGCTTTTTCGACATTTCTTTAATTGCTTTGATGTGATCTAAACATCCAATATCTCCCAAATTTTTATATGAAAAATCATGAAATGTCTTAGAACGAAAACCAGTTCCTAAACCGTCAATATTGATTATTATAAAACCTAATTCTGATAAGGGATTATTACCACTATTTAATACTTGTGAAAAAGACTTGGGAGTTCTAATTATATATGGCCCAGAGTATGATTCGTCAATTATGGGATATTTTTTAGTACTATCCAATGTGGACGGAAAATATATTACACCATATATATCTGTAATACCATCTCTTGCTTTTATTTTAAAGGGAGTTGGGGGATTCCATCCTCTTGATTTTAATTCACTAATATCTATTTTTTCTAGTTCCATAATAATGCGACCATCCTTTATCGAACGTATAACCCACGTAGTTGGAAGTTGAACCGTAGAATATGAGTCAACGAAATATTCAGGATTGTTAATAAAAAATATATCGTGGTTTGCTTTTTCTGGAGTCAGTAATTTTAAATTACTTCCATCAAAACTGATGCTGTATAGTTGTTTCAAATATGGATCCATATAGGAATCAACTCCAGAAGCCATAAAATAGATTTTTCTATTTTGATAGTCTACTCTTTGTATTTCTCTCACAACATATTCTCCTTTTGTAATTTGATTTTTTAATAATCCTGTTTTTAAATCGTATAGATATATATGGTTCCAACCATCTTGTTCAGACATCCAAACAAATTCATTTGAATTGGAAGACGGTTCAAAATATTCAAATAAAATATCTACATAGGTTTTTGAACTTTCATTTAGAATTGTTTTTGTTTTACCTGTGTATAAATCTATTTCTAATAAACTTCTTGAACTATATCCTCTTTTATGGGTAATTGTATAAACTTTTTTCAAGTCATCTGTCCAATAAAATATATCTGGAATAAAATTTAGTAAAAAAGATGGTGTGGATGGCAAATCAATATTTGTGATTTTTTTAGTTTCAACATCGTATATAAAAGCTGTAACCATTGTTAAATCAGTATCGCCAGGCATGGCTCGTTCTGTTGAAATCGTATGAGGTCTCAATCCATTTGTTTGAGACCATTGAAGTGATTTCATATACTGTGTTTTACTTCTGTCAAATTTGGGAATAATAATTTTCTTTGAATCAGGTGACCAAAAAGCAATTAATTCGTAATTAGGCTTTTCTTTATTGGTTTCGTCAAATGAATCATAATATTCTAACCATGTACCATAATTAATCGTTTCATTTCCATCCTGAGTAATATTAATGATATTGCCTGATAAATTATCTTTAAGTTTCAAATTGAAATTATCGATACTTATAGTATATTTCGCATCTGGTGATATTTGCTCAAGAGGATCGGACTCTGTTTCAGCTGCAATTCTGGTAATTTGATTTTTTTCAATATTGTATTTCCAATTTGTAGTATCTATACTAAAAGAAAAAGATTTTAATTGTTTATCAAAACCAATTTTTTTAAAAGGCAAGCTGAATGGTAAATAATTTATACCAGTTTTAAGAACAAGTTCTTTGGTGAATTTATCTTGATCAAAAGCTAATTTTTAGTTTTTTCTTTAGGATTTATAATAACAAATTCGGCACCTCTTTTTGTTTGTTTTAAATATGTGAAAGATAATGACTCTTCAATTCCTCTAAAGTCAATTATACGATTATAAGCATATTTGTTCAAGGTGTCGCTTACAAAATTAGTAGCTCTTTCATAATCTCTAATTGTACCTTGAGAAATGCAAAAGTGATTAGTCAAAACCAGTAATACAATCCATATTCGATTTAATATGTGTTTTTTCGTTTTCATAGTTGTCAAATATATTAAAATTAGCAGGTTTTAAAAGAAAATATTTAAATTACAATACGCCTGTGGCTTGCGGACTTGACCGAGCGGAGCGAGCCCCGCAAAATAGTGCTGAAAGCACACCTTATTGTGTGGGGAGGTAATTTAGCTTATTTGGTTTTTGCCTGCCTTTTGCAAAAACAAATGTGCTAAATTATGGGATAGCAAAAACGGCTTTGTCAAGCCGATAAACTGTTCGGCTTCTGCACACAGGACTACCGAGTTTAGTAAGGTCTAAATGAAGTTTTGTGTCTAAAGTTATAGTTTGATTTTTCAGTCGGCTGGTTGCAGGTAACGTTTTGCAGCTACAAGAAGTGTGGCGATTTCGAAGCACAAAACGGTCTATCACCACTTACGAAGCACAAAGCTACATTTAACCATTGAACCGCCAATTTCTTGTAGGTGATGTTATGGGCTGCCCTTCTTTTGTCATTCATATTGGTCTATTGTTTTATAAATTTTACTGTCTGCTGTGGATGGTTTTTTAGTTGAATAAAATAAATTCCAATTGATAATTCTGAAACATTAATTACTGTCGAAAATTGTTTTAAGTCAACTGTTTTAACTAAGGTTCCAATTGAATTATAAATTTGGACAGTCTCTGTATTTACTTGCTGTGATGAGAATGCTATAGTCAAACTTTCGGAAGTTGGGTTTGGATAAACGAGAAAATTGTTTTTATTAAAATTATTTTCAGTAATGTGTACTATTTATTCCGGGAATATTAATTTTAAATAAACAAACTGCATTGGGCTGTAGTGAAAATGAATATTGACCTGCATTTACTGAAATAGTCGAGAAATTAATATTTTGATTAGGAAGTATTGCGGAAATAGCAGATGGGTGGGTATAGCCAGCAGTTAGCAAGGAGTCATACTTAAATTGCATATTGTTTTGTGTTGAGTCAACTATGAATAATTGTCCGGAATAATTTCCTGTATATCCACCAATATTCAAATAAAAATTGTCTTGGTGAAGTTGCAATAGAGTCATAGTGCTGGTAAAATTCCAATTGAATTATTAATTGCAATTTGCATGGCGTTGGAGTTTGGGATAGTAATTAGTCCTTTGTAAATCGAGTCAAGGTGCGATACACTGTTACCGACAATATCAATATATCCAGCACTGTCTAATTGATTTGCGTTAAATTGCCCTTGATACAATGTATAATTAAAAGCTTCAATAAAAGGAGGAGGGCAATAATTAGAGACAAGAACGAATAGGGTGTCGTTAATAACTGATGAAACTCCGTCATAAGGAGCAGAGCCAGTCAATTTTACAAGTCGTTCCATTAGTTTTTCTGAAAGCAAAATACTATTGTAAGCAGGTTTATGAATAGTACCATAAGTTAGCAAACCATAGTCGTTATGAAACTCCGTAGTGCTGGGATTAAAATCTTGCCAAGCCGCAATTGAATTATTAGATATTGCAGTTTTGGACAATTCGATTTGAGCTTTAAGCATATATGATGTTGCAAGTCTAGTATCTCTTATTTGAGATGGGGCATTCCATTCGCTTACAATTAATGGAATGTTAGGTAGAGAAAGAGCAACTAATTTTTGCTGAATATAATTTGTACCATTAGCAAATTCCTGATACGAGATATTAAAGTTGTGCCATGTAATAAAGTCAGGTACTTTATTCCAAATTACTGTGGAGTCCAATAGCTGTCCAATAAGCGAAGAGTCAGCTTTCGTATTAGAGATATGTCCATAAGGGGTTGCCAATAAATATTAGTTGCCCAAAAATTTACTGCGGGTCCGCCAGCTTTTGTAGTAGGATTTGCTGATTTTATTCCATCATATGTTCTTTTGTAAAGTGTAAAATATTCATTCATTGTTCCAGTCCACGATCCCAAATCGGGTTCATTCCAAATTTCAAAATAGGCGTTTGAAATTCCAAACTGATTTACAATCTTTGAGGTTATGCTATCTACAACGGTTTGCCAAGTGTTCCAATTAGCTGGGGGTTTTGTATTTAAAACATACCAACCTGGAGTTGATGAAGGAGAACCGTTTGACGAACTACTAAGCCAGGCAGGCATTTTCTCAAAAATGAAAATGAGTTTATTGCATTTTAATGATAAATTCTGCAAGTCTGTCTGTACTGTAGAAAGCAAAGAAAGACAACTCGATAAATTCGATGTATTGTTCAATACGCTTTCTATCACATTTGTTCGTATAGAATTTTGCTGAATACCATTACCCATAAAATCACTAGCAGCATTAGACGTCTTTGGAACGTAAAAAACTCCGGGTGTTAAGTTTATGTTCACAGGAACAACCAAAGAGTCGGGGAAAATATTTAAAACAGATTGCCCGTTGGCTAAATTTTGTCCAAGTATTCCTGTTGTAATGATAATTTTCAATAGTTTATTCATATGTCATTTTTTTTAGGATGTCGTCATGGGAGTTTGCCCATAACGTTTTGGAGCTAAAAGAAGTGCGGTTTTGAAACCGAAATGTTTTCTACCCACACAATATTAATTAGTTGCCGAAATACTGTACTCTTTTTTGCCTACATAAAAATAACAAACTTTCGCGAAGCGGCAACTTGTAGGCAAAAAACTTATACTTCCGCCCGCATTTTTTTTAGGTGCTGTTACTTGCTGTAGGGGATATACAGAATATTGACCATTGTTATTATAAGTTTGCCAATACTTTTATTTTCTTAATTTTCGATAGAAAATATTGTTCTCTATCTTTTTCCGGATAATAAAAAATGCCTTGTGGGATTGCATCAACCCATGTCTTAGCTGCTTCTTTTTTTTCTTCTGCTGTGAAAGGAATAAAATATGCATTAGAATTACACTTAGATTTAATAAGAGTGATGGGGTCTATTATATGTTTCCTTGTTTTACCTTTAGCATAATCGTCTTCTGAATTTGCATTTTCGTCTTGACTATTGGGATAATAGAATTCGTCAGTTAATGTATATATTATTGATGAGTCTGTTAGGTTATATTTTCCCGAATAAATGCTGCCAGAATCACATGTCATACACGATGGACTAATTATAATATTTCCCTTGTCTGTAAGATAAAGTACACCAAAAATTCCTGAGTCACCTGGAATTATAAGTCAGTGCTACAAAACTTAGGTCCGAGTCTCAGCGTAACGAAGGAAAGATTTGAAAAAGAAACAGGTTTGACTGTAGTATTGTCTTGCGACAACTGTTGTTATCAGCGCATGACGTCAAAATGATTATTGATGTCGAAAAGAATAAAATTGTTTTTTTCATATTGTTTGTTTGTTAGTTAGTGTCTTTTTTGTCCCCCTATTGCAAGTAACGGATAAAGCTAGAACTTATGCGGCTCAAGGCATTATCAACCGAATATTAATAAAGATAAAAATGTTTCTACGCATTTTGCAATGCAAAATGAATGTCTTTCGCGAAGCATTTTTAGGCTAATGCTTGTGCTTCTGCCGCATAAGTTTTGGGTGCGGTTATGGGCCAGTTTTATTCTAAAAGTTGCACAAGGCCGGAACTTATTAATCCCCAACTGTTCCAAGGAATATTGCTGAACCGAAAATATCCACCCCAAACACGTTTTCTTTTCATTCTCTTTGCGTGGTCAACATATGAGTCTTTATATTCGGTATTCTTAAAGAACTCTTGATTTTTATTAATCATGTCAACATCTTTTATCTGAGCATGTGAATTCCCGCCAGCTGGAATTAAACCAAATAGTGGCCCAATGAATATACAAGGTACGAAAGTCCCAGCAAAATTTTTTCTATAGCCTCTGTAATATTTTTGTGCATCAATCTCACCTTGTAGTTTCCAATCTTGAATACTTTCAAAAGATTTGTCAACTATAGGTGAAGTTGTAGTTTCAAAAATTTCTTTGCTGCCGTTTTCATATCTAATAATTAAAATTTCAGATTTTGCTACGATTATTAATGGACCGTCAAGATTGTCAAAACGTTTGAACTTAACCTCATTAAGACCTATCTCAATAACTTTTGCTTTAATGTCCTCGCCATTTCTTTTTGTGATAAGGTCTTGTGGCACGAATCGATATGTTTGTTAGAAATATTATAGTGGCAATCAATACGTGCTTTTTCATCTTTTATTTTTTTAGGTGTTGTTTTTAAGAATATACTTCAACAATAACAAATTCTCCAGTATATTTATTTATAAGTGCTATAGCTTCTTCTTTTGTTTTATGGCCTGAAGAAAAAAGTGTTAGCACATTATTATTTATTGTAAATAGTGAATACGTTATATTTTTCATAAAATGTTTATTTGTTTAAGCTACCATTAACAGTTGTTGTTTGACCTGCTGTTATTGTAAAAGCACCACTTTTTGTAACTACGGGTGGAATACCTTGCCCTGTGCCACATTTAGTAGAATTATATGTTTTTTTAGCTTTATAATAATAAACGCCAGGTGCTAATAAATCTTTTGAAAAATTTGCAGATGAACCAGTATAATTAGACTGTGCAAAATACGCTTCGTTTGCAACATCAGTCGAACTATAACCAAGTCCAATAACAGTATTATAAGCACCCGTACACATAACATATGTGGAATTCCATGATGCAGTTATA
>JADJSH010000034.1 GCA_016711805.1 Bacteroidota bacterium
TTTGTTGATCATAATAAAAACCAATATTATTAAATGCAGTGGCTAAATGTTTTAAATAAAATAATTTATGAGTCTTATCTGTATCTTTCAAAATATTACTTTCTGACAATTTTACTATTGGCTCTGCATATTTTAATATATCCTCAATCTCACATAACTCACTTAATTCTGACAATATGTTTAAGCGCGTTGTATCGTTTTTAGTATCTTTTAAAACAAGATTTAGAGAATCAATCACAGGATCCTGAGCATAAATATGTTGCTGAAGAATCATAATATAAAAAAAAGTAATATGTGGAAATACGATATTTCAACCTTTGTTTTGTAATTTATTTAATGACCTATCAATGTATGTTTCTGGAGTTAACAAAGCACGTTGTATTCGTCGCGCATAAGTTATACTATCCATGACTTCTTTATTTTTTTCGTGTAATTGTTCGTAGGCTTTATCTACTAATCCTTTTTGCTCTTCAATCACTTTCTTTTGTTTTTGAGTCACTCTAAAGCGATTGAATACAAATACACTAAATCCAATAACTAACAATAATCCGCCATACAGAGCATAACGTTGTGTTTTTTCTTGTTTTAAACTAGCAGCTTGTGCTTGTAATTGAGCATTTTTTACTTTTTGTTCTTCAGCATGTTTTACACTATCGCGGCCGCTTGGTTTTCGTACTCGTATTGAAATTGTTTTTTGATAGACGCTTTTTAGTTTCTTCATTACTAATGCTGTCTTTCATTAAGATTTCTAATTCATACATTATCAAAGACTTCTGATAATTTCCTTGACCTTTGTATATAAATTTAAGAGTAGCCGCCGCATTTCGAATCATCTCCGGATATCCTATTTCTTTAGCAACCGCAAGACTATTTTGACCATATACCAATGCCTTATCTAATTGTTTTTGATTTAAAAACAGAAGAGATATATTATGTTGAACCTGAGTGATTAATTGTTTTTCAGCTAACTCTTCAGCTAATTTCAAACTTCTTTGATAATAAACTAAAGCTTGATCATATTTCTTTTGATCTGAATAAATTAATCCCAAACTATTTAATGAACTAGCAATACCACTAGCTTCACCAATCTCTTCATTTAATTTTAAACCTCTTTCCCAAAAATCTAACGCTTTAGCCTTATCATGAAGCGAATAATAAGCCATCCCGATATTATGAAACGCCAAGGCTAAACCGCCTTTATCAGAAGTTTCTTCTCTGTACTTAATGGTTTTTTGATAATAATTTAAGGCATTATTATAATCTCCCTGATTTTGATAAACGAGTCCGATATTATTCAACGAGTTAGCAATTCCAAATGGATCATTAATTTTCTCCTGAATCTTTAAGCTTTGATGATTATAATCTAATGCCTTTTTAATATCACCTTGTTTAAAATAAATTTGTCCTAAATTACTAAGCGACATAGCAATTCCATTTTCATTTCCTATTTGCTTATCCAATTCAATACATTTATTAAAACATTCAATACTTTTTAAAACGTCTCCCTGTATCATATAGATTTGTCCAATATTATTCAAGCAGGTCGACATCCCAATAATTTCGTTCAACTCTTCGTACATTTTTAAACTCTTTTGAGCGTATTCAAGCGATTTTGAAATATCACCCAAGTAATAATATGACTGCCCGATGTTAGTGTAACAGGCTGCCAATCCTAACTGATTCTTAATTTGTTCGTTAATTTTAAAACTTTGTAAATGATATTCAATCGCTTTCAAAAAATTGCCTTGATTGTATTCATTAATCCCTTTGTTATTTAATGCGTTTGCATAATACCTTAGATATACACTTTTTAGATTAGAATTAACAGCACTGTTTTTTTTAGACAATATAGCTAACTCTTCGTTATACCTTTGCCATTCATTTTCTTCGGCGGTTTCGGCTAACGTATTTAATATGGAGCAACGCACTGTATCATGTTTCGCGTTTTTAAGTGCTAATTTTAATGAATCAATTGTTGGATCTTGAGCCGATACATTCATACTAAGAATATAAACACTGAAAAGCATTAATACTGTTCTTAGCTTACTATTCATAAAGGGTTAAGTTATTATACCAAATATAATAATTATAAAGAAAAAGTAACAATTTTACATTACATAATAAGGATTATTACACTAAATTTACTTTAAACTAAAGCATCATGAAAACTATCATACTTTTATTAATTGCTCCTTTTATATTGATAACTCATACAAAATCAAAACCAATCATTTCTACGATTATTATAAAAAAAGACGCTAAAAAACTATGTGAGTATTACCGTCAACGTGTGTTGCGTGGAGAAAGCATGGCTTCGATTGCCAAATTGTATAGCGAGGATCCAGGATCAGCACCTAATGGCGGGCAATATGATGGTATTGTGAAAGGTGTTATGGTTACCGAATTTGAAAATGTTGCTTTTAGCTTAAAGCCAGGTGAAATATCAGAAGTATTTGAAACACAATATGGTTTCCATTTCATCCAACTCATATCTCGAAAAGGAGATACCTTAAGTTTAAGACATCTACTAATTACTAGAGATTAAACTCAAATTATATCATAAAAAAAAGCTTCTACTAAAAAGTAGAAGCTTTTTTGTTTTTTAACTAAGGTATAATTATACTCTAGTAACATTAATTGCATTTAAGCCTTTTTTGCCATCTTGCACATCGTAAGTTACTTCGTCGTTTTCTTGAATTTCATGTACTAATCCTGATGCGTGAACAAATACTTCTTGTCCGTTTTCACCTTTAATAAATCCGAAGCCTTTTGCGTCGTTAAAAAATTTTACTGTTCCTTTATTCATTTGTTGTTTTTGTTTTTGTGCTTACCAATGTGGTAAGCGGGTTTATTTATTTGTTTATTGTTATTCTTGTTTTGGGAAATAATCCATTTCAGTTATCAATGCTTGATTAGCAATAAATAAGTCGGTAATGTGAAACGGCATTCATTTTATTTAAGTTATACAATTAGTATTATAGCCAAAAAGGCGATAAAACCTTAAAATCAATCAGAAAATGTATAAAAAATAATGAATTGCAATTAGAGGTTACAAACCAGATTGTGATACAATCTTCAAAAGAAGTTACGTAAAGGTAATCAAATAAAACGAATAACCTAATTTATTATTCTTAGCTGTTTTTATTCAACTTATTCAATTGCTTATCAATATATTTTTCGGGAGTAATTAACGCACGCTGAATGCGCTGTGCGTAATGAATACTATCCGTTATTTCTTTGTGTTTTTCCTCAATTAAATGTTTTTGCAGTTGAGTTTCTTTCTCTTTAGCTTCAATAATCTTTTTTTTGTTTTTGAGTAACCTTAAATCTATTGTATAGAAAAACAGAAAACACGAGTACTAACAATAATACGAAACCAGTTCCATAAATAACTAATTGCTGTTTTCCTTTTCTTCTCTTTCAATAGCAATTAGTTTCGAGTTTCTCAATTTCATCTAATTCCTTTTCTTTATCATAAATATATTTGGCTTGTTGTCGTAAAATAGCTTTATCGTTACTGTTATTATAAAGTACTTTATCCAAACTATCTGCTACCTCTTTATATTGTAACGCTAATTCATAATCCTTTTTAGATTTATAATATCTAAATAAAAAAAAGTTAATATCTCTAAATGCTAATCCCTTCTCTCCTATTCGATCCGACTCTTTTTGTGACTTTAAAATATAATCATAGGCGATTTCTTTTTTTCCTAAATCAAGGTACACGAAAGCCAAATCATTTAAAATAAAGCACAAATAATATTCGTCACTGATATTCTTTCTGCTGTCTAATGCCTTTAATAAATAATGCAACGACGTATCGAGTTGATGTTGAATTTTGAATAATTTTCCAATTTTGTAATAGGCAATAGAAATACCCGAAGAATCTTTTGCTGACATAAAGCACTGCAAAGCCTCTTGATACTTTTCATTACCATCCACATAATTACTGTCTAACTCATGTATCTCTCCAAGTTTAATAATGACATAGCCTTTTCGCCAGGATAGTTTTTTAGAATCATACAACTTCACTGCATCATTATAGTACTTTAAGGCTGTTTGTTTTTCATTGATAAAAGAATTGAGTGTACCAAGATGCTCAATAGAATATCCCATCCAAACACTATCTCTATCCTTTTGAGAAAAAAACAAAGATTGTTCAGCAAACTCAACCGCTTTATCATACTGACCTTTTTTAGTGAAATTAAGCGATTGCATAAATGAACCATAGGTAACTCCATAGAGATACTCTATTTGCTTTGCATCCTTAATAATCGAATCCCAATACGTTGCTCTTTCAATGCCGCCATACTCGCCAATTAAGCTCCGTATCTTAATTTTTTTTGTTGGGCTTTGTTCGGATTTTAATACCCTTTTTAAAGAGTCGATATCAAACACTTGAGCCACTGCAAGCTGAGCTAAAAAAAGAAAATAGATAAAAAGAAATCTCATTGAATTATAACTTTATACATTTCTACATTAAACCTTTTTATTCAACTTATTTAATTGCTTTTCAATATATTTTTCGGGAGTAATTAAAGCTCGTTGTATGCGTTGTGCATAATGAATACTATCCGTTATTTCTTTGTGTTTTTCTTCCACAATACGTTTTTGTTCCTCAATAATTTCATTTTTAGAAAGGAGCTCTCTATTTGATTTCTGTTTTTGTTGATAGCCTCTAAAAATAACAATAGCCAAAATAAACATTAAAAATAGCCCTGAAGAAACTGCATATAGTATAATTTTTTGCTGCTTACTTTCTGCTTGACGTTTAATTTCGAGTTGTTTTTCTTCTAAAACTCTTATTTGTTCTCTTTTTTCAAAATCAAATTGTAATTCCGCTTGTAGGGCATTTTTAGTATTAATGCTATCTCGTTCAACTATATATGATTTATAATAAGTCAATGCTTTATCTCCGTTGTGATTAATAAAATCAATTGCTCCATAAATTTCACTTAGAGAATAATTTGCTTTAGCGGTGTATTCTAAAAATCCAATTTCCTTACTCAATGCTAAGCTCTTATTACAATAATCTAATGCTTTAATGTAATCTTTTTGTTTTAAGTAAATGTTTCCAATTGTACCAAGCGCCTTTACATGAGTACGTTTATAACCTGTTTCTTGAGCTAATTGTAACGATTTAAAAAGATACTCGAGCGCTTTTTCATAGTTATTTTGCTTAAGATATAGCTTACCTATATTACCAAAAGTTTGAGCCATACCCATTTTATCACCAAAATTCTCTTTCAATGTAATCGCTTTTTCATAATAGGCTAACGATTTAGCATACTCCTTTTTCTCTCTGTAGCTATTTCCTATACAATTATAACTATTAGCAATACTTTTTTTATCGTTTATCGTCTCAGCAATTTTTAATGATTTAAAATATTGTTCTAACGCCTGATTATTAAAGTCATCTTTTGTAGATAGCTTATCAGACAAATCACTTTGACTAAAATAAATATCACCTATGTAATGAACAGAGTATGAAATCCCAGATTGATCCCCTATTTCCTCTCTTAATTTTAGAGCTTGATTTTGGAAATTTAACGATTGTAAATAGTCTCCTTGTAATTCATATACCAAAGCTAACGAAGACAAAGCATTAGCGATACCCTTTTTGTAATTTAGCTTAGTAGAAAGATTTCTAGATTTAATGATATAGTTTTTGGATTCTTCAAAATTCATGGTACTTAATGCCATGCCTATATCATTTAACGTATTTACTTTATTGGTATCCTCCTTTTTGTAATTGGAGTTTAGTTATCAATGAATCAATAACGCTTTGCTTACCTGTTCCACTCGCAAAATCAATACCTCCAATTTGAGCATAGGATTTTTTTAAAAGCAAAAAGCAAGCTATTATTAAAATTATCTTAATATGATTAATCATTTAGGTTACTAAATATATCAATAAATCCTGTAAAACAAAAAAGCCTCGTACACATTTATGACAGAAGCTTATGACAATAGCATACAGATCGTTACTATTTAACAAGTTAAACTTTAATGAAACTATAAAAAGTCATGATATACTCAATTGACATCAGTCCAAATGAAAAGCCTACTAATTAATTAGTTGTTTATTCTCAAACTCGATACTTTCAATCTCAAAATAAGTGAATTTCAATGCTCTTTCTTTATTGATATCTTTCGCCTTTTGTGTGAAAGAATTAAATAGTTCGTAGCTAGAAACCGAAGTATTACTGATCTGAATTTGATTAATGCTTTTAAAAAGTTGCTGATATAACTCAAGATCAACCGTGTTCAAGGCGACACTTTTTTCTTGTTCCTCTGGCATACCAAATGGGCCAAAATGTTCTGGATTTCTAAAAAAACTATTATCTAAATACCTATAAGCAATTTTACCCTTTACTTTAACTGAAGAATATTGTTGATTTGTTTTTAAACTGAACAAGGGAATATCTCTATCCCAATTAATTAATCCACTATCATAAAAAGAATCATGTTTGACTTCAAATTCAACCCATCCCGAATCGGGATCGTTGCCACTTGTATCAATTCCAGCTAAACATCTCCATTTTATCCCCTTAGCATTCGATAATAAAGCTTCCGTTTCTATAGAAATAGTCTGAGTAAACGTATATGTTTGATTTTTTTCGTAAACACTACTTGTATCTAAAACATATTTTTTAGCATAAACTTTCTGATTGACTTTACTATTACGTACGAAAATAGTATCTTCTTTTTTATCGTTGTTAGTGTCTTTTCTTTCTATATTAAAATTATTCGAATCATATATACACTCTATATTCAAATATAATTCCTTTGATTTAATCGCACTATCTTTTACTTGCACATTTACAGTTATTATAGCCGAACTACCAAAATAGACAGTCGGAGTTACAATAGATACTTCTGCCGAATTACCGGTAACAAAATTTTTAAGATTTGAAAAAAAACTCATAATAAATAAATTAAATGAATACTCTAATTAGTGGTTTTAAATTTTATAAAATTCCTTCACGATTTGATAACTCCTTTTATCTATAAATTTCATCAATGAAATTTCTTTGTTATACAATGCGTCTGATGGAAATAAATCTTTATTAGTCACATTCTCTTGAAATTGCAAAATATGAGGTCGCAAAAACTCAATAGCATCATACGAAAAAATAATTGGACATTTTATCTGAATGATTTTTTCCTTTTCCATATTACTAGTCGATTCATATTCCTGAGCAACAAATGTTTCAAGCCCTTGACTTTTAAAATATTTTTCTAACATCAAATAATAATCGGCTTCGCCCGTCTCTTTTAAATTACCTGCAGTAACACGCATTTTCTGTAATTTATGACTTGCTGAAGGTGCAGATTGACTCGGCAAATTTGTATTTGCCTTCGTTTGTTCTGCCAATTCTGTTTGAGCACTCGTAGCAGAATTCAATTGACTTTTCTTTTTACCTCTACTTCTATAAAAAAGTAAATACCCAGTCCTATAGCTATTAACGAAATGCTTAACAAAGGCCGGTAAGCGAACCACGCTAAAGATATAATGACAAGCGTAATTGGCAATGATAAAGCAAAACTTATGATCCCTGTACCCATACTAATCATACTTCCAATAAGAGGAATAATATTACCAATGGCTACTAGTGGCCTGAAAATGGTTGTGAATCCAAGAAACATCATAATAAATCCCACTAAACGTAACAACCATGTTTTAAATTTATTTCCTTCAATTGCTTTAGCAAACATATTTTCGACCGAAGAAACGCCTTCTTTAAGTAAAGAACCGTTTCATCATTTGAAGCGATATACTCTTCAAATGATTCACCTATTTTGCTTAGCAACAACACTCACTTTTTTAGGATAAACCGCTTTAAATGAAATAGTAAGATCTCCAATTTCTGGCGATGCCAAGCTATTACTCCCTATATAAATATCTCCTGAGCTTAATCTGGCATTTTTATGAATAGACGTATCTAAACTTTTGATAGATAATTTTTCGCTACTTGTAATCATATTAACTAACTCGTCGCTTAAATGAAATGCACCAATTGTAATATCTTGCGCTGTCTTAGTTTTATCATCGATATTATAGGGTGCCGTATTAACATGACCTTCCACAATTTTAAAATCAATGGATTCTATAGGTTCACTCACCCACTCCTTTGTGTAAGTATATTCCGTGGTTGTTTCTGTTCCTCCTCCTATTTTATCAACCGATTTGCTTTCTGATTTTTCGACCCATTGGTAAATTTGAACGTCTCTATTTAATTTTAGCGCATTTAACTTAACGTTAAAATCTTCATCACTAACCCTGTCTTTTGTGATTGCCATCCCTGACACATGCACCAATTTGCCCTCATTTGTAGGATCTACTTTATCTGCCGAAATACTTTTAACATTTCCTGCACCTTCTTCAAGCGCTTCTGCCACATGAACCGCTCTTCCTTCGTTTGTCCACAACAAATAAATAGACCCAAGAATTAAAAAGATACCAAAAATAACGCCTTTAAAAGAGCCGCCAATATTGCTCAATCCACTTGTTCGAGTAACTTGTGTAAACTTATCCATATATCATATTTTAGTACTAAAATAGTAATATATTTCACATATATACTATAGTAATTTGTTACTATAATACCAACCCATTATTGCTAATTTTATTATTTTGTTCCCTTGAATATATCATTGATATCCACTTGATATAATCTGCTCAATCCGTTCTCATAAACGTTCATTTCCTTTAACACTTCTTCGAGCGTTTGTTTTTTATCAAATTGTTTTTCAACGGCATTACGTTTACTAGTAAAATACATTGTCCCATTTTTCAAATCAACAAAGGGGCAGTAATCCATCCCGTTTGAATTGATAAACTTTCCTATATTTTGAGCTCTAATCCATTGGTTGTCTTTTTTTAAAACTAAAATATAAATCTCCACTACCAAAACCACCTTCTCTATTATAACAGGTGTAAATCATGAAGGACTCGTTGGAGTGCAACAAAGCATTAAACTCATAGCCTATGGAGTTAATTGAATCATTTAGTGAAACGGGGACTCATATTTCCCATTTTTTGTACTCACTCATAAAAACATCATCTTTACCTTTCGACATCATACCGTCACACGTAAAATATAAATTATTGGACAATGTAATGGAAGGATAAAACTCATTGTCTTTTGTATTGACTGGAGCACCTACGTTAATGGCAATACTCCAATCATCCTTTACTGATTTTCTTTCTACATACCAAATATCATAATCTTTTATTCATTGCTTTTGTTATCCAATGGTCTATCTGATGAAAAATATAAACGTAAACCATCAGGAGATAAAAAAGGCTCCAAATCATGATACTTGCCAGAAAAACTAGCCACTTTAGGCTTTGAATATTTTCCGTTTCTTGAGTTAACGGTAACAATCGTTGACAATTCGCCTTGATAGCCTTGAACCGAAAAATAAACTTCTGAGCCATTAGCTGAAATAGCAACATTCTCTTACACTTGGATATTGAGAAATAATTTCTGCCAAAAAAGGCTTAACCGTTTGTGCAGTTACTATTTTAAAACTTAATGAAAATAGAGCTATAGATAAGTATAATGTCTTCATGTTATTTAAAACAACAAGGTAAAAAAATAAACCAAGAACAACTCCTATTATACTTGGACAGAAAGAATAAGATTACGAATGGATAAAATCAAAAATAAATGGAGGTCGCAGAAATATTATAAATACTGTACTTTTATTTCTACCGACTTATTTTCACTTGGAGCAATGGTAAAGAAAATTTTGCCACCTTAGGTTTAGTTAAGCCAAAATGGGTATAATTAGAAAAGCCATAACCTTCCTCAGGTAAAATCCATCCATAATCCATTTTGTTATTATTGTTTTCATCGTCTAACATCACCACACCATAAGTGCCTGGTTTGATACCTGCATAGTTTAATGTAAGCACATGATTAATCGCAGTTGCTTTAGATTCTACTTTTGTAAACAATGGCGTTTCCGCCGCAAATGCTTTTGTCATTATTATAAAAACCTAAAATAACGGAGCCTGAATTATTACGAAGACCTGTAATAGAAATTTTAAGCGTTTGAGATGATAACGCTAACTGAATACATACAAATATCAATACGAATATTCTTTTCATATCTAATCCAGTAAATATTATCTAGCTATCACTACTTTTTTAACTACCCCTATCTTATCTAAATCAGATGATGCAACTAGCGTGTAAATTCCATTCGGCAACGAATCCATTTCTAGCGTAACATCGCAATTAGATATTTGTTCAATCACTAAAACTCCAAAATTGTTATATAATTTAATAATTGTTTGTTGGCTAATGCCAGAAACTAACAATGAATTGATAACAGGATTGGGATACGGTACTAAAGATTGTTTAGTTAACTCATCCACCTTACTCGACACGCCAACTGTACACACTGTTGTATTAGTCAAAGATGGTATAATATCCATGTGATAACAATTGCAGGTACATTGCATAAAATCTAAATTGCAAGAGAAATTTTGCCCAGCTGTAGTTGGCGTACCAACTAATTTTAACCTAAAATTGAACACAACAGAAGCTGGTGTAAAATAAGAAGGCGTTGCAGCATTTAACAAAAAAGTATCGCCAGCATGCACCGGACTAAACTGCGGAGGTGGTCCCAAAGTTACGGTATCCACCAATATCATAAATTGTAAGCCATTTACATAATTATGTAAAGCTGGATCTAACTCAATCTCTGCAAAAGTCATACTCGGGCATGAATTACCCGGGAACGAATAGGTACCTGAATAAATAACCGTATCTACAGCAATGCCTTGGGTATAATTTTGTGCTTTTTAAAGCGCAAATCGTAAATACGAAAATAGATAGTAAAAGTTTTTTCATGTTGATACCATTAAATCTGTGATATGTAAAACACAAATGCTTAATTAAAGTTACAACTTTTTAGTTAGTATCAAAATTTATTACTGAGTATACTCTTTACGAGTAATGGGCACCGCATTATCTGGTTCAGACTTTTTAGATTCTTTAATCAAATACTTCATAGTAATATTACTATAGCCTCTTTTGGGATCAGATATCACTTGAAAAGGTCTTTCCTTGCTAAACAAGGTATCATTCATTTTTGGATCTTCTTTACTATACAACACCGCTTGGCATTTTGTAAAGTAAAAACCTGTTTCGGTAAAATAAACTACTTGTTTAGATTTTGGAGCAATACTATCCGTTTTAAATAATACATTTTTCGCTCATTACCCTTCATCACTTTAACAGTAAGCATACGATTTGATTTATTCTCAATTGTTAAACTTGCTTGTTGAGCAAATGATTTCATAGAAAATATGATAATTAATAATGCTAAGGTCAAATGGCTTTTTTTCATAGTGTTGTATTTACTAATATAAATTAAGGTTTATGTATAAATATATAGATAATGTTCGATAAAACAAATAATTGAACATCAAGAATGATAGCCATCTACCAATACATTAAAAAAATCACTCTTTGATATTACCGTCATTTTTCAAACGATTTTCATATTTATAGACTTTGTAGAAATATGCCACAGAGTAGAATTACCACTACTCCTGATCAAGTAATTGTTTAACGCCTTCGAGGTTAGCAATTTTACTTAATTTAAAAAATAGTCGTTACCATTTTGAATATAATCAATGTCTTTAATCGACTTCAAATATTCTAATGATCCGCTTAACGGATTTCTTAACCAAAGCATGAGTTGTATTTCAGATACAGAATCACGTCTTCCTTTAAATCCAATCGATGAATAGGTAACTTGAACAAAATATAAATAGCTCTTTTCGTTAATTTTAAAGATTGTATCTGCATAAACGCCTTCGTAGCTTTCCCACCAACTTATGTTTTCAAATCTCGATACTTCTTCTTCTGATTCTGACTCTAACACTTTATACCCTCTTTTTCGAAGATAATTTTTAGCAAATTCAACATCAGCCCCTTCTTCAATAAAGTACCTTTCTATCTCTTCATCTGTTTTAATTCTGTTAGGATTGGATGGGGAAAACTTTTTGATTCTACCTCTTCAAGCGTAAATTTTTCGCCAGTTTCGGGATCATATAAATATTCATCTTCCAAATTCTTTAAATGTTCTTTATTCTCGGCATTATGATCTTTTCGAATGTACAGAAACGCAATAGTAACAACTGCTACAAGTGCTATTACTGGCATTACATTATCCATTATATTAAACTCAAGAATCATCATTTTTATAAACTGATAAAACAAAGATAAAATTTTGAAACAAACTTCACTCTAAATAAAACTCATATATAATTCAAATATCATAAAATTACGCTTACTAGATTAACTAATACCGTGATGTGTTTTCAATTGGCACTAATCTCAAATTCGCTGACAATTATTGACGTGAACATATTTTTTGTATTTTCAATGCATGAAACATTTAACCAAATTATTCCTCCTACTCATTTTTTTTATAATTATCAGTAATCTTTCCAAAGCACAAACAAGTGCATGGTCAAACAAATTTGATAATATAAGTTATGGTGAAGTTACGGCGATTGCAGAAAACAGTTCGGGCAATTTATATATGGCTGTTTGCAGAGATTACACTAATGTGTATTACTATTCAGCATATACTATTATAATAAAACGACAGAACAAACCGTGGGCATTCAATCCAACAATGTTCTAGTACTTAAAATATTTGATATGAGATTGGTAGATGATAGTTTATTATTCTTGTGCGGAAAAATGACGATCAATAACGTGCCATGTGATTTTGTTAAGTTAAATGTATTGACAAACACATGGACTAATCTTGGCGTAGCAGGGGAAATCCATTTGGGCTAATTTATTCGTTGGAAAGAATAGGAAATAAAATATACTTAGGTGGCGAATTTTCTCAGATAAATAGTAATAATTTTGAAAGCATCTGCTCTTATGATTACTTAACAGGCATATATGATTCATTACCGGGCAAATTATTTAATCAAACACCTTTCACCACTCCTAAAATCAATGTTCTAAAAAATGTAAACAATAAGTTATTTGTGGGCGGAAGTTTTTACAGAGCTGGTTCAACCATTTTAAATAGCGTTGCATTATGGAATGGCAGTAATTGGCAAAGTATGAATAATGGTGTGACGTTTTATTATCAAAATGCAACTAGTCAAGCAGAGATTAAGTGTGCCATAAACGATACATTAAATGTAGATGACATATATGTAGGGGCAATATGACAAATGCAAATAATACCAACTTATATAGCACAACTAACAACTTGTTTAGTTTGCGTCATGAAATGGAATTCTACCGCCAATACATGGGATACCATTCCATTTTTTAAATCATTCGATAATTATTCATGGGCTAACGGACCATATAACCTCAATAGTATTCAATTATATAAAAACAAGCTATACTGTGGTTATAAAATAGGAACATCTGCTAATTATAATGGAGGCAATTATTATGTTGCCCAGTTTTCTGCAAATCAATGGCAATTACTGCCCATTTCATTTAATGCTAGAAATCAGGTAAGCTATGACAAAACGAATTTATTTGTATATCAAAATGAACTAATTATTTCAAAAAGTAATACAATGCCAATTAATGGACCAATAAGATATAATGGTACTAGTCTAAACTTTAAATCATTCGGGAACGGCATGTCGCAAGACGTTGCTAATTCTTTTATAACTTACGGTAAAATAACAGAAGATGCAACCCATGTATATGTTGCTAACAACTCTAAATCAGAATGTTCTGCGGGAACCATTAAAAATAGAGGCATTGTACGTTTTAATAAATTCACTAATCAATGGGATTCGTTAAGCACATGGAAAAGTTTCCAGGTAAAAATATGATCACCAAAAACGACACGTTATATGCTGTTGGGAGTAATCAAAGTGCACCTACTACATACACCATGGGAGCATGCTGGAATAAAGTTACAAAAACATGGAGTCGTTTATTTCCTTCAACAACCAATTTTGGTTATTGGGATGAAATAAATGATATTGCGCCATATGGAAATGGCTTTTTATTGAGGTAATTTCACCATCAATAACCAAAATAGTTTAAAGAATCTGGCTTATTTTAATGGTATAGGTTGGGATTCGGTTTCGAAAGCGCCATTTAACGGCCAAATAAAGGCAATTGAATTAACACATGACACACTATGGGTTGGAGGAACATTTTGCATCAGTAGCTCCAGTGTTTCGCTAAATTTTGCAGCCTATAAAATAAGCACTAAACAGTGGATACATTTAGGTCAGTTCCTAGTACAAGCAAGTGCCAGTTGTGATCCATCTAATAACTCAGGAGAAATAAACGATATCCAAATTTATAAAAACAAAATATTTGTAACGGGTTATTTCACAAAATATAAAAACACATTGGGAGTACAACAAACTGTAAATGCAGGTGCTGGATATTTTAATCGCGGCAACTTGGCCTTTACACCATTTACTGACTTTGAAACACAAGGAATTGTTATAAATAATTTCAATACCAGTTATGTAGAAAGTGATAGTATTGTGTATTTAGGCGGAAATCGACGTATTAAAACAAATGGTGTGCTAGTGCTAATATAAATGTGACTCTGCATGGGCTATTGTACGTTATAATTATATAACGGATAAGTTTTCTCATTTACAAGAATATGGGCTAAAAAGTGGTAACATCCCAGCTATCAATAGCATAACATCATTCAATAATACACTTTTTATAACAGGAGCATTTACACATGCGGGTCAGTATTTTACCTCACTAGGAGTTGCATCTTATCAAATTCCATACATTCTTTCAAATCCAGTAGGGATAGAATCCTTATCAGAGACATCGGATGACTTAACCATTTTTCCAAACCCTAGTCATAATCTCTTTCATGTTCAAACTTCGAAAACTATACTAGAATTACAGATATATACCTTAAGAGGCGAACATTTGTTTTCCTTGAACAATAAATCCACAATCAATCTGTCGAATAATTCGGCGGGAATCTATTTCTTGAAAGTAATTTTTACAGATAAAAGCCAAACAGTTAGAAAAATTATTAAAGTGGATTAGTAACTGGTAAAATAAAACAGTTTTAAATTAATTGCAATGAATAGGTCGTTATGATTACCGCAGATTTACATCTCAATAGCTATCGGGAGCAGCGGAGCAGGAGTTGTAATGAGTAGATAACTACCACAACATTAATCATGGATATCAGTACTACCACAAATAGAGTTACTCATATCCATAAAGAGGCATAGCCTTATCCACCTATGGCATAAGACATATCCATTTATGGAACTTCCTAATACCGGCTAGGATTATCACCCTACCCATCTGTGGTTTTAATCACATCCATATCTGAAGTTAGTCTTATCCATACAAAAACATTGCCATATCCAGTGATGGAAATACACATATCAATATGCGGAGTTTGGCTACTCCAAACATGGAGTAGCCAAACTCCGCGCATGGAAATACCCTACTCCAAGGCCTTTAACGTTTTTTAAAGATGCTTGGCACAAGGCTTGGAAAGTTATCATTGTCACTTCGAGCGTAGTCGAGAAGCTACAATAGAAACAAAAATAGAAATCATGGCAGAAGCAAAATACCTCCCAAGCACCGACGCGGGTAAAGCTATTTGGTTAAATAACTTTACCATTAAGTTAAATACCTATGCAACTCTTTTAGGAGTAAGCACAAATGAATTGAGTAACCTGCAAAAAGATAATGCGGCTTATCAATATGTGATAAATTTACTGGAACAATACCGCCAAAGCATTCTAAATTTAACGGGTTATAAAAACATGATGAAGCATGCAGTTGGGCAACAACATTTGGGTACTATTCCTTTAATTGCTCCCGCACCTACACCACCGCCCGCTGTACCCGAAGGTATTTTTGACCGTGTTACCAAACTGGCAAGCCGTATTAAAGTAAGTTTAAACTATACTACCAATATTGGTAATGATTTAGGAATTACGTCTTCTACGAGCGATGTTGATATAGATAGTATGCAACCAAAATTACACATCACATTAAATGTAGGGAAGCCTCACATTAAATGGACCAAAGGTAAAGCCGATGCCACCGCCTTATATGTTGACCGTAATGATGGTTTAGGTTTTGTTTTAATGGGCCGATTTACGCGAAGTGAATATTTAGACACAACGGTTTTGCCAGAAAATAAACGTTACGAAGAATGGCATTACAAAGCTATTTTTGTGATAGCTGATAAATTAGTAGGGCTCTATAGTAAAATAATGAGTGTGGATGTGAAGAGGGTTTAAAGCTATGAGATAAATAGAAAACAAATCTCTAATCTACAACACCCTTCATATCATTTACAGTATACTGGCTTTTGGTATTAAGTACATGGTTGGAGTGTTAACTTCAGGAGAATGAATTCTCCTGAAACCGTTTTATAATCATTTGATTTATAAGCAATGTATTGAGACAAGTAATAACTATCTCTAATAGCTTTGACATTTTCATTGGTTAAGGTAATTTCAAAATTATCTTGTTCCCCTATGAATACAATTATTATTTCTGCGGTCTCATTTGCATGCGCTATAGCCGCCAAAATATTCATCGTTCTCACCTCCTCTTCCTTTTCAGTTACATAGGCAAACAAATTTATATACTCATGTGCTTTGTTCGTTTTTCTTCGGGTGATGTATTTGCTTGTTTTAAGCAAGGGCATTGACTCATAAGAAGTATTAGCTATTTTTAATCGAATTTTAGTAATTGTTAAGTAATCATCAGCAACGTAATGTGCTTTAATGTATATGTGTCCCTTGACAGAAACAGGTGTTTCAATAAATGAATGAAGCGTATCAATTGTTTTATGATGATACCAACCACTTTGAGAATTCTCTACTTTTTTTAACGTAAACTTTTCAAGCAGTGAAGGCAATTTTCTATTAATTTCTTGTCCATATTTCTCAAGCGTAGCCAACTCATTATTTTTGTTAATCATTAACTGCTTAGCATGCTCTATGCTATCAGGTTTAAACATTGTTAACCCATTATTTGTTTGAGCATGTGCCGTTAAATTAACAATAACACTAAAAAATATAAATTTAAAATATTTCATTACTTTAGTTAATTATGCAGTTACATTACAAATGCAATTCTCTCTTTAAAATATCCATAGAGGTTTCGGTTTCATTGCATTTATAATAAAGAAAAAAAGTAGATTTTTCAGAAGATGACAAAACTAATTGGGTTGATGTTGTACTTATACAACTTTGTTTTTTATTTTTTTCAATTGAGAAAGCACGACCAAATTTTATTAAATCTACTTTAGATATATTTTTAATGAGTGCTTTTCTTTCTCTCTTTGGTATAATTAAGCTGGTACTGGTTCGCAGACTGTTTAATGATAACTATTCTTTCACTATTACTATGAAAGCATCCTGCTTCATGAAGATCAAATTTTATAGTATCTGATTCTAAGATTTCATAAACGCTTGATTCTTGTCCATGCATATTGACTTGGACTAAAAACAATAAAACTATAATGAGCATTTTCATTTAACCAAGAAAAGTAATTTTATCTATTAAATGATTTACTATAAAAGCGACCTTACCACCCTATTTTCAATCAAGGTTTCAATGTTTTTCGTTAAAGCCATAAGTTTTAGCAATATATTCCATATCAACCGCAATGGCTTCGCGTGCCACCGTTTCTAGTTCACTACCCTGACTCATAAACTGAGCATCTAATTGATTAAAAGCCTCGGTTGCCTCCTGAGTTAATACTAAAAACGCTTGGCTTGTTTTTGGTTGTTGTGTTTCTATCTTAAAACATAAATTAATTAAAATGTCTTTGCCTTCATCCACCAATGGTTTAGGAAAAAAGGGATCATGATACATAGGCTCCAAAAAATGATACTTTTAATGCTATCATTTTTTTATATCGTTGATATTTGTACTAATTTCTCTATCCTGTTTACTTGAAACCTGACAGGAGTATAAACTAAATAGTAAGCTAAATAGGAGAAGAGTTTTAAAATCATGTTTTTATATTTTTGCAAAGCTTATCCTTTCATAACAATTGAAAGCGGCAGAATAAACTCTTCATAAATTTAATCTTTAGAAATGCAACTGTTTAACTAATGGTTTCGCTCCGTTTCTAATCATGAGCAATAATCAGTTTTTGATATGTAGCAATGTGTAGAATTTTAGTAGAGATAAAAGTAAATTGCATTCACAAATTTCTAACATCTAAATGATTTATATCGCTTGAAATTTCTTTCCTAAAAAACAACCTGACCATTTACATCATAAATTTCTATTGTTTGCTTTACAAAACCGCTCAATTCTAAATTGCCTTTAGTTGGGTTTGGAAAAATTTTCATGACATCATTATTCTCATTTAATTTAAGATCAACGGTTGTAACAGGTATCGAATATTTTGCTGTGAAAATATTACCTTGCTGGGAAACGGATGAAAGAGTCGTAGTTCCTACAGAAAATGCATTCCCTTTAAAATCGCTTACCACAAAAAAGATTACCGAATTTATCTGTAGTAACTGCTGTTTGATTATTACCACCAAAAGAAAGTTTCGACGCATATAATGGATTTCCAGTGGAATCATAGGTAGCTATAAACATCGGTTCATTTCCTGGCCCAGCAGGATAAGTTAATGTAGATTGAACCAAAGCTGATAGAACCTCTCCTGTATGCTCCAACAACCGTCACATTTCCATAAATATCCACGCAAGCATTATACCCGTTGTCATCACTCGCACTTGATCCCGCCTGATGCCCCCCCAAAGTGGGTTTCCGTTGCCATCAAATTTAAAAATAAAAAATCCCTAAAGCCGGGAAGTAGAAGAATTTGTGAGTGTAATAGCACCAAAACTCATGGTTGGACTTTGCTAATGCACTGGTACGTAAATTGCACCTGTTTTGTCGCTAGTTACACCATAGCCAAAATGAGCGTGTGTTGTTACAATTGGTGAAGTGGCCGTTTGGCCCAAATAATATTACCATTTGCATCGTATTTAACGATAAATAGTTGATTATAGCCTGGATTATTGCTTATCAAAGTTTCCGTATCCAAAAACAGCACTGTCACCTTGAAATCTTCCTGTAACAATTAAATCCCATGAATATCACATTCAATTGAAATCCTCTTCCATGCTTGGTCCGCTACCACTTTTTGACCATACCGTATTTCCATTAACATCATACTTCACTAAATAAAAATCAAAAAAAGCAGAACTTGTTAAAGTTGCTAATTACCAAAATTAACGGTACCAGAATAATATCCTGTAATAGGAAATTACCTGCTGCATCAATGGCAATTGACTCACTGCGGTCGTTTCCGAATCCAATTGGTTTTTTCACCCATAATACATTTCCATTGGAATCGTATTTTGCGATAAACGATTTTGTGCTTGCTGTATTAGCAAAAGTAAATGTGCCAATTGACATAACAGAACTTTCAAAAAATCCAGTAATATATATGTTTCCGTTTCTATCCGTTTTTATATTGTAAATTTCATCATTTCCTTGGTCCTCCCACTTCGAGCCCAATTATATTTCCATTGCCATCGTATTTAACGAGAAAAAA
>JADJSH010000035.1 GCA_016711805.1 Bacteroidota bacterium
CCTGACCAATTACTGCCATTATATCCGTCATATTGCATTTATAGCCAGGCTCTACAATGTCATATCTCCAGTTTCCTTTTTGAGTCTTTGCTAATGCATCTTTATTCTGACCATGAAGGGTTTTTATACATAATAACTTGTAGACATCCTCATTATCAAAAGGACTAGGCAAATTAAGTGCAACTGCTCCACCTTCAGCGGTAGTTAAATTCTTTACTGCATGAAAAGAAAACACCGAAATGTCTGTTAAGGAGCCTGCTCTTTTCCCATTATACCAAGCACCAAACGAATGTGCTGAATCGGACAACACAAGAATGCGTCCCATTTGTTTTTGTTCATCAGAATCGGCAACAAAGTTTTTTTTATGCTTTATTACCAAGGCATTTATTGCATCATAATTACAAGGAAAACCTCCAAAATCAACTGGCATAATAACTTTAGTTCTTGAAGTAATTGCTTTCTCAATTTCAGAAACATTGATATTAAAATCGGTAGCATTCACATCCACAAAAACGGGAGTGGCACCACAATGCATTACTACATTCGCAGTAGCTGAGTATGTATATGCAGGTAAAATTACTTCATCTCCCTCTTTAACACCATACCATCTTAAAATAATTTCTAATCCAGCTGTTGCACTATTTAAACATAAAGTAGATTGATTTCCACAATAAGCAGTTATTTCCTTTTCAAATTGCTTTGTTCGTGGTCCAGTAGTTATCCAACCTGACTTAAGTACTTTTATTACTTCATCTATTGCTTTCTGATTTATGTGTGGGGGTGAAAATGGAATCATTTTAGTATCAATTAGATTTTATAGGTACAAAGGTAGAACAAAGAATAGTATTAAGAAATACATAAAAAATAACGCCAGATTGACGCTCAAACATTGATTCAAATAATAGATTCATGGAAACAATTACAACAAATCCCATCAATAATAACTCTTTTTGTTTCCAACCTTGATAAAATGGCATCCAAAAACAGAGCATAAGTACTATCAAGCCAATAATTCCGATTGATACAGTTGTATTCAAAAACTGGTTATGTGAATTTAAACCAAATTCATATTCTGTTTTCATGTTCTTTTCGAGGTACTTCTCCATTAGTTTGTCCCTTGAATCTCCTGTACCTACTCCTAAAATTAAATTTTCTTTAATTACTTCAAAAGAGGCCTTCCATACAAAAATACGACTACCAGTACCATCTGTACTTGTTGTAACCACTTTATTATCTTTATCCTTTTCATTGATTGCATTTTCAATAACCTCTGCCTTAGGTATTCGTTGCGCATACAATGGAGCATAATACACATTTAAAAACAAAAACAATCCGACCAATACCCCTACAATAGTTGTTGCTATGAGATATTTGGAGTTCCTAATCAAATCAACAATAAAAACTGCATAAATAAAAATTAGCCCAATCCATCCTGCTTTGGAACTTAATAATAATATGTAAATACTAAACATGGCTATTACAGAAATCCAGAAATATTTTAATTTTAAAAACTCTTTTTATACAAATAATAAATTGAAAAGAGTGCCACAACCGCATACATGGATGCATAGCTTGGATGGAATACGGATGATAAATATGAATGATAAAAATAATTCGATCCTAAATCATATAGAACACCATATAAATCGGTATAAACTGGCTTATAAAAAGCATAGGTAGCATAAGCAAAGCATAGCATGGCATAGGTAATACATCCGAAAATAAAGCTTTTCAAATAGTTGGATAATTGCAGCTTGGTTTCATTTGTATAAGCAGCATATACAAGCGGTAATATGAAAAAAGAAAATTTCGTCTCTAAAACTTCACCAGCAACTTTAAAATTCGAGGAATAAATTAATCCAACTAAATACAATGCATACAAAACAATCATTAAAGTCAATGCTGTATTATGCTTGATGGCACGAACACTAATCTTAACATTGGAGATATTTATTAACCAATTAAGTGACAACAAAACAATTAGTATGGGTAATGCAATAGGTATAAAAAAAGCCAACAATGTAGTCAGTACCACATGAACTCTTTTGTTTAATTGCTCCGTCATCATTTATAAGCCTGAAGTATATTTATTATCCTTAATTAGAGTTGCATCATAGTAGTTTTCAAAACTTAATCCTTGCTCAAATAATTTACCATCAACTATTCGAGTATCCCCTACCACTTTTGCTGGATTACCAACAAGTATAGAATAATCAGGATAAACACCTTTTACAACACTACCTGCACCTATAATGCATCCTTTACCAATTGTTGTACCCGGCAAAAGGATGCAAGCTGTTCCAACAAACGTGAATTCACCAATTTTTACTCCTTCGATAATGTATCCAATTCGCTCTGACGCTGGAATATCAATAAACTTGTCTCCTAATAAGCGAATTGAATTCTGGCTGCTATGTGTGTATATGCATGTATGAGAAGCTATGTTTACTCCTTTCTCGATAATGATTCCTCCTATTCCATCCAACAAGCTATTGTGTCCAATCCAAACATTATCTTTTATATTTATCTTTTTTTTATCTACTAATTTAACGGTGGAGCTAATTCGTGTTCGTTTATAAAACTTTCCATCAACTTTATTGAAGAAACCATACACCATAAATGGTTTGTGAAAAAATGCGAGTGCATTCAGTATACCTGAAATAAAAAAACCCAATGGTGACAAATAAATTTTTCTAAACATCTTTATTTAGTTTATTACAAATATAATCATAATATAACTTAGCATTTTTCGGAGTAAAATCTAAAGACGCTGCACGAGCATTTATCTTAAATTGCTCCAACTCATTTCTATGCTCAAATAAATGCAAAATGAATTCTGCTATCTTTTCGGGAGGCGAATTGTCAAATACCCGACCGCAGTTGTATTTATTAACCAAAAAACCTAATTCAGATGCCTCTGCAGCTAGAGCAAATATGGCAGAACCAGCAGCCAACGTATAATACGTTTTACTCGGAACGGATATTGTTTCTGCTCCCTGACTTAATGTAACAATCCCAATATCCGCAGCTGTTAAAGAAAATGGTAATGTTTCCTTATTTTGATAGGGCAGCAATAAAACATTGGATAATTGCTCCGATTTAACATATGCCTCAATTTTTGCTTTTTTAGCTCCATCGCCAATAATTACAAATTGGATAGCTGTATTTGATTTCAACAAATTAGCATTGTACACAATTGATTCAATATCATGCGTCAAGCCTAAATTCCCGGAATACATTACCACCAACGTCGCTCAAACCATGTTCGTTTGAAAAAGTATTATCCAATCGGTTTACTGGCTTAACAAAATCGGCATTTACCCAATTAGGAACAATGATTGGCTTTTTGCTTGTATACTTCTGAATTGCATCCGACAGATGTGTACCCAATGTAAATAAAGTAGACGCTTTACTAAAGCTACTTCGATTTAATCTTTGCCAAATCCTAAGGGCAATGCACCTTTCTTTAAAACACCAAAATTAACAAGCACATCGGATATAAATCCCAGATAATTAGATGATAGTTTTGATTGCGTACTTTTTAAAAAAACAAACCTAAGAAAACAATAAAAGGAGGTGTCGTAATTAAATCAATTCTTTTTCGACTACGAAATAAAATAAAAAAAAACGAATAAAAGGTAAATAGAGACCATGTAAACATTCGTTTAAATGTTGATGTATTATCATAGCGATTGAAATACTTTACTTTAATACAAGGATCTAAAGATGCATAATTAGGCTCAAGAATTCCTGTTACAAGTTCAATTTCAGCACCTTCGTTGATAAAATTATTCAGGATATCAATAGATAGCTGGCGTGTAACTTGAACTATAAAAATATATTTCTTGGAATTCATTGCTCGCCTATAAATTCGAATTAGCTTTTGCTATATTTTGCAATCAGCTTTTTAGTATTAAATACATTATAACGATAAATAACTTTTATCAAGTATTTAATTTTATTTTTTAAGCCTTCACTTTTTATGAGTTTAAAATCCTGTAATGGAATATTAAATGTAGCATCAATTGATTTTACAAGTTCTTCCACTCTAGCTAACTCAATAATATAAGGTACATAAAGGTTTGCAACAACAGGCATGGTGGGGTGTCTCCATCCTAAATCGACAATGTCATTTTTAAAAAAACGCACATGATGAAAATGATAAAACACTGCTTCAAAATTAACATTGCGGTCATTATCTTTAAATAAAATTTTATTCCCGTTTTTACTAACAAGGCCACTGTTCAACATTCCAAGATGCTAATCCCCCTCCTAAGTGTTCCAACACATGAACACCCTTAAAACGTGTAGTCCAATCGTCCAAATATTTTTGATCTCCGAATTTTCCATCTTCATAGCGGTCGTAACACCAATCAATACAAGCATCCCTCCACCAATTCAATGCTTCCAAACCATCTTGATTATTAAAGAAGGTTATAAACTGAACACAGTATATACCGGAAGTAGTAGTACGATTAAATTTTGGTGGATAACGGTGAAGTGTCAACAAAATTGACTTATCACCCATTTCATCAAACAAAATTTTAGGATTTTGATAAAAAAACAAGTCGGCATCCACGTATGTACAACTTGGAACTTTGTAATTATTTATAACATACAAAATAGTAGATGATGTGGATGTCCAACAATATTCAGCTTTTGAACGACCAGGCTTTACTGCTAATAATTTTTCATCTTCAAATTCTCTTAATGAAATAATTGTAGCGTGCTTAAAATTCAACTTATTTAGAATCTCATTAGCTTTTATCATCAAAAGCAAAAATATACAAATGGAGGTTATCGCACGTTTTCTCGAGCGATAAATACATTACAATACCACGTGTTAAATAAAGGAATCAAATAAAGTACAAAATTATACATCGTGCTATTAAAATTTATTCATTACTTCTATCACTTTATTCATCCAACTCCGTGTGAAAGAATGAAATGGGAAGACTAAGTGTTGTAGCTGATGTTTTTTTCACTGATAGGAAAATTATAATTATCAAACTTTCCCTGCAATGCTTTTGCTTACTAGGAGAAACGGGATAATGAATTTCCGTTTTTATTCCATTTTTTAATAGATACTCTTTTAAATCATCGCGCTTTTCGTGACGAATATTAAAAATATGATATACATCAAAATAATCTTTATCTACAACAGGCTTTACAAAATCAGCGTTTAAATTATTTAAATAAATCGAAGCCAATTTTCGTTTATGCGCGTTTATCTCATCCAATCGTTTTAGTTTAACAGAAAGGAATGCTGCCTGCAACTCATCCAAACGAGAGTTATAACCTACCACTTCATTGTAGTACTTTATATCCGAACCATAATTTCTTAATCTTCGAATAATTTTATCCAAAGCAATATCATTACAAACAACAGCGCCTGCATCTCCCAATGCACCCAAGTTTTTAGTTGGATAAAAACTAAATGCACCAAATTCACCAAAGGTTCCTGTGTGCTTACCTTTGTAAGTAGCACCGTGCGATTGAGCACAATCTTCGATTAACTTTAAATTGTATTTTTTACACAGAGCGATAATCGGATCCATATCGCAAGCTTTACCATAAAGATGTACTACGACAATCGCTTTTGTTTTACTTGTAATAGCAGCCTCTATTTTATCAGGATCAATATTATATGTATCAATCGATGGCTCAACCAAAACTGGCTTCATGTTATTTTGCATAACGCTCAAAATAGTAGCTATATAGGTATTTGAAGGAACGATAATCTCGCTTCCCTTTTCAAAATCAAATGATCAATTGATAATGTAATAGCATCTAAGCCTGATGCTAATCCAATGCAGTGATTTGCTTGATTATAAGAAGCGAATTCAGCTTCAAATTGCTTCACACTTTGCCCTAAAATATACCATCCCGATTTTAATACTTTATTAAACTCTTTTGTATAATCATCAAAAAATGGTGCATTCAGCAATGCTAAACTTTCGTATTCTATCATTTTAACTATTTATACTTTTCGTAGATATAATCACTTGGTTCAAAATATTCAGAAGCCAATACCATTAAAATGGCATCTTTAGAAAAACTATGCATCTGATGCCAATCTTGAGGCTCTAGAATCAAACACTTGTCAGGCGAATCCAATACAAATTCCTGTTGAACTTTAGTATCATCGTTATAAATTGTACAACTTCCTTGGATACAAACAGCCGCCTGGATTGTTTTCACATGTCTATGACCACCACGAATTGAATCATCTACACCATAGATGTAAAATATTCTTTTAATATCAAAAGGAACAACCTTTTCGATAACCGTTAAGTTTCCTCGTTGATCGGTAAATGTCTTTAAACTGATAAAATGTGCCATAAACTATATTTTCATCGAAATTACTAAAAAATACTATTCTTTTCGCTTAAAAAAGAAAGCTTTATACGCTGCATTGTTAACATGTATTGTCTCTTCTAATTCAACATCAAAAACCAATTCATATTCCTCCAAAAATGCTTTTTTAACATTTTCTTGATTTAACAGCCAGCAAGGATACTTTGCTTCGTAAATACTTTTATGAACTTTTTGAATTGTAATACGATCCTTGCCTTCCAACAATAATGGAGCTCTGTCGATAATAACGTATTGGAACTTTTTTGAGTTCAAAAATGCAATTAATTCATAGGGCTTTTCAATATACTGCAAAACAGAGGAGAGCAACAATACATTCACGCGCTGCTCATTTAAACAACTATCAATATCATAATAAAAATGTAAATGATTGTCAGAAAAATATTTTTGTCCTTCTGTAACAAAATGTTTTTGCTCTACTATAGACCAGTTAAATTCTTGAGCACCATTAAAAAATGTCCTGTTCTGATAATAACTACTGCCCAATGAACCACCAAAATCCAAAACGTTCAACTTATTCCCGCTTCTCAATGCAACATACGACAATGCTGAAAGCAATGGAAATGAATAATGTACTTTATCAAATATAACAGAATCTCTTTCGTAAACAGCTTCGCCACTTTTCACCTTTAATAAAGACGCTTTCACCTTATTAATTATAATATCACTATCATACCCTGAACATTTTTTGGAGGCCTCTTCCCAAGTAGAATAATTACCTGACCATCCATAAAATAAACGAGACAAACTAGTTAATACAACTGGGGGAATTAGCGATTTAAGAGTAGATTTAAAGTTTGACATCTTAGTTATTTTTTAAAACTTTCAAAAGAAAATTTACCTTTTAATGAAAGGAAATACTTTTCAATTGTATTGTAACTGATATAGCTAATTAATACGGTTATCAAAATGGTTAAAATGTTTTTCAATAAAACATATTCTTCACCATTTGTAAATAGCGCAACTACAATGTTTAGCGCTATCATGTGGGTTAAATACAACCCATAACTAATCCTCCCTAACCATGTTAATAGAGGAAATTTTCCGATTTTAAAAAAAGAATTTTTAGAAAAATTTTTGTTCCACAATAACAAAACCAAAGAAAAACAAAGGAAGAATATGATACAATCGTTTATACAATTCAAACTGATCTGAAATAAAGTGTTGCATAAATAGCAAAGGAATACAGACTATATAAATGAGAACAATTTGCCATTTTTAATTTTATTTAGCACAGCTAGGACTTTCTCTGTTTTGTAAAAACAAAATAAGCTAACAAGGCACCTAAGGATAAATATTTCAAACAAGCCAGCAAATGGTAATCGCCAGCATTAGGCCTATATGCAACGAAAGCGGAAAACAACTCCGATAGAACAACCAAGGTAACTAGTATATAAGAGAAAATAATTACGCCTATTAAAAGTACAAAAATAAGTGGCCAAAGCAAGTAGAATTGCTCCTCAACAGAAACACTCCATTGAACTCCTAGTATATTGGTTGATGGGAAAGCATGATAAATATGGTCGAAATTGGCTAAAAACAAAGCAAACATCCACCATCTCGAATTTTCAAAAAAATCAATCCCTGAAAAATGCATATAGATCGGATATATTACAAATCCAATAATAAGTGTAATAAAATACAATGGCCATATTCGCAATATTCTACGGATATAAAAGAATATCACATTAATTTTTTTATTTTTTTCTTGCTCCGCAAACAACAAGTAGGTAATTAAGAAGCCGCTTAGAACAAAGAAAAAAATAACTCCTAAGCGACCACCTGCTTCATCAAAAGACAAAAGCAATTTGAAGGATTTATAAAATTCTGTTTGAGGATATTTAAACCAATAACTCAAATGAGCGAAAATAACTGCAAATGCTGCAATAGCTCGCAAGCCATCCAAATTTTCAAAATAAAGCTTCTTTTGCAGACTCATTAATTTATACTAAGCTATTTCACAAACAATTTTTATAATCTTCTATACGTTCTTTTGCAATCTTATCCCAGCTGTAATTATTTTGAATTTTTGACACACCATAATTTCCTAATTGATTACGTAAATTCGCATCTTTCATTTTCTTAATTACGGCCGCTAGATCATTTACATCATTTTCGATATAGGTTAATCCATTTCCTTCAACACGTTCCATAGCTTGTACTTTATTGCTAATCACAATTGGCAAACCACAAGCAGCGGCATCAATCATACTTGTAGATTCTTGTCGTGGCCAACTTCCTATATCAGCTAAAGCATAATATGCTGGTAATTCATGGTAAGGAACAAACTTGAGAACCGTACAACCTCTCATTTTTTTTATCTCTTCTATTTGTGGACCATTTCCCATAAATAATCCTTTAAATGGTTCACCCTCTCCTACTAACTTGTCAATTGCCTTGGCTAAACACAGTGGATTTTTACCTTCTGTAAAACGACCTGTATATATTACCACAATATCCAATTCCGTAAACCCTAATTCTAATCTTTTTGATTTACGTTCAGTGGTGTCTGCTGGACAAAAGAAATCGGTATCAACACCTAAAGAAGCTAATTTCACTTTACTTGCTGGAACACCATAATATTTAACAGCAATGTCCAAAGCATCAATTGTTGCTGGATAACATTTGGATGTAACCCAACTAATAATTTTACCAGGA
Organism: Bacteroidota bacterium; assembly: GCA_016711805.1. Lineage (GTDB taxonomy): Bacteria > Bacteroidota > Bacteroidia > B-17B0 > Aurantibacillaceae > UBA4416. The sequence continues at coordinate 9,034 of JADJSH010000035.1, forward strand.
ACTGTACGTGTAATAAAAAACACAGCTTTATGAAAAAATGTTCCTTTACCCTCTTGAAATAGAGGAAACACGGAAGCAACTGTATGATTGGCTGTAAACAACTTGTATCCCAATAAAATTTTATAATAGGCCGCTTGTAAAGTAGTAAATGAAAATGCATCAAAAACCTGAACTACGTCAGGATCAATTTCTCTCAATTTTTGCCCCAAATTTTTAAAACAAACCTTATTATCAATGTTTCTAAACGGAATGCGATGAAGCGTGTAGCCATCAATCATCTTTACTCCTTCTTCTTGAATATTTTTCCCTAAAAATGGTTCATAAACGCTGCTGTAATCTGGACTATTATAATAAACCTGAGCCGTTGAAGCAACAACATGAACTTCGTGTCCTTGTTTGGCTAACGATTTCGGCAAGCAGTTTTCAATGTATCCCCATTCTGTCTGAGAACCAATTGGATAGAATAACAATTTTCATAGAAAGATGATTTGTATATAATTCACTAAATTTAAAATAATAGCAATTGCTATATGAACGCTCCAAAATTACGATAAATAAACAATTCTGTAGTTGTAAAAAAATTACCGTAATTAATTGAATACATATGACTCAACTATTGTTTTGTAGAGTCCTTCTCTCGCAAAACAAAAATCGATAAAAATATAAACAACAAAATACCTCCTGTAATAAAACAACTCAATAAAGGAGCACTCAAAATCATGTATATATAACTAAAAAACAAACCGTAATAGCCTATGTTTAGTCTTAAAGAGTTAAAGAGTCCGAAAAGTGCAGCAAAAACAATGGAAAATAAACCCACACCCCAATAACCCAAATTCATAAAACCATCAGATACAATTCCATTATTTGCATATGCATCTGTTGTATTCAAGTAGGTTTTCGAAATTAAAAAACCAACAGGCATGTCGTAGGGGCTATGAAAAAAATTATTAAAGAAATGGCTCTCTGCAAAATAAAATGGTCGACCATCAAAAAAATCAAAGTACCATTGTGTTAGCAAAGCTGGAATAAACAAAAAACGGTTTACAAATGTGCCAGACAAAATAGGTTTATCTGCTTTTATAATTGCATAATCAACGATGGGAAATACAATAAATAATATAATTGTAAAAAGTAAAAAGTAGTTAATTTTAGAAACATAATCTTTTCCTACATAGTAGAAAAAAACAAGAAGAATTGAAGTAAAATAAACGAATTTGTTTCCCGAAATCACGAAAAGATATAACAAAACAATTAAACACAAACCAATAAAAACAGGCTTTTTACGAATCATAAAAAAAACAAGAGAAACAGGTAAAATTGTTTTTACGGATAAATGATACAAATAATTAACAACACCCGTTAATTTTGCTGAAAAGACTTCACGTGTTTCATAAATATCTTTTAACAACAATGTTTTTAAATAAATATTTGAACGAAATGTAATAATTATGGGCAATGTAAATAATATAGTTGCTGCTGCAAGTATCCAGCTGGAATGCTTTTGAGAGATTGACCACACAGGTAATTTGATTTTGACAAATATGCTAAGTGCAAATGTTGACACAAAAAAGCAGTTTGAAAAAAATGGTCCCAATGCACCATTAGCGAAAGAAAAAAGAATTGAGTTGGGTATATAAAAGAAAAACAATAACAACAAAAAGATGCTATACAAGAATTTGCTTTTACTATAAATGATAAATGATAGGGCTAGTAAGCATATCAATAAGAACTTCGATAAAATATACTTTACAATATTAAAATTCAAATTAAAACCAAGATGCTTAAATTCTGGCACAATCAACAAATTATAATACACCTCCAAAATTAGTGCAACTAAAACTATAAGAATAGTTAGTCTAATAAAATCTTTTGTAAGTGCTATTTTAGAAATCAACATCTAGCTAACTATTTTTTTTTCATACTGGTTAACAATCCAATAAATAAACCCACAATATGTTAAATGCATAATTACTTCAATAGCAACGTATACCATTAAAAACTCCGTAATAGGTAAGCCCCTTACAAAAATACAAGGAACAAATAGCAATGAAGTACATTACCTGCCAAGCGCTATTCAACTTTATTTTACCAAAGGTTATAAAAACAGATGAAAAAGTAGAACCGATAAAGTTTAGTACAAAACTAAAAATCAAAATTTGAGAAAAAACTCCTGATAATTCATACTTTTCTCCAAATACAAAGCCGAACAAAAGTGGTCCAAAAAACATAATTACAACAACCTCAAGTATAATAACTGCGATTAAAACAAACAGCACATTTCGCATATCATTCTTGATACTCAATGAATCGTGCTTTTTAGAGGTAATTTGCTGAAATAATACTTGTGATATGGTTGCCGAAATAAAAACCAATGGAATTGATAATACCAATTTTGACAAATCAAGGTATCCCACTGTTTCGGTTGAATATAATTTATTAATAAATAGAAAAGGCAATACATTTGCTGCGCTACTGAGCAATGTTGGCAATACATTATACTTTGGATACTCGTTGTATTTATTAGCAACAAAGCCGATTTTTTTTAAAGAAACAAGTTTGAATGAAAACAAGTTTTTGAATATCTGCTTTCCTCCTGAGATTGTATTTGCTAGATTCCCCAGCAAATCACCGACAAATAAACCGCCAGGTAACCTCAATACTCCAAAAGTAGTTTGCACACCACCTTCTACTACTCGTCTAATAATCTTATTAAGTAGATGCTTTAAATGCTTTTTGTCGAATTAACCAATAATTCATGCTTTGGTAGGCACCAAAAAGCAAACTACCCAATGGCAACAAATAAAGGTAATTAGCATATTCCACAGGAAAATTAATAAGCCATTACCACCTCATCTTAAAGAATAATAACACTAAAAAAACGAGTGTTGTAAAAATCAAATTAATGATAAAGGTGAGTGATAATAAATTTGCGGCTTCATTATTATGTTTCGGTAAAACAATTGCAGCTTCATAGCGCAATGCCGATACTATTGTTATAACGCCAAATAAATTCAAGTAAACCGCCATCGCCCCAAAATCCTCAGCACTGTATAACCTTCTTAAAAATGGATGTAAAACAAATGGTATAGCCTGAGCAATAACAGTCCCTAACACAAGTGTAAATGTGTTTTTACTAAAATCAGATGAAAGAGATAAATATTTTTTGAACATGCTCTAAAAAAACGATAGCACAAAACGTAAACATTTTTGTGCTATCTAAAAAAATCAATTTATATGTTATTTAGCATAATTTACTGCTCTTGTTTCACGTATCACGGTTACTTTAATAACCCTGACCAGGATACGTCATTTCTGTTTGAATACGTTGCGAAATATCAAATGATAATGTTTCTGCATCTTTATCTGTTACTTTATCACTTCAGACAATA
>JADJSH010000036.1 GCA_016711805.1 Bacteroidota bacterium
GCATTGGTAAATACATAGCCAGCATCATCGAAGATGGCTCTTGTTTGCAGATGGGCAATGGCGCCATACCCAATGCGGTATTATCACAACTACCAACCACAAAGACCTGGGCATCCACACAGAGATGTTTTCAGATGGCATCATACCCTGGTAAAAAGTGCGTCATCAATGGCTCCAAAAGAAAATCACCGCAATAAAGATCGTCACCACCTTCCCTTTGGGATCCAATGAACTCTACAAATTTGTGGAAGACAATCCCATTCTCAGGATGAAAGACGTGGCCTACGTCAACGATACCGCTAACATACGCAAGAACAAAAATAGCAGACATCAACTCCGCCATCGAGATCGACCTCACCGGTCCGATCTGTGCAGATAGTATTGGTCCCAGGATGTACTCTGGCGTAGGTGGTCAAATGGACTTATGCGCGGCGCTTTATCAGAAGGCGGTAAACCCATCATTGCCATGCGTCGGCTGCCACCAAAAAGGACAAAGCAAGATTGTGCCTACCTCAAACAAGGAGCCGGTGTCGTTTCTACCCGCGCCCACGTACACCACATCGCCACCGAATTAAACGGCATAGTAGACCTTACGGTAAAAACCTGGCACAACGAGCCAAAGCCTCATCAGCATTGCCCACCCGGATCTGAGAGAAGAGTTGAGCGTGCCGCTTTGGAGATGTTTGGAAAGGTTTGGTAGGCGGAGGATCGGAGGGATCGGAGGTGTCAGAGGTGACAGAGGTGCCTGTCCATATGCAGGCAAAGCCGGCGTAGGGATCGGAGAGCAGCCATCGGTTAACGCGTTAACCGCTAACCGGCACCTGTCCGTATGCAGGCAAGCCGGTGTAGGAACGACATCTGGCCGGCTAATGCCAGTCAGACAGGCCGGAAACCGCTAACGGACAACGGCTAACCGGCACCTGTCCTTCATGCAGGCAAAGCCGGCGTAGGAACCGCTCGACAACCGCTGATCTACCTGGCTAACGCCAGTTAGACAGGCGGAGGGAGAAACCGGCCCTTACACTTCCTTCAAAGCGTTGGGGCAAGGCATCGTGTCCCTTACAACGCCCGCGTCATTGCAGGGATCCGGCAGCTGAGCTTGCGTCCCAATGTCAACAGAGCGTCGAAGCGGGCTTGTCCCGCTGCATAGCAAGGGTAGCGGCAGCGTGAGCCGCGAGTATTGAACCAAGCGCGAAGCGCGTATTCCCAAAGAAGGGGTTGACGGTGAACTAAGCCGAAGCGTATTGAACTCAAGCCGAAGGCGTATTGCCCTTAAGCCGGAAGGCGTATTGAACTAAGCATGACCGAATGGTTGAGCTTTATGCAAATCGAGTGAAAGATTTCACTCGATAATGAGGAACCGTAAAACCCTTGCACGGCAAACGAACAAGCCATTAAAGAAATGTCGCCCTATAAACTCATTGCAAAGACAAAGGTGTGCAAACACCGAGGATTGTCCTAAAAACTGAAACCAAAACTTGCATTCAAGTAGGAAATAGTTTAAATTTGTAGAGAACGTTGTATAATCCTGTTCGCAATTAATTTTTCAAAATTTTATATGGTAATTGGGAGTTGGATTGAGTAATTTCGAAATAATATTTTGCCCATTGCCAAAGGTCTGCGACCTAAGGACGGCGAAGCCGTTTGCAAACGTTTGAAATGTTCAAAATGTTTGAAATGGAGGGAAGGATGTGATGGTTTTTACAAAGGGATTCAGAGCTATTCAGATGGTTTTCTGGTCACCAAAACTTCTTGATCTGAAAACAGTGTCCAGGAAAAGTCGTACACATAGTTTACTACCTTGTTTTGGGTGTTGATGTGAAAGGAAGTGAGAGGATGCCAATTGAATTTTTTGGCATCGAGTTGGTTTCTGTGAATCTTCTTGTATTTGCTTTTTTGCCCAAAATTTCAAGCAAGATGGATCTGTTGCGGTGCAGGATCTTATCTATTTTAGCAGTTGCTTCATTGGTAACTTTATTGAGTTTTTCGTGATAAGCGGTTTTACATTTTGCAGAACAAAAAATTTTGTCGGATCTGCCATAAAACTTGGTGGGACACATTTTGCATTTTTTCATAGCATAGGTACTTTAGAGCGGTAAAAACGGGGTGTTGCGGGGTAATATAAGTATGTTAACGGTTGGCTTACGATTATGTTGCCAAACCTATTCATTTTTTACAACCATTCTCTTGTTTTTGGGCTCATAATACAGGGATATTTGTCAATCATTCTTGATCCAATGATTCAGATAACCAAAAAAATGCATAAGGGGAATTGGCAGATATTTTTGCTCTTTGACTACAATGCCGACATCGTAGAAACCATCAAAAAAATGGAAGGGGTACATTACAGTAAAACCCACAAAGCCTGGTACCTGCCCTATAGCAAACCAGCCTGGCATGCATTTTTAAAAACAGGGTTAAGTTATCAGATTTCAGAATTCGGAACCACTGGTCCAAACACGCCGTTAAGTGAAAATACCGAAACAAACCAAGCTGATGTGCCTTCGCAGTGTAATCATGAGGCAGCAGACAAAAAGAACTGAACATCCGATACAAACATCCTTATTTACTCATAACCGGCAGGTTAACGGTAGAAGAAATTGCAAAATTAAAGAGTCTACCCAAGACCTATTGGAATGTGCGATATCAAAACTGGGTGGTGGAAGCCAAGGTGAATCATTTGGAATTTTTGCATCAAGAGTTGAATTTCATTTCACAAAATCAATTCGAAGTCTGAAGACCCAAATTGCTGAAGTGGAAAATCCCCAAATGCATGCTATATAAAAGTCCTGAATATCCAGACCAAATACTGCTCCAGCTCAGTGGTACTGGTGTAGATGTTGATTTTGTCAAATACATTCCGGAAAGAAAATACCATTCAGACAAGAAGTTTTGGGTACTGCCTTACGACGACAAACTTATCGAGCGGATCATAGACCATTACACTGCCTTAAAACAATGGTTATCAACAAAATTCAACCAGAAATGCAAAAGCCAAGACCGTCAACTACAAAGAGCTAAGGGAATATTTACTACATAAAACACCAGAGGTGCTTTTGCCATTTGCCACTGACTATCTGAAAGTGTTGATGAGGGAAAGGTACAGCAACAACACCCTAAAAGAGTATCATGGCAAGTTTATGAAATTTGCCAAAGCCATGCTACCCAAAACGTGTGACGCCATTACAGAAGCAGAGGTCAATGACTACATAGCCAAATCAGCCAGGAAAAAGTTTCTGAATCTTTGATCAACACTACCATCAATGCCATCAAATTTTACTATGAAAAAGTAATTTACCTACCTGATTTAAAATAGAGCGTATAAAACGCCCGAGAAAAGCAATGCTTTGCCCAAAGTACTGAGTGTGGAAGAAGTAGATCGAATGCTCCGAGCCACAGAAACCTCAAACACACCACCCTCTTATACGCCCTGTATGGACATGGCCTGAGATTAAACGAAGTTCTTCATTTGCGATTGGAAGACATCTTGTGGGATAGGAATCAGCTCTATATCAAAGCCGGAAAAGGCAAAAAGACCGCTACATCACCATGAGTCAGGAATTTAAACTCATAATATCAGCCTATGCCCACGAATACCAACCCCGCCACTGGCTCTTTGAAGGTCATGACCAGGTGTCACAATACTCAGAAAGGTCAGTACAGCAGGTAGTAAACAGGCAGCCCAGAAAGCGAAAATCAGTAAGAGAGTAACCCCACACACCTTGCGTCATTGTTATGCAACGCATTTGGTGGATGCGGGGACACAGCTGCCTTATATTAAGGAGTTATTAGGGCATAAGGACATCAAGACGACTATGATATATACTCATATAACAACGGCAAGTATTGAGAAAGTGGTCAGTCCCTTGGATATGTTAAAGAGAAGACCAGAAAGTTATGAAAAACCGCAATAAAAATATAAATTTGGTGCAGGTATAAACAAGTTATGCCCAATGCCAAGAGACACCGTACCAACGATGAAGAGACATACAAAACATAAAACTAAAAGCCAACGCTTCGCAAAATTAAAAGAGGTGCAAGCCAACGCACAAAGCCAACGCTTTTGCACCACATTTAATTTTGCCCCAACGCACCCAAGCCCACCCACCACCCAAAAATCAAATTACAACTATGGGACTAACTGATATTTTCTGGAAAGGTTATTATTTAACCAAAAACCCAAACAAGACCTATCAAAAAGGATGGGATGATGCTATCAATGGCAATCCTAGGCACCAATATAAATTGACAATGATTTTGAACAATACAAAAAACTCAAGAATTGTATGACAAAGGGTATAATGACGGACTAAAAGAGAAACTTATTAGAAAATTATAGTAAATTTGACATTTCATTTAAAATAAATTATAAAATATGGCAGAAGTAATTAATTTAAGAAAAGGCGACAAAGTCGCAGTAGGTTTTACAAACATTACAGTTGGTTTAGGTTGGGAACCCAACGAAGGAACAGGTGGAACTTTTGATTTAGATGTTTCGGCAATTATGATAAATTCTGATAGAAAACTACCGAGTGCAAATCACCTAATTTTCTATAACAATTATTGTTCAAATGGACACGGTAGAGATAATCCGTGTACAAACTGTACAATTGGGAAATATGGAATTCTTCATACAGGAGATGATCCAGGTGGTGAGAATAGTGACGGAGGTGATGATGAAGCAATAATAATTGACATTAATAAAATTCCAGCCGATATTCAAGAGATATTGTTTGTTGTTACAATTGATGACGCAGTTATTAAAAAACAAAATTTTGGACAGGTTCGAGACTCTTATATTCGTTTGGTTGATAATAGCAACGGAAAGGAAGTTATGAAATACGAATTAGGAGAAGATTTTTCAATAGAAACTGGAATTGAATTTGGTAGATTATATAGAAGAAACAGCGAATGGAAATTTGATGCTTCTGGTATAGGTTATAAAGAAGATTTAGATTTTTTTGTAAGTAAATATTTACCTGATACTATAAAAACTCAAAAATAAAATTATGCAAGAAGTAATAAATTTATCGAAAGGTCAAACTATAGACCTACGCAAAAACTCAAAAGGTGAAAGTGTTTATGATTTATCGCAAGTTACAGTTGGCTTAGGATGGGATGTTCGACAAAAACAAACTGGTTTTTCTTGGTAAACTTATAGGCGGTGGAAAAGAAGAGGAATACGATTTAGATGCAATTGCATTTTTATTAGATTCTAATGGAAAAGTGGCAAATCTTGGTAAAACAATACAGTTATCTAATGGACAACAAAAAGGATTACAAGAAGGTGACATTGTATTCTTTAATTCTTTAAAACACCCTTCTGGTCATATCTGGCTTACAGGTGACAATAGAACAGGTGCAGGAGATGGTGACGATGAACAAATTATAGTAAAGCTGGATTCTTTAGACCAAAAATTTCAAAAAATATTATTTGTAGTTTCAATTTATCAAGGTAAACAGAATAATCAACATTTTGGAATGGTAGAAAATGCTTTTATTAGAGCAGTAGATAATAAAGGAAAAGAAATTGCCAAATACTCATTATCTGGAGATTCAACATTTAACGGAATGTGTTCAATGATTTTTGCAGAAATGTACAGGCATAATGGCGACTGGAAATTCAGAGCCATTGGTGAACCATACCAAACAGACAATTTTGTTGAGATTTTAAAAAAATATGTTTATAACAATTAAAAAATAATAAAATGAGAAAATTACCAGTTTATCTATTATTAGATACCTCAGGCTCAATGGGAGGAGAACCAATTGAGGCAGTTAAAAATGGCGTTCAAATTATGATCAGTTCATTACGCCAAAATCCACAGGCACAGGAAACAGCCTATATTAGTGTAATTACTTTTGATAGTAATGCTAATCAAATAATTCCTTTAACAGATTTGGGCTCATTTCAAATGAGAGACATACAAGCAACAGGAAGTACTTCACTTGGTGCAGGACTTCAACTAGTTGCAAGTTGTATAGACCGAGAAGTTTCAAAAACAACACCCGAAACCAAAGGTGACTGGAAACCACTTGTGTTTATTATGACAGATGGTGGCCCAACTGACAATTGGCAAAGCGGTCTAGCAGAATTTAAGAAAAGAAAAACAGGTATAGTTGTAGCTTGTGCAGCAGGTAATGGTGCAGATACAAATGTATTAAAACAAATAACTGACAATGTTGTAGAACTTGCAACTGCCGATAGTCAAAGTATAGGAAAATTCTTTGCTTGGGTTACAGCTTCAATAGGAGTTTCTTCTACAAAAGTGGAAGATAGTGGCAAAGAGGTTACTGGTTTAAATGAATTGCCACCACCACCTTCTGAATTAAATATTGTAGTGTAATGAAATTAAAATCTTACTTTAATAAATCTTCTCTGAATTTTGGGCTATGGGGTGCAATAGGTGCTTTTATTCCAGAATTTTTAAGTGAATTTATTATGAATCACGATAATCCTAGTAATGGTTTTTTTTCTTCATTTTTTTCAGTTTCATTTTGGATAGGTTTAATTGCTATCGGAGTTTCAATTTCTTTATTATTAAAATTATATAAATCAACTAATAAAAAAATTGTAATTAATAAGGAGTTTTTATTTGTTATTTTAAAGCAAATAGGAATTGGTGCTTTAATAGGTGGAATAGCCCAGATAATTTATTTTATCATTCAAGGTTTTTCAGGAGAATTTGGTAGGATTATTTGTTGGGGAATTGCTGGAAGTGGTTTGGGTATAAGTATTTCAAAAATAATTCCTATTACCCCTTAAACAAAGGAAAATATGCAGGGTTTATTGGTGGAATTTTAGGAGGTTTATTTTTTAGTTTAGTTTCTAGTTCTGGTATTCCGATGTTTGGTCGTTTAATAGGAACTGCAATTATTGGTTTTTTCATTGGTCTATTAATTTCTGTATTTGAACAACTTTATAGAGAGGCTTGGATAACATTAAAATGGGCTGAAAATGAATTTACTAATATATCACTTGGAAATAAGCCAATCTATATAGGGTCAGGAGCAAAATCGGATATTTATCTGCCTGTTGAAAAAAACTATCCTTCTACAACTGCAATTATTTCATTTAGTAATGGGAAAGTAAAAATTGATGATAAATTGAGTGGAAAAACAACAGAATTAAAAAATGGAAGTAAAATTAATTTAGGTTTTGTTGAACTTATAATAAATACTAAAACATAAAATGCGAAGACTACCAGTTTATTTCCTTTTAGATACTTCGGGTTCTATGAATGGCGAACCTATTCAATCTCTTAATAATGCTTTAAGTGGTATGATAAGTTCTTTGCGGACTGATGCACAAGCAGCAGAAACTTTATGGATAAGTATTATAACATTTGATAGAGAAATTAAGGAAGTAGCACCATTAACCGATTTGCCTTCATTTGCATTGCAAGAAATTGTATGCCCACAAAGTGGGCCAACGTTTACAGGCAAAGCATTGGAATTGTTAGAATTAAAAATAAAGCAAGAAATACGTATAGGTAATGCAAATCAAAAAGGAGACTGGAAACCTCTATTATTTTTAATTACTGATGGTAAACCAAGTGACCCAATGTTATATGAAGAAATGATTCCTAAAATCAAGAAATTAAATTTTGGTGTAATAGTTGGTTGTGCTGTAGGAAAACTGGCAGATGATAGCGAATTAAAAAAAATAACAGACAATGTAGTTCATTTAGCAACTGCTGATAGTTCTACTTTAAAACAATTTTTTAGATGGGTTTCAGATACTATTGAGCAAGGAAATAAAAGTATGGGTACAGTTGATGAAGTTGCGTTGCCACCACCACCTATAGAAGTAGTACAAGTAATATGAGAGTAATTATACCATTAATATTAAATGTGTTGATAGTAGGCTTGTTTCTATATGTTAAGCTATTGCCTTATAAAGACAACTTAAATAACCAATATAATACGTTTTCAGTTTTTCAATGGTATTTTCACATCAATATTAAATTTCTTGAAAAGTTTATAAATCCTTTTCAAGTCGGTCAAGGATTATCCAGTTGATTTGACTCATATTATTTTATTGGTTTTACTTTTACTCTTTCTAAATAACTTTTAAATGAGACGATTACCAATATACATATTATTAGATGTTTCAGGCTCAATGCGTGGAGAAGCAATAAAAGCTGTTAATAAAGGAGTCCAAATTTTGATAAGTTCATTAAGGCAGAATCCTTATGCCTTAGAAACAGCATACATTAGTATTATCACATTTGGAGAGAAAGCTGAACAAATTATCCCATTAACTGAATTGATAAATTTTCAGATACCAGAACTAAAAGCTGAAGGTATTGGCACTTCATTAGGCAAAGCTTTAAACATACTGACAAACAAACTTTCAACAGAAGTTAAACAAACTACACCAGATACAAAGGGTGACTGGAAATCCATAATATTTATTATGACAGATGGAGAGCCAACAGATGATTTTGAAATTCATATAAAAAATTTTAAAAAAGCCAAAAAGGGCGTAGTGGTAGCTTGTGCTGTAGGAGATGATTCAAACACAGTTATACTTAATGAGATAACTGAAAATGTTGTAGAAATTGCAAAGCTAGACGAAAAATCAGCCAGTTCGTATTTTCAATGGATATCTGATAGTGTAGGAATAAGTAGCGAAAAAATTGATAATGGAAAAGAAGTTACAGGGCTAGAAGAATTAGCACCACTACCTAAGGATATAAACAAAGTTATTGATTTAAGAAAAGGCAAAAGCAATACAAATGATCCATTTAATTCATTTGATAGACAAAGAGCACTCAATAAGGATAAATTTGGGAATTTAGCAGGGAATGAATTTGACTTGGCGAAAGATAATGCATTTACAGGTTATCAAATTGCAATTTTACACTTATATACAGGTGAAGGATTTAATTTTCACTTACCTGAAACTGCTTTAAAAGAAAAAGGATTTAGTATTGTGCGATGGGCTAATATTCCGCCTTCAATTGAAGAGTTCAAAGGAGTATTGAATGAATCTTGCCAACTATGGATAATAAGTGATGTTACTTGTAAGCTTAGTTCGGATTATATAAAAGTTATTGAAGAGTTTTTTAATTCAGGGAAAGGCCTCTATTTATGGGGTGATAATGTTCCGTATTTTGCTGATTCAAATGCAATTTCCAATAAATTGTTTGGTATCCAAATGTCAGGTGACGATTTTGCAGATAAAGTATTAACAAAGAAAGCAAATAATAAAAGTGGTTTTATCGAACATAAAATTACTTTTGGTCTTGACTTTTTATATGAGGGCATTACAGTTGCAACCTTTCAGAATTTGAAAAACTTAACACCGTTAATATATTCTTCAAATGGTAACGTTATTAATGTTCTATATGATTTAAATGGTAAAAGAGCCATTTTAGATGGTGGTTTTACTAGGTTATTCGTAAAATGGGATACTGCTGGAACAGCTAGATATGTTAAAAATGCAGCTGCTTGGCTGGTAAATTTTGAAAGTAAAATGAATAAATAATATGAGACGATTACCAATATATTTTTTAATAGATGTTTCCGAATCAATGGTTGGTGAGCAAATACAAGAAGTTGAAGAAGGTTTAGCAGCTATAATTAAGGAACTCAAAACCGACCCAAGAGCAATAGAAACAGTTTGGGTTTCTATTATTGTATTTGCAGGTCAGGCAAGAACGATAGTACCATTACAAGAGTTAATAAATTTTTATCCACCCAAATTTCCAATTGGTAGCGGCACTTCATTAAGTATCGGTTTGGGTCATTTAATGTTTGAATTAAGAAAAAATATAATAAAAACTACAGCAGAAGTAAAAGGCGACTGGAAACCTATTGTATTTTTGTTTACAGATGGAGTGCCTACCGACAATACACAAAATGCTATAAATGAATGGAAAACTAATTGGAGTAGAACAGCCAATTTAGTAGCAATTTCTTTTGGCGATGAGGCTGATACAGACATTTTAAACCAATTAACCAACGATGTAATCTTATTTAAGAATGCTGACACAAATGCTTACAAGCAGTTTTTTAAATGGGTTACAGATTCTATCAAAACAAGTAGCGAAAGCATAGAATCTAAAAAAAGTGGTTTTGAATTAGCAGAATTAGATAATAATACACTTTCAAAAATTGATTTATCAAAAAACAATAAAAACAAAAATCCCGACCCCAATTTTGTAGTACTTTCTGCAAAATGCCAAAATACTAAACGACCTTATCTTATGAAATACAAACATTTTGTTTACATTGATAATAATGGTGATGTAAACAGAGATTATAGGTTAGTTGGTGCTTTTCAGGTTGATAATTCATATTTTGAATTGTCCCCAGAAAATTCAAATCAAAACAATTCAATTCATACTGACCTATTAAGAGGTGCACCCACTTGCCCTTGTTGTGGCAATCAGTTTGCATTTGCAGCTTGCCAATGCGGTAACTTACATTGTATAGGAAATGAAGAAATAAGCACTTGTCCTTGGTGCAACAATCAAGGGGAATATGGATTTGGTGACAAAGGTTTTAATATAAATAGAACTCAAGGATAAAATGAAGAAAAAAGCTGCAATATTTTTAATTTTAGTTTTATTTGTTAAAGCTTCATTTGCAAATGATTCATTAACCAATAATAAAATAGAAAAACTAAATTATAAAGTCGATTCTTTATCTGTTTTATTTAATAATGAAGTTTCACTTAATAAAAAATATATAGACATTGTGGATAGAACCAACAATAATTTAAATATGAGTTGGACACCAACTTCTGTAATTATATCAATTGTGGGAATATTTTGTGTTTTTTTCAATTCTACTTTATAATGGCTTTTGGAAGCCGACAAGAAGTAAGCAAATTATTAAAACATAAATCTAAAGATTTTGACAAAAAAATTGCAGATAGAATAATTGAACTTAATGAAATGGTAAATGATAAATTGAAAGAAGACATGGACAATGAATTTTTAACAGATGTTGATACAAAATTGGTAGACGTAATAAATTTAATCAAAAAGCATAATTAATGGACAACAAACAATACATACAAAATTTACTTAAAAATAAAGGCATTCTATTTACAGATAAAAATAAAACTGTAATTGATAAATTTATTGCCAATGACGAAATATTGGATTTTGCAAAAAATATAATTGACACTCAAAATATGATTTTAGATAAATATAAAATTGCCAATAGGATATTTGATATTCAAAATATTCCTATTACTCTTCCTAATGCTACAGTAAAAAAACAGTATTCTGCTAAAATTGCTTTTGAGTCATTAAAGCTTGATGATATTATAAAAGAGGAATTTATAGGATTAGAAGAAATAGGCTTAAAATTTAATATAGAAACTGATACAATTGAAGGCATTCCTTCGCAAAGTGGTGATATTAAATTAAAGTTTCTTTTTAAAATAAAGGGGGAAAGCGAAGAAAGTGCTTTAAATGAAAAATTGATTTCATTAGTTATAAATCCAAACCCTAAAGATTTATGGCAATATAAAGAAAGTGATAATTCTGATATTTTTTACAAAGATGATGATATAAATGAAATATCTAAACTAGGCGAAAAAAGATTAATTATTTCTTCAAAAAGGGGAAGAAGTCACGCAAATGTAGGAAGTTTTAGAGATGATGATTTTGGATACAAGTTTTTTGAAAAAACAGGTTGGTCATTAGTAGTAGTTTCTGATGGTGCAGGAAGTGCTACACTAGCTCGTAAAGGTTCTCAATTGGCTTGCAATTCAGTAGTTGATTATTTTGAAAATCATTTAGAAATAGAAAAAGCAAAAGATTTAGAAAATAAAATTGAAGCTTATTCTAATGATAAAACTGAGGAAAATTTTAACGAAATTAATTTACTGTCTAAGCAAATTCTATACAAAGCAACAGTATATGTGCATAATCAATTAAAAGAATTTGCCGATAAAACACAAATTTCAAACCCTGATTTATTTAATAATCCTAAAGCAAAATCTAATATAGATTATTTTCATTCAACCTTAATTTTTGCTTTATTTAAAAAATATGATTTCGGTTATATAATTCAAACTTTTGGTGTAGGTGACTGCCCCATAGCTGTAATGAATAAAGATAAAACTGAAACAACTTTACTAAATTGGCTTGATGTTGGCGAACACGGTGGTGGAACAAGATTTATTACACAACCTGATATTTTTCATTCTTCAGAAAGACCAATGGCAACAAGATTTAACTTGAAAGTTATTGATGATTTTTCATACTTATTTTTAATGACAGATGGCATTTATGACGCAAAATTTGTTGTAGAAGCCAATCTTGAAAAAAATGAAAAATGGTTGGAGTTTTTGGAAGATTTGAATGGCAAAAATGAGGATAATTCAAAAGTTAATTTTGATTTAGAGAATGAAAATATTAAAAATGAATTAGATAAATGGATGGATTTTTGGAGTGTTGGAAACCACGATGACAGAACATTAGCAATAATATATTAATAAATTATGCAGACAATAACAGTTAAATCTATATTAGACGCCAATAAAACATATCAATATATTGATAATGGAGAGCCTATGCGTGGTGGTGTAAAGATGTATATTTTAGTCCCGATAGAAAATATGTAGTAGCATTCTATAGAAAAAAGCTTGACTTTAATCAGAAAGAAAGAGTTAGACAAATAACAACAAACTATAAAGATGGTATTTTTAATAAAACAGGTGGTGTATTTTGGAAGTCAATTTTATGTTGGCCAAATGATATAGTTGAGCATAATGGTTTAACAGGTATTATTGTTCCTTGTTATGATGACAAATTTTTCTTTAAAAAAGGATATGCCAATAATGATAGCTTAAAAGGAAGAGAAAAAGATGGAAAGTGGTTTTCAAGTGCAAAATTTCGTTCCTTGAATTCGAAGGCTAAATTGGATGATTCAGAATTAGGAAATTGGTTGAGTTATTTTCAAGTATGTGTAAATATTGCTCGTGGCGTAAAAAGGTTACATAGTGCAGGTCTAGCCCACTCTGATTTGTCAAATAAAAATGTGTTGATCGACCCAGTTACTGGTTCAGCAAATATTATTGACATTGATGGCCTTGTTGTTCCAAAAAAATACTATGCAGAGGTTATTGGCACCGCAGGTTATATAGCACCTGAAGTATTAGCAACAAAACATTTAAACGAAAAGACCAAATAGGAAATTACCGGAAAGAACAACTGATTTACACGCCTTGGCAGTTTTAATTTACGAATATTTGCTCTATCGTCACCCACTAAAAGGCGGAAAATATTATGGACAAATAGATGAAGTCGAAGAAGAAAATTTTATGATGGGTTCAAAAGCATTATTTATAGAACACCCAACTGATAACAGTAATAGAAATTTTAAAAGAGAGTATGGCGATAATTTAGAAAAATTTAAACCTTGGACGGATTTATCTAAAACACCATACACCATAACAGGCCCATATTTAAAGGAGCTTTTTGAACAAGCATTTATAAAAGGGTTGCATAATCCTATAGAAAGACCAACAGCTGATACTTGGGAACAAGCACTTATCAAAACAACTGATTTAAAACTACAATGTAGCAATAGTAAATGTGAGCAAAAATGGTTCATTTATAATAATACAAAAGACACAAAATGCCCTTTTTGTGGTACAAAATATGCCCATACAATTCCAGTTATTGACTTGTATTTTCAATTTAAAAATGCGTGGAAGTTAGAAAATCAAAGAATAGTTATACACCATAATCTTACATTACAAAAGTGGCATATAAATAGAAATATTATTAGGAACGAAAATTTAACAGAACAAGAAAAAGAAAGTGTAGGGTATTTTTCATTTTATAATAATAAGTGGGTTTTTGTAAATCAAAGACTTAACAACTTAAAGGATGTAACAGAGGGTAAAATTATACCATTAGGCGGAATGGTTGACATAACTGATGGAAAAGATCTCATTTTCTCTGCTGATGAAGGCGGTAGAAGAGCAAGAATTTCAATAGCAAACATTTAACTAACAAATAAATAAATAAATAAAATATGAACAATCATCCAATTTTCTCAGAACACCCTTGGCTAATAGTAACTTTTGCTATTGCAGTATTAATAATGCTAATAATTGATTTAGGCATATTTAATAAAAAGAGTCACGAAGTTAGTAATAAAGAGGCAATAATATGGTCATCTGTATGGATCTCATTAGCTATGCTTTTTAGTGGTTTAGTTTACAGTTTTGCTGGTGCTACCAAATTTTACGAATTTCAATCTGCATATTGGATAGAAAAAGCACTTTCTGTTGACAATTTATTTGTGTTTATTTTAGTTTTCAAATTTTTTGATGTCGCTAATGAAAATAAGCATAAAGTCTTGTTTTGGGGTATTATTGGAGCTTTAGTTTTGAGAGCTATATTTATCTTTTCAGGTGCCTTTTTCATTGAGTTAACTTATTTAAACAAAATATTGAATATTTTTGGAGTAGCAGGCTTCAAATATAATATCAATATTATAATGACGTTATTCGGTTTATTTTTAGTTTATGCTGGAATTAAATCCTCGTCAGCTGGGGATGAAGAGGATGATGAAGATTACAATGACACAAGAGGAGCAAAATTGATTAGAAGATTCTTTAGCGTAAGTGATAAATATGTAGGAGATAAATTCTTCACAATTGAAAATGGCAAAATTAGCAACCCCTTTGCTAGTAGTTGTAGCAGTAATTGAATTTACAGATTTGCTTTTTGCTGTGGATTCAATACCTGCAATTTTTGCAATATCCAATGACCCTTTTATACTTTACACTTCAAATATCTTTGCGATACTTGGTTTGCGTGCATTGTTTTTTCTTTTGGATAATTTTATTCATTTGTTCAGTAAACTAACATATGGCCTAGCGTTTATACTTTCATTTATTGGAATTAAAATGATCATTTCACCTTTCTATCATATTGAATCAGTATACTCATTAATGGTTATTGGTGGTATTTTAATGCTTTCTGTTATCGCATCAATTATTTTTCCTAATAAGCAAGAGGTTGAGAACTAATATTATAGAAGTATGAAAAATGACCAAAGCTTTTGGTAGCACATTTGCATTTTTTGCCACCACAAAAAGCAACGCTAAAAAATGCAAAAGAGCTACCAAGCCAACGCACCACGACACGATAACAAAAGACAAAATGAACAGACGAAAAAAGGCACTAGGGCATAACAGGGGTTTGAACGCAATGGGGGCAGATGTACTAAATTCAACATTTGTACTTCTATTGAGCTTTTGTGGTTTATTGAACATTTGTGCTTCTATTCCCCCCACTGCGT
>JADJSH010000037.1 GCA_016711805.1 Bacteroidota bacterium
AATTTGATCACAAAACATCACTGTTTTGCTCTCGTGTCTTTCTCAATATGTCAAAGAACTGGATTTTTAATTAGACAATTTGACCATTAGTCAATTCGTCAATTAAAAAAATTAAAACCTTTAATTAGCTAATTGTCTAATCGACTCATTATCTAATTGAATTGGTGGAGAATAACGGATTCGAACCGTTGACCCCCTGCGTGCAAGGCAGGTGCTCTAGCCAGCTGAGCTAATCCCCCAATTGCGAGTGTTAAATGTAGTCCC
Organism: Bacteroidota bacterium; assembly: GCA_016711805.1. Taxonomy (GTDB): domain Bacteria; phylum Bacteroidota; class Bacteroidia; order B-17B0; family Aurantibacillaceae; genus UBA4416. Next base: position 265 of record JADJSH010000037.1, read on the forward strand.
GAGCGGATTTGAACCGCTGACCCCTACATTATCAGTGTAGTGCTCTAACCAACTGAGCTACGGGACTATTTTAATTTGGCAATTTGACAATTTGACAATTTGATAATTACATTTTCAAATCAACTAATTGTCTCATCGACTCATTGTCCGTACCTCATTAATTAAAGCCCATTTGGCTCGTTTTTGGGTTTTGTTTTTTTAATTCCAGTAATAAATTGATTCCAAAAAAATAGCAGTAACTCTATTAAAAGAGTTTCTTATCTGTTTACACTTAAGTGCTAGACACTTCTCCAGAAAGGAGGTATTCCAGCCGCACCTTCCGGTACGGCTACCTTGTTACGACTTAACACCAGTTATCAAGTTTACCCTAGGCAGCGCCTTGCAGCTACTGACTTTAGATACCCTCAACTTCCATTGTTTGACGGGCGGTGTGTACAAGGCCCGGGAACGTATTCACCGCGCCATTGCTGATGCGCGATTACTAGCGAATCCAGCTTCATGAAGTCGAGTTGCAGACTTCAATCCGAACTGAGATCGGTTTTTAGAGATTAGCATCACATCGCTGTGTAGCTGCCCGTTGTAATAGCCATTGTAGCACGTGTAGCCCTGGACGTAAGGGCCGTGATGACTTGACGTCGTCCCCACCTTCCTCACCGTTTGCACGGGCAGTTTCGTTAGAGTTCCCGACATTACTCGCTGGTAACTAACAATAGGGGTTGCGCTCGTTGCGGGACTTAACCCAACACCTCACGGCACGAGCTGACGACAGCCATGCAGCACCTAGTTTCGCGCCATTGCTGGAAGATCCCTTTCAGGACCGGTCGCTAACTTTCAAGCCCAGGTAAGGTTCCTCGCGTATCATCGAATTAAACCACATGCTCCTCCGCTTGTGCGGGCCCCGTCAATTCCTTTGAGTTTCACCGTTGCCGGCGTACTCCCCAGGTGGATTACTTATCGCTTTCGCTTGGTCGCTGACGGTCATATTGCCAACAACGAGTAATCATCGTTTACGGTGCGGACTACCAGGGTATCTAATCCTGTTTGATCCCCGCACTTTCGTGCCTCAGCGTCAGTTATAGTTTCGTTAGCTGCCTTCGCAATCGGTGTTCTATGACATATCTAAGTATTTCACCACTCATGTCATATTCCGCCAACGGCAACTGTACTCAAGTCCTACAGTATCAATGGCAATTTCGCAGTTAAGCTGCGAGATTTCACCACTGACTTACAGGTCCGCCTACGCACCCTTTAAACCCAATGAATCCGGATAACGCTTGCATCCTTCGTCTTACCGCGGCTGCTGGCACGAAGTTAGCCGATGCTTATTCTTACCATACTATCAACCGAGTACACGTACTCGGGTTTTCTCTGGTATAAAAGCAGTTTACAACCCATAGGGCCGTCATCCTGCACGCGGCATGGCTGGTTCAGAGTTGCCTCCATTGACCAATATTCCTTACTGCTGCCTCCCGTAGGAGTCTGGTCCGTGTCTCAGTACCAGTGTGGGGGTTAGTCCTCTCAGATCCCCTACTGATCGTCGCCTTGGTGAGCCGTTACCTCACCAACTAGCTAATCAGACGCATACTCATCTTAAACCGCCGGAGCTTTCAAAATCAAATGATGCCATTCAATTTATTACGGGGTATTAATCTCTCTTTCGAAAGGCTATCCCCCTGTTTAAGGTAGATTGTATACGTGTTACGCACCCGTGCGCCGGTCGCCACCAGTTATTGCTAACCGTGCTGCCCCTCGACTTGCATGTATTAAGCCTGCCGCTAGCGTTCATCCTGAGCCAGGATCAAACTCTCCATTGTAAAAGTAATTTGATCTAGATATTCATATCTAGGAATGTCTGTTCAGGGTCTAGCATGTAATTATGATAAAAGTATCACTACTCTTATCTTCAGATGTACACTCCTTATTCAGAGTTATCTGCTACATTTTTGGTTTCAATCTTTTCAAAGAACTTAGTTAGTAAACTAACTTAATATATCTTTCGTAGTATTCGCTATTGCTAACTTTCTCTACTAAAATCTCTTAATGAACGTCCGCTATTTTCATTTGCGGGCTGCAAAATTACATATCCTTTTCCTAACCACCAAATTTATTTTTAATTTTCTTAAAAATATTTTTGTCTCCTAATCCTCTAATTCTACAACCTCAAATAACGGGCTGCAAATGTAATAAGTTTTTTGTTACTAGCAATAAAAAAATGTGGATTTTTTAGAAATTATGCCAAACTACTTGATTTTATAGATATAAGTGGATTGATTGTCGCCCAATAGCAAAGGAAATCAAGAGAATTTATTCATGAGGTTTGACGCTATTACTGAATTGCAGCATAAAACATTATAATTTGTAAATTCTTGAATACGTGACTTGATTCAAGAATTACTGCTGAGCGTTTTTGTATAGATAAAATGCGATGAAAGAAAAAATAATATTAGGAATCCAAACTGCCAGTAAAGCATGGTCAAATGTTCCTGAAGTAGCAAAGGTAGTGGATATATGCATGAATAAAATATAAACGCAACTTAACACCAAGCCTAATGCAATATGTAGCCCAACACCACCTCTTATTTTACGTGAAGAAATAGAAACACCAATGATGGTTAAGATAAAAGTTGCAAATGGAAATGCTGTTCGTTTATACATTTCTACTTCAAAAAATTCAATTCTACTTGATCCTTTTAACTTCTCTTTGGCAATAAATTCTTTTAACTCGAAATATGGCAATACCTCTATTTTACTTTGAAACCTCACCATATCTTTCGGTGAAAAATCAATCTTAATTGTTTTTGTGGGAGTAAAACGATGTGTTTCTTTATACACATGTTTTGGCATCCCAGCCTTCGCAGAATCGATAGTTGAATAAATCAATTCCCTTTCAAATACATTAGTTAAATACCACGAACCAGCAATACTGTCCCATTTCATACTTTCTGCTTTTAGCATGGAAATTTGTTTATTATTTGCGATTTTTTCGATGCTTATATTATGGGCTGTATTCGAGAAATTATCATAATCAGCCATATATAAAGATGTGCCAGGAGAAAGTTGTCGATGGATGTTTCGCTCCTCTGTATTATAACCGTTATTAATGTATTTATCTTCAAAACCAATACGCACTCTATTGGATTTAGGAATTACAAAATGATTTAAAATTAATGACATGATAGTAATCAATGCAGCGCCAATCATATATGGGCGAAGGATTCTTCTGAAGCTTGTGCCACTCGACAAAATGGCTACAAACTCTGTTTTATATGCCATTTTAGAAGTAAATAAAATAACTGCAATAAACGTAAATAGTGGGCTAAATAAATTACCGTAGTAAGGAATGAAATTTAAGTAATGCTCAAAAATTATTTCTTCGATTGGTATTTTATCAGCAACAAATGTTTGCAGTTTCTCAGAAATATCAAACACAATAAATATGCATAACATCAAAGAGATAGAAAAGAAAAACGTTCCTATGAATCTCTTAAGTATATATTTATCTAATATTTTGAGCATTTAATTAATCGTGTTTGTAATTATAAAAAGTAACAAAATAGTTACAGATGTGTTTTATTATTAATAACTGTTTTATTATAATATTGGATATACGATTTTAAATAGTCTTCTTGTTTACGGTATTTATTAGCGGAATCAAATAAATTTTGCGTCAATAAACTATCCTTTTTATAATTAAATACTTGTTCCAAGTTTAAATTATTAAACACATAATACATTGAATCATTAGTTAAATAATAATTTCCAGAGTTAAAATGAATAGAATATTTAGACGGTTGTTTACTAAAAACCGAATTGCCAAAAGCGAAATAAGGCTTGTTGTATCCTATATAATCTAAAATACTTGGCATAATATCAATTTGTTGAATAAGCTGATTATTAAAGCCTTTTAAACTAGTGTCGGAAGGACTAAAAAACATAATTGGAATTTGATGATGACCAACATCGTTGTTATAAAAATCGTCGTTAGAAATACTTGTATGGTCGGGAGTTAAAACAAATACCGTACTATCATACCAAGGCATTTTTTTCGCTGATTCGAAAAATTTCGCTAAGGCATAATCGGTGTATCCGATGCTTTCAATAATCTCGAGTGATGACTTTGGAAACTTATTAGTATATTTTTCGGGAACTTTAAACGGATGATGCGAACTCAACGTAAATATAGCCGCCAAAAAAGGACTTGAATAAGTGTTTACAGTTTTTGCGGTGTATTGTAAAAAAGGCTCATCCCAAATACCCCAATTATTATCAAAATCTGATTCGTTATTATACTCCGTTCTTCCATAATAATTTACAAAACCAGATAAATTAGCATAAGAATCAAAATTCATTGTGCCATTTGTTCCTCCATGAAAAAAAGACGTTTGATAACCTTCATCTTTTAACAGAGAAGCCATACTTGTTAATTGATTGCCGCTGTATGAAGAATTAATATAAGGATTGGGCATTAAATTAGGAAATGAAGAAAGAACTGCAGGGATACCTTCGATAGAAGTTCCAGCATTGGATATAGCATTTTTAAAAACAAGAGAGTGCTGCATTAAGCTATCTAAAAAAGGAGTGTAACTTTTACTTTTACCAAGACCAGTATATTCTTTTGAAAAACTTTCAAGAATAATAATCACAACATTTTTTTTAGCAAATGTCTTGTCTTTATGTTCTTTAATGGGATTAACCGTATTAAATGCAACTTGTTCATCAACAACCTTTATTTCACTTAAATTTGTTTTATCCATCGTTAACAAAATGGAAAATGGCGTATTGATAACAATATCAATATAATTAGCAGAAGCATACTTACCAGCATCAATAAACTGAATTGGCACTCTTGCCAATCCCCTAAAACTTACAAAACTTACTCCTAAAATAAGAAGAGATACAACACTGATTTGTAGTTTTTGAACACCAGAATAATTACCTGTTAATGGAGTTTTAGAGCGTAGTAAATAATTATGCGCTCGTATAAATACATACAGCAATACGATGTACAATAACAAAACATACCAATAGTCCTTAACAAAAGAAGGCAATAAGGTACCAACATCTATTTGCCCTCCTAATAATTGATTTAACGTGTCAAATGTAGATCGCTTTCTGATAAATGGATAATAACCAAAATCTATGCAATTGGTAAGTAAAAAGAGTGAGTTAAAAAGTAAGAATAAAAAATTATTTATTTTTTGAAGCCATACATTATTAGCAAAAACAAATGGCATTAAAGAAATGACAATGAATAAAATATTACAAACGGCAATAGAAAATGCATCAAATCGAATTCCATAAAAAAACAATTTCATCATCTCACCGATACTTAGATTAGGGAAATAAGAAATACAACTAATACAAAACAAAACTCTGCACAAAAAATACAACGCAAAAACAAGTAGCAACTGTTTTAGCAATAAAATAATTCTTTGTTTATAGGCCTTCATTAATAATACTTATTGAATAATGATGTTTACAATCGTTGTGCTAATTGTTTAACCATTTTGTTTTTCCAATCGTAAAATGTTCCATCCATAATTCTATTTCTAGCTTCGGTAACTAACCATAAATAAAACGCGAGGTTATGAATACTGGCAATTTGCGCTGCTAAAAACTCTCCACAAACTAATAAATGTCGTAAATACGCTTTTGTATAAACTTTATCTACATAGCTAGTTCCGTTTTCATCCAAAGGCGAAAAATCATTTTTCCATTTTTCGTTTTTAATATTGATGATTCCATTTTGAGTAAATAACAAGCCATGACGGGCGTTACGCGTTGGCATTACACAGTCAAACATATCTATACCTAAAGCAATACATTCTAAAATATTAACTGGCGTGCCAACTCCCATTAAATAACGAGGTTTATCTTCGGGTAAAATATCGCAAACTAATTCAGTCATAGCATACATATCTTCTGCAGGTTCGCCAACTGATAAACCTCCAATGGCATTTCCTTCCGCATTTTTAGAAGCAATAAATTCAGCCGATTGTATTCGTAAATCCTTATAAACAGAGCCTTGTACAATTGGAAATAAAGCTTGAGAATAACCGTACTTTGGCTCAGTTTCGTTAAAACGAGTAATGCATCTATCTAACCAACGGTGTGTTAAGCCTAAGGAATTTTTCGCATACTTATAATCACAAGGATAAGGAGTACATTCATCAAAAGCCATCATAATATCAGCTCCAATAGTACGCTCAATATCCATCACACTTTCGGGCGTAAACAAATGTTTACTACCATCTATGTGCGATTTAAATGTTGCTCCTTCTTCGGTTAACTTACGTGAATTAGCTAAGGAAAATACTTGGTATCCACCGCTATCCGTTAAAATTGGCTTTTCCCAACCATTAAATTTATGCAAACCGCCAGCGCCTTCTAACACTTGTAAGCCTGGGCGTAAGTATAAGATGATAAGTATTTCCTAAAATAATTTGAGCTTTAATATCATCTCTTAATTCGTGCTGATGTACTGCTTTTACTGTAGCAGCTGTGCCAACAGGCATAAAAATAGGAGTTTGTATTTGACCGTGAGCGGTTTCAATAACACCTACTCTGGCTTTTGATTGTTTGTCTTTATGAAGAAGCGAAAATTTCAATGCTAATTTTTTGCGTAAAGATACATTTTTAACTAAAAGAGTGATTGAATTGAAAAATTAGTAGCCTGTTTTTACCACTTATTAGCAAAAAACAACCAGATACAAAGTGTAAATGTAAAGTTCTGTTAAAAGCTCTGCTTTGGCACAAGCATTGGAATTGTATCTACAACTAACAATAAAAAAGTAATATCATGAAAACCTCTATCAAAACATTAACTACTATTTGTGCAGTAATTATTAGTTTAAGTTTAACCGCTCAACGAAATCATAACGGTGGCAGTAACTCGCCTCAACCACAAAATAATCCTCAACCAAATCAAAACAATAATCAAAATGATAAACATGGTTGGTCAGGAAACAATCATCGTCCGAATTGGGGCGGAAGTGTAAATATTCACATTGGAGGCTTTCCGACAGTATATCCCAATAATTATGGATACGGTTATGGTTATAATAATTACTATAGTGTTAAAAAAAGCAGCAAGAAATTCAATCCGTCAATCAGCTAATGTTATCAGACAAGCTTTACAGTTTAGTGATTGGAATGATACCTACTCTCCTTGGTTAGCAAAAGCAATCCGTCACCAACAATATGCTAAACAATTATATTTTTGGGGAGATTATGCAGGTGCTTTAAATCATGCTGAACGTGCTGGTTTTTTAGCTTGGAACACCTTAAGTTACTTTAATAATGCTTACGGATATGATGATGGTTTTGCGGGTAATAATTATCCAAACCCTTATAGCGACCCAAACAATCCGTATTACAGACAAAGTAACCCAAATACAACAACGCAGCCAAACACCAATTCTGACGAAGATTTTGGATACAGAAAAGGCAATACAGATAAAACAAATGAAGAAAGTGGTTCGGTAAAAAGAGAAAATCAATCTGCACCCGCTAATACGCAAAAAGTAGATAAAGCGCAATTAGATGGTTCGTTACCTCAAAGTAAATTAAACGATAGAGAGCTTTTAAAAACAAATGTAAAAGATTTAGATATTGAATAGACCTCACCCCCCAACCCCTCTCCGAAAAAGAGGGGAGAAGGGCAAAAACAAGAAAGTCTGTTTACCATACGGTAGACAGACTTTTTTATTTATATTTAACGCATGTTTCAAAAAGTTCCAAATTTTGTATTAGCCATCATTAGCGGATTATTGTTTAGTGCTGGTTGGTTTGCACCTTTAACTATTTTATTGTTTTTTGCCTGGGTTCCGTTATTTATTATTGAAGATAGAATTTCAAATAGTGATATAACTAAACGCAAAAAATTAAAAAAGTTACTTGGTTAAGCTACTTTGCATTTTTATTTGGAATATCTGTGTGACTTGGTGGATATATTACGCTTCGTTTGGAGGAGCTGCTATGGCAATAATTTGCAACCCTATTTTTATGTGTGTTGTATTTATGATTTGGCATAATTTAAAACGCCGTATCAATAAACCTTGGGCAATTTGGTTACTTATTCCCATTTGGCTAGGTTATGAATATGGTCATACATTATGGGATTTAACTTGGAGTTGGTTAATTATAGGGAATGCTTTTGCGTTTAACCACAATTGGATTCAATGGTACGAATTTACGGGAACATCCGGCGGTAGTTTATGGGTGTTGGTTGTAAATATTTTGTTCTTCAACGTGATTAAAAATTCAAATTATAAGGCTAAACAATTTGCAAAACCTGCTGCTGCTATTATTATCCCTATTACCATTTCGTATTTAATGTTAGCACTTACTTCAACAAGCTCAGTTACATCCGACACAGAAAAAAAAACATATAAAACACTAATTGTTCAACCCAACGTTGACCCGTACAACGATAAATTTTATTTTGCTCCCGAAATCCAACTACATAATTTATTAATTCAATTGCAAGGAAAACTGGATTCAACAATTGATTATTTAGTATTACCAGAAACTTTTTTAACCGAAGATTTTACAGAGGGGCAAGAAAACGAATCTTACAGTCTCCATTTTTTAATGGATAGCATTTTAGCTTCTAATCCAAACTTAACTATTATTGCAGGTGCCAGTACATTTAACGTTTACAAGCCAGGCCAAGCTAAAAGCTCAACCGCTCGCCGCGATGTAAACTCCGACGTTTACTATGATTATTTCAATACTGGATTGCAGGTAAATAAAGAAGGGATTTCTTATTATCATAAATCAAAATTAGTTCCTGGTGTTGAGCGTATGCCGTTTCTGCATTATTTAAACCTTTAGAAAGCTTTGCCATTGATTTAGGAGGAACAATGGGAAGTTTAGGAACGCAAGATGAAAGAGGTGTGTTTTATAGTCATGACAAAAAAGTATGTATTGCATTAGTAATTTGCTACGAAAGTGTTTACTCAGATTATGTAGCCGATTATGTTAGAAATGGGGCTAATTTGATTTTTATTTTAACCAATGATGGCTGGTGGGATACAAGCCCTGGTCATCGCCAGCATTTAGCTTACTCAAGATTACGTGCCATTGAAACTCGTAGAGAAATTGCGCGTTGTGCTAACACTGGTATTTCATGTTTTGTAACGCCTTACGGAGAAATAGAACAAGCAACGCCTTACTGGGAGCAAGCCATTATTAGTAAAAACATGACCCCAAACGATAAACAAACATTATTTGTGAAGTTTGGAGATATAATCTCCTATACTTCTTCGTTTTTAGCAATTTTACTATTTATTTGGAGTCAAATATTACGTTTTAAGAAGTCTTAATTATTCGTAAATTTGTAATACTATGACAGCATTAGCATTAAAAAACAAATTCATAAAGCAATAGATTTAACTACTGATGAATCTATTTTAGAAGCTGTGTACACAATTTTAAACAAAACAAACTCTTCCTTTGATATTAGTGATGTCGATTTAAAATTAATAGAAAGCAGAAAAAAACAATATCTTAAAGGAGACCTAGGTACAGTAAGCTTAAAGGACATTAGAAAAAAAGCTTCTAAGCATTTAAAAAAATGAGTTATAAATTGCATTCTGTTGTAGGTGTTGATGATGATGTTTCTGATCCAGTTGAATGGTATGAATCTCAACAAGATGGACTAGGAGAAAGATTTATTGATGATTGGGAAAGTACAGTGGCTTACATATTATCTAATCCTTTTTCCTTTGCGAAAAAAACAAAGTCGTTCAGGCAAGCTGTTCTAAAAAATTTCCCTTATTTAGTAGTTTATGAAATAACAGATAACATTGTTATTATCTATGCGGTAATAAATGGAGCAAAACATCCTAAAAAACGATTTTTAAGAAAAAAATAGTATAATATTATTCGTAAATTTAACCTCGTAAAAACTAACACAAAACAAAACACTATATATGGAAAAATTTGATGTAACCATTATTGGTTCTGGTCCTGGAGGATACGTTGCAGCTATTCGTTGTGCGCAATTAGGAATGAAAACTGCCTTAATTGAAAAATACCCAACTTTGGGTGGTACCTGCTTAAACGTAGGCTGTATACCTTCAAAAGCATTATTAGATTCATCTGAGCATTTTTACAATGCTGTAAATCATTTTGAAGAACATGGTATTGAAGTAAAAGCACCAAAAGTAAATTTAAAACAAATGATTGAGCGTAAGCGCGGTGTTGTAAAAATGACTTGCGATGGTATCAATTTTTTAATGAAGAAAAATAAAATTACTGTTTATACTGGTGTTGGAAGTTTTGAATCTAAAACAATTATAAATATTACTAAAGCTGATGGAACTAAAGAACAAATTGAAACAGGAAAGGCGATTATTGCTACAGGGTCAAAACCAGCTTCGTTACCAGGCATTGAAGTAGACAAAAAACGCATCATTACTTCTACTGAAGCATTAGAAATGACTGAAATCCCTAAACACTTAATTATTATTGGTGGTGGCGTTATTGGTTTAGAATTAGGAAGTGTGTATGCGCGTATTGGTTCTAAAGTTTCAGTCGTTGAATTCATGGATCGTTTAATTCCAGGTATGGATGCAGGGTTAGGAAAAGAATTACAACGAGTGATGAAGAAAGATTTGAAAGTAGAATTTTTCATGAAACACAAAGTTGAAAGCGTTGTATCAAAAGGTAAAGAAGTAACTGTTACTGCAGATAATGGCAAAGGTGAAAAAATTGAAATCAAAGGTGATTATGTATTAATGGCTGTTGGTCGTAAACCATATACTGAGGGATTGAACTTAGAAAAAGCTGGCGTTAAATTAGATGCTCGTGGACGCGTTGAAGTTGATGCTCATTTAAAACTAGCGCTGATAATATTTATGCGATTGGTGATGTAGTAGTTGGTGCAATGTTAGCTCATAAAGCAGAAGAAGAAGGTGTATTTGTTGCTGAGCAATTAGCAGGACAAAAACCTCATATTGATTACAATTTAATTCCTGGTGTTGTTTATACATGGCCTGAAGTGGCGGCAGTTGGACAAACAGAAGAGCAATTAAAAGAAAAAGGTATTAAATATAAAGTTGGTTCTTTCCCATTCAAAGCAAGCGGAAGAGCTCGTGCTAGTATGGACACAGACGGTTTTGTAAAAGTATTAGCTGACGAAACAACTGATGAAATTTTAGGAGTTCACATGATTGGTCCACGTACAGCTGATATGATTGCAGAAGCGGTTGTAGCCATGGAATACAAAGCAAGTGCTGAAGATATTTCTCGTATGAGTCATGCACATCCTACATTTACTGAAAGCTTAAAAGAAGCTGCTTTAGATGCTACAGGAAAACGTGCTTTACATATTTAATTATAATTAAATTATACAGACCTGCTAGGTTTTAAAAACCTAGCAGGTCTTTTTGTTATTATGAACGAAGAATTAGACCCAAAAACATATCCAATTGGTAAAGCGCAAAATCGTGAATTCACCAAAGAAGTTTTATATCAATCTATTTTAATGATTGAATCGGCGCCTTTAAGATTGCGCCAGCGTATTACAACGTTAAATGAAGAAGAGCTAGAATTGAAATACCGCGAAGGCAGTTGGACAGTGAGACAAATTGTGCATCATGTAGCCGATTCACACATGAATATGTGGATTCGTTTTAAACATGCGCTAACACAAGATAATCCAACGATTCAACCTTATAACCAAAATGTGTGGGCAGATTCTGCTGATTACAAATCAGCGCCATTAGAAAGTTCTTTGTTAATTTTTGAAGGCGTTCAAATGCGTTTTTCAAATTTATTAAAAACCATGAGCGAAGCTGATTTTAAAAGAACGTACATGCACCCAGAATATAACAAACAATTTGTTTTAGAGAAGTAGTGCAATTATACGCTTGGCATGGCATGCATCATGTGGCGCAGATCGAAGGGATTTTTAAGTAATCTGTATTTTTGAATTTAGTCTTAAAATCGTTATATTTACTATCAGTAATAAATATATATCATGTTACTTCAATTAGATAATATAAATAAATTGGCATTAATTAAGTTATTTGAATTTGCTAAAAATAATAGCTTAGAGTTAAAATTAGTGGACGAGGATAAAACAAAAACATATTTACCAGGAAAGCCGTTAACAGCTAAGGAAACAAAACAATTGATCGAGAAAAGTCGTAAAAGTGGCGTCTTGGCTCTAAAAGACGCGCATAAGGAATTACGAAAAAAATTAAATGGAAATTAATTATACTCTTGATGCTTTTGATTCATTAACAGCCTTATTACTTTTTATTGAGAAAGAAAACACCAAAGGAGCTGGGATTAGATGGCTTAATAAATTTGAGTCCTTCTTAATGGAAACATTACCATCCCACGAAGTGATGCCTTTTTGCAACAATAAAACATTTCATCAACTAAAATTAAAGTGCTTAAATTACAACGATTGGATTATTGCTTTTACAGTTCATCATACAACTATTAACATTGAAGCTATATTACATAAATCAAGATTAAAAGATTAATCAAAACATAAAAAAATCCTTCTTCGTTAAACGAAGAAGGATTTTTTGTTAAATGTTATAGATTTGTTTTTTATTTTAAAAATGTATCTATCGAAAAAATATTAGACAAAGGAATGTGTTCAATTAAACTTGTAATTTGACTTTCATCTGTTGCTAATATTTCTGTTGCTGGAATAAATTTAATTCTTCCCTCGTGTTCGCCATTTATAATGGTGCCATATTTTCTAATCCCGTTAGTTAATATGATCATTGCTTGCGTTGTATTCATGATTTCTTGTTTTTATTACTTTTAATTAGGCAAACCTAATGCCAAAAAGTAATAAAATGATTAAGTAAAGGTTATGAAACCGTAAAGCACTGATATTAATGAGTTAAGCTAACCTCAAAATTTGAATTTTAACATTTTGAAAGTATTAAGGTACTCAATTCAATAACCACTAAATAAGTTTAATCAAGTTAAAATGCATAATAAAAGTCCGTTTACCAATGGCAAACGGACTTTTAATTTTATAGAAAGAAGGTTACATATGAGAATCTAACTTTCCAGCTAAAATATTTTTTGCAGCAACACCAACGTGTTTTTCTACTACCTCTCCATTTTTAAAGAACAATAATGTAGGAATATTTCTAATACCGTATTTTGCTGAAATACCTGAGTTATTATCAACATTTACTTTACCAATAACTGCTTTTCCTGCATATTCTGTAGATAATTCTTCAACTACTGGACCAACCATACGGCAAGGACCACACCACTCTGCCCAAAAATCTACTAATACTGGTTTGTCTGATTTTAATACTAATTCTTCGAAGTTAGCGTCTGTTTTTGACATTATTTGAGTAAAGTCACATGGCCAATCATACTATGTTTTTCACTTAAAACGTCTGTTACCTGAGCTTTCCACACATAAACCTCTTGTTTTGTTGATTCAAAATCACCTTTTCCTTTAATACTGCCATCCCAAGCATTATTAATGTCATCAGTTTCGAAAACCAAAGCGCCCCATCTGTCAAATACCTGTAGTTTAAATTGAGCAATACCTACTCCAACTGCTTTAAAACCATCATTAGTTCCATCGCTATTTGGCGTAAAGGCATTTGGTACATAAATTACATACGCTGGTTTAATTTCTATTTGTTTAATAATGGAATCTCTGCAACCATAAGAGTTAACAGCAACCTGCATAATTGACACTGTTTTTGCCACATCTGTATTAAAAGTGTAATTAAAATTAGGTGTATTTCTTATAGTACCATCATTAAATATGTATTTAATAGCACTTGCTCCAATCGATCTGTCTTCCACTTCTATCATTGGCGTGGTAATTTCAACTTCTTCTGGAGTCACATTAAAATTAGCCACTGGCAAAGGATACACATTTACCAAACTTGGCATGGTGGAACTACTAACACAGCCGCTATCCGACACAACTTTTAAAATCACATTATAATTTCCAGTTGAGTAGCAGTGTGTGGGATTTTGAGAATAATCAGGATTACTATTATCTCCAAAAATCCATTGATGTGTCACGATGTTTCCACTTCCAATAGTTGAGTTGTTGATAAACTGAACACATAAACTTGGACAGCCCGTATTATTTTGCGCTGCAAATAAAGCGGATGGTGTAGAGTTGACATAAGCCGATTTGATGATGCTATTAGTACAACCATATTGTGTTTGCACTTCTAGTTTTACGCCATAGTTTCCAGATTGTAAATAAATGTATTGAGGATTTTGTTGATTATTGTCTATCAAATTATCTCCATTAAAATCCCACGCATAAGATGTAATTGTACCATCGCTACTCGTTGCCAAGCTTGTAAAATGAGAGCTTGCAGGCATGCAAGTAGATGGTACAGAAAAATTAGCAGTAGGATTATAGTGCACTACTACTGGATTTAAATTTTGATTAACACAACTGTTATTTGAAATAGCCATTAATCGTGTTTGTTGTGTGCCAGCAGTAGGGTAAATATGACTTGGATTAGCCGTTGAATCATCTATCGTTCCATTGTTTTCAAAATCCCAACGGTATTTAATAATAGTGCCACTAGCAATACTACTTTGATTACTAAACTGAGTTGCTTGATTTAAACAGGTAGTAGTTGATTGAAAATTAACCGTTGGTTTTGGATGTACCGTTACTAGTTGTGAAACAGAATTTACACAACCAAAATTACTAGAAGTAATTAATGAAACATTAAAACTTCCAAAGCCATTATATAGATGAGAAGGATTAGCTAATAAAGAAGATGTATTATCGCCAAAAGCCCATTGGTTATTTACAATTTGACCACTAATGATAGTTGATTGATTTGTAAATGTCATTTGAGTTCCTTCACAAACTGGAGAAGCATTAAATTGCGCAACAGGATTTGGATAAACCGTAACAACTAATGTACGAGTTGCTGAACAATTTAAATTGGAGATAGCCATCAACTGTGTTGTGTAAGTTCCAGGATTACTAAATATGGTACTTGCTGTTTGATTTGTATTATCAGGTGTTCCATCTGATGTGTAATCCCAGATGTAATTTGAAATACTTCCACTTACAATGGACGAAGTATTTACATAATTAGTTGCATTACCTTCACATACATTATTGGCTGTAAACATCACATTTGGCAATGGATTCACGGTAACTTGTTGTGAGATGCTATTGCTACAATTTGAATTGGTAGTAATATTTAAAGTTACATTATAAGTTCCTGCATTAGCATATTGATGTGTTGGCTGATTTAATAAGGATTGTGTACCATCACCAAATTGCCAAGTGGTATTGGTTATAAAACCTGTAGTAACCGTTGAGGAATTAGTGAAACTTGTTTGTCCATATAAACACACATTGTTAGCTACAAAAGCTGCTGTTGGCAAAGGACTAATCGTTACAGGAACAATAGCAGTATCTCTGCAACCCATATTACTTGTTACGATTAACTGTGCGTTATAAGTTCCATTGTTAATGTAATTGTTTAATCCATTTTGCGTATTAGAGGTATTGCCATCTCCGTATGTCCAATTGTTGGAAGTGATACTTCCGCTAGTGATATTACTTGTATTTATAAAACCAATGGTATGAGTACAAGCAGAAGGTTGAACTGAAATAAAATTTGCATTTGGTTTTGGGAACTCCGTTAACAAATAAGTTATGGTTGGGCCAGGACAACCAGTTACAGTGGTTAAATTTAATGTATAAAAACCAGGAGTTCCTGTTGTTAAGTATCTGCCCTGTTGCTGGAGTTCCATTTGGCAATGTCCAATTATACGTTGCAAACCCAACAGGTGCTGCTAATTGAATAGTTGAACCTTGACATAAAATATTGTTTTGAGTAATATTAAAATTTGAGCAACTTCCATCAATATAGGCGTAAGCATAATGTCCTCCTAACGAACAATCTTGTGTTGTAAATCTAATAGTAACATCTTGCCCAATGTAATTAGTTAAATCAACGCTAACATTTGTCCAAGGTTTGTAAACTACATTGGCGCAGTTTGTAGAATTAATAAAGCCGGGTATGTTTTGCCCAGCAGCTACATTATAATAGGTACAAGGAATTTGTATCCCATTTGAATCTAACATTTCTATTTGAAAACTTGGTTGATCTGCTGTTGCGTGCCCAGGATCTTGAAAAACAACTGCATAGCGATAGGTGAAATTTGCATTAGCCGATGTCACACTAAATGTTTGCTCTAATCTATCTGCAATGCCACCCGTGCCGTTGTTTCCTAATCTTACAGAAAAATTTCCGCCAGCTGCAACTAAAGGAAATCCGCCGCAAGCATCAATACCTGCGCCAGTTACATTAATTGAGCGCCTCCAGCATTTTGACAACAGCCCAATGCATTGTATGCGGGATTGTAGCCTGTGGAAGTTGACCAGCCATTTAGATTTCCAGATTCGAAATCAATGTTAGTACATGCTTGTTGTGGAGTGTTTGGTTGACCTGAGATACGTTGAGGAGAGAAGTACGTATCGCGAATATAATCTCGCTGATGAGCATAAATGAATTCAGGCAAATCATTTACTGATGTGTGATGAGACCAATAAAAATTAGTCCATTGTTTTGTATTAAAATTGGCTAAACTGTCAATCGGAGATACAGAAGTGAAGTTTTGCCCGTTTGCTGGCGAGTGCAGAAGAACAGCCAACAGAACTGCGGTTAGTAAATAAGTTTTCATGGGATGTAGGTTTTGAAATGTTTGTAAATGATTTCATGCTTTTTGTTTTTTATTTTTAAAATTTAATGAAAGCTATAAAAGCTTAATAATCTTGATTTTGTGAAATTCTATAATATTGTACGATAGGATTTTCTAAAAGTTTTAGTTTTAGTCTGTTTTTTTTCAACTCTTATCTAATTTATATATCTTTAAGTCAAAATAAAAACATATTTCGATAACAATAAACATGGAAGATATAATCTAACCAAAATTTGCAACAAGATCAAAACAAAATCAGCACAATTCAATTACACCACATGGAAAAATTTGCCAATAGCAAATGCTGCCGATGGTTTTAGGATTATTTATCTTTTTAGCATTATTTGGTGTTACTGGATAGGTTCAATATCTCTTTAACCTGCGGAGTTATTGCTTTGGTTTTAGTAAAAAGTGGCCAAAACTACTGAAGCTAATGAGAACCAATATACCCTATCTTCATAATAATAATAAGCGGTAAAAATCATGTCAATTATTGGTTTGTGTTTAGCCTCATTGAATTAATATTATATCATTGTTGTATTTGCATTTTTTGGGACATTTACAGCTTTAGCATGGGGTGGAACAAAAATAAATTACTTAAAAATGGCTACTAGGTAATATCAAGACATTAATTGAACAATGATAAACTGGCTCGAGCAACATCTATCTCCTTGCTTTTTTAAATCGCATTTTGGCTTGAGGTCCGGATGTGGTATGCAAGAAGTTTGATTGCTTTATTAAAAGGAGATATTTTAGAATCGCTACATTACCATATTGCGTTAATCCCATTTATAATTACAATCAGTTTATTAATAGCACAGTTAATTATTAAACACGAAAAAGGAGGTAAATGGGTGATGTGGGCTTTTATTATTACTACAGGAATTACAGTAGTTCAGTTTATAATAAAGCAAATAATGCTATTTCAAACACACTAGCTCCTCTTCAATAATTCAAAGTCTTTCTTAAATCGAAGTAAATCTAGCAGACTAAACTTGTTTTCTTTTAGGAAGAAAGCCACCAATATAATGGTTGCCACAAAATATGAAAGACAAGCAGAATAGGAAGCTCCCAACAATTGATCTTTTGCAATTAAATATCGGCTCACACTAATCGTGGTTAATAACCCGCAACTATTTGCTATTAACAAGATGCGTTGCTTTCCTAAACCAGCAAAATAATGACTAATAATCGTAGCAAAACTGATAAATAAAATACCTGGAGATAAATACATCATCACCGTTTTTACGTGAATAAAATCTTCACCCAACAAGAAAACAAAAAACTCTTTTGGAATAAAGTATAAAACCACTACGCAAAGTAAACTCAACAAAAAGCAAATCTTAGCTAATAACAATGTGATCTTCGCATTATTTGCTGGATCTTTTTCATTGGCTATATAAGTTAAAATAATAGGCGAAACACTCCCGCTAATTATCCAAACAGACTCAATTAAAGATGTTGCACTCGAGTAAATACCAACCAAAACAGTATTGCCTAATAAATAAAAATTGTAGCGATTACTGAGCATGTGACACAAATTTGCTAATTGATTATAAAAACCATTTTCAATAATACGTTTTGGTTCAAACAGAGTTAATGTATTATTGTGATTTTTGAAAATGCTAGCTACTTGAATTATAGATACTATAATAGCCGCTGAAAAGGACACGTAAAGCGCTATGATATAACTATCGATTGTTTTGATATGGAAAACGAAAAACATTAAAAATAAAACCGATAATAATAACGCCGGCTGGAAAAAATTTAAGAAATTATAGACTTTAATTCTTTCTTTAGCCAATATAATCACCATGTGAAACGAATGAATGATAATTAATAAGGATAGAGCCACTAAATGAAACCAATGATCGATGGAGCCTACTTCAAAAAAAACGAATAGAAAAAGCATGACAGCAACGCACAAAATAGTACAAATGATTGCCCATAAAAGACCTGAAGTATATATCTTTTTTAACGAAAACTTTGGAATAAAATACACAAGTATATATCCTGTGTATATTTCATTTATGATTTGAATAATAGCGATATTAAAGATTAATAAACTCACTTGCCCTCGGATATCACTTCCTAATTGCTGACAAGACACTAACAAAATTGCCAAATTAATAAAAGCAACAAAGCCTTTAGTAAATAAAGTAGATATGATGTTTTTTAGCAAGTGTATCTTTTAAATCAGAAACCTAAAAATATGAATTTTTAGCGGACTTGTCATATAATACCAAGTTTAACTATAATTTATCATATACTCGTCCTTTTCATCAATACTTCTTCAAAAAATAGTTCCGTGAGGCATTGCTATGCAACAATTTTTATTCATCGTCTTGATAAAAAATCACTTCGTATTTTTGACCAAATTATAATTACACTTGGCATAACAGTAAAATTTGCTTTATATTGTATGCTTATTAGCTAAACTCGGTTTTGAGACAATTAATTAAAAGCATATTACTATCTGTTTCCCCTTCTATTATAAAGAAAAGGGTATTTGCCCATTACCATACTTTAAACTGGAAAAGTCTTTCGAAAGTAGAATTTGATGCAGAATTAGTATTACTAGAGTTTTTATTAAATAAAGATTCTGTGTTTTTTGATATTGGTGCTAATAAGGGCGAATATGTCTATTATGCTGAAAGATTAATAAACTCCAAAAACATCTATTTATTTGAACCCGAAAAAAGATTGAACAAACAATTGAATGCCATTTTTAAAAATTGCAACGTATTTGATGTGGCTTTGTCTGACTTTACTGGAACACATCAATTTAAAATTCCCGTTATAAATGGCGTAGCTGATAATTGCTTGAGTTCATTAGAAGTAAATCATAAAGAAGATAACGAAACTGAAGCGATTGTGTATGAGGTAAAAACAAACACTTTAGATAATTTCACCAAAGAAAAAAATGTGTTTCCTGATTTAATAAAAATTGATGTGGAGGGACATGAATTATCTGTTTTGAAAGGTGCTGAGCACTATATATCAACTCATCACCCTACTCTAATTATTGAAATAGAACAGCGTCATCATCAAGACATTAACATTGATTCTGTTTTTGACAACTTTAAACAAAAAGGCTACCATGCTTATTATTACTCAAAAAAACACGCTCAATTATTTCCTTACGATAACAAAACACATCTAACTAACTCGAAAGAATATTTTGGAAAAATTGATTATATCAATAACTACATTTTTATTCATAGCAATAATACAACGATAAAATCCGTTGATGTCATCAATAAAGAAATTGCCATTAAAACAAAACCTTGAGTTCAAACCCACATAAAAAAGCGTTAGTGTTTTTCTCTGCCGGAGTTGGAGATGCCATTTTGCTTGTTCCATTGGTTAATGAATTAAAAAAGCAAGGTTATTTAGTTACTGGTTTATTTACTTCGCCCTTTGGCTGTGAATCTATTTTTGAGAACACGCAATTATTTGACGATATAAAAATCAAGAAGAATAAATTATCATTTGTTTTATTTTCTATTTTAAATTTCCGAAAATATGATGCGACTTTTTTAAATCATTTTTCGTTCAGTAAATCTAACTTAACACTTGCGGCATTTTTAGGCAAAGATGTTTATACCAATTATAAAGAATTTACTTCTTCTCAAAGCTCTCCAGCTATTCATTTCATCGATCCAAAACCGAACACACATGATGCTTTGCAAAATGTATTTTTAATTAATTCATCGGCAACCCTTTCTGATTTAAATTTTAACCTCAACTATACATCACAAAAAAACAGCTTTAATCTTCCAAAAAAATACATAGTAATTCAAGCTAGTTCTGCTAACAACAAAGCGCCTTACAAAAATTGGGATATTGAAAAATGGCTTGAGTTGTTTAAATATTTACAAATTAAATCTCCTAGTTCAACACTTGTATTATTAGGCGACAATACCGAATTGCATTTAAACGAAAAAATAAACTCTTCAAGTCATCCTAACGTTTTATCCTTAATTGGAAAAACAACTTTGAATGATGCGATGGAAATTATTTATCAATCACAATTTTATATTGGATTAGATAGTGGATTAATGCATATCGCTGTAGCTTTAAATAAACCAACCTTTACAATTTGGGGTGCATCAAATCCTACTCTGTACGGTTATGAATGGTTGGGAGCAAAACATAAAATTGTTTCTTTGAATTTAGCTTGTGCGCCTTGTAGTTCTTGGTTAAATGCTAATACTAGTAGAGTTAAAAATCCGGCTTTATGCCCGGATTTTAAATGCATCAAAGATCTTTCTGTTGAAATGGTAAATAAAGAGTTAGATAAATTCATTGAAACAATTTAATTTAAGGCATTCAAAAATAACAATTACCAAGTGTAATCATATTAATAATAGCTTTTGAATTGTGACATAAATTGATAGAATTGTAATAATTGAATTAACTCAACCTTTAATTAAAAATACTAATTTTACAAGTTTAAATTAAATTCAAAAATATAACAAAACTATTTTTTGAACATCTTTTTTTATATAAAGCCTATTTTATGTTTACCACTTGTTATGTGGTTAACAAATTCTGTTGCGCAAAGCAAATACGAGCAAGCTGTTAATCTTAGTAAACAAGGAAATTACGACTCTGCCGTTTATTATTTCAATTATCTGATACAACAAAAAAAATCATTAAATAATGAGGTTGACATTGCAACTGTTTTATTAAATAGAGGAAAAACCCACCAACTGAGTCAAAAATATGATTTAGCATTATCTGATTATTATAGTGCCTTAACCCAATGCGAAAAAAGTAATAACATAAACGGCAAAATGAGTGCTTATATTCATCTTGCAGAATTTAATAGACATCTTGGAAAATATAAAGATGCCAGTCGCTTTATTGAGCTTGCCGATCAATTAAAAAATAATTCTACTATTTTACCTCGAACCAAAGCTAGTTTTTATAATCGTAAAGCCGCTATATTAGCCGAAACTGGAGGAACACGTGAAGACATAATTTCATATTCTAAAAATGCGATTGAGTTGGCAAACAAACACCGTTTTTTTGAAATAGAAGGCTCTTCGTTAAATCAAATTGGATATTTATATAGCAACGGTACAATTGGACTTAATTACTATAAAAAGGCGTTGTCTATTTTCGAAAAAGCAAATGATATAAGATCTCAGGTTGATGTTTTAATTAATATTTCGAGAATATATCAATTGTATGGCGGACCTTTTGATAAAGGAATTTTATACACAGATAAAGGAATATTACTGTGTGAAGGTAAAGATTGGTTTTCTGCTTTACGCGACTTACATCATATTAAAGCCTCATGTTATGATCAAATGGGTGAATTTAAAAAAGTAAATATGGAACTGGGTTATGTGATTAAGTATACTGAAGCAAATTTGTATTCGCAATTCGAAAAAAACCTAAAAGACGTAGAAACCAAATATCAGGTAAAGGAAAAGGATTTAATATTAGCTGACGAAAAAAAGAAAACCGAACTATTAGAAAAAGATAATAGTAATAAAAATCAACGTTTAAACGCTATTGTTGTTGTTACGATGTTGCTCATTCTTTTTTTGTCAGTTTCAATATTTTTTTACTTTAAAATAAAAAAAATAAATATCAAATTGTCGCTCTCCAATAATCAAAAAGATGTATTGATACAAGAGATACACCATCGTGTAAAAAATAACTTTCAAATTATTAGCGGCTTAATGAATATGCAATTAAAAAACATTTCAGATACTGAATCGCGAAAGGTTTTTGAAGATGCTCTACAACGTATTCATTCCATGGCCATTATTCATCAACAATTGCATAGTGGCGAAAATTTAGATAGTGTGAAAATCAAAGAATTTTTAACCGACATCTTAAAATCGCTTGCTCATTCTGATATGCGTAGTCAAGATTTTTTTAGTATTGATGGAAATAATACCAAAATGCACATAGAACAAGCTATTCCTCTAGGCATGATTATACATGAGCTGGCAACTAATTCTATAAAATATGCCTGGAACCTTAATCAAAACAAAAAAATTGACATACACATTGAAAATAATAACGGAACACTTATTTTAAGTTACAATGATAATGGGAAAGGATTACCAGAAAACTTAAACATTAAAACAACAAAATCTTTAGGATTAAGATTAGTAGATTTGTTTATTCATCGGCAGTTAAAAGGCAGTATGATTTATGAAAACAAAAATGGGGCATTTTTTAAATTTACATTTACACTCAGGTAGTGGAAAGAACCTATAGAATATTAATTGCTGAGGATGATGCCATCATTTCTGAAACATTAAAAGATTATGTTGAAGAAATGGGGCATACAGTTATTGGAATTGTTTCTAGTTTTGAAGAAGCCCTATCTTTTTGCGATGAGCAACCCGATTTTGTTTTTTTGGATATAAGAATGCATGGTAAGGACGAAGGATTTAAAATTGCAAAAGCAATCAGCGAAAACTACCTTATTCCATTTTTATTTTTAACCTCTTTTTCTGATAAAAAAATGATACAGGAAGCGGCGAAATTTAAACCGGCCGCCTACCTTATAAAACCCTTTACCAAGCACGATATTTATGCCGCACTGGAAATTGCCATTGCAAAAGTAGAGGTAAAAAATGCCGATAAAATTGAACTAAAAGACGGACAAAAATATTATTACATTAACCCTAAAGAGGTACTGTTTATACAATCAGAAGACAAATACCTTAGCTTTCAATACACTAACAAACGCTTATTGATAAGAGCCAATCTTAAAGATATAAATACTAAATTACCAGCGTATTTTGTACAGTGCCATCGCTCATATATCATAAACACACAATTTGTAAGTACCAAAACAACTACTGATTTTACGATAGGTAGCCATCACATACCTATTTCAAAATCGTTTAAAGAAGAGTTGTAATACCTTAAAAAAAGGTAGTTAAGCCAGTCAAAACATGGTTATTGAGCTTGTCGAAATACCATTTACGCCAAAAAACGGCACTTTCACGCCAAAAGCAAAAAACTATACCTGCTTTTTATAAGTATTGTACTACTATTGCGGAAATACAAAAATTGGGTAATTGACACTTTTTAATAAATTATAAATACTAATTTATGAATCGAATTCTAAACATACCGGAATCTGAGCAGAATACCGTATTACTTCTGGCTCAAGTATCTGCTAATGCTTACCCAGTAAAGCCATTCCCAAATATGGATCCTCCAGCCACCATTAATGGTTATACATTTGCAAAGTGGATTTTAGGAGAAGATTTCAGAAAGGAAAAAAGTATAGAAAAATATGTTGCAATCTATCAAGAGGATAATAAGCCGAACTATATTTTTGCATTTAGAGGCACATGGAGTTTGGATGATATTAAGATAGACTTAGAATTTTGGAAACAAAAACCATTTCCTTATTATTATCAAAGCGGTGTTACAGCAAACATTGCGTATGGGTTTCATGATGTTTATACAAACGATGTATTATTGAACCGTCAAAACGGAAGCTTACAACAAGCACTTTTTGAGTTTTTGCAAGCTAATACAGTAGAAAACCTAATGATAACAGGGCATAGCTTAGGTGCTGCTTTGGCAGAAATTTTTACAATTGATTTATCAAATGCTATTGCCAGCAATAGTCTAAAAAAAATAGAACTTACTCACTACAATTTTGCATGCCCTCGTGTGGGCGATTTTGATTTGCAGCAAGCTTATCAGATTTATTGTATCTCAACTAATCTTTGCCAAGTTTTCCGCTTAGTAAATTATTATGATTTTGTGCCTTGTTTGCCTTTTTTTGATTTAGGTTATGTTCATGTTAGCGATTACTATTTATTTAGTTTTTGGGTAAATGATGATTTTCGTTGTGACCCGTTAACAGAATTAGATCGTCATAGTATTATAAACTACCATGCAGTATTAACTGAAATACTGAACGATAAAAAAAGGAAGGTACATGTTTAGACATGACTTTAAGATTTGAGATACCCCGTGCTGATGTACAAGAATGTGATAGAGGCTCTTGCGCAACAATTATTAAAAACACTAACAATTTAAACCAATAAAACCAATAATATGAAAAAAATAATACTCTCTTTAGCTATTGTAACAGCTTGTTTAGCAAGATTAAATGCTCAAAATGTTTTTAATTGGGAATCTATTCCACTTGACCCTCCGTTTTTTGATAATACATATGGAATATTGACTGAAACTGTTAATTGTGTTGTTGCTACGGCATCTTGTAATGTAATTTCTATGAATCCATCTGGTCATGTAGGTTGTCACGATTTTTTTGGTTCTTATGGTACTAGTGGTAAAGTACTTGAAACTCCTATTGGAGGTAGCACACTCTATATAAGTTTTAATACACCAATAGATATCAGCACTATTTATTTAGCTCATCACCCCGCAAGTACTGTAGGGGAAACATTTACGGTTACTCCTATTGGTGGGGCTAGTACTAATTATATTTTTACTGAAAGTATAAATGGCACAAATTGTCTTGTAAATTTTCAACAAGTTACCGGTTTAGAAATAAATGTGAGTGGCGGAGATCTTATTGAACTAGATAACATTGAGTGGACAAAAAATTTTGCAACCAATATTAGTGCACAAACCAACGTAAGTTGTAATGGTGCTAATAATGGTGCGGTTACTGTTTTAGGAAGCCACGGAGCACCCTATACCTATGCATGGAGTCCAAGTGGTGGTAATGCCGCAACAGCAAGTGGTTTAAGTGCAGGTATTTACACCTGTGTAGTTACAAACAATTGTGGGGCTACAGCAAGCCAAACAGTGCAGGTTACAGAGCCAGCAGCATTAACAATAACTCCGTTATCTCAAACTAATGTATCCTGTAATGGTGGTTCTAATGGTGCAGCAAGTATTAATACTCCAACAGGTGGTGGAGGTGGTTACACTTATAACTGGACACCAGGCAATCCTACTGGAGACGGAACAACTTCTGTTACTGGATTATCTGCAGGTTCATGGACTTGTACAGTAACTGATGCTAACACTTGTACAAAAAAACAAACATTTAATATTATATCGCCAACTGCATTAACCGCAACAGCATTACTCTCAAGTTCGGCAATTTGTGCAAATGAAGTGGCAACGGTAACTGTTAGCGCAACAGGTGGCACACCAAACTACACAGGTACAGGTACTTTTACAACCAACTCTGCTAACAATACCTATACAGTAACGGATGCAAACAGCTGTGCTTCTACAAAAAATGTAAGCATTACAGTTAATCCTTTACCAGTTATTAGCTCACAATCGGGTAATGTAAATCTTTGTGGCGATGTTAGTTCAACCCACTCGGTAAATGTTGCCGGTACTAACACTTACCAATGGTATTATACACAAATTGGTGGTTCAGATACTGGCCCAGCAAATGGCACTTATACCGAAATTAACTATACTACCAGTATGATGACAATTCAACAGGTATTAACTGGAGCATATAACGGCTACGGCGTTTATTGTGTAGTTACAAATTCTAATAACTGTAGTGCCACAAGTTTGGTAGATACTATTGTTGCTAACCCATTACCAATATTAATGGCTAATACAAGTCATTCTGTGTTATGTTCAGGACAAACGGCTACTATATCAGTAAGCGGAGCTTCAACGTATACTTGGAGTACAGCACAAACCGCAACAACTATTGCCGTAAGCCCAACAGTTCAAACAACTTATACTGTTACAGGAACAGATGTTAATGGTTGCGCTAACACAACAACCATTACGCAAGATGTGAGTTTGTGCACCGGCATAGAAACATTAACTAAGGATGCATCAGTTCAAATATATCCAAACCCAAATAATGGTTTGTTTACATTAGAGTTAATAAGCACAGCAAAAATTTATGTAACAAACACTTTAGGGCAAGTTGTATTAGCAGAAACGTTTGAAGCTGGTAAACATAACTTAGATATACAAAATCAAACCACAGGTGTTTATTTTGTAAAAGTGATTGAAAACAATAAACAGCAGACTATTAAAATAATTAAAGAATAAGACCCATTAAAGCAAATCATAAAGAGTCGGTTTCAATTGAAGCTGGCTCTTTTTATTAGTGTATTTTTTATTGATATATTTATGATGGCATTTTTATATCATTACATTTTTAAAACTATTTAATTTCTTTCGTCATTAAATAATCCTGAATAATATCCCATAACATATTTGACTCCTTCAGAGTCGGTCATTCAAAAATCGGTGCTAATCCGTTCTATCTGCTTTCGGTAGCTGAGCTTGTCGAAGCTATCCGCGTTCCTATTTATTTAATTTCTTTCGTCATTAAATAATGCTGAATAATATCCCATAATTTAAAAGATGTTTCCTTAACTACATATCCTTGCGATTTATAGAACTCAACAGCGTTTTCTCTGGCTTGTAATTCAATCGTATGTAAATTAATTTTTCGGGCTTCTTCTTCTAACTTAGTTACAATTAATTTTCCTAATCCTTTTCCTTGATAATTGGAATCAACAGCCATGTAACGAATTTGCCCTACGCCTCCTCCATTATCTTGTAATCTTCCGCAAGCAATAGTTTTGCCATTATCTTCAATAAATGCATTAACAGCATTTTGCTCCATCCCATCGCTTGATGTTTCTTTTGGTTGGTTCCACGGCTTTCTTAAAATATCATAACGCAAATCAATGATGGCATCGATTTGGGTTTGTGTTTTAGCTATTTGTACTTTATACATTAAATATATTTTAATAGAAACACGGATAAGGCTGATTTATCGGATATTCGCGGATTTTTATAAATACAAAATAAATCTGTGTTAATCTGTTCTATCCGTATCGTCTGTGTTCCAATGATATTAATCTTCTAATAAAAAAGTCCTACTCAATACTGAATAGGACTTTTAATTTGTGTTATCAAGAATTAAATTCTTACTGCTTGGACAGATGTAATTTCCGGCACTGCTCTCATAATGGTTTCTTCAATACCTGCTTTCATAGTCATGTGACTCATGCTGCAAGTACTACAAGCTCCTTTTAACTCAAGCATTGCTGTGTTTCCATCGGCAATTTCAAGTAACTCCACATCGCCACCATCTGCCTCTAAATAAGGGCGAATGGTTTTTAAGGCATCCTCTACTCTATCGAATAATTCTTGGCTCATCAGTTATTTTCCTAACTTCTTTTTTAAGTTTTGATCAATAGCATCTAAAAACTCTTCAGTATATAAATAGTGCTCACCATGGTTAACTTTGTTGCCATGTGCACATACTGCTAAATCTTTAGTCATTTTTACCAGACTCAACTGTCTCAACGCAAACTTGCTCTAAAGCTTGGCAGAAGTTAATTAACTCTTGGTTATTATCTAATTTACCGCGGAATTCTAATCCTCGTGTCCAAGCAAAAATACTAGCAATTGGGTTAGTTGACGTTGGTTTACCATTTTGGTGATCACGGAAGTGGCGAGTTACAGTACCATGTGCTGCTTCTGCTTCCATAATAGTTCCGTCTGGCGTAATTAATACAGACGTCATTAAACCTAATGAACCAAATCCTTGTGCTACTGAATCAGACTGAACGTCACCATCATAATTTTTACAAGCCCAAACAAAGTTACCATTCCATTTTAAAGCCGAAGCTACCATGTCATCAATTAAACGGTGTTCGTAAACTATACCAGCTGCTTCAAACTTAGCTTTGTAATCTGCTTGATAAATTTCTTCGAAAATATCTTTGAAACGACCATCGTATTTTTTTAAGATGGTATTTTTAGTAGATAAATATAAAGGCCATTTTTTGTTTAAGGCTACGTTAAAACAAGAGTGAGCAAATCCACGGATTGACTCTTCTACGTTATACATACCCATTGCTACACCAGCACCTTTAAATTGGAAGATTTCGTGTTCAATTACTTTTCCATCTTCGCCTTCAAATTTCATAGTTAATTTTCCTTTTCCTGGAACTACGAAATCTGTTGCTTTGTATTGATCACCAAATGCATGACGACCAACAATGATTGGAGCTGTCCAGTTAGTAACTAAACGAGGTACGTTTTTACACACGATTGGCTCACGGAAAACGGTACCATCTAATATATTACGGATAGTTCCATTAGGAGACTTCCACATTTGCTTTAAGTTAAATTCTTTTACGCGAGCTTCATCAGGAGTGATAGTAGCACATTTGATACCAACACCATACTTTTTGATGGCTTCAGCAGCATCAATAGTTACTTGATCATTGGTTTCATCACGATACTCCATACCTAAGTCGTAGTATTTAATATCTACGTCCAAATAAGGAACAATTAATTTGTCTTTAATAAATTTCCAGATGATACGAGTCATTTCGTCGCCATCTAATTCTACAACTGGGTTAGCTACTTTTATTTTGCTCATAATAGTGTGGTAAGAAAGATTAAAAATTTAGCCAAATTTATAAATATATTACCGCCGAGCAAACAATTGTTGCAAAAAAACCAAATTTTGTTACGATTATTTTAATTACCTTTAATTATAATAATATGATAGCTATGAAGAGCATTTTAACACTATTAATTTTAAGTCTTTCAGTAATTGGTTTCGCACAAGATCAATTATTTAAAAAAGACAATAGTAAAGTGGATGTGAAAATTTTAGAGATTAACACTACTGAAATAAAATATAAGTTATTTACGTATCAAGATGGGCCAACCATTACAATTTCAAAAAAAGAAGTCGCGCTTATTATTTACCAAAATGGAGTACACGAAGTTATTAATTCTACCCCCTCTGCCCCTGCAGAACAGCCATTTGTAGTTTATAACAGTTATACGCCGTCGCCAAGGGTAAACAGAGATAGCATTGAAAAAGCAGAAGTAAATAAACTTCTTGTTACAAAAAATTTGGTATCATTTAATATGATTGAGCCCATTAATGGTTCAATTGGATTAAACTATATTCGGGAATTTGCTAATAATTATTTTCATGTTTATGTACCAGTAACCGTAGGCTTTTCTGCTCCTTATTTTACACAAGCTGTCAATACCATTTTTTTCTGGAAATAACTATTACTATTCAAACGAAGTACTAGTTCTTTTCGATTTCAAATTTTAAATACAAAAATAAAACATACGAGGTTGGCTTAGGCATTCATTTTCAAACAAGTGGCAAACGAGCAGTGACGCATTTTGTTGGCCCCTATGTTGGAACCGCACAATTTACAGGAACTTATAATAAAGATGAATATATATATGATCCGAATAATGGCTATAACACTATATTTAACTGCAAAACATACACATTAAACAGAATGTATGTAATGCTTGACAATGGACTGTTGTTTAGAGTGACCAAAAACTTTAATATTATGATGCTAGCTGGTGTTGGATATAAAATTGACACATACAAAACTGAAGATAATTTAACCAAAGCCAGCAATTATAACAATAATCCATTCCCAGTAAATGCCTTTAAATTTGGCTTATCGTTTGGATACCGATTTTAGTCTTACATTCTTTGATATTAGACTTTTTTAAATTGTAGTATATGGTTACATTTGTGGCCTATTATATTATTTTATGAAAATTACCGAACATCTTAAATCTGCGAAAGACACTTTATTCTCTATTGAAATACTTCCACCTTTAAAAGGAAAAAGTATTCATTCTATTTTTGACGGCATTGATCCTTTAATGGAATTTAAGCCTGCCTTTGTTGATGTTACCTATCATCGCGAAGAATACATTTACAAAAAACGTGATGGCGGATACCTCGAAAAAGTAAGTATTCGTAAACGCCCAGGTACCGTTGGTATTTGCGCCGCCATTATGAATAAATATGACGTAGAAGCTGTACCACACATTATTTGTGGAGGCTTTACACGCGAAGAAACAGAAAATGCCTTAATTGATTTACAATTTTTAGGAATTGATAATGTTTTAGCATTACGTGGTGATAGCATTAAAACAGAATCGCAATTTGTACCAGAACCAGGTGGACATAACTACGCTATTGATTTAGTAAAACAAATAAAAGGCATGAACAATGGCGTTTATTTGGATGATGAAATGAAAGATGCTTCTCCGACTGATTTTTGTATGGGAATTGCAGGTTATCCTGAAAAACATTTTGAAGCTCCAAATTTATATAGCGACATGAAATGGTTAAAAGCCAAAGTGGATGCTGGCGCTGATTACATTGTAACGCAAATGTTTTTTGACAATAAAAAATATTTTGAGTTTGTGGATTTATGCCGCAAAAACGATATTAATGTGCCGATTATTCCAGGATTAAAAATATTAAGCTCTCGTTCACAACTCATTGCTTTGCCTAAAATTTTTCATATTGATTTACCGCAAGATTTATTTGTGGAATTAGAAAAATGTAAAGATGATAAAGCAGTAAAAGAAATTGGTATTAAATGGTGTATTGAACAAAGTAAAGAATTGAAAAAAGCCAATGTTCCTTGTCTTCATTATTATACAATGGGAACATCGGATAGTACTAAAAGAGTTGCTAAAGAGGTTTTTTAAAAACAACCTACAATTAAATGAAAAGCGTTTTGGTAATCCCAAGGCGCTTTTTTGTTTCACTTATTTTACTATCTTTATTAGTATAAATAATTACTATGAGAAAAACATTTACTCTGATTGTTTTATTGCTTTGTTTAAAAAATGTAAAGGCACAAACTTATGTGACAATACCTGATGTAAATTTCCGAAATTGGTTGCAATCTAATATTCCATCGGCAATGATTGGTAATCAGATGGACACCACCAGTTTAGCAATTACTACTAGAACTATTGTTTCTATAGGATTCACAAATATTAGTGATTTAACTGGTATTCAATATTTTGATGCTTTATCAATATTAGAATGTGAATCCAATTTTTTAAGCACGCTTCCAAGACTGCCAAATACTCAACCTATTTAACGGCTAGCTTTAACCAATTAACTAACTTACCAACTTTACCAAATTCATTAATTACTATAGAAGTGGGTCAAAATAATTTAACGAATCTACCTTTGCTTCCAAATGCTCTAGTTAGTTTACATTGCGCAAAAAACAACGTATCAAACCTAACTTCATTACCTAACACTTTAATAGATTTGTACTGTAGTGTTAATACCTTATCTGTTTTACCAACCCTCCCAAACGGCTTAAATGAATTAACGGCAGAATCAAACCAATTAACAAATTTACCCTCTTTGCCAACGGCATTAAAAACATTAAGATGTAACTCAAACTATATAACAAATCTACCTACTTTAAATGCTGGGTTATTATTTTTAAGTTGCGGTAATAATCTTTTAACCAATCTTCCAATTCTTCCAAATTCTTTAACTACTTTATATTGTGCACAAAATGATTTAGTATCCCTTCCAACACTCCCACAATCATTAACAGATTTAGATTGTAAACAAAACTTATTAACTCAGCTTCCAGGTTTACCTAATGCTATTCAGTCTTTATCTTGTTCGTATAACAACATAAATTGTTTTCTTACATTTCCATCAAGTTTAACGACAATAGAAATCGATAATAACTATGCAACGTGTTTGCCAAATTATTTACCCGATATGGATTTAGCTACCTTAGCCATACCATTATGCTCTGCTGGAAACGCAAATGGATGTCCTGTTTCAGGAGGAATTATAGGTTATGTATATACAGATAAAAACTCGAACTGCTTAAAGGACTCAGGAGATATAGAATTAAAAAATATTCCAGTAAAAATATACGATGGGTTGAATAACTTATTAGGACAAACTTATAGTGCGATAAATGGGCTATATTATTTTCCTCAAACATTTAATACTTATAATGTAGTTGTTGATACAACAAACATTCCTTTTACGCAACAATGTATTTATCCCGGTTTAGATAGCACTGTGACTGTTGGAGCAAATGGTGGGGCTATAAATTTCAATTTAATTTGCAAACCAAGTTTCGATTTAGGCATACAAGCAATTGGACATACTCAAATAGTATTTCCTGGGGAAGCTCATACTATAAATATATCCGCAGGATTAACTCACTTATATTGCACATCTAATATAAGTGGCACTGTAACTTTTACTATAAGTGGTCCAGTTACATATTTTAGCCCAGCTCCAGGTGCTTTAACACCCGCTATCTTAGGAAATGTATATACGTATTCGGTAGGTGATTTTTCTACAATAAATAATATAAATGATTTTAGATTACTATTTATAACTAATCCCATCGCAACTGCAGGAAATTCCATAACCATAGTCGCAAATATAGACCCAATAATAGGTGATAATGATTTAAGTAATAATACGTCCACACATTCATATCTAGTATATAATTCTCACGACCCAAATATTAAAGAAGTGTATCCAATTGATGTACAACCTGGTTTTAATGACTGGCTAACTTATAGCATTCATTTTCAAAATACTGGAAACGCTCCTGCTTTTAATATACGTTTAGCTGATACTCTGGATAATATGTTAGACTTAGAAACTTTTCAAGTAATTAATTACAGCCACCAAAACATAATTGATTTAACAGGTAATATTTTAAATGTTCGTTTCCCAAATATCATGTTACCTGATAGCACTAGTAATCCAAGCGGCTCTATTGGTTATATACAATACCGTATCAAACCAAAAGCAACATGGGCTGCGCCTTACAAAATAAAAAATACGGCTTATATTTATTTTGATTATAATTCACCTATTGTAACTAACAGTACTTATAATTCCATTTTAGTTCCTACTGGCTTAAATAATCAAACAGAAGCTTTAGCTGCTTTATACCCTAATCCAACTAACGGTACATTTACTATTGAATTAAATTCCAAAGAAAAACAATTACTTCAAGTGTTTGATATTACTGGAAATGAAGTGCTGTCTCAGACTATTGAAAACGGCAAAAGCATTGTTGATGCTAATCATTTAGCTGCGGGTATTTATAACATTAGCATTAAAAGGTAGTTCTGTTATAAATAAAAAATTGGTGATTGTAAGGTAATACACCCAATCATATCGGAAAAACCACCACTTATTAGTTTAAAGCCCCTATTGCCAATCTGGCCAAATAGTGAGTTAAGTATACTCTAATTTTACAATCAGAAATACTTTAAAACTTACTGTTATGAAAAAATTAATCTCACTATTTGTCTTAATGCTTTGTTTAACAAGCATCAACGCACAAAACCATGTTACCATCAGCGACACTAGTTTTGCTGCATGGTTACAAATCAATATCCCAAATGCCATGACGGGAAATCAAATGGACACTACTCATATTGATGTCACTTCTAGAAAACAAATTATTATCCAAAACCAACATGTAGCTAGTTTAGATGGCGTACAATATTTTGATTCTTTGAAAACCTTAAACTGCAGCATTAATGTTTATGATACCATCAACATAAGATTATCCTATTTGCCTTCACTACCAAGCATGTTAGATACGTTAATTTGCGATGGTAATGCTCTTGACAGTTTGTCTCAATTACCAAATGGCTTAGTGTATTTTACCTGTTCTCAAAATTTGCTAGATAGTTTACCTTCTCTACCAAACACAATCAAACATTTTGAATGTTTGAACAATCAATTAGATAGTTTACCAACTTTACCAGATTCGTTAATTCATTTTAACTGTTATGGTAATAACTTACAAGTAATGCCTGCATTGCCTGTTGGCTTAACCTCTTTTACATGTGCCAGTAATAATTTACAAGGCTTGCCAGCATTATCAGATTCATTAATAACCATGAATTGTAGCGACAATCCATTGCAAACGTTACCTGCTCTTCCAAATAAATTAACACACTTAGTTTGTGCATCTAATCAATTGTCTGCTCTTCCTGCCTTGCCAAATAGCTTAATTCATTTAACTTGTAGTAGTAATTCAATATCAGTCCTACCTGCATTACCAAGTGCATTACAATTTTTAGATTGCTCATTTAATAACTTAACAACGTTACCTGCATTACCAAATTCAATAAATATTATTAATTGTGCGTCAAACAACATTACTACTCTTCCTACATTACCAAATTCATTGTACAAATTAATTTGCAGTAATAATACAGGCCTAGGAACTTTACCAGCACTTCCAAATTCACTAGCTATTTTATATTGTGATAGCGATGGATTACAAGCATTACCAACTTTACCAAATTCATTAGTAGAATTAAATTGTAGTTCAAATCCAATTGGTACACTTCCAACATTGCCAGGAACATTAGCTATTTTAGATTGCCATAGCGATCAGTTGCCTACCTTACCAACTTTACCTAATAATTTATATTTTCTAAATTGTAGCTCTAATACCATTGCAAGTTTGCCAACGTTACCAGGCTCTTTAGGAAACTTAATATGCAGTAACAATCAACTAATTAATTTACCAATATTACCAAGTTCTTTAGGTTTACTTGATTGCAGTTCAAATAGCATCCATTGTTTCGAACCTTTCAACAACATACCCGTATATTTAAATATCAGCAATAATCCATTTACCTGTCTTCCAAATTATATCCCAAGTATGGATTCAATTACATTAAGATATCCTTTATGATGGCTGGCAACCCTTTTAATTGCCCTACAGCATATGGCATTGTTGGTTTTACTTATAAAGACAATAGTAATAACTGTACAAAAGATAGCGGAGATACTGGAATGAAAAACGTTCCT
The DNA here is from genome assembly GCA_016711805.1 of Bacteroidota bacterium. Classification (GTDB taxonomy): domain Bacteria; phylum Bacteroidota; class Bacteroidia; order B-17B0; family Aurantibacillaceae; genus UBA4416. The sequence continues at coordinate 35,573 of JADJSH010000037.1, forward strand.
ATGAAAATTTACAACTCATCTTCTACCTTATTAGGTTCTACTTATACAGCATCAAATGGTGTATATCACTTTCTGGATTCGGCAAATACTTACAACGTGATAGTAGATACAACTGGTATGCCATTTAAAACAACATGCGCTCATCCTGGGCTAGACAGTATGGTTACAGTTGCTGTAATAGATACAAATATCAACTTTGCATTAGCGTGCAAACCAGGCTTTGATGTCGGAATTCAATCTATTTATACTTGCGGCATTGTGTTTCCTGGTCAAACTCACCTGTTAACTTTAAACGCTGGTGATATATCAAGAAGATATAATTTAAATTGTGCAGCGGGTGTTGGTGGTTCATTAAGTTTTGTAGTAACGGGGCCAGTAAGCTATATGGGGCCAGCTGCAGGAGCTTTAGTGCCAAGCGTATCTGGAAACATATTTACTTATACAATTACTGATTTTGCCACCATTAACAACGCTACGCTTTCAGAATACAATTACAGCCATTTACGCAGCTCAAGCTGGCGATGTGATATGTGTAAGCGCAAAAGTTAATCCTTTAAGTGGTGACAATTATCCAAGTAATAATGAAGTGATGACATGTTACAATATTGTAAACTCTTACGATCCAAATATTAAAGAAGTGTATCCAATTGATGTTGCACCCTACTATAACGATTGGTTAACATATACCATTCACTTTCAAAATACAGGTAACGCTCCCGCCTTTAATATTAAATTAACCGACACCTTAGATACTGAATTAGATTTAAATACGTTTCAGGTTACGGATTACAGCCACGCCAATAATACCACATTAAATGGTCGTGTGATGACCGTTAATTTTTCAAACATACAATTACCGGATAGTTCAAGTGATCCTGAAGGATCGATAGGATTTATTCAGTACCGCTTAAAACCAAAATCAACTTGGGCAAGACCATACAAAATAAAAAACACAGCCTATATTTATTTTGACTTTAATGCGCCAATTGTGACTAATACAACTCTTAATTCGATATTAGATATAGCAACAAGCGTCGCCGAAGAAAAAGAAAGTATTGCTTCTGTTTATCCAAATCCAACAAATGGTCTATTTACTATTGAGTTAAGCACTAAAGAAAAGCAAAACCTACAATTATTTGATATGGCTGGCAATGTTGTACTATCGCAAGCTATCGAAAATGGAAAAGCAACAATTGATGCTAACTATTTAGCGGCAGGTATTTATAACATTAGCATTAAAGGCAATGACTCGGTTTCAAATAAAAATTGGTAATTGTAAAATAATCTAAATTAACTCCCTAAAAAGCGTTTTGGAAACCCCGAAACGCTTTTTAGTTTTATCACTTATCGGCAAAAAGCCATCACTTATTAGGTTAAAGTTCCCTATTGCCAATCTTAACTTATAAAGGACAGCACATTACTTACCTTTATAACATAAAACACGGAACCATGAAAAAATCACTGACTCTACTAGCTGCAATGCTTTGTTTAACAAGCCTAAAGGCACAATATGTAACCATACCAGATGCAAATTTTTGTAACTTGGCTACAAGCTAATGTTCCCTCAGCAATGAATGGCAATCAAATGGATACAACGAGTTTGGCGGTGACAACAAGGACTATTATTGATTTAATGCCAAGTCAAGCAAATCCTTCGCCCCCAGCTATTATAAATTATTTTGGATTACAATTTTTTAAAGGTCTGATGACCTTAAATATAAATACAATATACAGTGCATCAAGTCTTCCCATTTTACCAAATAGTATTGAAAATTTAAAACTAACAGGCTTTCCGAATTTAACTAGTTTAAACTCACTACCAAATAATTTGAAAAATTTAAATTTAAGTCTCCATATATCAACATTACCAGCATTTCCTTTAGGATTAAAATCACTTAGCCTGTTTACATATACATCTTTTACTTGGCCACAATTACCAACTGGATTAAAATCACTTTTATGCAGTAACGCTTCAGTTAACGCGCATCAATATTTACCAACACTGCCAAACGGATTAAAAGAATTATACTGTTCAATGTTTCAAATTGATAGTTTACCTCAGCATCTTCCAGATTCACTAATTTCTTTAGGTTGCGGAATGAATTCATTCACAACACTATCAACATTGCCACAAGGCTTAAAGAATTTAAGTTGCGACAATTTGCAAATCAGTTCGATTCCAACTCTTCCTGCTTCATTAATTACATTAAATTGCCATAATAACGCAAAATTAAACTCACTTCCAGCCTTACCTAATGGTTTACAGGAACTAAGCTCACCTAATTGTCCTAAACTTCATATACTACCTGCATTACCTACTTCTCTTGAAAAACTAGATTGCAGAAATGATAGTTTAACATATTTACCTCCATTACCTAATAATCTTAAAATACTATTGTGTTCTAATAACCAAATTACATGCGTGCCTTCTATCCCCAATTCACTAACTTATATTGACATTGCAAATAATGCGCTTTCCTGTTTGCCCAATTATTTACCAATAATGGATCCATCTTGTTTTACTTATCCATTATGCACTTCTGGAAACACACTTACAAACCCAAATGGCTGCGAAAGAGCAAAAGGTATTATTGGCAATGCCTATTTTGATACAAATACAAATTGCCTAAAAGATACGAATGATACAAAATTGAATAACATCCATTTTAAATTATTAGATAGTAATAACCAATATTTATCTCAAGCAAGTTCCCATACATTTGGCATGTATAATTTTGTATATCCTGCGGGCAATTATACTGTAGTACTGACACTATAAATACGCCTTATACTTCCCAATGCATCTACCCTGGTATTGATACAACTATTCAATTGACTACCGTAAATCCTACGGTAGAAAATGTCGATTTTTCCGTGAAATGTAAACCGGGATTCGACGTAGGAGTTCAATCTGTTTTAACCAACGGCATCGTTTTCCTGGACAAACTCACCATTTAAAAATAGCAGCTGGCGATATGTCGCAATGGTATAATTTAAATTGTGCATCTGGAGTAAGTGGCCAATTAACAATCAATGTATCTGGTCCAGTAACATACATTTCCCCTGCTCTAGGCTCTTTAATACCAATTGTTTCAGGAACTACCTTTACATACACTATTGCTGACTTTGGAAGTGTAAATTTTTAAACGACTTTAATATCATCTTGAAAACTGATACAACAGCAACTTCAGGTGATTCTATATGTGTATCCGTTAATGTCACTCCAACAAGTGGTGATAGTGATGTAAGTAATAATTCATATAACCTTTGTTATGGGGTCGTAAATTCTTTCGATCCAAATATGAAAGTATATCCAACATATGTTGCTCCTGGCTTTAATGATTGGTTTACCTATACAATTCATTTTCAAAATACAGGAAATGCGCCAGCCTTTAATATTAGATTAGTGGATACGCTTGACTCAAATTTAGATTTGGAAACTTTTAAAGTCGTTAACTATAGTCATAATAATACTTGGTCGATAAATAATAAAGTAGCCTTCTTCAACTTCCAAAACATACAATTACCTGACAGTACAACCAATTCTGAAGGTTCTAAAGGATATATTCAGTATAAAATAAAACCAAAAAAATAATTTAGGCGCTGGAACAAAAATAAAAACACTGCTTACATCTATTTTGATTATAATAGTCCGATAACAACAAATACGACTATAAATGAATACAGTCAAGTTGTTTCTGTAAAGAAAAACTTTAAAGAACTTCAGTCAGTTGTTTATCCTAATCCAAGCAATGGTTTGTTTACTATTGAATTAAGTACTAAAGAAAAACAAATCCTGCAATTATTTGATATGGCTGGCAATGTTGTACTATCGCAAGCTATCGAAAATGGAAAAGCAACGATTGATGCTAACTATTTAGCGGCAGGTATTTATAACATTAGCATCAAAGGCAATGACTCAGTTTCAAATAAAAAATTGGTAATTGTAAAATAGTGTGAGTTAGAGAAAAAGACACACAGGAACATATTGAATTTGTTTAGTTATTCAGTATGGGAATGTGTGTCTTTTGGTTATTATCTCTTCTGTTACTATCACGTTAAAAAGTCAATCACATTTTTAGGCATTTTCTTCTATCTTTGGGCTTTATTAGCTCAAAATCATGTCAGACTTAAAATATAATTTACGTGGTGTTTCGGCATCTAAAGAAGATGTTCATAATGCTATTTCCAATATAGATAAAGGATTATTTCCTCAAGCATTTTGTAAAATTGTTCCTGATTATTTAACAGGTAGCAATGATCACTGCATTATTATGCATGCTGATGGAGCTGGAACAAAATCATCGTTAGCCTATGTATATTGGAAAGAAACGGGTGATTTAAGCGTTTGGAAAGGTATTGCACAAGATGCTGTGATTATGAATATTGATGATTTAATATGCGTTGGTGCTGTTAATAATATTTTATTGTCTTCAACCATTGGTCGTAATAAAGGTTTAATTCCGGGTGAAGTCATTTCGGCTATCATTAACGGAACCGAAGAAGTTTTAGAAAATTTAAGAGAAAATGGCATCGATATTCGCTCAACTGGCGGCGAAACAGCTGATGTAGGCGATTTAGTGCGCACTTTAATTGTTGATAGCACCGTTGTTTGTCGAATGAAAAAAGACGATGTCATTTCTAATCACCAAATTAAAGCGGGCGATGTGATTGTTGGATTATCGTCCTCTGGTAAAGCTACTTACGAAACTGAATACAATGGTGGCATGGGAAGCAATGGCTTAACTAGCGCTCGCCATGATGTGTTTAGTAAAGCAGTAGCTGAAAAATATCCAGAGTCTTATGATAATGCATTACCAAAAGAAGTAACCTATTGCGGACAAATGAATTTAACCGATAAAGTGGATGTGAGTTATACGGACGCCAACGGTAAAGAAATAAAAGAGCATATCACGGCTGGTAAATTAGTGTTATCGCCAACCAGAACGTATGCCCCAATCGTAAAAAAATTATTATCGACACTAGGAACAAAAATTAATGGCATTGTACATTGCAGTGGTGGCGCACAAACTAAAGTGTTGCATTTTGTAGAAGGCGTTCATATTGTCAAAAATAATTTATTTCCCCTACCTCCATTATTCAAATTAATACACGAGCAAAGTAAAACCGATTACAAAGAAATGTATAAGGTGTTTAATATGGGACACCGTTTAGAAGTTTATTTACCACAAGAATTAGCTCAACAAGTGATTGATATTTCGAAATCATTTAATGTAGATGCTAAAATTATTGGAAGAGTAGAAAAGTTTGATGGTAAAAAAGTAACGATTGAATCTGAGTTCGGAAAGTTTGAGTATTGATTTAACCGCAAAGGGCGCAGAGTTTTTTCCGCAAAGAACGCAGAGGATAAATTTAAATTAAATTTCAATGCATCTCTCATACATTGGTAATGGTGCGGCCGGCTTTGGCAATTCGTTGTGAACCTTCATTCTGGGTAGCTTCTGCGGGGCAAGTGGTGGTTGGCGAATTGCCTTGAATTTTTGGTTCTTTTTTTTCAAGAAAAAAGAACAAGAAGTCAATAGTTTTTAAAGGGTCTTTAATTCAACTCCTGACAAGTAATTTTATTGCCCCCAATTAGTAAAACATAAGTTTTACCATTTTTATATAAATTATTGATTAATGGTTTTTGATTGCTGTTTGGTAATGATGTCGCTAGCTTTCCTGAAGTATTAATCACATCAATTTTTTGACCTGTTTTATCAAATCCTAAAAACCAAGTATTGTCGCTTGTTTGTACCATTTGAGCATCATCATAAACCGCTAATTCATTAAAATATTCTACTAATTTACTAGTAAATAAATCATAAGCATACAAAGCGCCATTTCCGTATACTAATATGTCGGATTGGGAATCATCATTAACTAAAGCAAAAGAAGTTTTAAATCCATTCAATTCATCTCCTATTTTTAAAGCTTCTTTTTTATCGGCTAAAGAAATTTTATTCAATAAATTATTTTTGTCATCCACATAAATCAATTTTGTATTATCTAAATTATTTCCCGCCAATACATATAGATGATCTAAATTTTCAATGACTTTATTTTTAAAATCAATTCGTCCTTCACCTTTTCTACTAAAGCCATATAAATTACCTGCTATGTCGGCTGTAATTAAATAATCGCTAGCGCCAACATGCGCAAAGTTAATTGGCAAATTAACAATCGCATCTGTTTTAACAGGCACAAAGCCTTCTGTTTTAACGCCATATAAATTATAATTATAAATTCGTTTATCAGCACAAGCTAAAAATATCCGGTAATCTTTATTTCCTTCGTAATCTAACAAGCTAATATTTGATGTAGCTTTTGCTGGTAGCTTAACAGGAAAGCCTTGTACATAATTTCCATTTCTATCAATTAAATGCAAGAAATTTTCGGTATTAAACAACATTTGAAATTTACCATTTTTAAAAATATCTACGGTGTAAATATTAGACTTGATGGATTCGGTAATTTTCTTTTTCCAAATTAAATTACCTGTCGAATTAATTAAATAAACCTGATTCAATTCATCTTGAAAACACAATTCATTTTCTTGAGTCAAATGATTCACAAAAACATGCGCACTGGTTGTAATAGCCGAATCGGCTTTAAAAGCCCATAAGGCAGAAGAGCTATTGCTAACATCTGACTTTGGCTGCGCATGATTAGCATTGATCCGTACCTGCAAATTGTTTTTATAGTTTTTAGCCGTTAATGATAATTGCGACAATGCATGTTCCGACATCCATAACTCTTCTGAATTAATAATGGAAATGAGATTATGTGCCTTCATTAATTCAGCATTTTCGTAGTACAAATAATTACACTCTAAGGATAAATTATCGTTCGCATAATCCATAAAAGAGCTATTCTTCCCAAGTAATTGACTGCCTGCTAACGATTGCTGATAATAATCTAAAACCGTTTTATTTGAAAAAAACAATAATTGATTTTCTGTCACACAAGCATATTCGTTTTTGAAATCAGATGCTGTAAAAGAAAATAGTTTTTCAAAGGATATGTTTAATTTATAAGTTTTTAAATCTAAATTTCCCAAAATACTATCGCTCATTAATTTTAAAAGCACTTCACTTTTTTCCGCATCTTTTATTCTGATACATAAAATATGAGATGTCACATTATTTAATACATAGGTTGCAGATACAATTTCCTTATCAATATTTTCAAAACTTTCGGCTTTAATATTATATAAAGTGTTATCATTCAATAATTGCCACGCATTGGTATTTAACTCAATCGTTTTATCAGACTGTTGTTTTTCAACTGTTTTATAAAATAAATTCACATCACTCAAAGTTACTGCTTCAATAATGTCAGGATTATTTGGTAATGATGCAAAGCTTTGAATACTTTCTGCCTCTTGATTTTTTACGGAATTAAATAAAGATAAACTATCTGCATTAGAATAACCTGTAAATGTTATTTCGTTTAATTTCACGTCCAGACTAAATATCGACTGTTGCGAAAAAATAGTTCTTGGAAATAAATTAATAGACGTATGATTAAAATAGACTTGTGTACTTTGCTCTCCATTTTCCTTTACTAAATCAGTATATGCTTTATGTTTGGCTAACGATTCGTTTGGATTTAACTCCATGAAATTTTGCAAAGTACCAACGTCGGAACTCACATACACAATACCATTTTTGTAACTCACTAACCATTTTTGCTTATTATTAGTAAAATAAAAAGCATCGAAGGAAGCCACAGAAGTTTCTTTAGAAAAAACTTTAGAGAAGAAATCTGTAAATAATTCTTCGTTGTTTTTTTCCTTGACTTTGAATAAAATAACATGCTCTGTTATTTTTTCTTTTTTAATAAATGTCCAATACACTGAATTATCTGAAAGCACATCCGAAATTTCGGGAGAAGAATTTACCAATGAATCTAAAAATCGGATCCCGTTTTGAGCCACTTGCATGGATGTATTGCTCAATAAAGAATTCCAAATTAAATTTTGACGGGTTAATTGAGAAACTAATTCACTGCATTTTTTTGTTTCAATCACACAGGCAACGTTTGCTGGAATGTGTTCTAAAACAGAGGTATCTGGCGCTTTACTTTCTTTTAAACGCAAATAACCCCAAATAGCAACAGCTACCGAGGCAACAATGAAGAGATAAAAACCTATTTTCTTTACTAAAAACACCACATCTAATGTAGTAGAATTTAGAGGTGGAAATAATGATTAAAATCAGAGTTATGAAACCGTAATTGTGAATTGGTTAGGTGAAAGAAAAAGCGTTTAAATCTTTTTGCTGAACAACCTTCGCCTCAAATTTCTCATTCCAATACTTAGCCAAATACTCTTGTTCATCTTGCCCTGGAGTTGGAACAAAAATGTAGTTTTTCTTTTGCAAATGCTGTAAATCCATTAAGGTACTGTATCCGCTGCGGCAAACAATAGTCGCTGAATTGAGTATTAACTGACTTAGTTCTTTTGCAGGTGGCATGTCCAATACAGTCACATTTTTATTAATAAAGCTTTTTAATTCCTTGGTTGTTCCTCTCACAAAACAAATACGTTTATCAGATTGATTCGCCTTTTTAATCAATGCTTTTTCTAAGTCGTTTCGCAATGGCTCCGGACCAGATAGCAAACATAAATAATCGTATTGATTTTCTGATTTATCGATCATAGATAAACGACTCAAAATTCCAATATATTTTACATTTTGATGAATGATATTTCTGGATAATTTCCCTGCTAAACTCTTGTTATCTTCTTCAAAATCGGGAATCCAAACCTCATTAAATTGTTTAATGAAATGATGATGAACCTTATTGGCAATTTCTGAGAATAACCCAGCTTGTATGTTTAGCTGATGGGTGATATAAATACAATGCACACTTTTCTCATACATTCCAAATCGGTTATCACTAATCACAACATCAATTTGATGCTCTTTTATAATTTTTTGTAATTGAAGTCTTTCTTTTTTTACAACCCTGAAAATTCTTGAAGCATCCAATAATAGCTTAACAGATAATGGCGTTGTATGCGAATAACGAATATTGTAGGGTTCAACATTTACTTTTTTAAGGCTAGGAAATTCCTCATTAAAAATTAATGCAGTAATTGGCGTTACACCTAAAATCACAACATTATCTTGCATTAATTGTTTAATTAATGGCACGCAGCGTGTAGCATGGCCAAGTCCCCAATCGAGTGCAGAAATAAATATGGTTTTGTTTTTTAAGATGCTACAAATTAACTAAAAAAATTAACTTTACAAAGTGTCAAACGACTTTTCAGAACATATACAAAGTATCCTAAAAACGTTGCCCGAAACGCCTGGAGTGTATCGCTATTACGACTTGGATAACAATTTGTTATATGTTGGAAAAGCTAAGAATCTAAAAAAACGCGTGACCTCCTATTTTACCAAAGAACATGATACTTATCGTTTGCGTATCATGGTTAAAAAAATAGTAGATATCAAAACCATTAAGGTAGATACCGAAATGGACGCTTTGATTTTAGAAAACAATTTGATTAAAAGTCTCACGCCCAAGTACAACATTATGTTGCGTGACGACAAAACCTATCCTTGGATTGTTATTAAAAACGAACGTTTTCCAAGAGTATTTCAAACTCGCCAATTAAAAAAAGATGGTAGCGAGTATTACGGACCTTATCCTTCTGTTACTACCATGTATATTTTGTTGGACTTAATTAAGCAATTATATCCTTTACGGACTTGCAACTTAGATTTAAGTCAGGAAAATATTGATAAGAAAAAATATACCGCTTGTCTTGAATTTCAAATTGGTAAGTGTAAAGCACCATGTGTGAGTAAGCAAAACGAAGAAGATTATAACAGAGGTATTAATCATATCCGAGAAATTATTAAAGGTGATATCAATTTTGCGATTAGAGATTTAAAAAAAATAATGTTGGAGCAAGCCGAAAAACTAGAATTTGAGCAAGCTGCCAGCACCAAAAAGAAAATAGAATTACTCGAAAAATACCAAAGCAAATCTACTATCGTTCATCCTTCTATTACGGATACAGATGTGTTTGCGATATTGAGCGACGAGAAAGTAGCTTACGTGAATTACTTTAAAGTAATGAATGGAACTATTATTCAAGCACAAACTTTAGAGTTGAAAAAGAAGTTGGATGAAACCGATGAAGAAATGTTGGTGTTTGCGATTAATGAAATCAGAATCAGATATAATTCTTCGAGCAAAGAAATTTTTGTTCCATTTGAACCTGAGTTTATTTTTACAGATGCAAAATATGTGGTTCCTAAAATTGGAGACAAAAAACATTTAATGGATTTGTGTTTTAAAAACGCTGAATCCTATAAACGGGAGCGAGAAAAACAATTAGCTATTATTGATCCTGAAAGGCATACGGACAGAATTATGCAGCAAATGATGAAAGACTTGCGCATGAAAGAAGAACCTCGCCGCATTGAAGGATTTGATAACTCTAACATTCAAGGTGATTATGCGGTAAGTGCGATGCCCGTTTTTATTGATGGCAAACCAGCTAAAAAAGAGTACCGTCATTATAATGTAAAAACGGTTGTTGGTCCTGATGATTTTGCCACCATGGAGGAAGTTATTTATCGTCGTTATTCAAGAGTTATTGAAGAAGGTTTACCTATGCCGCAACTCATAGTCATTGATGGTGGTAAAGGTCAATTAGGCGCTGCCATTATTAGTTTAAGAAAATTGGATTTAATGGGAAAAGTAACGGTTATTGGAATTGCCAAACGTTTAGAAGAAATTTATTTTCCTGGCGATTCTATTCCTATGTATTTAGATAAACGTTCCGAGACTTTAAAGATTATACAGCAAATACGTGATGAGGCTCACCGTTTTGGTATTACACATCACCGCAACAAACGAAGCCGAGAAACTTTCAAAACAGAACTGTCCGAAATTAAAGGTATCAGCGATAAAACTGCTCAAAAATTATTAACCGAATTAAAATCTGTGAAAGGAATTAAAGAAGCAACTTTAGCTGAACTAGCTGCTATTATTGGCAATTCTAAAGCCAATTTAGTTTATGAGTATTTTAAAAATCAAGAAATAATTTAATATATTTTGGGCGGCCGAAAAGAGGGCGGGCTTTCCTTCAATCTTTTACTTCACTTCGTTACGTAAAAGGATTTTCGCTACAATTCCTCACGCAGTTTTACCATAAATCGATATATATACTTCCAACATATCAATAATTCGCACGAGGGATGCAAGCGAAAATCCTTTTGCCTGCCTCTTGCAAAAGATTGTAGCGACAGCCCGGTTCCTGCGTTCTTTTTTCGCAGGAACGTGCCCCAATAAAAAAAACTATTATCTTTGTTCATGGAAAACGGCAAACTTATTATATTTTCTGCGCCATCTGGCTCTGGTAAAACTACCATCGTAAGACATTTACTAAAAACCTTTCCTGATAAACTAGAGTTTTCCATTTCTGCAACCAGCCGCCCAAAACGTGGTGTAGAAGAGAATGGGAAAGATTACCATTATTTAACGGTAGAAGAATTCAAACAAAAAATAGATAATAAAGAGTTTTTAGAGTGGGAGGAAGTATATGCTGGAACGCATTACGGAACCTTAAGAAGTGAAGTTGACCGTATTTGGGCTAAAGGCAAGCATGTTATTTTTGATATTGATGTAGAAGGTGGTTTAAACCTTAAAAAACAATTTGGTGAACAGGCTTTAGCCGTATTTGTAATGCCGCCAAGCATTAAAATATTAGAAGAACGTTTAAATTCGAGAAGTACAGATAGCCCAGAAAGCATTGCCCGAAGAGTTGAAAAAGCTGAAAAAGAACTTAAAACAGCCGATTTGTTTGATGTTTTTATCCTAAATGAAGTTTTAGAAGAAGCATTTATCAAAGCCGAAAAAGTAATAAGCGAATTCATCGCTAAATAAACTCAAAATCAACTTTATTACTACTCTAAGCGTATTGAAAAAGTCGCTAAATATCAGGTAACCTTTCTTAATTTTAAATTTTAATCATTGATATTCAATGAGTTACGTTTTTATTGCAAATTTTCAATTATTTTCGGGTTACCATTTTAAAGTTTCGGTATAAATGTTCAAATAACTCAAACAAAACAATTTTAAAACTAAAAAAAATGACAAAATTATTTTCAATTATCGCAGTAGCTATCATCGCTACAACTGTTGTATCTTGTGGACCTTCTGCTGAAGAAAAAGCTAAAATGGAAGAGCAAGCAAAATTAACTGCTGATTCTATCGCTGCTGCTTTATCTGCTAGCTTAGAAACTGCTATGACAGAAGCTACTGCTCCAGTTGATTCTGCTGCTGCAACTACTGAAACAGCTGCTCCAGCTGAAGCAGGTCACTAAGAATTTGTGTTTAGTTAGGAAAGGTCCACGTGTCTACGACACGTGGGCTTTTTATTTATAAATAATCCTAATTTCTTTATTCAAACAAAAATTATCTTTACATTCGACTTATTAAAAATAACAACGCTTTATGAAAAAAACATACATCATTCTATCTGCTACAATTTTAACTTTATCGTTTGTTAAATGTAAACCTGCAGCTGAAGACAGAGTTAAAATGCATGAAAACGCAAAGCGTATAGCTGATTCTATTGGTAAAACAATTGATGATGCGATGGCTGAAGTTGCTATTCAACCAAAAGAAGGTGCTGTAGCTGATACAACCAAAAAATAATTTCTCTAAAATTTTACCGATAACCCATTTCTAAAGGAATATACCAAATCTGGTATTCCTACTGGCTGATATGTATCATACAACATGTTAAACGATGATTTAAAGTTTAAATGTTTGTTGATATGAATTTCTAAACCACTATCATTTGCTATTCTATAATCAGGAGTGTTTTCAATATTAGGTTGATAAAATGTTGTACTGGTGAATTCTACATTTTTTAAAATAGAAAAGGTACACGTTAAATAAGAACTCATGCGGTGCTCATATAAATTAATTGGATCAGCAACTATATCATCGTATTCATACATATACAAAGCTGCTACATAAATTTTTGCATGTTCTTTTTTTAGCAACTTTAATCGTGGTCCCGCACCTATTAAATATCTAAAATCTAATTTTAAAACCGGATTGTATTGAGTTTGGGTGAAAGCTTCCATCGTAATCCACTTACTCACTTTATAATTATATCTAAAATGTTGGTAGCCTGCATTAGCGAAATCGGTGTTTCCAGCTTTGATAAAATTTAAATCATTCAATAAAATAAAACGACTTCGATTTTTTTGATACTGAACTCTTAAGGTATTTGAAAATTGCAATACTTGTTGTGTATTATTGAACACATTGAAGTTAAAATCTGTATTACCAACCCAGCCGTTCGTGTCATTCATAAAACGCTTGCCTTCAATATTAATTACTTGAGCCTTAAGAGGAATACTAATTAATAAAACCAAAGTGACTATAATTTTAAAAATCAACCTTAACATAAAATAATGGTAAAAAGCCTAATTGATAATTTTTAATTAAAGGATCTGCATTCGTATTAGCTGGATCGGGTGCGTAACTCAAGGCTAACACATTTTTTGTATTCATTAAATTAACTAAATCCAATGCGATTTCATAAGCTGCTTTTTTTCCATTAATCTTATATGCAATTCTTAAATCTAACCGATTGTAAGGATTAAACTGCAAGGTATTTACTTTATCGTTATCCGCTACTACATCCATGATAGCATTACTTGCGGCTACATCTACTGGCGAATACCGCTTACCGCCGCCATAAGTAAATTTAGAAGATACATTAATAGAGTTTTTCTTCGACTTCCCAATTTCATATTCTAACCCCGCTAATACATTCATCATGTATTGTCCATTAAAATCAGTATCAAAGGTTTTACCATTACTACCAGTATACTTACTGTCAAACAAGCTAGCAGAGTATAAAAAGAAATAATGTTTATGAAATGTCTTTTCTAAAGTTAACTCCAAACCATAGTTATAGCCTGTTCCTTTATTTTCCATGGTATAAATTGGAAAGAAACGATTGAAACTTGCTCCTCGATTTAATAACGAAACACTTGATGGAACTGCGTAAACCGGCACATCCCACAAGTATTGATAATAAGCCTCTACTTTAGTTCTAAAGAATTTTGAGATTTGCAAATCGTAACCTAAAACGGCATGCTGACTTTTACTGAATCCTAAATTTTTATTATCTGATTGTTTAGTGGCATTAAAATACGTTTTCCCTTCTCTTACCAAACTATCTGGCGCCGCAAAATATAAATATGTTGGTTGCATTTGGCTATGCATACCATACGCTAAACTCAACGACTGATTTGGTTTGAATTGAAAACGCAAACTTGCTCGTGGCTCAACAACCCAACTATTACTCAACGTTAAGTATTGCGCAAACACACCTAAATTCGTACTCCATTTTTCGTTGAATTTATGTACAAAAGTCAAGTAGGGTTGTATTAAGTAAAAATCTGCTTTGGCGTTAATTCGTGTTTTAAAATTTTTATTCTCAATACCTTGAGCAATCGTATCAAAACGAGAATTAATTTTCGCCTCATCATAAAAATCAACATGAAAAGCATTTACAAAGAATCCCGTTTTAAAACTATTTTTCGGATTTACTTTATGCTTGATGTACCACGATAAAGTTGATTTGGTTTCTAAAAAATTATAGCCTAATATTTTTGGCAAAGTATCATTTGGCATAAAGTTTTTATCTCTTAATACTAAATAATGCTGCACATTTAATCCTTGCCCGCTATAGGCTAACGATGTTTTCATTAAGGTTCTGCTATTAAAAGAATAGGCGTGGTTCAAAATTACTACACCCATGCTCGAATTAAAATATTGATCTCGATTTAAGTCACCATACAATTCTTTTGGTCGCTCAGTTTGTGTGCTTAAAATAATTTTAATCGTACTCAATCCACCTATTCCACTTAGTGAAAACACACCTGCTTTTTTAGTAGGAAAATTAAAACGAAACGCACCGTCTTGATATTGAGGTACAGCACTTGTTCCTAATTTAATATTTAGGCCTGATAATAATTTAAGTGTTGAGTATCTGTAATTAATAAAATAGCTACTTCCTTTTTCTTTATTAATTGGCCCTTCTAATGAAAGCTCTGTCCCTAATAAACCAAACTGAAAAGTTCGTTCATGTTTTTGATTATTACCGTTACGCATTTTTAAATCAAACACGCCGCCTAAAGCATTACCATAATTTGCAGGAAAAGCGCCTGTGAAAAATTCGGAATTAGCTAAATATTTATTGTTGATGATGGCTGTTGGGCCACCAGCAGAGCCAGCTACCGCAAAGTGATTAGGATTAGGAATATCAATTTCTTCTAAACGCCATAATAAACCTGAAGGTGAATTTCCTCGCACGACAATATCATTACGGCTATCATTTGTTCCTTGAACGCCCGCAAAGTTAGAAGCCATACGAGCAGGATCTTGACGAGAACCTGGATAACGTTCTGTTTCTTCGATGCTAAATGTTTTTACATTCACGGCTTGCATATCAGTTACCACATCTTTATTCTCATCGGCATTAACAACTACTTCGTCCATTTGCACGAGAGATTCTTCCAGCTCAATATTTAAAAATGTTTCTTTACCAGAAGACACAATAATATCCGTTAAAGGCAAAGTATTATATCCAAAAAAACTAACAATAAAGGAACGACGACCTACTGGAATTCCTTCTAACTTAAAGTTTCCATTAGCATCTGTCGTAGCAACCATTTTTTTAGTGCTGTCATTTTTTAAACGAATAATTACACCTGGTAGGGCCGAAGAAGATACTTTATCCGTTACTTGACCTCTTACAGTTTGCGTATATAAGGTTTGTGCAACCGAAGTGCTGGAATAAATAAGTAGAACACTAAAGAAAAATATAAGTCTAATCATCTTTTAAAAATACTAATTTTTAGAAAATAACCATGCTTTTACTCCACTACTAAAGAATCCTGATAAATCTTATAAAAACGGTCGTTTTGCCAATACACGGTTTTGATTAACGTGTCGGTAAACTGTTTTTCGATGGTATTAAAGGTTTGGGCTTGATATTGTTTTAATGTGTGGTTTTCAAAATAAAATACATCACCATTAATTATATTAAATTCTTTCAGTTTTTTTAAAGGAATAGTTTTATAAAAAGTGCCATAAATATCAAATACTAAAATCCCTTCATTCGGGCAATTCAAGTAAATAAAATTGTTGTTTTCTTGCAAAAAATTGGGTTTAATATCAATATCTAAAATACGTTTTAAGTTCCCTGTTTTTACTAACGATTTCAATTCAGAGTCAAAACGAGATAATTCATTATTTTGTTTATCATACAACCAAAAACTATTATTTGAAGAAGAGCAAACTAAACTTGTTTGCTCGTAGCCAAGTTTTTCAATAGAAATCATATTACTAGATTCCGTCATTTGGTTATCTAAAAAAATAAGTTGCTGAAAATCTTTATAGTAAACCAAAACCTTCAAGGGATTCATCGCATCTACAAACTCTATTTTACCGTAACGTTTTGTACTATATTTTTTTTGTAAAACACCCGTGGCATTATACTTTACAATTTCATTATCGGTAATTATATAAATATTTCCAAAGCCATCAATTTCGATATGCGATTTTTGTTCAGGAAATTTAATATGAATTTCGGGCTCAGATGTTTGAAACACAAAAGAGCAACCTAATACAACACAAATAGCTATGATAATGAGAAATCTCAAGGTAATTTATTTAACGCTAAGATAATTTATAAATTGTGATTTATCTAAAAATAAAAAAGCCTCCTGTTTTTCAACAGAAGGCTTCAGAATTACTATAAAATTATACTAAAGAAATATCAAATTGAACTAAGTCAACAAATTCTTGAACTCTGTTAGATACATCTTCTTGAGATAAACCAATTAAACGCTCAGTTCCAAATTTCTCTACTGTAAAACTAGCCATTGCCGAACCAAAAATAATAGCGCGTTTCATGTTTTCGAAACTAATATCTTTTGTTTTAGCTAAATAACCAATAAATCCACCTGCAAAACTATCCCCAGCTCCTGTTGGATCAAATACATCTTCTAATGGTAAAGCTGGTGCAAAAAACACTTCTTCTTTATTAAATAATAAAGCGCCGTGCTCACCTTTTTTAATAACCAATACTTTTGGTCCCATTGCTAAGATTTTTTGAGCTGCTTTTACTAAAGAGTATTCTCCCGATAATTGACGTGCTTCAGAATCGTTGATAGTTAAAACATCAATTCCTTTTAATGTTTCCATCAATTCAGGCATTGCAATATCCATCCAAAAATTCATGGTATCTAATACAATTAATTTTGGGCGTTTAGTTAATTGCGATAACACTTTTTGCTGTACTTGCGGCATAAGATTGCCTAACATTAAAAAATCGCAATTTTTATAGCTTTCTGGGACAATTGGATCAAAATCAGCCAAAACGTTTAGCTGAGTATCCAATGTATCACGAGAATTCATGTCGTTATGGTAACGGCCGCTCCAAAAAAACGATTTTTCGCCTTGTTTTATTTGCAAACCATCTAAATTAACTCCTTGACCTTTAAGCGTATTCATAAAGTCTTGAGGGAAATCGTCCCCAACAACCGACACTAAATTAATTTCTTTGGTAAAATAAGAAGAAGCTAAAGCTATGTAACTAGCTGCTCCACCAACGATTTTATCGGTTTTTCCGAAAGGTGTTTCGATAGCATCAAACGCTACAGTACCTACAACTAAAAGACTCATATAATAAAGATTAAAAAATTTTGACAAATATATTGTTTATTTACAAAATAGATATTAAATTTGCCCTCCCTTACAGGGAAAACATTAAAAAACTGTTCTTTAAAGTAATATAACCAGAATAATGATTCCCTCTTAGCTCAGCTGGTTAGAGCACATGACTGTTAATCATGGGGTCCCTGGTTCGAGCCCAGGAGAGGGAGCAAAAGCCATCCACTAGTAAGTAGGGTGGCTTTTTTGTTTTAAAAAAGCTTAATTTAGACTTTTATTGCTGGCACCGTAGTTCAATGGATAGAATAAGCGTTTCCTAAACGTTTGATGTAGGTTCGATTCCTACCGGAGCCACTTTCTAATCAAACTTCCACCAAGATCTAGTTTCAGAAAATTTACTAAGCTGCAAAGGCTCACCTATCATCGGTGTGGTTACGTTTACTTTTAATTCTTCTGCTTTTTTCAAAATACGAGTGATAGGCTCATCCCAATCATGAAAAGCTAATGCAAATTTTCCCCAATGAATAGGAAATAAAATCCTTGCTTGCAAATCAATGCTTGCTTGCACCGTTTGCTCTGGCATCATGTGTATAAATGGCCAAGCAGTATTGTATTGTCCAGATTCTAATAAAGCAATATCAAAAGGACCAAATTTTTCTCCAATAGTTTTAAAGTGTGTATCATAACCAGAATCGCCACCTAAATACAAATTATGAGTATTGGTTTTTAAAATATAAGACGACCATAACATTTTTGAACGCACTACTCCTCTTCCAGTATAATGCCTTGCAGGTGCTGAAGTAATATTAATTTCAGAAGTAAACGAATGTGATTCCCACCAATCTAATTCGGCAATAATAGTTTCTTCGAAACCCCAATGTTCTAAATGAGACCCAACTCCTAAAGGCGCAATCACTTGTTTAATTTTTGAACGTAATTTTGTAAGTGTTTTATAATCTAAATGGTCATAATGATCGTGCGTTAATAATAGCAAATCAATTTCAGGCATATCATCCGCCAAATATTCATTAGAGCCTTTAAAAGCTTTCAACATAAAAGACACTGGAGAAGCATTCCCACTAAATACAGGATCAATCAAAATAGTTTTACCATTTACTTTAATTAAGTATGATGAATGTCCAAACCAAACTATGACTGGTTCATCTGCCTGAAGTCTTTTTAAATCTGTTTTTATATAAGGCAATATTTTATTTGGCGCAACCAATTTAGATTTATTGATCGACTGCTTACTAATAGTGTAAAACGAACTATCATCTGCTAATTGCGGTGTAGTTTTTTTCTAAGGGTTCTATTTTAGTTAATTCTTGTAAATTTATAATGAATGAGCGATGCGTTCTAAAAAATTGTGAACTATCTAATACTTGCTCATAATAATTCATTGTTTTCTTTTTTAAGAAATAAGTATCCTTTGTAAAAATTTTCACATAATCGTCATAAGCTTCAATATACATGACATCTGCCATTGGCACGATACGAATGTCGCTGCCATTTTTTACAACAATTCTATTTTTCTCATCAGGTTGTTTTGTTGTATTTTCTAAGAGTGATTGAATATTTTTTTCTGAAGATGTATTCTTTTTCTCATTCCATTTTTGAATCGCTAAATCAAAACGCTCTTTACTAAAAGGCTTCAGCAGATAATCAATGGCATTCGCTTCAAAAGCTTTAATAGCATATTCATCAAAGGCAGTTGTAAAAATAACCGATGGCGTTGAATCTAATAACTCTAACATTTCAAAACCATTTATTTTTGGCATTTGAATATCTAAAAAAATTAAATCTGGTTTGTGTTGCATAATAGCTTTCACTCCCTGAAAACCATCGTTGCATTCTGCTGCTATTTCAATAGATGAATGTTGCTGTAAATATTCTGCAACTAAACTGCGAGCTAATGGCTCATCATCTATAATCACTACTTTACTCATTTTTTATGTTGTGGTATTTTTAAAGAGGTAATAAACTGATTGTTATTTTTTTCAGTGGTCATTAAATCATTTCGTGCATATAATAAAAACAAACGACGCTGAACAGAACTTAACCCAAAACCTGTTCCTTCATGAGCTTGTTGTGTATCTGAATCGAAAGGGTTTTTTATTTGAATATTCAGGTAATTGTTTTCAAAATGACAAGATATGCTAATCGTGATATCTTCGATGGTGTCATACAATCCAAATTTAATAGCATTCTCGACAATAGGCTGTAATAATAAAGGCGGTAGTGATACATCCTTGTTATCGCATTCCATATTAACATCTACTTGCAAACGATGTCCAAAACGTACTTTCTCTATCTCTAAATACAATTTTAAATGTTCTATCTCTTCGTGCAAGGAAACCGTTTGTTGATCATCTTTTTTTAAAGTGCCTCTTAAAAAATCTGATAATTGCTGAATCATTTTTCTGGCTTCGTTAGGCTTTGTGCCAGCTAAAGCACTAATAGAATTTAAACTATTAAATAAAAAATGTGGTTGCAATTGCTGGCGTAATCTTGCTAATTCTGCTTCTCTCACTAATTGTTCCGCTGCATTTTGGCGTTGCTCTCTATCTTTTTGTTCTTGTAAATTATATAATAACCAATTTGTAATAGTTAAAAATGTTAGTACTAATAAGGAAATAATAAAACGTATGGGCATTGATTTTTCTAAAAAATCTTGATAGTAATCGTCGGCTCCCAATAAATTTGTTAAAACCCATTTAAAAGAAATGCAATATAAAATAGTAATACTTAAAGCAAATACTAATCTGTAAATACGATTACTATTGCCTGGTTGATAATAACGAAACAAGATGATGGCAGCAAAACAAGCTAAAGCCAATAACCCATTTGTAATTACCGAATCAATAAAGGCGTAGTTCCAACTTAATTCTAATTGATGTAAAACCCAAGTTTGTATCAATGCCCAAAAAATCCACCACGCAATATACATCGTGAGGATTTTTTTGAACGGATATGTGGTGTAGCTTCTCAAACTAAATTAACTAAGCAAAAGTTAAGCTTTTTGATTGAATTACCATTGCCTTTTGACGAATATAATTAATGAATGCACTACGCTCTGTGTTTTCATGAGTGGTTGAATAAACTTGTTCTCCATCTTTTAAAGACTCTATCTCATAAACATCCGCCACATCAATAAATTGCCAATTCACTAGTTTACTTTCGTTATTGATGAAAATTTCTTCTTCTTTTTTTCCAATGGTTCTTGCTTTTTGAAAAGCAGACTCCATACTATAAGCTTCTACAATTCGAATTTGTTCATCGAATTGAGAAGCGTGGCTTCCATTGTCGATATTGATATTAAACATCAGTTTTACTAAATAGCGTTTCATAGATATAATTTTTAGTGGTGAATTTTAATAACTTTTAATTTCAATACCTCCTATAAAGGTGTTGCCCTTGAGCACTAATACTTTAGTGTTATCGGAATTTAAATTGGGTTGTATATTTCGTTTATCTTCTATATTTCCAAACACAGATACTAGTTCTGAATGTACTTCCCAATTTGCGGGAATAATTAATCGTGTACCACCAAATACATTCACTAATTCTAAAGTTGCTGTTTTTTCAATATCGGCTTGTGATAGATTTACTTCCGAACCTCCAAATACGTTCGTTATTTCTCCACCTTTAAAATTTTTAGAAAGAATGTTTTTTTTTACACTTCCCATAAACGTTGTAAAGTCAACATAATCATCAGTACTTGAAGATTCCTTCGTGTAACAATTATTAGAAGCATTCTGAGTGCCGTACTTTTTTTCGTAATAGTTAGTGTATTTCTCCTCGTATTCTTTGCCATATTTATTTTCATAATATTTTCCCCAATGACGAAATTTATGTTTACGTTTAGGTTTAAATATCATAATAATACCAACCAGAATAATTAAAATTGGCCATAACAAGGCTTGAATATTCATTTGAGGATAAAAATCTCCTAATAAAAATATACCGCCTATAGCTATTAAGAAAAACCACCAAGCGTTTCTAAAATTATGTTTTACACCTGTGATAATACCCAAAGCAATTAAAAATGTTTTCCAGGTAAATAACCAGTGCGGAATATCTGCGCCTAACTCTTTTGCTAAATATAGTGAACCCGCTATCACTACTAAAATTCCTCCAATAACTTTACCTCTTCGTTGGCTTTTTTCTGATTGCTGACACATGTCTTCAAAATTCACGTGTTCTTCTTTATTTGTCATTATAATGTTTATTTATTGTTGTTATATCCTTGTCTAATTTTTGGCTTTGCGAGTACTACACATTTGCCGTAATTTTTTGTAAAGGTATAGGAGGAATAGTTGCTGTACAATAGCAATTAGGTAAGATTACACAGCTAGTCGGTGAACGGTACTTCGGCGGCGGTAATAAGATTAAAAATGCTGAGTCTTATCCATTTTTATAGAAAAACTGATGGATTTTAGGCTTTTGTAATGCAATATAATTTGTATTTTTGATAATAATCACAAAACTATGTCTGAAACTAATAAAGACCAGCAAATTGAAAGCTTAGAAGAGAAAGTAACTCACCTGAGCCGAATGCTTGTAAAATCATTTGGTTATGCCGACCAAGATCCTGACACGTTTTTACAAAATGCGCGCAGAACAACGGAGGCTATTTGCCGTTTTATGTACACCAAAGAATTGGGTGAACCAAAAAGCAGAATGATGCTGAATGATTACGGACGTGAATTATTACAGAAGAAAATCATTCCAGACAAAATAGGGATTTTAATAGGTACCATACAAACTTATGGCAATTACGCGGCACACGCACAAGATGATTTATCGGAAGCTACGCGCGAATGGATTGCACCATGCCAAACAGCTTTAGCGAGTTTAACGAATTGGTTTTTCTTAGAATATTTAAAAGGCCACGTACCTAACGAATTAATTACACCAGTACAAAGCTACGCGGAATCCAATGGAGGTAGAAATACCAATATTCCATCTGCGACAGTAAGTCAAAAAAAATCTCCATTAGTACCCATTTTATTAGTGTCGATAATTGTATTGATTGGCGGAGTTGCTGCATTTTATTTTTTAAACAAAGGCTCTAACGAAGTTGTAACACAACCAGAACAAGCAACTATCGCAACAGAAAATTCAGTCAACCAACAGGAAGCCATTGTAGATAATTTAAATAGTGCAACGCCTAATGCAGATGCCAAACGTATTGCTATTTTATATTTTGATAATGGTTCGGATAACGCTGAATTATCACGATTAAGAAAAGGCTTGGCAGATATGTTGATTTCTGATTTATCAAAAATTAAGATGTTAAATGTGATTGAACGTGCACGCTTAGAAGAAATTTTAAAAGAGCAAAAACTAAATAACTCTAAAGAGTTTGACGCGTCTACTGCCACTAAAGTGGGGAAACTTTTAGGCGTACAATATATTTTAACAGGGGCTTTTTTCGATTTAATGGGCAGTATGCGAATGGATGCTCGTATTATTGATGTAGAGACAGGGAAGATTATTAAAAGCGAAGGCATTGACGGACAAACCAATACGTTTTTTGGTTTAGAGAAAAAGTTAGTCGTTAAAATTGCTAGTGGATTAAATGTTGATTTAAACACTGACAGTAAAGAAACAAAAGAAACCAAGACTTCTTCCTTAAGCTACGAAACATCGTTATTGTATTCGGATGCTTTAGATAAAATGGACAAAGGAGAAAACGGAAAAGCCATCGAGTTACTAAAAAAAGTGCTTCAAAAAAATCCTGATTTTGCGCCTGCAAAAAAAGCGCTTGATAAATTAAACGCCAACGTGTAATGAAAAAAGGATTATTCTTTTTAATAGCTATCGTATTTGCATTACATATTGATGCAAAAACAATTGCTATTTCCTATTTTGATAATTCGAGTGGGGATGCCAAATACAATGCCTTATCAAAAGGTATTGCCGACATGTTGATTACCGATTTATCAAAAGTAAAAGGCGTAACTATAGTAGAACGCGAGAAACTAGAAAAATTAATTCAGGAAATTAAATTAGGACAATCTAAATACTTCGATCAATCGACGGCACAAAAATTAGGAAAAGGTTTAGGTGCTCAGAATATATTAACGGGTTCATTTTACATATTAGATAATATCATTCGTTTAGATGCGCGTTTAATTGATGTGCAAACAGGTGGTGTTATTTTTGCAGAACAAGTAAGTGGAAATAAAAACAACTTTTTTGCTTTGCATCAACAACTTGCCAACTTATTAGCAAAAAATATCAATGTGCCTTATAGCCCTGATTTAAGTGGATTATATAAAGCAGGCGAAGAAGTGACTTTAAAAGAAGTGGTTAACTTTTCTAATGCATTAGAACTGCAAGATGTAGGCATGAGTAGCGACGCTAAACAGATTTTAGAAAAAACCATTAAAGACAATCCTAAATTTCGTTTCGCTAAAAACAAATTAGAAGATATTAAAGATTGGTTAAAAAAAGTAGAATTACAACGCGAACAATTAATTTTAGAGGAATTAAAAAACACCATCAATAGCTTAGATGCCAATAGTGATAAATTTGGCATGCAAATAAGCAACGTTTGGACAACTCTTTTATCTTCCTATAAATACAATCAATTATTATCCTTTAATAATTCGATTCGTAAAATGAAACTAGATGAAAAGAAAAAAGTGTATGGAGAAGCCTCGCCAATGACATTGGGCGAAATGTTATTGTTTTATGATTGCTCCGCTTTATCAGCTTTAAAAAAGCACGAAGAAGTAATTGATGCTGCTAAATTATTTATTACCAACTACCCTACTAGTCTATATTTTCAAAGTGTGAAAATGAATTTAGAAACTGCTATTAAAGAGTTAGAACAAAGAAGCAATGGCAAAAAAGCAATAGAGTCTAAATTATCAGCAGAGTCGTTAGATGCTTATGTAACTTACTTAAACAAACTAGAATGGAAATCAAATTTGCAATTTGTAAATGAGAAAGAATACAAACGTTATTTACAATTATATAAATCGCAAGTATTGAGTGCAAATCCAGAAGTGATTAAGAACTGGGACGAAAGCATTAAGTTTAATGAGTTTACAGAGTTTTTTAATGTGGCGCAAAACTTCAACGATACCAAAACGATGGAAGACATTATAGCTGCTTGTAAAATAGTGTTTACGGAATCAGATGATCAAGATAGAACCTTTACTTTAGAAAATAGTTTAGAAGATTATAAAACTAAAACCACTGAGAAATCAGAAAAGATAAAAGAGCTTGAAACCGTTTCAAAAAAAGGGTCGAAAGCCGAATTAGAAAAAGTTATTAAATGGTTATTTAGCAACGAACAATACAATCGTCTTGATTTATTACTAGTCATTTGCGAACGTTATACTAGTGCATACAAACCTAGCAACGAAGATGATATTGATGCATCCCTCGCAGCATGGGACGGATTAATTTCGTTAACAGCAAAACAAAAAAGCATTGAGGAGGCTCGTAAACATTTTGAAACATTAAAAGGAAAGGCAGATGATTATAAAGTGAATCAAAAAGATTACGATAAAGCCATTAGAGAAATTAATCAAGATTTAAAGAACCTACAAAACGATTATTCAAACTACATCAAAAACGTTAAGGATTTAGATCCTATGATACAAGTTTTAGAGAATTACGCTACCATCTATAATGAGAATCATCAGTACAGCGACGAAGCATATACCAGAAAACAATTATTAGATTTATTTAAATTAGAAGGAGAGAAAGAACAACTACAATTATTTTTACTAACCATGAGTTATTATAATTTAGGCTACTTTGATAACGTTAAAAAAACTGCCGCTCTTTTAAAAGAAAAATATCCTGCGGGTTCGTATACCGAATCTGTTTCATCCATCACTAGTTATTTGCCTCAATAGTACTTTATGTCAAACACTAATTCATACGCCAATATCATACACGAGTTAAATAGTAAAGCGTGGGAATATAGATATATTGACAGAACCAAGGCAATGGAATTTGCTATACAAGCAAAAGAAAACGCTGAAAAATATAGTAACCTAGTTGATTTTCATTTTGCACAATTAACCATTGCACAATTAAATTTTTGGAAATCGAGCGAAAGTACACCATTAATTACTGCCAACGAAGCACTAACATATTTTGAAAGTGTAAATATATCGCTTGGTATTTCGAGAGCAAATTCTATTTGCGCTGGCATGTACGACCAATTTGGCCAATACGAAAAAGCCATGCAACATGCTTTAAATGCTGTAAAAGCTAGCGAACTCATAGATGATGAAACTAACAAAAGTGATTGTTACACAACCTTAGGTCAAATTTATTCGCGCATACATGATTATAGCAACGCGATTACTGCTTTAAATAAGGGATTAACTATTCGTCAACATAGTAAAGACGATAAAGCTGCGGCATCATCTTTAAATTTAATTGCTCGTAATTATGTATTGAGTAAAAATTACGAAGAGGCAAAAAACTATTATAACAAAAGCTTAACACTAAGAGAAAGCATTAAAGATGAAGATGGTATTCCTTGGACCTACTTAGGTTTAGCGAGCTTATATTCTGAACAAGAAAATTGGACTTTATCTTTAGACTATTATCAAAAAGCAGAACAATCGAACTTAAAACAAGAAAAACGTTTTGATGTTTTATGTTTGTTAGGGAAAGGAAAAATATATTTATATCAGGCTAACTTAACAGAAAGTATTACTTGTTTAAATAAAGCATTAACTATTTCGCAAGAATTAAAAATCACTTCTATCCAATCAGAAGTGCATGAGCTACTAGCGAAAGCCTTTGAGAAATCAAGTGATTTGGCACAAGCGCTATTTCACTTTAAAACATATAATCAATTAAGACAAGAGATTTTAAGTAACGATAAAGTAAACACACTTAAAAATCAGCAAATTGCTTTTTCGGTTGAGTCTGCTGAAAAAGAAGCAGAAATACACCGTTTAAAACATGTAGAGCTCAAAAACGCATTTGATCAAATAGCCCATCAACACCATCAATTAGAAGAAAAGAGTAAAGAAATAACAGATAGTATTACGTATGCCAAACGCATACAAGATGCTTACCTACCTGAAAAAGATTTACTGACAAAGATTTTCCCTCAAGCCTTTTTATTATTTAAACCAAAAGATATTGTAAGTGGTGATTTTTATTGGTACAGTCAATTAAGAACGCCTACTCCATCTCGTATTTTTGCAGCAGCTGATTGCACTGGACATGGTGTGCCTGGCGCCATTATGAGTGTGATTTGCAACAATGCCTTAAACGAAGTTGTAAATAATAAACACATTCATCAACCTGATTTAATTTTAAATGAAGTACGTAACATGGTAACAGCTTCGTTTAAAAAACAAGGAGAGTCGTCGCAAAAAGATGGAATGGATATTGCCCTAGTACGTTTAATTGAAACAGATGGCAAAACAATTTTACAATTTGCTGGTGCTAATAACCCGTTATGGATTATCAGAAAAGGACAACCATCTTCTTCATCAGAAAATATAGTAGCAACAAGCACACATTACCTCATTGAAATTAAAGCCGACAAGCAACCCATTGGAAATTACGAAAAAATGAATCCATTTACCTTACACGAAATGGATTTACAAAGTGGTGATACCATTTATTCATTCTCTGATGGATATGCTGATCAGTTTGGCGGAACCTTTGGAAAAAAAATGAAATACAAACCTCTAAAGGATTTACTACTTTCTATTCAGGATAAAGAGATGAGTGAACAAAACACCATTTTGTATAACGCTTACAACGACTGGAAAAGAAGTTTTGAGCAAATTGACGATGTGTGTATGATTGGTGTAAGGGTTTAATTCAAAGACGGATCAAAAGAATAATCGCTAAAAACTTTGTAGCTAGGATTGATTTTTATCAGTTCTTCGCCCCACAATTCCTGTGGTGCAATTCTTAATAAATTAACATATTGAGTATTTTTTGTAAACCATATATCATTCTCAATCTCCTGTTCTAATTGGCCTTCACTCCAGCCACTATAGCCAATATAAAACCTTATTTGACTGGAATTAACTTCGCCATTTTCTATCAGCTGCGACAACTCAAAAAAGTTGCCTCCCCAGTATATATCATCCACAATATGCTGACTATCACTAAGTTTTTTACCCAAAGTATGTGTGTAAAACAATTGGTTGGGAGACATTGGACCACCTTCAAACAAAGGGAAATTCCCATTTTTAAGATGAGGAAAAATATCTCTTAAAACCATTCCGTGAGATTTATTAATAATAAATCCCAAACTTCCTATATGATTATGCTCACATAAATAGATGACAGAACGCTTAAAATGCCCATCTTGAAAAAATGGTTTAGCAATTAATATATCTCCTGCTTTTATCAAGAATAACTTATATATATTTGTGTAAAATTACTAAAATGAGTCACGTAAACCAACATATTTCTCAGTTAAGAGAAGATTTCATGAAAGGCGAATTATCTGAAACTAATTTAAACAAAACGCCCGATGTACAATTTGAACAATGGATGCAAGATGCTATTGATGCCAAAGTAAATGAAGTAGCTGCTTGTAATTTAGCAACCGTTGATAAAAACAATAAACCATCGGCACGTATTATTTATTTACGCGAATTCTCCGATAACGAATTTTATTTTTACACCAATTACGATTCTCGTAAGGCGGCAGAAATAGCCAACAACCCAAATGTATGCTTAACTTTTTTTTGGCCAGAGCTTGAAAGACAAGTTCGTATTGAAGGTGTGATTTCTAAAAAAGCAGAAGCTGAAAAAAGCGATGCATATTTTAATGCTCGTCCACAAGACTCTAAAATAGGTGCTTGGAGCTCGCCACAAAGTAAAGTATTAAAAGGGCGTGAAGAATTAAATAGTTATATTGAAAATAATAAAGCCAAATATAAAGATCAAGAAATTCCTCGCCCTGATTTTTGGGGCGGCTACATCATCACAGCTAATTACTACGAATTTTGGCAAGGACGTAAAAATCGTTTACATGATCGCATTGCGTTTACTGCTGAGGGTGGGAATTGGAAGATCGAGAGATTAGCACCATAAACAGTTGTTAGTTGTTAGTTGTTAGTTATTGGTTATTAGTTTTTTGATAATTGATATACTATAAACTTGAACTTTATTAGATTTAACTCAAAAAACCAACAACTGATTTCAAACTCATAATTTATATGAACAAACAAGAAAAAATAAAAAACTTTGACCCTAACAGCGTTGGCGATGTTAACGCAAATATGTTTGGTTTACCATTCACTACACAGGAATCTGAAACGGTATTAATACCTGTGCCTTGGGAAGTAACCGTAAGTTACGGTGGTGGAACTATTGACGGGCCACAACAAATATTTGATGCTTCTTTTCAAGTAGATCTTTACGACCCAATAGTAAAAGACGCATGGAAAATGGGCATTGCCATGGATGATTTTAGTGAAGACTTAAGAGAGAAAAGCGAAATCTATCGCCCTGTTGCTGAAATTATTATTGACAGACAATGTAACGGAGAACCGTCTT
Organism: Bacteroidota bacterium; assembly: GCA_016711805.1. Classification (GTDB taxonomy): domain Bacteria; phylum Bacteroidota; class Bacteroidia; order B-17B0; family Aurantibacillaceae; genus UBA4416. Next base: position 64,820 of record JADJSH010000037.1, read on the forward strand.
CGGAGATTGATGAAATAAAAGACGTAAACAAAGTATGCGAAGAAATGAACGCATGGGTAAAACAACGTGCTTTACATTTTTTAAAACAAAAGAAAAGTGTTGGTTTAATTGGTGGCGATCACTCTACTCCATTAGGTATGATTGATGCTTTAGGAGAACACTTTGGAGAGTTTGCTATTTTACAAATTGATGCGCACGCTGATTTACGTGTGGCTTACGAAGGCTTTGAATACTCTCATGCGTCTATTATGTATAATGCCTTAAAAAGACATAGCGTACAAAAATTAGTACAAGTTGGTATTAGAGATTATTGCCAAGCAGAGTTAGAGATTATTAATAACTCAAACGGACGCGTAAAAACATTTTTTGACAGAGACATTAAACAACAACAATACAAAGGCAAAAGCTGGGATACCATTTGCCAAGAAATAGTCGCAGAGTTACCACAAAACATTTATTTAAGTTTTGATATTGATGGCTTAGACCCAAAATTATGCCCAGGTACTGGAACACCCGTAGCGGGTGGTTTTGAAACCGACCAAGTATTGTACTTATTAGAACAAGTAGTAGCATCAGGCAAAACCATTATTGCCTTTGACATTAACGAAGTTGGTGGCGAAGATGAATGGAATGCAAATGTAGCTTCTCGTTTATTATACCGCATAGCTAATTTAGCAGCACATAGCCAAGGGAAGAAGGCTTAATCATAAATAAATAGTTTGGAAAGGCTGAGAGAAATCTCGGCCTTTTTAATTGAATCTAGTTACTAATTCAGCTAACAATTTTGAATCAACGGTTTCAATAGGATGTTTGGTATTTGGCAGCATATACATGGCGCCATTTTTTAATTGCTTGTAAACAGCAGTAGTTTCTTCTAAAGAAACCATGTTATCTTTATCAGCTAGTCCAATCAGTACTTTGTTTTCAACGGCAGCAAAATCACTTAAGGGTAAAGTATTTTTGTTTCCAAGGCTCAACATCATTTCTGCTGTTTTTTGCAAGAGGAGTTCCCAATCTTGTCCGTGGCGTTTTTGCAAAGCTTCGGCAAACTTCGGTACTTTTTCGAGAATGGTTTTAGAGTCGAGCATTTTAGTTTCTTTAGCGGAAATTTCAGGACTCCATTCAAATTTAGTTCCAAGGGTAATAATGTTTCCTAAAAGCGTTGGTTGTTGGTGCGCTAAATATAAAGCTACATAACCACCCATGCTATAACCAAACACGGTGGGTTGCTGTAAATTGTTTTCTTTAATAAATTGTTCTAACTCCAAGGCAAATTGCTCAATACCAAAATGAGTTTGGAAAGGTGTTTGTCCGTGGCCGCTAAAACTTAAGGTATAAACTGTATAACCGTTTTGTTTTAATTCAATAGCTAATGGTTCTAATTGATCTTTAGCGCCAATGGCTCCATGAAGTAAGATGATGTTTTTCATAAATTAAAAATAACAAAAAAAAGGGATAGCATAAAACTATCCCAATTTCTATAAAAATTAATTTCAATTTTTATTTAGTCACTACAACTTTTACTTTTGAAGTTTTACCAATTACATAATACATGCCTTGTGATAAACCAGATACATTAATTTGCTGAGCATCTTCTTTTAATTCAATCGTTTCAACGATTTGCCCAATAGCATTCACAATCGTGTATGTTCCTTTTGTTGGAATTAAAATGGTGAAGTCTCCGTTGTTTGGATTTGGATAAATATTTATATCAGTGTTGACTTCGATAGCCTCAGTCAACGAAGTACACGAACTTACCATGACAGTTTTAGAAGCAACTGCCGAACAACTATTTACATCTGTGTAATTATAAGTTACAGTAAATGTTCCAGCACCAGAAACAGATGGATTAAAACTTGCGCCACTTACACCAGCGCCTGAGTAAGTGCCTCCTGACGGTGTTCCCGCAAGTGCTACTGAAGCATTAGCAACACATAAAGGACTTGTAATATTTGCCAACGTCACAACAGGTAAAGCGTTAACTGTAACCGTTACTACTTTTACAGCTGTGGTTGCACATCCAACTAAATTTCCAGATACTGTATAAACTGTAGTGCTTGTTGGACTAACAGTAATACTAGATGAGTTAGAACTTGTATTCCAAGTATAGGTATTAACGCCACTTGCCATGATGGTTGCAGATGAACCAATACAAATACTAGTTGAGTTAGCGGCAATAGATGGAGCACTTCCAACAGTTACCGATGCAGTTGCTGTTTTTACACAGCCTGCAGCTGAAGTTCCAGTAACAGTGTAGTTTGTATTAACCGTTGGGTTCACAGCTAAATTAGCATTAGTAGAACCTGTGTTCCAACTATAGGTTGAAGCACCACTTGCCGCTAATGTACCTGTTGAACCAGAACAAATAGTGGTTGATGAAACCGATGTATTAGGCAAGGCATTAACCGTTACTGTAACTGTTTTAGTATTTGTACATCCAGTTGTTGTTCCTGTTACGGTATAAACTGTAGTTGATGTTGGAGTAACTGATATCGAAGCTGTTGTAGCTCCAGTATTCCAACTATAAGATGCAGCGCCACTAGCCGTTACATTAACTGCATTGCCAGCACAAACAGATACAGAATTTGCTGCAACAGTTGGCGAAGCGCTTACAGAAACACTCACTGTTTTTGTGTTGGTGCATCCGCCCGATGCACCAATGACTGTATAAGTTGTATTAGATGTTGGAGCAACAGAAATAGAAGAAGTAGTTGCACCAGTATTCCAACTATATGTTGTAGCACCACTAGCCGTTAAATTAACGGAGTTACCTGCACAAGCTGTTTGATTTGAAACCGCAACCGTTGGTGAAGGGTTAACTGTAATGTTTATAGAATACATTTTATAACATCCTAACTTTTGTGCATTTACCGAATACGTTGTACTAGTAGTTGGAGCAACGCTAATAGTTCCTGTAGAGTTAGATGTACCTGTGCTCCATGAATACGTTTGAGCGCCTATTGCAGTAAGAATAGTGCTAACACCAGGACAAATACTAGGAGATGAAGCCGTGAGAGTTACTGAAGGCAAAGCCACTACACTAATGTTTACAGTTCTTGTACCTATACAAGTACCATTTGAACCACTTACTGTATACTGCGTTGTAACAGAAGGTGTAACTGCAATAGACTGCGTAGTTGCTCCAGTGTTCCAAGTAAACGATGTAATACCAGCACCTCCACCTGTTAATGTAACAACAGTTCCCTCGCAAACATTTGCAGAACTTGCTCCTAAACTTACAGTTGGAGAAGGTATCATATTGATGCTATATTGAATAACTGGACTAGCCGCACAAGCATTAGCGCCTTCTGCCCAGATAGAAGTTGTCGTTGTAATTGGCGATGTAGTAAACGTATTCCCAACACCTAAAGATGTTCCGCCACCAGCAACATTAAACCAATTAAATGTAATACCGGTAGCCGCTGTAGCAGATAAAACCTTAGTTCCATTTTGACAAACACTTACTAATGTACTAGAACTTGCAGTTGTAATTGGAGGAACTGCGCATGCAGCATATTTTGCAACAAAAGCATCAGCCACACCTGCTCCAATTAAATTGGTAGTACCAGTTCCTTCATTAAAATCAACCGTACTATTAAATGAACCACAAATATAATAAGTGCCAGCTGCAGGAGACGATATACTATAACAAACGTCGCTTCCTGTGCTACCATATACTTGTGCTTCATTGGTAAAATTTCCATTAGCATCTAATTTGCAAACATACACATCGTTTGTGCCTGCGCTATATTTTGTATAAGATGCAGCAGTAGGATCAAAATCAGCTGCACCGGTAAAATAACCTGTAAAAAATAAATTGTTTGAAGCATCAAGGGCTAGGCTTAAGCCATAAGCATTTGATGTACCTGATGCAATTTGTTTGGCCCAAACAAAACCGCCCGCCGAAGTTACCTTAGTAACAAATACATCAGCTTCCGATAAACTTGTTGTAGCCATAGTATATGTTGGAGCAACACCTGCATCAAAATCAACAACCCCTTTAAATTCACCAACCGCATAAACGTTTCCTACTGCATCAATTTCAATATCACGAACGCCACAATAACCGGCTCCTGGAGCACCTCTTAAAGGAATAGCCCAAGTTTTCACTAAGCTATTAGTTAGTTTAGCAATAAATCCTGTATCATATACTCCAGAGGCACCAATCGCTAATTGCCCAACACCACTCCATGCATAACCACATATGTAAACATTACCAGTTGCATCTAATTTCAAAGAATATGTGTAATCTGGACCTGAACCTCCATAATTTTGTGAAGTGATGTAGTTACCATTATTATCCAATTTAACAACAATACCATCTTGGCCATTAATACCCAAATTACTAACCCCTGCTCCTGGATCCATATCAATTAACAAGTATTGCGGAGAAACCGTCATGGCATTGCAATAGCCATTTATGAATACATTATTGGATCCATCCAAATCAATTGACAAACCGTAATCATTATAAATGCCACCTATTTGTTTTGCCCAAACAAAAACACCTCCTGCAGTTAGTTTACAAACAAAAAGATCAGACTCTGTAGCTGCAGTTGTAGTCATTGTATAAGTTGTAGCACCTGGATCAAAATCAATGGTTCCTGCAAAACCACCCGTTATATATAAACTTCCGGAAGCGTCTGCAACTATATTTTTTATATTACATGCTCCGGTTCCTAAAAAACCCTTTACCCATGCAAAGGTGCCATTAGCTCCCAATTTTTGAATATAGCCATTAATAGAAGTGCTTCCAGATGTCAAAGCATTAACACCGGCCCCTGATTGAAAATCTACCGTACCAGTAAAATACCCAACATTAAAAACGCTACCAGAAGCGTCTGACATTACCTTATTTGCAACAGTGGTAATTGATGTAGTCCCCATACTATTAGCCCACTGTAAGGCTTGTGAATTGGCATGCATTGAAATGCCTAAAATAAAAAGTAAAAATAAATGTTTCATAAGATATAATTTTATATCCTCGAAATTATAGAGAAATCAGTCAATGAAGAGTATTCGATTTACTAGCGTTAAGCTTTTCTTTATAAGTGTAGCTTAAAAAGTAATAAGTGTAAAAAGTTATAGTTTACCTAATATATCTAACACTTGCTCTTTTTTACGAGCAGAAACAGGCACTGAATGGTTTTCTTCCATAATCAATTGACCACCATCGGCTTTGTCAAACTTAGAAATCTTTGAAGTATTAATGAGATAGGAATGATGAGTGCGCAAAAAACTAAAATCAGAAAATAAATCTTCATACTCTTTCAATAATTTACTCACCATTATTTTTTTGGAGTTCATTAAATGAAAAACAGTATAAGAACCGTCGGCTTGGCAATAAATAATATCATTGACTTTTATATAATGAATAACGTTACCATCATTCAAAGCAATTTTACGATCTTGTATTTTTAAGCTATTGATATTTTGTAAACTTTCTTCTAATAATTTTACTTGCTGTTCCAAATCTCTGTTTTTTTTCTGAGAAATAGCTTTATTGATGCTCAACACCAAATCCATAGGATCAATAGGCTTTAATAAAAAATCGATAGCACTAAACTTAAATGCATTAACGGCATACTTATTATGCGCTGTAATAAAAATTAATTGAAAGTTATAACTCCCTAATTTTTGAACTAAATCAAAGCCAGTACCATCATCCATTTCCACATCTAAAAAAACAACTTCAGGTTTAACATCATCTATAGCTTTTAATCCGGCTGCCACACCATCCGCTTCTTTAATTTCAGTTATTTGAGGACATAGTTTTTTTAATAAGCTTACAAGGCCTTCTCTTATGGATGAGTCGTTATCTATAATTAAAACTTTCACGTTTTATAAATTACTGGTAAGTTAATTTCCACTTTAATTCCTGTGTCGTTTTGTAAAGTAGTTAATACAAAGTTAGCATTACTTTTATATGTTTTATTCAATAAAAATAACCTGTCTTTAATTATTTGAGTCGCTCTAGAAGGATAGGTTTTATGTTTTTCATGATCCTTTATCCCTTGTCCATTATCAGTAATTGTAATTTGTAAAGATTTGTCTTTTATATCAAAACGAATATTTATAAAGCCTTCATGAGAAATATTTTTAAATCCATGTTCAATGGAATTTTCAATAAAAGGCTGCAAAATCATACCCGGAATAAGCAACTCATTTGTTTCAATAGCATCATCTAATTCAAATTCATACTGAAATCTGTTTTCAGAACGTAATTTTTGCAACTCTAGATAATCGGTTAAAAACGAAATTTCATTTTCAATTGTATCTAATTCATTAAACGTGCTTTCTAAGGATTGACGCATAATTTTAGAAAACTTAGAAATAAAACCAGGCACTAAATCTTTTTTTGAATCTGACAATGAAAGATTTTGTAAAGACGCCAAGGCATTGAAAAAGAAATGGGGGTTCATTCTCGCTCTATTCAAACGCTGTTCTATTTCAATAGTATTTAATTGATTTTTAATGACTGACTGACGGTAGAAGAAAACAATAACAACCAATAATAAAATAACAGCTGCAATAATTCCTATTAAGGATCGGATTTGGAGTTTATCAATTTCTTTTTGTTGATTCAGTGTTTCTTTTTCATAATTCAACTTATTAATTTCTTTTTCATTTTCCGACTTTTGATACTTTTGCTCTATATCGTTTACCGTTTCTGTTACTTCACGTGTTCGAATACTATCTCTAATTTTAACAGTACGTTCATAAAACGACAATGCTATGTCAGTTTTACCCATCATTTTATGTACTTCGTATAGCCTTTCGTATGAAGTAGCAATTAATAAAATATCATCCTCTTTTGTATTCATCTCTAAATAGAGATTAGCATACTTTAAAGCCACGTCATATTTTTTTAATTCAATATAATTGTCGCAATACTTTTGGTAAATAGCAGCACATGATTTAAAATGTTTAGTTGGATCTAAATAACTTAATGAACTGTCGCAAAGAGTTAATGATTTATGATAATCTTTTTCAATCCAAAGTATGCCTGCTAATACACTAAATGCTTGTGAAATACGGGTATTAGCATTCAACTTTCTAGCCAGAGATATAGAAATAGGGACATATTTTTTAATACTGTCTAAATATTTTTTATCCGCAGTAATATCATACCAAACTCCAAAATGGCCGTTAATATTCGAGTAAAACTGGACCAATTGAGTTTGGTTTTTATAATTGGCAAGCAACTTTATACCCAAATTATCATATTCTACTGCCTTTTCGGGTTGTCGAAGCTTATTAAATGAAAACGCTAATCGAGAAATGGCTTTGGCTTGTAATAAAGTATCTCCTAGTTTACTGGCAGATTCTTTTGCTTTTATCAAAAACGTAGTCGCATTATCAAAAGAATTTTTCTTCAGTTCTAAATATCCTTTTTCATAATTGTAAACAGCTAAAACTTCTTGACACGTTGTTTTTGTAATTGTTTCAAATAACAAACCTAAAATCGAATCCGCCTTTTCGGGTTCATTTCTTATGATATTTTCTTCTACCAAAAAACCTAAAACTCTTTGTTTACAGCTTAAGTTATCGGTTTTAAGTGACTTTATAATAGCGTCAAAATTTTCGTAGTTTTTCTTTTCCAAAAGAGTCTCAAGCTCTAAAAATTGAGTTTTATAAATATCACAATTACATTGATTTTGAGAATAGGTGAAATTCCAAAACCAAACAATTAAAAAGATAATTAAACCAACTTGACGCATAAAAAATCTACTCTATCAAAAATAACACAATTCTTGTTATACTCAACTAGGGAACAACACAGTTAATTTAATAAAAAAATTAATGGTGATAAAGGATGATTTATAAGTGTATCTCAAAAACCAATAAGTGTAACTCAAAAGCAAATAAGTGTAATTACTTTAAATAAGCGTCTGCTTTTTGCTTAAATAACTCCGCATTTTCTTTGTCGCCAATTTTCTCATAAGCTTTTTGCAACATTAAATACAAGTCATTAGTTTCGGGAGTAACAAAAGTAGCGACTTCCATAAATTTATTATAATCAGAGATAGTTCGCCTATAATCTTTCAATTCGTATCTCGCTATAACCCTATTTAATAATGGTTCTAAATAATTAGGGTTTAAGCTTATGGCTTTGTCGTAATATTTGATCGCCTCCTCATAGTTCTTCAACTTACTATACATATGACCTTTATTCGCAAAAGCTTTATAATAATCAGGACGTATAGCAATAGCTTTATCTAAATCAACAATGGCGCTTTTATACTCTCCAGCTTCTCCTTTTATATAAGCACGGTTATAATAGCTCATAGCAACCTCGGGTTCCAACTCCACCTGTTTGTTAGCATCACTAATTGCTTTCTTATACTCTTTTAAAAAACAATAAGCCAATGCTCGGTTGCAATATGCCGAGCCAGAATTTGGATTTAATTGTAATAAACGATTGTTATCCTTTACGCAATTAACATAATCCCCTAATTGCATTTCAAAGTTTGAACGTTTTACAATAGCATCAAAGTTCGTACTATCTCTATCAATAAAAAAAGTTTGATTGGCAATTTTACCTCTCAACTCCCTATATCCTGAAGTGTCTTTTATTGAACTTAAAGCATTTTGAGAAATCAATTGATTACTAAAAAGTATCAAAAATAAAGAGAGAGCAAAATTCTTCATACTTATACTCAAAATTCAATTAAGCTTTCGCTTTAAATTTATTAATCGCGTTCACCGTAAATTCAGAAAGCACTAAAGTGCCGCTCATTCGAGCTCTTTCTACTAATAATGTATCCCAGTTTTCTGTTCCTTCCCACATGATTTTTTTCAACATCATCATCGCTTCAGGATTACTCGTTGCTAATTTACCTGCTAAGGTTGCAATGCCTTTATCCATTTCTTCTACTGAAGCAAATACCTCAGCATATAAACCTTTTTCTTTAGCCCATTGAGCCGTTTGCCATTCGGTAGCGTTAATGGTTAATTGACAAAAAGCAGAAGTTCCTACTTTACGTTCAACTGCTGGCCCAACCACAAACGGTCCAATACCCACTGCTAATTCAGATAATTTAATAGATGCATCATTCACTGCAAATGTATAATCAGCACTTGAAGCGATTCCTACTCCGCCGCCAACTGCTTTACCTTGCACTCGCGCAATAATAAATTTAGGCGCTTTACGCATCGCATTAATTACTTGGGCAAAACCTGAGAAGAATTTTAAACCTGTATCAATGTCTTTAATCGAAATTAATTCGTCAAAACTTGCTCCGGCACAAAATGCTTTTTCGCCTTCGCTTTGTAATACAATGACTTTAGCGTTATCGTCTTTCCCTAATTTTTCAATCTCTGCTGCTAGATTTCTTAATTGAACACCTGGCATTGAATTACTTTGAGGATGAAAAAAAGTAATGGTTCCTATTCCGTTTTTAATTTCTGATTTTATTGTACCTTCCATTTTACTCTATTTTTAAAAATATAATTCTTTAAATGCATTTTTTATTTGTTTCCTAATCGAATTCAAATCTAAAGGACTTTGACTTGAACTAAAAAACTGTTCTCGAATATAACAGATTTCTTTTTTATTTTTATCATAAACAATAAGAAATCCTTTCAATCCTTGTTTACCATCAAAGGCACCTTTAAAATCCAATCCGTTATTATCTAATGTATATTTTGAATTGACGCCATTTTTCATTGCTTCGTTAACAATTAGTACACCACTCATACCGAAGGCAAAGCCAGATAATAGATTTAAAGCAATTGTTTCGCCTTTTAAAATAGCCTCTCCTTTTGCTAAATTAGTATCCTTAGTAAATCCAGTAGAAATAAAATAAAGATTAAAATTTGACGTGGTTGTTTTACCTATTTCATCAAAAACATCAGGAGCTTTAAACCCTTTTACTTTTTCATTGGTTTTTGTGTAATTTAAAATAGAAAAAATAGCAGAATTAATCTTTCTTGATGTTAATGTATCAAATCTTTGATTAGTGAAATTGGTTTTTTTTACTCGCTTTCTAATGATAGAATCATTTTTATAAATAGAAGTTAGAGTTTGAATTGGCTCTATATTTACCTTTTGATTTACATCAACATAGTAAATAGAAGCAAACGTCCCTATATAATCTGGCCTAACGAACTCATCAAGTTTTTGATTATCAGTTGTTAGTGTTCGTGTTTGTACACACGAGCTTAAGGAAACCAGTACACACAAAAATAAAAAATAACTAAGCTTCCAATTCATTTGCCAGATTTTAATGAACGTAACTAATGATTGAAAAAATCAATCATTAGTTACGCTAAAATAGTTACTGGATTTTCTAAGTAGGTTCTTAAAGTTTGTAAGAATGCCGCACCTGTTGCTCCGTCAACAGTTCTATGGTCACAAGCTAAAGTTACTTTCATTACATTACCAGGTACTACTTGATTATTTTTTACTACCGGAACTTGTTTAATAGCTCCTACTGATAAAATACAAGACTCAGGTGTATTGATAATCGATGTAAATTCATCAATACCAAACATTCCTAAATTAGAAACCGTGAATGTATTTCCTTCCCAATCTGCTGGTTGTAATTTTTTATCTTTAGCTCGTTTACCTAAATCTTTTACTTCAGCGCTAATTTGTGATAAGGATTTTTGATCAGCAAAACGAATCACTGGAACTAATAAGCCATCTTCAACAGCCACTGCTACACCAATATGTACGTGAGAATAAGTTCTGATTTTATCTCCCATCCAACTTGAATTTACTTTTGGATGTTTACGTAATGCCGCTGCACAAGCTTTAATTACCAAGTCGTTGAAAGAAACTTTTGTATCAGGAATAGCATTAATCGCATTACGAGATTGCATCGCATTATCCATATCTACTTCAATGGTTAAATAAAATGCTGGGGCTCCATTCGTGCTTTCTAATAAACGTTTCGCAATCACTTTACGCATTTGCGAAGCTGGTTCGTCTGTAAATCCTTCTGTTACTGGAACAAATGAACTAACAGCTTTCGAACTTCCGCTAGACGTAGTTTGTGCTGGTTTATAATTTTCAATATCTGATTTAGTCACACGGCCATTATCGCCAGTACCATTTACTTTCGAAATATCAATGCCTTTGTCTTTTGCTAATGCTTTTGCCAAAGGTGATGCTTTAACTCGTGAATCAGAAGAACTGTTATTAGTTGTTTGAGTTGAGTTGTTTGTTGCTATTACAGTTTCCACTTTAGGTGCAGCTGTCGTTGCTGTTGTTTTAGCAGAACCACTTGAAGAAATAGATGCTAAAATAGCATTCACATCTTCGCCACCTTTTCCTAATATAGCAATAATGCTATCTACTGGAATAGATTGTTTTTCTTGAACACCAATATGAATTAATACACCATCTTGAAATGATTCAAATTCCATGGTTGCTTTATCAGTCGCGATATCCGCTAATAACTCTCCACTCTTAACTTTATCTCCAACTTTTTTGTGCCATTTTTCAATCACGCCATCTGTCATTGTATCACTTAACTTAGGCATACGAATTACTTCAACACCTGCAGGCAATGCTACAGGAGCTGAATTAGTAGCTGTTTGAATTGGAGCAGTCTCTATTTTCTCTTCGGTCTTTTGAGTCCCTTTAGTCTCTCCTCCGCCTTTCAATAAAGCAGAAATATCTTCTCCTTCTTTACCTAAAATAGCAATGATAGAATCTACAGGAACAGCTTGTTTTTCTTGAACACCAATGTGCAATAAAACACCATCTTGAAATGATTCAAATTCCATGGTTGCTTTATCTGTTTCTATATCAGCAAGCAACTCACCGCTCTTAACTTTATCACCAACTTTTTTGTGCCATTTTGCGATTACTCCATCTGTCATGGTATCGCTTAATTTGGGCATTCTAACTATTTCAGCCATGTCTTATTCGTTAATGTATGGGTAATTTGGTTCTGCATAAACGTCTTTGTAAAGTTCTTCCGGCTCTGGGTAAGGACTTTCTTCAGCAAATTGAACTGATTCGTCAACTAATGCTTTCACTCTTGCTTCAGCAGCTTCAATGCCCGCTTCATCAATCCATTTATTCTCTAATAATGTTTCTACTACTTTTTGAATTGGATCTTGAGTTTGATATTCCTTCACCTCATCTTTAGTTCTGTAAGTTTGAGCATCACTCATCGAGTGACCTTTGTAACGGTATGTTTTCATTTCTAAAAACGTTGGTCCGTCACCACGACGTGCTCTTGCTACTGCTTCTTCCATCGCTTCATGAACTGCCTCAACTGTCAAACCATCAACTGGTTTACTTGGCATATCATACGCTAATCCTAATTTCCATAAATCGTGTACGTTACTGGTACGTTCTACAGAAGTTCCCATAGCATACATGTTATTCTCTACAATAAAAATTACTGGCAACTTCCAAGTCATAGCCATATTGAATGCTTCGTGTAATGCTCCCTGACGAACTGCTCCGTCTCCCATTGAACATACACACACATTATCATTACCCATAAATTTATCTGCAAAAGCAATACCTGCGCCTAAAGGAATTTGTCCGCCAACAATACCATGTCCGCCAACAAAATTATGTTCCTTACTAAAAATATGCATCGAACCACCTTTACCTTTACAGCAACCAGTGATTTTAGCATACATTTCGGCCATAATATATTTTGGATGCATTCCCAAACCAATACCGTGCGCATGGCAACGGTAAGCCGTGATATGCTTATCTTCTTTTTTAGTAGCACTAACCGTACCAGCTACAATAGCTTCTTGTCCGATATATAAATGGCAAAAGCCTTTGATTTTTTGTTGAACATATACTTGTCCGGTTTTCTCTTCAAACTTACGCATCAATAACATTGATTCGTACCATTTAAGGTATTGTTCTTTTGAAAACTTGCTCTTTTTTTCAGCTGTTTTAGCCATAGAAATTACAATTTAATAAGGTACAAAAATAAGAGAATAAATGAAATTCAAAAGCCTTAAATAAAGCCTAATTATAGATACTTTTTGCTAAACATAAGTGGCAACAAACTTTCAATACTTTTAGCAATGTAAATTTGTCCTTTTTCACCCGACATAATGATTCTGATAGGCTTTCCAGCCAGATTTTCATATTCAGCAATTACCTGTCGGCAGCCTCCACAAGGTGATAAAGGCTCGCTAACTATCACATTTTTAGACTTTACAGCAACCGCAACAGCCTTAACAGCCACATTTGGGTATTGAGCAGAAGCATAAAAAATAGCGACTCTTTCGGCACATAAACCACTAGGATAAGCGGCATTTTCTTGGTTATTGCCAGTGACTATTTTACCATTTTCTAATAAAACGGCAGCTCCTACATGAAATTCAGAGTAAGGCGCATGAGCTGTTTTTACCATTTTTTGAGCTGCTAACAATAATTCAGCGTCTTTTTTATCTAAATCCTTTGCAGAATTGTAAACGTCAAATTCGGTTAATATCGATAGTTTAGAAATTTTAGATTTAGCCATAGGATCCGTTTTTATAAAAAAGAAAGGTAAGAAAGATATTGAAGTCTATCAAGCTTTTCTTTTAGGGTTGTCTTTTATAAAAGCATCCCAACCAGAATAGGATTTTTTTGCGCCACTTGCTGCTGTTTTATTTTGAAAATAATGACATACCGCCGCACCTAAAGCATCGGTTGCGTCTAGATATTTATCATCATGTTTAAAGTTCAACAAGCTTTCTAACATAGCAGCTACCTGCTCTTTTGAAGCATTACCATTTCCTGTAATACTCATTTTTATTTTTTTGGGAGAGTATTCTGTCATTGGAATATTTTTAGATAATGCCGCTGCAATAGCAACTCCTTGAGCTCTACCCAGCTTTAACATCGATTGAACATTTTTTCCAAAAAACGGTGCTTCAATAGCTAATTCATCGGGTTTATATTGTTCAATTAATTCAACCACACGTTCAAATATTTTCTTTAATCTATCCGAATGCTCATCTAACTTATCTAGCTTAATAACATCCAATGCAATTAATGATAGTTTATTATTTTGAATATGCACCAAGCCATAACCCATCACTAAGGTTCCTGGGTCAATACCTAAAATAATTCTATCGTTAGTTGCCAAAATAAGTTTTGTATAGTGAAACAAATGTAAAATAAAAAACCCTCTACCGACAGGCAGAGGGCTTTAAAATTATGAACTGATTTTATTTGAATAGATTAATATATCCTTGTTGTTTATATTCTGTTCCATCAAAACCAGTAGCAGTTAGTATAAAGAAAAAAGTACCATCATTTACATTACTTCCATCCCAGAATCCATTTACTCCTGAGATATTACCAACTTTTGTTCCCCAACGATTAAAGATATCGCAGTTTAATTCTTTGATACCAGTGGTTGTAATTCTAAAAATATCATTTTTGCCGTCACCATTTGGAGTAAATACGTTAGGAACAATGATAGATGAATTTTCAAACACATCAATAGATATAGTTGCTGTGGCCGAACATAAACCAGAAGCATCTGTTACAACTAACGTCACAACATAGTTTCCTGTCGTATTATACGTATGACTAGGATTTGTTGCTGATGACGTATTATTATTATCGTCTGCAAAACTCCAAGAATAAATATTACCAGTGCCAGGTGTTTGATTTGTAAAATCTACTAATAACGGTGCCGTACCAGATGTTGGATTAGCCGTAAATGCTGCAGTAACTGCTATTGAAGTAACATTTACTGTACTCGTGCTAGAACAACCATTTGTGTTATCTGTTACTGTAACTTCATAAGCTCCAGCTGAGCCTGCTACTGGCGAAGCCGATGTTGCTCCCGACAATAATGTTCCTGCTCCAGATGTTGTCCAATTGTAAGATACATTAGTTGCAGTTGTACTAGCATTAAGTGTTACTGAAGGAGAGCCACAAGGCATCGTTGTATCAGATGTTACTGCTGTTGGAGCTGTTGTGTTGCCAGTAACTGTAAATGCAGTTGACGCAGTTGCAGTACAACCTGTTGCTGCATTTAATACAACTACATTATAAACTCCAGCACTGTTTACATTTTCAGTTGAGCCAGCATTATTGCTAGGCGACCAATTATACGAGTATGTTGCAGATGGTGTAACACTTGCTGATAAAGTTACAGCTGGGTTTAAACATGTAATGACACTATTAGTCGATGTAGCAGAAATAGTTACAGATGGCACATTTGTATCAGCTGTCACCAGAGATGAAGCAGTATTTGTACATCCGTTAGCTGCATCCATAACAGTTACGCTATAATTATCTCCAGCATTTACAGTAATTGTACCTGTACCTTGTCCTGAAACAACAGTGCCTGTCCATGTATAAGTAATACCTGTTGTTGGATTTGTTGTAGCTGAAATAACCGCAGTAGGATTTGCACACGTTAATGTTTGAGATGGAGAAATAGCTATAGAAGGAACGGTTGTATTTGTTGTTATAACAACCTGAACAGGAGTTGAGCAATTACTCAATGTATTAGTTATTGTACAGATGTATGTATTAGGACTATTAAATGTTGCCACATCTCCATTTGTTGATACAGTAGATGGAGGTGTGTTCCAAGTATAAGTTACATCTGTATTTGGTGTACTTGTTACAGTTACAGATTGAGTAGCATTATTACAATCTATTGTTAAAGCTGCTGAAGAAATAGTTGCTGTTGGAGCACCAGCGTTAGGGAATATTTGAACCGTTGATGTTGCTATACACCCATTTGAACCATCCGTAGCTGTTAATGTATAAACACCTGCTGCACATGCGGATGAAGAAAGACTTGTTGCAGTCCCACATACACTAGCGCCTGACCAGTTTACAGTTGCATTAGTAGGAGTTGCTACACTTCCTGATAATGTTACAGATGTTGATGTACACGTTAAAGTTTGATTTGTACCTGCACTTAATCCAGTTGGAGTTGTTGTGTTTTGAGTAACCGTGGCAGTAGTTGTAAATGTACATCCGTTAGATGGATCCGTAACAGTTAAAGTGCAAGGCCCAGCTACTGAAGAAGTAGTTGACAATGTATTTACTGCTTGAGGAGACCATGTGTAATTCATCCCTGCTAAAGAACTAGTTAAATCAACTGAAGTTACAGAACAAGTTAATACGCCAGATATATTAATAGTAGCAGTTGGAGATGTTGTGTTTGTATTTACAAGTGTTGTAACCGTTGATGAACATCCTGATAATGTGTTAGTCACAACACATTGGTATGTACCACCAATACTTACAGTGCCAGTTGAAGATGAAGAGCCCGAAACCGCACTTGGTCCTGTCCATGAATAAGAAACAGGTGTCATCGTAGTTGTTGCGGTTACCTCAATTGTATTAGTAGTACATGTTATTGATCCAGTGTTTGAAGTAGTTACAACTGGAATACCAATACTTGGAACTACATCTACCGTTCCAGAATTTACACAACCGTTTAATGGATTAGTGACTGTTAATGTATAAGTATTAGGAGAACAAGCTTGAGCTGTATAGGTTGTTGATCCTCCGCAAACACCACCAGTCCATACTGGAGTGCAAGATGACGGACTAGCAGCACCTATTAAAGAAACTGTTGGCGACGCACATGTAATTGTTTGTGTACTTGGCATTGTTACCGTTGGAGTAATTGTATTTTGAGACACAGTTGTGTTTGCGGTTGCAGTACATCCGTTTGCTGCTGTAACTGTTACAGTATAATTTCCTATCTGATTAACAACAGGATTAGCTGTTGCTCCGCCACTTACAATACCAGGGCCAGACCAAGAATAAGATCCTCCACTTGTGCCTGTTAATGTAACTGTATTCACTGTACATGTTAATGACCCAGAGTTAGAAGCTGCGGGTGTTGGAGCTGTTGTATTTTGAGATACAGTTGTGTTAGCAGTAGCAGTGCAACCGTTAGCTGCCGTTACTGTAACAACATAATTACCAGCCACATTAATTGTTGGTGTTGATGTGGCACCTCCCGCTGTAATACCGGGACCAGACCAAGAATATGTTCCCCCTCCTGTTCCAGTTAAAGCAGCAGTTGTTGTGTTACATGTTAATGTTGTTGAATTAGATGCGCCTGGTGTTGGCGCTGTTGTATTTTGTGTTACACTTGTATTTGCTGTTGCCGTGCAACCATTTGCAGCTGTTACAGTTAATACGTATGTTCCAGGTAAATTAACAGATGGTGTTGCTGTAGCTCCGCCACTAGTAATGCCTGGTCCAGACCATGCGTAAGTTCCTCCGCCCGTTCCTGTTAATCCGATGGTCCTTGTAGAACATGTTAACGTTGAAGAATTAGAAGCGGTGGCTATTGGAAGACTAGCATTTTGAGTGATAGAGGTATTGGCTGTGGCTGTGCAACCATTAGCAGCGGTTACAGTTACTGTATAAGTTCCGCTCTGATTCACAATAGGATTAGCTGTTGCTCCTCCGCTTACAATTCCTGGTCCTGACCAAGAATAAGAACCTCCTCCTGTTCCTGTTAAAGTTGCTGAAGTAGTTGTACATGTTAAGGTTGATGTATTAGAAGCGCCCGCAGTAGGCGCTGTCGTGTTTTGCGAAACAGTTGTATTAGCGGTAGCAGTACAACCGTTAGCTGCCGTTACTGTTAAAACGTATGTTCCTGGTAAATTAACTGAAGGTGTAGCTGTAGCTCCTCCACTAGTAATACCTGGGCCAGACCATGAGTATGTTCCTCCTCCTGTTCCAGTTAATCCAATGGTTCTGGTAGAACACGTTAAAGTTGATGAATTTGATGCACTAGGTGTTGGTGCTGTTGTATTTTGAGAGACAGTTGTATTAGCAGTAGCCGTGCAACCATTAGCTGCTGTTACTGTTAACACATATGTGCCTGGTAAATTAATTGTTGGATTAGCTGATGCAGCTCCACCTGTAATTCCTGGGCCCGACCAACTGTAATTGCCACCACCAGTTCCAGTTAATGTTGCAGTGGTAGTTGAACATGTTAAAGTTGTTGAATTTGATGCACTTGGTGTTGGTGCTGTTGTATTTTGAGAAACGGTTGTTACTGCCGTTGCTGTACATCCATTTACGGCATCTGTAACTCTTAATGTATATGTGCCAGCAGCAGTTGCCACGGCGTTTTGAGAAGTGGTTCCTCCACTAAAACCTGGGCCGCTCCATTGATAAGTAACTCCTGATGACGGGCCTCCAGTTAACGCTGCAGTTGTTGTTGTACAAGTCAAAGTTGTTGAATTAGATGCTGTAGGCAATGGCGCTGTTGTATTTTGAGATATTGCAACTGTAGAAACTGCCGAAGTACACCCTTGTGGAGAAGTTACGGCCAAGCTATAAGTTCCTGCGGCGTTAACTGTTGGGTTAGCAGTTGTTCCACCTCCAGTAATACTAGGACCAGACCATGCGTATGTTCCACCACCTGAACCTGATAGTGTTGCTGTTGGCGCAGCGCAAGTTAATGTTGTTGTTGTTCCTGCATTAGCAGTTGGAACAGAGTTTACAGTTACTGTAGCTAAAGCCGAAGCAGGACTTGTACATCCACCCGTAGCATAAACAACTGAATAAGAGGTTGTAGAACCTGGTGATACCGAAATAGTTTGTGTAGTTGCTCCTCCTGGAGTCCAAGTATAACTTCCACCACTAGTTGCAGGAGTTGCCGTTAAAATAGCAGATTGACCAACACAAATAGAAGTTGAATTTACTGCCGGAGCTAACACTCCAAGTGTAGCTGTTCCTCCAAATAAAATATTAAACCCTGCTCCACCTGCTGTCCAATTATTTACCATTAACATGTAAGTTTGTCCCGCAATAACATTCATAGGAGCAGTCCAACCATTGCCAGCTACATCTTCTGATACATCAATAGCTCCGCTACCCAAACCTGTATTTCCAGTGTTTGCTGCATATGAACATCTAACAGGAGTTCCTAATGAGCCACAAGCTACATTTGGTCCAAATACGGCGTAATCAAAATCATCTGCGGGAGTGTTAGGATTTAGTGTAAAGGTTAATGACCCTGAAGTTGCAGCCGAAAAAGTATACCAGTTCGAATAATTTTCACCAGTTACACAGTTTGTTCCCCCGCAACCTTCTGTTGGATTAAGTCCTGGCCCGTTTGAAACATCATTAAATCCTAAATTTGAACAAATAAAAGACGAAGCACAAGCGTCAGAATTTCCAGCTGGCAATGCCGCTCCACAAGGAACACACGTTAATGAAGCTGTAAATCCAGAGTAATTAAAAATACCATCTGATCTGAAACGAAAAGTTAAACATCCCGAACTATTATTAGCTGTGTAGCTGAAGGGTACCGCAGGCGTCCCCCAAATTTGTCCGCCAGCAGCAGCAGGAGCCCCAGTAAAAACAGCACTATTTTGAGCAGGCCCATTACCGATCGTCAAATAATCATAGCCCAATTCCGTGTTAAAGCTAGTAAAGGTTACTTGCAAACAATTCCCTGGATTTGTTGGGCAAAAGGTTTGATAAATTTGATTAACACCATTAGGGTAACTACCTGTTCCTCCTGGATCTAACAAAGTACCTGAACATGTTCCAACTGGACAACCACCGCTAAAAGTAGATTGCACTCCTACTGAAGGCAAAATAAATGTTTGTGAAAACGATAAAGAAAAAACAAACAGAAGTGTTATTGTAAATATTTTTTTCATGAGTATACTATTTAAAATAATTGGTTGAAATATTTTACTAATTTTTAATTCGCAATTTTACCCGTAGAAGGCATCAATAATGCTTTATCAGCTTCCATTTTATTGAAAGAATAAAGTACTAAAGGTAATCCCGATGCCTCATCAAATACTAACACATGTTCGTCTACTTTTCTCAATGAAAAATATTTAGTCATATCAATCTTCTCAAACTGTTCAGCGGTGTATGCTTTATTTTCTGATATCTCAAACGACCTTGAATAGAGATAATCCAGAGACTTCAATTTTTCAGGATACTTATTCAACTCTTCTCTTTCAGACACCGAATAATTTTTTTCAATCATACGCTCAGTTAATCTTGAAACAGGAATGCTGTACTTTTGATTTTGTGAAAAACCACAAAAAGCAGTCATAATACTTATTAGAAAAGCGATTTTTTTCATAGACATAAAATTGAGATTAATAGTAATGATTATACTAAATTATAACTTTTTCCACTTATTTAACAAATTTTTAACAATTATAGTGCCGTTCTGAGTTAATTATACGTCTAAACTAGTGAAACCATATTTTGGATTAGTGAAATTCACTATAAAAATAAAAAAACAAAATTTTAAAGCCCATAAACTGCTTCAATTAAAATATTACTAAGCAATATTTAATTCGTAAATTTATTTTTTGATAGTTAAAATTGGCATCCAAACGAAAGATAACTTCCCTTTTAATAAAATTAGCAATTGGCATTGTTAGCTTTTGGATTATCTATAAACGTTTAGATGAAATCCCTCAACTTAAAGAAGAATGCTTAACTTGGTTGCAAGAACCCAAAATGTATGTAGTTTTACTTTTTGTTTTATGTTTAATGCCAGTTAATTGGGGCATTGAGAGTTATAAATGGAAGTCTATTACCACTCAAATTGAATCCATATCTTATTCCACCGCTATAAAATCCGTTTTTTCAGGAATATGCGTTGGCAATATTGCGCCAGGAAGAGCCATGGAATTTTTAGCGAAAATTATTTTTTTTAAATTCGAAAACAGGCCTAGTATTACGGTACTTCATTTTATAAATGGTATGTTTCAAATGTTGATTACGGTTACTGTTGGCATAATAGCAATCGGATTTAAGCTTAATCAAAATCACAATTCTTCGTCATTTATTTACCTAGTTTTAGCTGGCGGGCTTTGCATGATTTTGTTTTTTTGTTGGGCTATTTTTAACGTATCCTTTATTCAACAAAAATTAAAATTTATCAAGTGGTTTCAAAAAATGGGTAGCACTCAAAACATTCAATTTTCAAAAACCATGATTTTAAAATTAATTTCGCTTTCAATAATTCGCTATCTTGTTTTTACCACACAATTCTATTTAATTTATAATGCTTTAACTCCTCAAAACGATATAATTCAAATTTTTATGAGCATTGCTGCTTATTTTATGTTAACCAGTTTGATTCCGATGATAAGTGTAATTGAACCTGCTATAAGAGCGGCTATTGCCTTATTTGTATTTAATAATACAGGAGGCGATACCATTACTATTGTTTTAGCATCCACATTTGTATGGATAATTAATGTTGTCATACCGAGCGCAATAGGATATGTGATTATTTTGAAAGAAAAAATAGATTTCAGGTCGGCTAATGTTAATTGAGTTATACATATTTTCCTTTATTATTGTGGCCTATGGCACCTTTACTACTTTAGCCTTGATAGGTTTTGGAAGATTAAGAGACAAAGTAAAAGAAGATGGAATCATCAATGAATTCATATCTATTGTTATTTCCGCTCGAAATGAAGCATCGTTAATTGAAGAATGTATACAGCAAATTATCAAACAAAAATTCCCAAAAGAAAATTTTGAATTAATCATAATGGATGATGCTTCCGAAGATAACACCTACCAAATTGCCCTTAAAACATTACAAAATTCAGATATATCTTATCAATTAATCAAAAAAGAAACTCACCAAGGCAAAAAGCAAAATCTATCAGAAGCCATCCAAAAAGCAAAAGGTTCAATTATTATCACATCCGATGCCGATGTTGTGTATAGAAATCCACACTGGCTTTTAACCATTGCCAACTATTTTAAAACGTACGCCCCAAATATGCTCATTATGCCGATTGATTTTGAAAGTCAACCTGATTTTTTAGCTCAATTACAAATAACCGAAAATTTAGCTTTAACTGCTATTACAGCTGGTTATAGCGGCCTTCAAAAACCGTTTATGTGTAATGGAGCTAATTTGGCTTTTAAAAAAGATGTTTACGAGCTAGTTAATGGCTATCAATCTCATCTTCATATTTCATCTGGAGAAGATGTATTTTTATTAGAAGATTTAAAGAAAATGAATCCTAACTTAGTTCATTACGGTTTAATAAGAGAACTAATTGTGAAAACTAAAGCTGTAAATACCTTCGACGGCCTACTTAAACAGCGTATTCGGTGGGCATCCAAAGCAAAATACAGTTCTAATAACATTAACTTATTTGCCGGATTTATCATTTTAGCGGCAAACTTATTGTTTTTGGCTTTGTTTGTAGCAATCCTCAAAAAGTCAGTCATTATTCCTTATTTATCGATTTTTGTGCTTGCAAAGTTTGTTTTTGATTTTTTGTTGCTATTTTTAGCTTCAAATTTTTTAGGGCGTACAAAACAAATTTGGTGGCTTATTCCATTTGAATGCATATATTGGCTGTATGCTTTAATTGTTGGAACTAGTTCGCTGTTTTTAAAACCTAATTGGAAAGGCAAAAAAATAAATTAATTGTTTAAAAAGAAAAAACATACAGATTATATATCAGAATCGCTTTCTGCGCAAACTTGGAAACGCTTTAAGCGAAACAAGTTAGCTATGTTTGGCTTGTTCTTGATTATCATTGCGTCTAGCATCTCTGTATTAGGTTTTTTAATAACTCCAGATTCTTCACCTTATGCCAATGATCAAAAACCTGAGTTGCACATCAAAAAGCCTGGCTTTAAAGCCCAAATGTTATTAGCAAAAAAAAACGAACTATCTCGTAAGTCAAATTGGTTTAATAAGATGATTTTTGGAGAGGTTAGTGATTTTTCATATATCCCAGCTTATTCCTATTCATTTAAAGGCTTTGATATTGTTATAGAAGAATTTACAGGTAACGAACCAAACAATGGAAACAAAGTTGCCTACAATATGGCAGATGTAGTGTACGACGTTAATAATAATTATCCAATCATAAATGACAGCTCATCAAACAAGATTGAGTTTTATCAATTAAGTACTGGTGAAAAATTAAAAATAAGCACTTCTGATTTACAAAAAATAATTACTGAAAATCATATAGAAGACCGAAGATATCTTTTAGGAACTGACTTAGCTGGGCGAGACTTATTAAGCCGTTTAATGATTGGGACGCGTATTTCATTATCTGTTGGGTTCATTTCTGTTATTATCTCTATTGTAATAGGGATTTTGTTAGGTGCAATGGCAGGTTATTTTAGAGGTTGGCTCGATGATGTAATTATGTGGTTAATTAATGTGGTTTGGTCAATCCCAACATTATTGCTAGTAATTGCCATTACATTGGTTTTAGGAAAAGGTATTTTACAAGTATTTATTGCAGTTGGTTTAACTATGTGGGTTGATGTGGCTCGATTAATTCGTGGGCAAATATTAAGTATTAGAGAAAAAGAATTTGTAGAAGCAGGCAGGGCATTGGGCTTTAAAAACATGCGAATTATTTTAGGACATATTTTACCAAACGTCATGGGACCAGTTATTGTAATTGCTGCTTCAAACTTTGCTTCAGCTATTTTAACTGAAGCTGGCTTAAGCTTTTTAGGAATTGGGGCACAACCACCTACTCCATCTTGGGGAGAAATGATTAATGCTCACAGAGGCTATGTATTAGTGGATGCAGCTTATTTAGCTTTTGTGCCTGGTTTAGCAATTATGATATTAGTTTTGGCATTTATGTTGGTTGGTAATGGCTTACGCGATGCGCTAGACTCAAAATCTTTAGATAGCAAACCATTAATGGGTCATTAACGTCCTATCTGTTAAAAAACCAATTTCATCCATCATTTCCGATTAAATTATTATTTTTGCCGACTAATATTAGCGAATTAACCCTCTATTTTTCATGAAACAATTTATCACCCTTTTATTTATTTTTATAGTGTCAATATCTTCGGCGCAAGTAAGTAAATATTTAAGAAAAGGAACAAAAGCTTTAGAAAAAAACAAATTAGAAAAATCAAAAGCAAATTATTTAAAAGCATATAACTTAGACAAAACTTCTTATGATGCTAACTTAAACTTAGGGTACCTTTTATCACAGTTTATGAATAAACATGAAGAAGCTCTTCCTTATTTAGAAACAGTACTTTCAAAAACGCCCGCAGATACTGTACCTGATTTATTATATTCATTAGCAACATGCTATCAACATATTGGCGAATACCGAAAAGCCTATGATTTATTTAATAATTTAATTGTAAAGGCCTCGCAAGACCCTGAGCAAGACAAGGCATACGTCATTGACTTAAAAAAACGCAAGGAAGATTGTATGTTTGCCGAAAAAAATAAAGACATCATTTATAATAAAAATATTTATGTTGGAAACTTAGGAACAAAAGTAAACTCAGAAGCGCCAGAATACGTCCCCGTTATTACTCCTAACAATGAATTACTTTTTACATCTCGCAGAAAAGATTTTGAAAAAGAAAAAACGAGTAAAATTGATGACAAATATTTTGAAAATATTTACAGTAGTAAATTAGTTGACGGCAGGCCGCAAGCCGTTAAAACATATTCCATTTCAAAAGATGTTTTAAAAACAAATCCTAAAAAAAGTCACTTATCAATCATTTCATCTTCTACAGATGGTAAAAGCATGTTTGTATTTCAAAAAAATAAAATTTATGAAATAAAAGCAGGAAGTAATTCAAAAGATGTACAAGCTTTATCTAAAAATGTAAATATTGATTTTTATCAAAATCATGCAACCGTTAGTAAAGATGGAGAAACCCTTTTGTTTACTAGCGAAGATGATAGAGGCAACGGTGGCTTAGACATTTACAAATCAAAAAAGCAAGCCGACGGCAGTTGGGGCGTTCCTGAGAACTTAGGGAAAACAATTAATACTGAACATGATGAGGATTCACCCTATTTATCAGATGATGGTAAAACATTATACTTCTCATCAAAAGGTCATGAAAGTTTTGGAAATTATGATATTTATAAAAGTACACTTGTTAATGGAGAATGGAGCCAACCAAAAAATTTAGAGCAACCAATTAATTCTCCTGGCAACGATATTTTTATGGTTGAATCAGATAATTTAACTAGTGGCTATTTTTCTTCGTACAGAAAAGGTGGCCATGGAGATATGGATATTTACAAAATAACCTACTTAGATAAATTTAAAAAAGAATGTTCTGAAAAGAAAAACTCATTATTGTCTATCGACGCAAAAATAACTGATAGAGAAGCTTTTGCAGTGAAATTTGAAACTACAATTCCAAGTAACTTAAATGTGATTGCTTATCAATGGACATTTAACCAAACTAAATTGCCTGCTGATGCTTCTCAAATTACACAAACCATTTCATTAACTTCTCCTGGAGATTCGGTATATGTAAAATTAATTGCAGGATGCGATACATGTATTGAGCCTATTGTACTTTGTAATAATATGATATATCATGTGCCAGCCGACATGGTGCCAGTTAAAACGGATGATGGGCCAGGGAAAAACCCATACGACGATAAATTAGTATTACCTTACTTAAATAAAAAACAAATTGATGCTTTAGGTTTTGACATGACACCTATACATTTTAGCTTAAACAAATCAAATATCAGAGAAGATGCTGTTGCTATTTTGAAAAAGAATATCGAAGTGTTAGCTCAACATCCTGAGATTTCTGTTTTAATTTATGGTTTTGCTGATAGCAGAGGAAAGGAAACTTACAACTTGCCATTATCTAAAAAACGTGCTCAAGGTGTGAAATCCTACTTAGTTTCTAAAAAAATAAATAAGAAACAAATTGAACAAGTAAATGGATTAGGTGAAACTTTTATCCTAAACAAATGTACAGAAGGCGTAACTTGCGAAGATCCAGAACATGAGGTGAATCGTAGAGTGGAGTTTATTTTATTTGAAAAGAAACAATAAAAAATAGCACGCTGATATCGCAGATGATTATGATCTTCTCTGATAAAATCATAATTAATCTTATCAAATCAGCGTCATCCGTGTTCAATAATAAATAACCACAAACTACCTAAACCCTTCAAAAGCACCCAATCCAAATAAAGAGAAATCATATTTAATGGGGTCATGTTTATCAAACCGTCTCAATACAGAAGTAATCTCCTCAACCGCTTGCCAATCGTTTTGAGTGCGATTTAATAAACCTAATTTACGACTCACATTTCCTGTATGTAAATCTAATGGTAAACACAACTGTGATGGTTTAATTGATTTCCATAGTCCAAAATCTACACCGTGTTTATCTTTACGCACCATCCATCTTAAAAACATACACAAACGTTTAGCGCTTGATTTGGCGGAAGGGTTGGAAATATGTTTTTCGCTTCGAGATAAATGAGTTGTATTTAAAAATAACGTTCTGAAATTTGTAATAGCATTTTTCACGTCTGTTTCTCTAATCGAAAAATCAGTTGAGAAAGCAGCTTCTAAACCCCCGTGATTGATGTATATATTTTTTAATGAATTTAAAAAGAAAACACAATCTGTTGAATTAAAAGTACGATGAACAAATCCTTCAAACCTTATTGCATCTTTCTTTGAGAAATTTAAAATAAAATCATGAGGCTCATCGTTCATTAAACGCATTAATTTATTGCCATTGTTAATAATAGAAGTACGCTGCCCCCAAGCAATAGTAGCAACTAACAAAGAGGCAATTTCAATATCTTCTTTTTTGGAGAATTGATGAGGAATAGAAATAGGATCTGTTTCAATAAAAGATGTATTATTAAACTGAAAATATTTTTCATCTAATAATGCTTTTACTTCTTTTAAATGAGTTTCCATTATTCTAACTTCGTAATATCTAACTCTTTTAATTTTGGATTTAGTTTATGAACTCCTAATACAACCAAAATTGTCATCACACCACCAAAAGCAATAGATGGAACTAAACCCATTAATCTTGCCGCTACTCCTGATTCGAAAGCACCAATCTCGTTACTACTTCCAATAAAAATACTATTAACTGCCGCTACTCGTCCCCGCATTTCATCAGGTGTACTTAATTGTAAAATACTATGGCGCACAACCACACTGATATTATCAAATGCTCCAGTAAATAGTAACATTGAGAATGCTAACCAATAATTAGTACTAAAAGCAAAAAATATCGTAAACAAACCAAAAGCCGCTACACCTAGCAATAAACTAATGCCAGCATTTTTAGCGGGAGGATTAACGGTCATATAAAATGCCATTAACACTGCGCCCACAGCTGGCGCAGTTCTTAATAAACCATAAGCTTCTGGTCCCAAATGTAAAATTTTATCCGTGAAAGCGGGTACTAAAGCAACTGCGCCACCAAATAATACAGCAAATAAATCAAGAGACAGGGCGCTTAAAACCAATTTGTTTTTAAATACGAATTTTACGCCAACCGTCATGCTTTCCATAAACGTTTCATCTTTAGTTTTAGCAGGCATTGGTTTTGATTTGATTAATCCAAAACAGACTAAAGCACATACAAATAAAACACAAGTAATGCCATAGCACCAATTGGCATGAAAGGAATGATTATATCCATACAACAAACCCGCTATAACCGGCCCTAAAATAGAGCCTATATGCCAAGCTGTGCTATTCCATGTTGCTGATTGTGTATATAATTCGCGAGGAATAATCTGACTCATAAAAGGGTGTGTGCTAACAGCTAAAAAGGAACGGATAATGCCAAATACAAACACTACTGCAAACAAAGCGTACATTCCAAAGCTATGAACCCAAGTAAATAATGAATTGCTAAACCCAAATAAAAACAAAGAACCTAGTAATAATGCGGTACAGCCAATCAATAAAATTCTTCTTCTACTAATAATATCTGCAATGTGTCCCGAGAAAAAGGAAGTAGCAATAAAAGGTAAAGCCTCTGTTAAACCTATCATTCCTAATATAATTTCTTCTTTTGAGTACTCGTAATAAATTTGCAAATTAATAGTACTCATTTGCATCTGTATAGCAAGCGTTAAAAAAAAACGAGCCAATACAAATAACCTGAATTCTTTGTGCTTTAATATTTGAAGAGACGATGAAAGCGACATTTATTTTAGTAGATTGAAATCATAATTATTTTTCTTGTTGTGCCTGCCAAATAGCATCAAGTGTTAAAGCGGAATCAATAGAGATACTTTTTCTACTCGCTGATAATTTTATATTTTCCATCCAACTTGCATCCTTTTTAATATATTCCTTCCATGAATTTATTTTCTCAATTGTGATCAATTTTTCTTTTTTGTTTACTAAATTTCCCTTAAAATGACTCTCTGCTTTTTCAATAAATCCCCAGCCTATACTTTTGAGCGTGGCTTCTGTAGCCATAATTATAATCA
Source organism: Bacteroidota bacterium (assembly GCA_016711805.1). GTDB lineage: Bacteria > Bacteroidota > Bacteroidia > B-17B0 > Aurantibacillaceae > UBA4416. The sequence goes on from JADJSH010000037.1 coordinate 92,995, forward strand.
CATCATTTTTTAAAATTTCATCGCCAATATTTAAGTTATCTGTTAATAATTCGTTAGTTGCACTTTCAGGGTAAACTTGTTTATTATAATACCAAAAATGAGGGTTGGCAAAACAATTTGAAATACCAAAATTATAAATACCCCAATAAAAACTATCAGATATAACTAAAACATTTGGTTTATCTTTTCCTTCATTATTAATTATTACCTTAGGATAAGCCATGTCAAAACCCTTTAAATCAAACAATAAATTCATACCATCACCTATATCACTATCGGTATCATAGGCTTTTTGAATAACTACTTCATTATAAGATATAGTAGACATATTAATACCTCGAATTTTTGCTATCATCTTAATAATTGAATCAGCAGCTAATGCCATACCATATTGGCTCCAATGAATTCCGTGTTTAGGATATAAAGGATATTTAGAAATTGATTTATTTTTCACAAACCAAGCATTAAAATCAATCACATTTAATCCTATATTTTTTGCGCCAATTGATAAAGCTTTATAATTTGTATTATCTACATTTGATTTCAAATAACTATCTGGAATATATTCTGGATAAAATGATGCTTTACCTGCAGCAAAAACAACAATTAACTGTTTATTTAATTTTTTTAGAGTATCTGTCAAATATTTTAACCTATTTAAAGTATGATTTATACTATCCTGTCCCAAAAAATCACTACCATTATAGGAATTAAGATAGCTTTCTTCGTATAAATAATTATCCTTTCCTATAATAACTCCATTTGCATTAGCCTTTTTAAAAAAACTATATGCAATTTGATTGTTCACTCTAACGCAAGTACTTCTAAAACCAAACATGGAATTCAAATACGTTTCTTTCTCTTCCTGATATTTAGAGGAAAACCAATCGGAAATTGAAAATTGTGCCTGAGCTGGGTATCTAACATCACCTTTAAGAGGAGATAATTCAAATATATTTAACTTAGTTTGTATTAAAGGCAAAAACAATGTTGCCATAATAATTACAAGTAACACATATCTAAATATTTTCGAAAAATTACTCACTAAAATCTAAAATAAATAAATGGGTTAAAACCAGAAGACGTAATTGAACTTATTGATAATAAAAGTAAAATCAAAGATATAGAGGCAACACTTAGATGTTTAAAATTATTGTAATTATTAAAATAAATAGCGTCCTGTATTTTTTGAGTGTATTTGCTTATAGCAAAAAATGAAAATAAAATTGCAATTACTAAATAAGTTTTAAATTCAGTACTAAAAGTTATTGTTGTATTAAATTCAAACACAAACATTCTTTTAATGTAAATAAAGGCATCTCCTATCTTTTCAATTCTAAAAAACACCCAGCCAAAATTTACGATTAAAAATGTAAATAAAATGCTTGGCAGCATACCAATTTTTTCTAATACTTTTCCAAAAAAAGCGCGCTCAAAAATCAAAAAGAAACCGTGAAACGCTCCCCAAAAAACAAAACTCCAACTTGCACCATGCCACAAACCAGAAGCTAAAAACACCAACCACAAATTAAAATATAACCTTTTACTAGTAACTTTATTTCCGCCCAAAGGAATGTATAAATAATTTTTCATCCAACTACCTAAGGTCATGTGCCACCTTCTCCAAAACTCTGTAATACTTTGTGAGATATAAGGATTATTGAAATTTTCAGGAAACTTAAACCCCATCATTTTCCCTAAACCAATGGCCATATCACTATAGCCACTAAAATCAAAATATATTTGAAATGTATAAGCTAAACTGCCAACCCAAGCACTCATAGTATCTAGCTCTAAATAATTTCTTCCAAAAATTTCATCAGCAACTAAACCCATGTGGTTAGCTATTAATACTTTTTTTCCTAAACCCAAAGCAAATCTGTAAAAACCAGTCAGTTTATCGTCAACTAAATTCTTACGTTCTTTAATTTGATCGGCTAAATCATGATATCGAATAATAGGCCCTGCAATGAGTTTTGGAAATAAAATAATATAAAGTTGATAGTCCCAAAATTTAGATAAAGGTTTATGCGTTCGTCTGTAAACATCTACTACATAAGTTATTGTTTCAAAAGTATAAAAGGAAATCCCAATTGGCAAAATCAATTTTGTCCATTGAATTTGTTTATCTCCAAAAACAGACAGTGCCGCGTTTACATTTTCTATAAAAAAATTAGAGTATTTAAAATAAAACAATAAACCTAAATTTATAGAAACGGATACTATAAGCAATAATCTTCGCCTATTTTCTTTAATAGACTTATCCATCCAAGTAACTAAGTGAAAATCTAGAAAAGTAGTAAATAGGATTACGAAAATAAATTTAGGCGCACCCCAAGCATAAAAAAAAATACTACCTATTAGAATAACGCCATTCTTAAATTTTTGAGGTGTTACAAAATACACCAACATAAAACATGGCAAAAAATATAAAAGAAATACTATACTGCTAAATACCATACAATCATTCAAATATAATATTTATTTCTTATAGAATTATGGCATAACTGGCGCAAAATGCCATAATTATATCACTAAATATTTTTTCTGTATAAATAAAAGCCCTAATTTTAAACTCTATTGGAAGAATCTCAACATAAACATTTAACCATTAAATCTTGGGCCGAGGATGACCGCCCTAGAGAGAAATTAGTGACTAAAGGTAGGCAGTCACTTTCGGATGCTGAACTTTTAGCTATTCTTTTAGCATCGGGTAACAGAAATGAAACAGCAGTTCAACTAGCACAACGCATTTTAAAAGAAAATAAAAATTCCATTAATGAGCTTGCTAAATTGCAATTAAACGACTTAAAGAAATTTAAAGGAGTTGGCGAAGCAAAAGCAGTTACGATTGCAGCAGCCCTAGAAATAGGAAGAAGACGAACAGATGAATCCATTGAAGAAAAATCAAAAATCACATCGTCGAAAAATGCTTATGCAATTTTAAAATCGAAATTAAGCGATTTACCCCACGAAGAGTTTTGGGTATTATTTATGAGTAGAAGCAATAGTGTGATTAAAACAGAATGTATTAGTAGAGGCGGTGTAAGTGGCACCGTGGTAGATGTTCGTTTAATTTTAAAACCTGCCATTGAATGTTTAGCGAGTTCTATTATCTTAGCTCACAATCATCCCTCTGGTAATTTAAAACCAAGTCAAGAAGATATTCATTTAACCAAAAAAATAAAAGAAGCTTCAAAATTAATTGATATTAGCTTGCAAGACCATTTAATTATTGGTGATCAAGCGTATTTGAGTTTTGCAGACGAAGGAATAATATAAATAGAATTCTCATTGCTTCTCGACTACGCTCGAAGTAACAAGCCGAGAATAACAGAAATAAAAAATTATGATTAAAATAGTAACTATTATTGGTGCAAGGCCTCAAATTATTAAAGCAGCCGCTTTAAGCAGAGCCATTAAAAATAAATTTTCAACAGATATAACAGAAATTATTGTTCATACAGGACAGCATTACGACGAAAATATGAGTCAAGTGTTTTTTGATGAATTAGGCATACCAGCTCCAAATTATAATTTAAATGTTGGCAGCGGAAGTCATGGCAAACAAACCGCAACCATGATTGCAGGTATTGAAGAAATTTTAGTGAACGAAAAACCAAATGCCATTGTATTGTATGGTGATACAAACTCAACTTTAGCTGGTGCTATTGCGGCGAGTAAAATTCATGTTCCAGTAGTTCACATCGAAGCAGGCTTACGATCATTTAACAAAGCTATGCCTGAAGAAGTGAACCGTATTATGTGCGACCATGTTTCTACTTTATTATTTTCGCCAACAAAAACTGGTTTTCAAAATTTATTGAATGAAGGCTTTAAAGCGAATAATGCTAAACCTTATAACGCTAACAATCCTAAAATATATCATAGTGGCGATGTGATGTATGATAATAGTTTACATTTTAGCGAAGTAGCTGAACAAAAAACAACAATAATTGCTAAACATGACTTACAAAAAAATAATTTCATTTTAGCAACCATTCATCGTAATAACAATACAGATGAGCCAATTAGACTAAATGCGCTATTTAATGCTTTATCTAAAATAAGCGAAGCAAATAAATTAGATGTGTTGTTACCATTGCATCCACGAACAGCCAAGTTATTAGAGTTTAACTTAGATCAAGAGTTACACCAAAAAATAAAAGCAAGTGCCCATTTTAAAATCATTGAGCCTGTTTCATTTTTAGAAATGATTGCTTTAGAAAAAAATTGCAAAATAGTCATGACCGATAGCGGCGGTGTGCAAAAAGAAGCTTTTTATTTTGAAAAGCCTTGTGTGATTTTACGTCCCGAAACTGAATGGGTGGAATTGGTAGAATGCGGAACAGCTATTATTACCGATGCCAACGAACAAAAAATAATTGAAGCGTTTAAAACATTAACCTCTAAATCAGATATGCAATTCCCAAAATTATATGGAGATGGAAAAGCGGCAGAGTTTATTTGTGGAGAGATGAAAGGGAATTTATAAAATTACTTTTTGTCTTTTTGTTGCACTTCCAATTTTTCTTTTAACAAAGCCATTTCTTGAGCCAAATCCTTAATTTGTTGATGTTGTTTTGAATTAACAACCGATAAATGAACAAGAAAAACTACAATTGCAAATATAGCTCCTAAGAATATAAGAGATGGCGCATAATAAATTCCTAATAGTTTAGCGATAACATCTAATCCATCTCTCCAAACAGCAAATAATAAAAGTAAGGCAGTGCAAGCTATCCAGATAAAAGAATACTCTTCGCGTAATTTACCTTTAGCAATTAATCTAAAAATAAAAAACATGAAAATTAATGCTGTAACAATAGCAATAATTTGCAACCTATATGATATCACGTTTTCCAATTAATTCACTAAACCATAAATTTACAGTATTTTTCAATAATTCCGTAATCCTATTAGATAAAAACAAAAAAATGATATATTTACAACATAAATGGAACTTCAACCAAAATACTATAAGCAATTAGACTCCCTACGCTTTTTTTCGGTATTATCTGTTATGATAGGTCATTGGATGTCATGGGATTCAGATAATTTCCTGATTAAAACATTTCACTGGGGTAATGGTGTGATTTTCTTTTTTGTTTTAAGTGGATTCTTAATCACAGAAATACTTTATAATCAAAAAACTGAGATTGAAACTGGCAATAAAACTTTTTTTCAATCTTTAAAAACTTTTTACATCAAAAGAACTCTGCGAATTTTTCCAATTTATTATCTTCTTATTATTTATTTATTTTACATCAATTACAAAAATACTCGCGAAATTTTCCCCTATTTAATTACGTATACAAGTAATATTTTAGAAGCCAAAACAAATAATTATGTAGGCGACTTTAACCACTTTTGGTCCTTAGCCGTTGAGGAACAGTTTTACATTATTTGGCCAATTTTTATTTTATTAATTTCTAAAAAACATTTACTTAAATTTATTTGCGGAACAATCATTCTTTCAATAATATCCAGACTCTGTTTCACCATTATAGCACCTGATAAATGGATGGCAATAAGCTATTTACCAAACAACGTTATGTTTGCACTAGGTATCGGCGCTTTATTAGCTTATGTGAAAAATACACGTATTACATTTTTCAACAAAATATCAAGCTCTATGTGGCTAGCACCACTAGTTGGTGTAATTTACATACTATTGCTCTATAAGATAGTTCGTAAAGATTATGTACCATCAATAAATTTTATACTAGATGAATTTGTATTTTGTATACTTTCAGCCCTAGTTATTGCAAGAGCTGTTGGAGATGGCTACAAATATCTCGCGAAATTTATATTAGAAAATAAAAATTTTACACATTTAGGGCAAATATCTTATGGATTATACGTTTACCATTTATTTGCTATACCAACCTATTGGGACTATATAGCTCCAAAATTATCATTACATACCGATAAAAAAGAAACTGCCTGGATGTTGTATTTTTTATTTACATGGCTTTGTGCTGAAATTAGCTATATAATAATTGAGCAGCCATTTAATTATTTGAAAAAATATTTTAAATAATTTACTTATTATTATTTTTTAAAGCAAAAACACTCTTAATGACGGCGATGGTTACTTTAAACATGTAGTAAACAGTTTTATAGTTTCTAATAGAAGACCTACCAGATTGTCTTTCACGCATTAAAACGGCAACTTCTTGAAGTCTCAATTTATACAAAGCAAATAATATAATGGACTCTGGCTCTGGATATTCATCTGGGTAGTAATCAGAAACAATTTTTAAAGCCTTTCTATTTAACGCTCTGTATCCAGATGTACTGTCGTTAATTCTGATTCCAACTAAAAAATGATTTAACCATTTAAAATAATTAATTCCCATCCGTCTCAATATTGAGGATTGAAATCCTTCTTTCGTAATATATCTGGAACCTATAACAACATCTGCATCGTTACTAATTAATGGCAGTACTAGTTTATGTAACTCACTTGGTGGATGCTGCCCATCTCCGTCCATTTGAATAGCAATATCAAATCCATTTTGATAAGCATATTTAAAACCCGTTTGTACCGCCCCCCCTATTCCTACATTAACAGACAAATTCAAATGAGTTAAATTATTCTCCTCTAATAATTTCTTAGTCCTATCCGTTGAACAATCGTTCACAAAGATGGGGACGATATTATACTGTCTATTTTCAATAGCTACAGAAGATATTTCTTGATAAAGTGAAAGAATATTATCTTGCTCGTTATAACAAGGAATAATAATAGCAATATTAATTTTTTTAGTCATCGCGTTTTCCTTGTCTCATGGCTGAATAATCAGGATGCTTAACAAGCGTTTCTAAATATAATAAATCTTCTTTAGAATAATTTTTCTTTAAAAAGGTGAACCAATAAGATTCTTTTGTCATACCATCATAGCTTATGATTCCATGCTTGTAGAGATTTGATTGAAGTACATTTAAAAAACAGAAAAATAAAACAACGACAACGCCTGCAAATTTTAAGTACTTCAATTTAACAACTTCAAAAAACCATTGGATAAAATAGGCTAGCGGGATAATTAAAATAGCTGAAACCTGAACTAAAGCTCTCATGCCAAATGCCCCACCATATGCCCAATCCCACCACGAAGAAATCAAATATAAATTAATTAAGAAGTAAATAATGATCCCTAAAAATAATGGCTTATTTTTTTTAAATAATATAATAAATCCTAATAAACTCAATAACATTAATGGACTATAAACCAACCATCCTTTTCGATAACTAAATAGTACATTTATAAACTGGGGTTGTAGCCAAAAAAAACGTTCTTTACTTCCATACGAAAAAAACAACCACTGCCCAGATTGAATTTTCCAATACAATAATTGAGGAAATATTGGAATGAAAAAAAGTATAATTCCAACTATTAAAAAATATTTCATGTTTAAAATAATAAAGAGTTTTTCTTTAAACGCTTTATAGGAAGTAACTCCAATTAATAACGGAAATGTAACAATACAAATTTCCGTTGGTCTGATCAATGTAATTAAGCCCAATAAAAAACTAAACCAAAAAAAATAGTTTAACTGCCCAGATTGATGCCATTTAACAACATAATGAACGAACATAGAGATTAAAAAGAATAAAATACTATGTGTTAATTCCGAATTAATTAAGGTATAACAAAACAAAGTAGTTCCAAAAAAAATAACGAATAGTGTTAAGCTTGTTACCTTTTCTGAAAACCAAATTAGTAGTGTTTTTCTGCAATAATAAAGTCCAATTAATACATAAATAATACAACCTATATGAACCGTCCAAGCATAAATAGGTTCGTAGCCTGTACTATTTGAAGAAGAGAATATAGAAGCAATAACGTAAAAGGGCAGGTAAAATAAGCTCATGCCATAAGTAACTAAGGGCACACCTTTTCCAATGGGAGTTGGAGTTAACCAAATATTATTTGGGTTGGGAGTAAACGTTAAGTCGTGTTGTTTAAATAATGCAGGCAAATAACCATAATACTGATTAACATCCATAATAAAAGGATGATGTGCATCGCCCCAATTAACGAAAATTTTAAAAAATAAAACACAAAAAGCAATAATTAGAATTAAAACATTCTTTGATGTCAGTAATTTAGTATACCTGTTAGAAAGAATAGAATTCATACTGTTAAATATCATTAAAACACCGTTTCGTCCTCAATTGGCTCCATAGCTTCCATTCGCATGTCATCAATAAAAATATTTTGATTGCTTAGATTCCAGAAAAAAGATTGAACCTGATCATTCCTATCCCAAAAATCAGGAGTCATGTAATACATTTCAATATAGTTCCATTCACCTTGTTTTAAATTCAAAGTTCTTATATCCAATTTTTTGAACTTATATACTTTACTATTGTTATGATTCATTGAAATAATCAATCCTGCATCTATTTCATTAGGGTTTGCTCTAGTAAATAACTTCGCGCTTACTTTTATCCATAAGTAAGATTTTTGCGTAATATCTTTATATGTTGAAGCAATAGCATCTCCAAATTGAAATTCTTGGTTAGTTAGCAAAGAATGATTTTTTGAAGCAAATATTGAATCCACATAATTTTTCTTACCCTCTGGATTACTTTCAAAATTAAGTTCTCGAAAAAAAACAGATCTATATCTATCTTGTTGAGATATGTCAAAATTATCAACCGTTGGCAAATGTTTATCAATCAAAAGTAATTTACGTTGTTCTGGAGTTGGGGCAGACGTTTGTAAAAAAACAGACTTATAATAAGCACGGGTCATACAAGAAGTATCTAATATCCCTTGTGTAACTTGCCATGTTTGGAATAAATTCAAACTAATTAATATAAAAAAAACAGATACTAAAGCATATTTAAATTTAGAAGTTACCAAATTATTTATAAAGTAGCCTAAAGGTATGGACAACACAACATACATTGGTATTATAGCTCGGGAGCTATAACTTGAACCATACCACCAGCACGACCAACTAGCTATCATATAAAAACTTAGAAAGAATGTGATGAGGATAGGAACTAATAATATTATGTTATTTTTTGTCAGATGATACAAGCCTATAATACTAAACAACATCATTGGTGTATATATCAACCATCCTTTTCTAAAACTAAATAAAAACTCCAAAATATATGGGTGCGATAATGTGATTGCTTCACCTGGATTAGAACTATAACTATCAAACAAAAAATCGCCAGTTATTAATTTCCAATAAAAAAGTTGGTAACTGATAACGAAGAAAAGGATAAAAGAAAAAACGATAAGCTGTGGTTTATATAATTTTATTAGCTGCCATTTTTGAATGAATGTTGCTTTGTTTACAACGCCATAAAACAAAGGGAACAATCCAATTAAAATTTCGGTTGGTCGGGATATTGCAGCTAATCCTATAGTAAATGCCAAAATAATAATTTGGGATAGTTTATATTCCTTATGCCATTTTATCGAAAAATAAACGGTAATGGCGTGCAATGTAAATATTAAATTGTGCGACATGGTTGCTTGACCATATAAAGCGACATGCGCAAAATAGTTTGTTCCAAAAACAATGATTAAAATAGTAACAGCACTAACTTTATCTGTAAAAAAAGACAGTACTATTTTTCTTAAAAAAACTAAACCAACAATTGTATAACTATAGCAACCAAAAAGCACACTGAGTTGATAGGGTTTTGAGAATCCATCAGTTGGATATTTAAAAGAATGAGCAAAAAAATCACCTATTAAATAAAACGGATAATATAAAACTGATAAACCCATTGGATATTTCATAACCCAATTACCATTCTCTAGTTTATAGGCCTGATAAAATCCATCAGCTGAATGATACTCTTTTAATGTGTTTAAAAGAGCATCTATATTGTGTAAACTAACATCTTTTAAATTAAAAAATGCGGGTAAATACAAATAATAACCTAATACATCGTACGAAAAAACATTAATAGGCAATTGAAAAATTACGAAATAACCAATTACTAGAATGCAAAATAATAAAGCAAATAATGAGATTCTATTAGTGAAATTAATTAGTTTCATTTATTTATTATTTAGCCTTAAATAAACCATATTTTAGAATGCAAAAAATAGCTCTAAATCCATCTTTCCAGCCAATTTTTTTTCCATCCTCATATGTACGACCATAATACGAAATGCCTACTTCATAAATTCTAATCTTAGGTATTCGTGCAATTTTCGCGGTAATTTCGGGTTCAAAGCCAAATCTATTTTCTTTTATTGAAATTGATTTTATTATTTCTGATCTAAAAACTTTATAACAGGTTTCCATATCTGTTAAATTTAAGTTGTTAAACATATTACTTAAAAAAGTCAAAAATTTATTCCCTATAGTGTGCCAAAAAAATAAAATACGATGAGGCTTCCCTCCAATAAAACGGGAACCATAAACAACATCTGCTACATTGTTTAATATTGGCTTAAGTAAAATATTATATTCTTCTGGATCGTATTCCAAATCTGCATCCTGAATAATTAAAAAATCTCCAGTAGCTAATTCAATTGCTTTTCTAATGGCAGCTCCTTTGCCTTGATTATGAGGTTGTGCAAACAAAATTGTCTCAATATCCGAACGCCCCTTAAAATATGCTTCAACCACTTCTTGTGTATTATCTTTTGAGCAATCGTTAACAATAACAATTTCTTTTTTTAAATTTCCAACTAAGTTTACTGCTAAAACTTTATTCAAAATTTCATGAATAGTTTTAGCTTCATTATATGCTGGTATCAGTATTGAAAGTTTTTGTTCCATTAATGTTTAATTATTTAATCTCTTTAACAAATGACGCTCATTATTATTAAATGAAGCGATAATATAGTACTTATTTTTGAATTTATCAATATCATCCCACATTACATAATAATAATCTACATCTGCATTAAAATCAGGCTCCTTATCATAAGAAGACAACTCTACATCATTAAGCTTCCCTGTTTGTGAATAAAACTGAAAAGAGGAGTTAAACAACCAATAAGTTCCTAATTTTATTTTTTTACATTGGGCGTCATCTCTTAATATTTTTACAATTTCAAGTGTCTTTTCATCAAACCACCACTCACTAACACGGTCACTTCTATATGCTTTTTTGAAATGAGAAACTGCAAAACACAATATCAAATACCCGCATAAAAGTTGAAGTAAAACACTGGTTTTATTAAGCGATGATAAAATTGAACAAATTAACATCGAAAACATTGGATAGAAAAAGAGAGCAGTTCTTGCATTAAGATAAGGTGTGTTTGTAAAAATGCAGTTAGCAATACTAATCAATGCCGTTATTAGAATCAAACTATTACTCAAAAATATTGGATTTTTTAGGGCCTGCGTTAAATAACGATGTTTCAATATTCTATAGATCCAAAAAAATAAGATAAAGAAAACTAAACTGATGATCGCTATTGATAGATGAAAACTGTCAATTTGCTCTAAATTAGGTGATGCATATTTGAAACAATTTACGGTAGACACCATTGTGTCGTTAATAAATCCATTTGATGTCCAATATTTAAATTGATCATCTTGTTTCATCTTTATAATTGGTGTAATTATTAATAAGCCATAGCCTGCGCTCACTAATAAAAAAAGTAAATTATTCCATGTTATTACTTTTTTACGTGGATTATTTACAAAAACAAAATACACTACAAATGCAATACATGCTGAAATTAAATATACAAGGGATGTGAAATTTGCATAGGAAGACAAAATTGCACACAAAAACCCAAACCATTGAAGTATATCATTTCTATCGATATATGACTTGATTAGAAAGGCAACTGATAACGTTAAAAAAGCGCTAGACAATGCATAGCCTCTACTTAAGCTAAAAAAATCAATAAGGTAAAAATTTAAAAAGAAAATTAATGCGCCAAATAAAAACAATTTACTGTGTATTGAAAAAACTGTTTTACAGAACAGATACACCGCATAACAATAAATTAAAAATGAAAAAACACTGGGCAACCTAACAACCCACTGTTCTTTTCCATATAACGACGTAAAAAATTTAACCAAGAGTGTATTCAAAATATGATTACTTGGCCAACTTCCAGGATATTTAATAATATCTAAATAGCTAAAATTAATATAATAAACTGCAGTCGCTGTCTCATCGTACGTTATCGGTATAGTAATGGCTTTATGCAATACCAATGATATTCCGAATAGCGTAAAAAGAATATATATGTATTTATTTATTTGAGAAGCTACCATCTAAAACCACAGAATTAATATTTGACTTTATAAACGCCAATGTTTTTATAATCCAAAATTTTAAAAGCATGCGCTTTCAGGATAGCTGATTTTGAATAAAGAGTAGTATCATTTAAAACTACATATTTAAGCCCCTTTTCAATATAGTTTTTAATGGTAGTTGAATCAGAAACTACAACATCACTTGTTGCGGTAAAACCTTTCTGATCCATTAAATACAAACTTATATTAAAGCTCGGGTCAGGTGCACTTAATACTAGATCATTTCTATTTATGCCAAAGCTTCTTAATTGAGGAGTAATTGTTTCTAGTGGCTTTAAGGTAACATCATAATTGTAATGAAACCAATCACTAAAATTTTTTTCTTCATTTGTAATAAATGGATTGTATTTCATAAATCCATCTTGGTTAATATTTCGTAACCTTAATTTAGAAGCAGAATAGCCCACATTAATAAAAACAACCAATGATAGTATAAATACTACTTTTCTATTTTCGATATTAATTTTAATAGTATTTAGAATTTCACCAACTGCTGCTAAAATTATTACTGGCAAAAACATAGAATTAATTAGGTAATAGTCGTGCACATTAAACACTTGAAAAAACAATATAATAAATGCGAAAAATGAAATAACACTAAATACAATGCTCACTTTCATGTAAAAGCTTAATGCTTTCATTTTTAAAAACACACACGCCATCATTATTAGCAATATAAATAAACTTGCCTTGCTTAAAAACATGGCAAATTGCTCATTGTAAAGCAGTCTTGCCGTTTCTATTACTTTATCTTTCATTTTCCAGATAGGCAATGTTTCCATCAAAAAAACTCCATTACTATTTTTATTGTTGTATAAATAGGCCCAATTGTACCATATGATGATTGCAATACAACACATGACAGAAAAAATTGTAAAACTAATTTTTTGTTTTTTTGATAAGCTAAACAATTTTGATAAAGGTTTATAGCCAATAAGATTCAGAAGAAACAAAAAACCGATAATTAATAATGATGTTGCGGCACTAGCTTTAATCAATGTAGCTAAAACTGCTAATAAAACACTTAAATACAAATACTTTGTTTTTTGAGATTTAATGTAAATAACAAAGCATGAAAAGCCAATAACAGAAAATGAAAATGCGGGAACATCTGCTAAAAAACTAAATCCATAATAGCACAAAACTGGTGAAGTTCCAATCAGCAATGCGGTAAAGTAACTATAAATGTGTGAATTTGAAATCAAAAATACAGCATAAAACAAAAAGCATAAACTGCATACAAATATGCTATACACCAGCCATCTGTACAAAAACTCGTGTTCTCCAAATACTTTCCATAATGCCGCTACTGTATAATTAATGATTGGAAATTCGCTAATTGTTTTACCTTCAGGAACATTTTGCCAATGAATTTTTGGTTCAAGAAAATTCATTCCTTCTTCATAATAGTTCTTTGTAAACGATAAGCAATCTGTTTGACGCCATTGATGTATTGAACACGGACGGCTTGAGGAAATTTTATGATTTCCATTAATAAAAAAAATAATCAACTGAAACAATACTAAAATTAAAACATGTGTTTTTATATTTATTTTATTTAGCATTATTTATTTTTTATGATGTAGATTTCAGATTTTAAAAGCCCTATCTTATTAAAAAAATGAGTGAATGAAGTGCCAAGAACACCAAAACCATATTTCATACTTCTTTTAAAATTAATAGAACTAGCTTCGGGGAAATATTTTGTTGGACAGGTAATTTCTGCAATTTCAAAACCCGCATAAAATATTTGTGAGATCATTTGATTATCAAAAACAAAATCGTCAGAGTTTGCGTCAAAATTTATAGTTTCTAATATTTCTCTATTGAATGCTCTATAACCAGTATGATACTCGGAAAGTTTTTGTCCAATTAAAACATTTTGCGTAAACGTTAACATTCTATTAAAAATATACTTATAAAGTGGCATTCCACCTTTTAAAGCTCCTTTGCCTAAAATACGTGAACCAAATACAGCAGGATATAATCCATTAGCAATCATATAACTCATGCTTTGTATTAACATAGGTGTATATTGATAATCAGGATGTAACATAATTACAATATCAGCTTTCAACTCAAGCGCTTTATTATAACATGTTTTTTGATTACCGCCATATCCTTTGTTTTTTTCATGAGAAATAACGTGTGTTACACCTAATTTTTTAGCTACTTCAACTGTATTGTCTCTACTACAATCATCTACCAATACTACCTCATCAACAATATCAAAAGGAATCTCGTTATAAGTTTTTTCTAATGTAAGCGCCGCATTATAAGCAGGCAAAACAACTACAATTTTTTTAGCTCCAATCATAAATTTTAAAGCGTCATTTCTGGAATTTCGCCATCAATAATTAATTTACCTGCAGTAGCATTTTTTATTTGTTCAACGCTTACACCAGGTGCTCTTTCTAATAAACGAAATCCTCCTCCATTTATTACTTCTAAAACAGCTAATTCAGTAACAATTTTTTTTACGCATTTAACTCCAGTAAGAGGTAAATCACATTTCGGCAATAATTTGGATTCACCAGCTTTGTTAACGTGTTGCATCGCTACAATAATATTTTTTGCAGACGCCACTAAATCCATAGCTCCTCCCATACCTTTCACCATTTTTCCTGGAATCTTCCAATTAGCAATATCACCGTTTTCGCTAACTTCCATTGCCCCCAAAATGGTTAAATCAACCCTTTGCGCTCTTATCATTCCAAAACTTACTGCCGAACTAAAAATAGATGCGCCTGGTAATAAAGTAACAGTTTGTTTACCTGCATTAATTAGATCAGCATCTTGCTCTCCCTCATAAGGAAAAGGTCCCATTCCTAAAATACCATTTTCTGACTGTAGAACAACATCGACACCATCTGGTATATAGTTTGCAACTAAAGTAGGAATTCCAATTCCTAAATTAACATACATACCATTTTTTACTTCTTTAGCAATGCGCTTGGCAATTCCGTTTTTATCCAACATTATTTAATAAATTTAAATTTCACTCTTAAATCATCTACATCAAAAGCATCGCCGCCTTGTGATTTTGTTCCAATAACTCCTATTTCAATTTTAGGATCATTAAATTTATCTGCAGAAAACTCCAAAGAATCATTTACTTTTATCCATTTATTGGGAGCCATTTTTAAGCCGAAGCGACCTATAGATTGCCAAGCGATATTTCCTTTGGAAGAATTTATTACTACAACTAAATCGCCTTGTTGAGGAAGCTCTTTCTCACGCAACATTGCTGAAACATATATTTTCACCTTTTTATTTTTTAAACTATCAGGCACAATATAACTATAACCAATTGTAAATCCTTTTGTAGAGTCTGCACTTGAATAAAAATTCCCTTGTGCTGCATCTCCTTCTACTCTTGTGTTATCAAAATTTAAAATGCGACTATCCATATCTAAATTTTGAGTAATTTCAATGCTTTCCTCTGCTTCTTTTTTGCAAGATGCTACCATTAAACCTAATACTACGACACTTAGTGCTATTTTTTCATATTATATATTTATTATATTATTTTTTTCTTACTGTAATTTGTTCTATTCTCTTCTCGTACTTCTCTCCTTTAAAGATTCTATTCACATAAATACCTGGTACATGAATTTGATCTGGCTGCAATTCACCAACTTCCACTAATTCCTCAACCTCAGCAATCGTTATTTTTCCTGCCATTGCCATTGGCTCATTAAAATTGCGTGCAGTTGAACGAAAAATTAAATTGCCAGCTGTATCGCCTTTCCAGGCTTTAACAATAGAGAAATTTGCTTCAAAAGCTTTTTCTATTAGGTAGTCTTTTGTTTCACCATTATAAGTTATCGTTTTTACTTCTTTTCCAATAGCAACTTCAGTTCCTACACCAGCTGGAGTAGGGAAAAATGGGATTCCCAAACCAGCCATTAATGCGCGAGTAGCAAGTGTCCCTTGAGGAATTAATTCTACTTCTAATTCTCCGCTAAGCATTTGTCTTTCAAACTCCGCATTTTCTCCAACATAAGAAGAAATCATTTTTTTTATTTGCTTAGTTTGCAACAACAGTCCTAAACCAAAATCATCTACTCCTGCATTATTACTGATACAAGTTAAGCCTTTTACTCCTTTTTTAACTAATGCCGAAATACAATTTTCGGGGATACCGCACAATCCAAAACCACCAATCAAAAGAGTCATGTTATCCTCTATATCTTTAATAGCTTCTTCTGCATTTTTTACTACTCTATTTATCATGTTATAAATATATTATTTATTTTTCTTTTTCTTCAAAATCTAAATCTTCCATTGGGATATCCAAAGCGGATTGCCTATCAAATTCAGTACAATCTAATTGAACATCTCCCATATTAGCTGGTTTTACAAATCCATTTTTACTAACTTTTAAACTTGCGTCGGCGTACACTTTTTGAAAAAACTTGCCCCAAATTGGCAAAGCCATGCTCGCTCCTTGTCCTTCGTTGGTTGAATTAAAATGCACACTACGTTCTTCTCCACCAACCCAACAACCTGCCACTAAATCGGGAGTTAAACCCATAAACCAACCATCGGCATTGTTTTGAGTAGTTCCTGTTTTACCAGCAATTTCGTTACGTAAATTATATCTAAATCTCAAACGCGTACCTGTACCAATATCCACAACTCCTCGCATTAATTGAATCATAGCGTAAGCCTTTTCTTCGCTAAATACTTCATCAGTTGTTGGAAAAAATTCTTCTAACACTTTTCCATTTTTATCTTCAATACGCGTGATAAAAGTAGGCTGTATATATGTTCCTTTATTTGCAAATGTGGCGTTAGCAGCTACCATCTCAAATACCGAAATATCTGGAGTACCAAGCGCAATAGAAGGCACAGCATCAATTGGTGCAGTAATTCCTAAACGACGAACTAAATTAATGACAGCATCTGGTCCAAATTGTTTCATGACCCAAGCTGTAACGTAATTAATAGAACCTGCTAAAGCATAACGCAGTGTGACCATCTTTCCTGTTCCCTTATTGCCATCTGAATTATCAGGACACCAAGCTGGCTGACCTGGAGTTTCTATACATGTTCTCACATTAGCTACTTGATAGCAAGGCGAATATCCTTCTTGTATAGCTAAGGCATACACAAATGGTTTAAAGGTTGAACCCACTTGTCGGCGACCAACCTTTACGTGATCAAACTTAAAGTGCTTATGATTAACCCCACCAACCCAATCTTTTACGTATCCTGTAGTTGGTTCAATGGAAATGAAACCTGTGTGTAAAAAACTTTTGTAATAACGAATACTGTCCCATGGCGTCATAGTTGTATCTATATCTCCACGTAAACTATACACGGTCATAGCAACTGGTTTTTTAAACTCTGCTAAAATTTGTTCTTTTGATAAGCCAGCATTTCTTAATGAGCGGTAGCGATCACTACGTTTCATTGAGCTCATCATAATATTTTCTATTTGTTCTTTATTGACGTTCCATGCAAACGGCGCATTTTTTTTGGTTTTACACTCTTTAGTAAATAATTTTTGTAAATCCGTCATGTGCTCTGTTACCGCTTCTTCAGCATATTTTTGCATGCGAGAATCGATGGTTGTATATATTTTTAAACCATCTCTGTAAATATTATACGGCTTATTTGTTTCGGGATTAATGTGGTTTGCACACCAGGTTTTTAAGAAATATTCACGTAAATATTCTCTGAAATAAGGCGCTAAACCATCGTTATGATCTTCTGGATGAAAAATGACGCCAAGAGGCAACACTTTTAAACTATCATACTTTTCTTTAGTTAAAAAACCGTTCACAACCATTTGCATCATCACCACATTTCTTCTATGAAGTGTTGTATCTGCTTTTTTAACTGGATTAAATAGGGAAGGGTTTTTTGCCATTCCAATCAACATAGCGGCTTGTTGAATTTCTAAACTATCTTGTGTTCTATTAAAATATATTTGCGCGGCAGATTTAACACCAACCGCTTGATTTAAGAAATCAAACTTATTTAAATACAATGCTAAAATTTCATCTTTTGTGTAATTTTTCTCTAATCGAGCAGCAATCACCCACTCTTTTAATTTTCTGATAACTGTTTCAAATTTGCTTAATTTTTCGCGAGGGAACATCATTTTCGCTAATTGTTGCGAAAGTGTACTTCCTCCTCCACTACTCGAACTTCCAGTTAATGCTCCAAAAACAGCTCTCCCCAAAGCTCTTAAATCAACACCACTGTGCTCCAAAAAACGGGCATCTTCGGTTGCAATTAAGGCATTTACTAAATCTTTATCTAACTCATAATACTTTACACTCACTCTATTTTCGGCATAATACTTCCCAAGCGTTTTCATATCACTACTATAAATAACCGTAGCTAAATTACTTTTAGGATTCTGAAGCTCCTGAACGCTAGGTAAATCAACAAAAATTTCGAGTGAAATAAAACTGATTAATAAAAAAATTAGAGTAAAAGGCAGCCATACCAATAGCCAAGTAAAACGAATGTATTTTGTTAATTTATTTGCAGCCATGATATCGAATTGCAAAGTTAATGTAAAAGCTTAGACTGGAAAATTTTGCGCAAAATAATAGAAATACCATAAAGAGCCTTTTTTAACAGATAAATACTTAATATTATAAGGTATAATAATTGTTAAGTTAAAAAAAAGGGCTTATATTTGAATTAGAATAAGATGTTTAAAATTAGGTATTTAGAAGTTATTCAACCGATTTCTTCAAATTAACTACAAATTTTACGATAGAACTAAAAAACACAACATGAAAAAATTATTATGTATCGCAATTGCCTTAATTACATTAAGCTTTTCGCAAACAGTAATAGCGCAAAACACTCAAATAAAAAAAGTAGATCCGAATCGTTTTGATGAAAAAACGGCTCGTGAACAAGCAAAATCAAAAGGAATTGCGTCAACTGATATTGAAGGTTATGTGCAATTTTTAAAAAATGATTTTTCGTCAAAAAGAGCATTAGCAAAACAACCGCATGTGCATTCCCCTTATGAACCGGGAGGAACTCAAGGTATTCAGGAAACTGTTATTTACTTATCGCCGAACAAACCTATGAGTTTACGTTGCCCTAGTATGGGTTTTGAACAATATAATTTTAACGGATGGACAGGAGGAACCGGAACAGTTACAACTGGACCTGTTGGAGGTAATCCAACTTATAACTCAACGGGCGGCGTAATTGTGAATTCGGCCGGTAATAATGTTTCTCTGTTAAACACAGTTAATTATCATACAATCATGACAATACCTCCAACAAACAAATTTTATCCTGTTTGTGCTGGTTATGATTCTTTAGCAGTAAGAGCAGCAGGAAGTGCAACTGTTTCAGATATCCCCTTTATTAGTCCGTATAGTTTTGACCCAGTTTCAGTAAGATTAAATAGTGCGAACCCTGATTACAAAGCTGCAAGTTTAAAATATGTAACCACAACATCTTCTACTAATCAGCGATTGTCTTTTAGTTATGCAGTTATATTAAATGATCCTGTTTCACATACGGCACAACAATCCCCATATTTTAAAGTAGAAGTTAGAAATGAAGCAACAGGGGCTATTTTAACTGGATGTACATCATATACATTTAATCCCAAAACCACCTTGCCTTCTGATTCATTGAAAACTTCTGTTCTCACAATTTATGGAGACATAATCAAATATAGAAAATGGCAATATTATTCAGTAGATTTATCTACATTGCCTGCAGGAACAAACGTTTCTGTAAATTTTGAGGTAGGTGGGTGTACTCAGATTGGCCATACTGGTTATGCATATGTTGATGCTGAGTGCGGTGGTATTGGAACTCCTTACGCTAATATGTGTTCAGGCTCTAATTTTGCCACTCTGGTTGCTCCTACAGGATTTAATAACTATCAATGGTATGATCCAAGCGGGACTTTGATATCAGGTGCAACAAATGACACTTTAATACAAACTGGGGCAGTTCCCGGAACTACCTATTCAGTGAACATGGTTTCACCGGGAGGTTGTGCCATATCTCAAACTGTAATTATTGGTTTTACTACAGTAAACATTATTAATTTAAATGCTACAAGTTCTTGTGCTGGTGGAAACTCTGGTACAGCGTCCGTACAAGCAAATGGTAGTAATGGCGTGTATACTTATCAATGGACTAGTTTAGCTGATAGTTCAATAGTATCAACTTCTCAAACAGCAACTGGGCTTGCTCCTGGAAGCTATAGTGTGCTCGTCTCTTCCACCACGTGTGGTCAAGCATCTGCTAATTTATCCGTTGGTGTTTCTCCTCCGTTTTTTTTAACGCAAGGTAAACCATTTTGCGGCAACGCTACTTCAATTCCATTACCTGGCGGAAGTGCATATTCTTGGTATCATAACAGTATTTTAATACCAGCACCAATTGGCACTAATGATACATTATACATAAATAACGCATCCAATGGTGATGTTTATACAGCAGTTTACAATAATGCACAGGGCTGTAGAGATTCGATAGCATATACATTAAATTTAGTAGCTGGCGGGACTTCTTATTTCTCAAATACCTCTAATGTTTGTCCAAATGATAGTAACGGAACAACTGTATTAAACTTAAGTACACCCTTTTCTGCTCCATATAGTTATCTTGTAACGGGGCCTACAGCTGCAAACACTATAACTAATACTACTACTAGTTCAGCAACATCATTAACTTTAACTACTTTAGCACCTGGCACTTACACGGCAGTTATCAGCGATGGATTATGTGTTTATAATAATACTGTTACAGTTGGTGTGATCCAAACGAATTTTACGGTTACTCCAACAAATACTGTATTATGTTTTCCTGAAGCGGTTACTATGAATATTGATTTCGGGAATGTTGTACCTTCATCTTGCGGAGTATCTACAACAGGAGGTTGCTCTAGTCCAAATCAAGTGCAAGTAGGAAATGGAACAGTCGTTAATACAAGTTTCAGCAGCCCTGCGCCATATGGCAATTATGATAAAGAAATACCAGACATCACCTATTTACTGCATCAGAATTATTAGCTGCAGGTTTAACGCCAGGTTATATATCAAGCTTGTCGTTTCAAGTAAATTCAATTTTACCATTAAATACTACAAATACAAGCAACTCCTCAACATACATAGGTACACTTCCAAACTACAGCGTTAAAATGAAATGTAGTTCTGTCACAACTCTTACAGATTTTGATAATTCAGGATTAGTTCAAGTATATTTTGGTAATTTCACTCCCGTTGTAGGAGTAAATACGCATAATTTGCCTCAAGCATATGCATGGGATGGAGTAAGTAGTTTAATAGTGGATGTTTGCTATACCAGAACTGTAGCGTTATCCAGCACATATTATACTTCTAATCCTATAACACCAGGCACAAATACAGGTTCTAATAAAACTGTATATTTTAGTAGCGATGCTACTCCTGCTTGTGGTAATTTAAATGGTACTACTTCCAACATAAGACCAAATATTAAATTTGGAAATTGTGCGGCATCTATACCTTCTGCTTATACAGTATCTGTTTCAACTAACGGAACGATTACAGCTAATTATGGGAACGACTCATTAAAGGTAGAACCAACGTTTGCAACTCCTCCAGTAGGTGGAAATGTAGTTTACACTTTCTCGGTAACTAACCCAATTGGCGGTTGTGTAGCGACACAAACTATTGCAATTTTATATCCTCCAATTACAACCAGCATAACAACAGCCATTACAAATACTGTACTTTGCGAAGGAAGTACAACTAATTTATCAGCAGTAGGAGCATCTAATTACAATTGGTTTTACCAAAATGGAGCAGGCGGACCTTTACAACCTATTGCTACAACATCAAGTATTACGGTAACTCCTCCAGCAATTGGCACTAATACCTATGTTGTAACAGGAAATTCTCCTTGCCCTAGCAGTACACCCGACACTAAAACAATTACAGTCAATGTAATTCCGATGGCCAACTTAATTATTACGCCTTTACCAGATGTTACAAAATGTTTAAATCAACCATTTACATTTAATCCTGTTGCAGGATCAGCAACAACTGGAAATGCTGGCACACCATATACTTATGCTTGGACGGAATTACCAACTAACGCTCCTGCGCCAGGAACCAATAGTGCTGCTAGCTATACAACAAACAGTAACACAACTACCACATTGGTAGTAACAGTTAATGGAGTATGTGCAATGCCAACCTCGGATACAGTAGTTGTAAAAAACTTTGTGAATGATTTAGGGGTTGCTATTACAAATTCAATCCTAACTTGTCCTAACAAGCCTTTAGATTTAAATGCAACAATAACAGGTGGCCATGCTATTTATAACTATACTTGGTCTGTAAATTCTATTCCAGTAGCAAATACTCCAACATTAAGCTATACAAGTCCATCTAGTGGAGGTACTTATGTTGTATCAGTTAGCGTTATGGATAGCTGTCAATATCAAACTAGTGATAATGATGTGATTGTTGTTTTACCAAATACATTAAGCATTGCTATTGTTGATTCAGTATCGTTATGTGGTAATACTCCGTTTACATTATCATCAACATCAAGTGGTGGTTATCCAGATTATAGCTACCAATGGTTCTTATTGCCTAACGCAACCAGTATTTCTAATACTTCAGGTTTATCATCAACTACTCCAGCTAGCGAAGGAAATTATGCCATAC
Organism: Bacteroidota bacterium; assembly: GCA_016711805.1. GTDB lineage: Bacteria > Bacteroidota > Bacteroidia > B-17B0 > Aurantibacillaceae > UBA4416. The sequence continues at coordinate 115,926 of JADJSH010000037.1, forward strand.
AAGTTGTTATTTCTGATAGCTGTGGATACCAAAGATCTGATATTCAAATCATCAATGTTTTACCTCCTTGTCAGGTTGAAATACCAAACGTAATTACTCCAAACGGAGATTTTGCAAATGATTATTTTAAAATCAAAAACATCGAATATCACCCAAATACAAGTGTAACAATTTTTGATAGATGGGGATTAAAAGTGTTTGAAAGCTCAAACTATAATAACGAATGGAAAGGCGAAGGTGTTTCAGATGGTACATTCTTCTATGTAATTGATGTCCCTCAAGACAAAAAATATAGTGGATTTATTACTGTATTTAAGAAATAATCACACTTACAACACTAAAAAAGCCATCAGTAAAATTACTGATGGCTTTTTTTATTAATAACAAAAGAAATTACGCAACTGATTTTTGCTTATTTAGTCTAATCACATTAGCTAATGATTTTAAAGCTCTTTCATGTTTCTTAACGAAAGGATTCTCTAAATCCCAAACATAACCAGCTAATACTGAACAAATTTGTTTTTTAATTTCTGGGTCTGGATTTTCAGAGAAGAAAATTTCATGTAAATCACCTTCATACCACCCGGAAACATAAGATCATTTCCTGACTCCATAGCAAAAGTAACATCTGATGAAAACACAGGATCTAAAAATTCAGTGGTATTACCACATAAAATAAATCCATCTCCATATAACTGTTTTGTAGAAATAGCGTAACCCTCAATCGTGCGAGGTTCAAATACCATTTCCGCATCTCCAAAACGCTCTTTGGTATGAACATCTGAATTAATAATACCTCTCATCCTTTCTACAGCATCTTCTGGATAATCTTTAAAGAATTGTGGATCTGCCACAAAACCAACCGACGTAATACCATTTGAGAAAGGAATAATCCAAATCCAAGTACGTTGCTGATGAACAACCACTGTAATACGATTTCCGTCAATACCTTCAGGGCGTTTTAAATCTTTAAAATGTGTAAAATGTGTTTTTCGAGGGTCGAAGTTGGAAGGTTTGTCTAAACCAAACATGCGCGGAATAACTCGCCCGTAACCACTTGCATCTACAATAAACTTTGCTCCAATTTGTTCTTCTACTCCTTCTTTATTTACAACAGTCGTTATTGAATCAGTGCCATGAAACTTAATATCTTTTACCGCCATTTCGTGCTGTACGTCAACTCCCATAGAAGCTGCTGTTTCTGATAAAATTTTATCAAATTGTCCACGCGGCACCTGCCATGTCCAATTCCAACCTTTACTAAATTGATCTTTGAAATTAAAGTCACAAACTTCATCACCGCGAACAAACTTAGCTCCAAATTTTTCTTGGAAACCCGCTCTCTTAACTGCTTCTAACAAACCCGCTTCTTCAAGATGATCCATTACTCTTGGCAATAAACTTTCGCCAATAACAAAACGAGGAAATTTTTCTTTTTCTACAATTCTAACTTTATAACCTGCTTTATTGATAATACTTGCAGCTATCGATCCGGCAGGTCCTGCGCCGATAACAAGAACATCTACATTAGTAGTTTGCATACTTTTATTTTTTAGTAAATTTACACTGTTTTTGAATGTAATACAACAGTGCAAAGATTTTTTTTGTTTGCAATCAACCTGAGAAATATCAGCTTTTTTAAAGCTTTTGTTTAACGATTTAATTGATAAATCTTTCCTGGAAGTGACTTAATAACGTTTGAAAACTCCAATTGTAATAAGTGACCTGAGGTTTTACTAATAGGAAAATTGGTAGCGTAACAAATTTCATCAACATGTAACTGGCTTTTGTTTTCAAACGCTTTTACAATTGATTGCTCTTCAGCAGATAATTTAAGAAGTAAGGGAATTTGATTCGTTTTCTTCTTTTTTACTTCCTGATTCCAATTCATGATATACATTAAATCAGCAGTACTTTCAATTAAATTAGCTCTGTTAGATTTAATTAAACCATTACATCCTTCGCTCAATACTTCGCCTGCCCTACCTGGAAAAGCAAAAATATCTTTGTTATACGAATTGGCAATCGTAGCTGTAATTAAGCTTCCGCCGCCTCTTTTAGACTCAACAACAACTAAAGCGTCACACATGCCAGCTACAATTCTATTTCGTTTAGGAAAATTTTCTTTATCGGGATTTGTATCACTCATAAACTCCGTCAATAATCCTCCTTGCGAAATCATCTTTGTAGCATAATTAGAATGTACGGATGGATACACTCTATCTAATCCATGAGCTAATACCCCCACAGTACTCAAACCGTTATCTAAAGATGATTTATGAGCAGTAATGTCAATGCCATAAGCTAAACCGCTAACCACCAAGCATCCACTATTCGCTAAATCTGAAATAAATTTTTCAGTCATTTCTTTACCGTATGCTGAAGGAGTTCGCGTACCCACCACAGCCACAATTTTTTCGGTATTTAAATCGGCATTTCCTTTATAATAAAGCATCACGGGGCTATCACTGCAATTTTTTAAACGTTGCGGAAATTTTTCGTCAGTAAAAAATAAAGCTTGTATTCTATTTTCATTAATAAAATCAACTTCTTGCTGTGCTCTTTCTAAAACCGATTTGCTCTTTTGTATAGCGGAAGATGTATATGTACCAATACCGGGTATTTTTTCGAGTTGCGCTTTACTAGTTTTAAAAACTTGTTCAGCACTGCCACAATATGCCACTAAATTTTTAGCTAAAACATCGCCAACACCATCTAATAAAGTTAGCCCAATTTGATATGTTAAATCGACAGACGACATTTGTTAAATAATTCTTAATTATTATATTGTGTTCGTAAAATTAAACAGTTTATGATTAAAAACGTCAAATATATTTTAACAGGAGCATTTTTTTATACATGTCAAATTTACGCTCAAACGTTAGGAGTTGTGAAAGGAGTCGTGAAAGACAAAACAAATAATGAATCATTACCTGGAGCTGTAGTCGTTTTAGATAAAGCAAAAGGAGTGTCAGCTGACTTAGAAGGCGTGTTTTATATTACAACCACCGAAGGAAATCATACATTAGAATGCGACCTTGTTGGTTATCAAAAATATTCTCAACCAATTTTAGTCAAAGGAAATGACACTATAACTGTTAATATATCTTTAGGAAATGGTAATCAATTACTTGACGAAGTGGTTATTTCCGCAGGTAGATTTGAGCAAAAACTATCAGACGTAACTGTAAGTATGGATGTAATAAAGCCTACGATTATTGAAAATAAAGCATCACAAAGTTTAGATATTATTATGAATCAAGTACCGGGGGTTGTGGTTTCTGATGGGCAAGCAAGTATACGTGGTGGAAGTGGCTACAGTTATGGCGCAGGAACCAGAGTATTAATGTTAGTTGACGAAATGCCTATGATTAGTGCTGATGCCGCAGACATTAAATGGAATTATTTACCATTAGAAAACTTAGAACAAGTAGAGGTAATTAAAGGCGCTGCCTCGGCCTTGTTTGGTTCGTCGGCCATGAATGGAGTTATAAATATGCGGACTGCGTACGCTAAAGACAAACCGCAAACAACAGTATCGATGTTTTTAGCGACCTACGACGCTCCTAAAAACGTAAAATACAAGTGGTGGAAAGGTACCAGTCAAAATCAAACTGGCGTTAATTTTTCTCATTCCGAAAAAATTGGTCAGTTAGATTTAGTTTTGGGCGGGCACATGTTTAACGACGAGGGTTACCGCTATCTAGAAAATGAAAAACGCGGAAGATTCAATATGAATTTACGCTACAACTTTAAAAAAATACCTGGTTTAGCTATTGGATTAAATACTAATATGATGGAAACAAGAGGTGGTTTATTTTTCTTATGGCAAAATGCCGACTCAGTTTACCACCCACAAGGATTGGATATTCAACGATTTACAAATCAGCGATGTAATGTAGATCCGTATATTAATTACTTCACTAAAAAAGGTGGTAAATTTAGTTTACGCTCAAGATACTATTTAACCAATAACAATAACGATAAGAATCAAGGTTCAAGAGCTGAATTGTATTATAATGAATTTCAATATCAAAAACGTTTCAAAAATAATTTTACTATGACTTATGGTGCTGTTTATATGGAGCAACAGGTTATTGCTGATTCATTGTATGGAAGGCATACGGGTAAAAATTATGCTGGATATGCCCAGTTTGACTATAAATACAAAAAGTTAACCACATCAGTTGGTTTGCGAGGCGAGTACAATAGAATTGATACATCATACACAAGAGGATATTTGACACCAAAAATAAATAATTTGCCTTTTCAACCCGTGTTTAGAGCCGGCATGAATTATCAATTATTACAATACACATTTTTACGCGCATCTTATGGTCAAGGATACCGCTTTCCAACTATTGCCGAAAAATATATTAGTACAAGTGTAAGTGCTTTGCAAATTTATCCAAATCAATCCCTTCAGCCAGAGCGAGGATGGAGTGCTGAAATAGGTATTAAACAAGGATTTAAATTATTTAATTTTAAAGGGTTTTTAGATATAGCAGGCTTTTGGACAGAGTATAGCGATATGGTTGAATTTACCTTTGATATATATGGTAACAAAACAGGCTTATTCTACTTAGATATTGATAAAGCAGGATTCAAATCTCAAAACGTTGGTAAGGCCAGAATAAATGGTATAGATGCATCCATAACTGGAACAGGAAAAATGGGACCAATTAATGTGTCTACTTTAATAGGATTTACATACACTAATCCTATTTACTTAAATTACGATCCTAAAGTTGACACGCTAGGAATAGAAGGACTAAAAGTATTAAAGTACAGAAATCAACAATTATTTAAAGCAGATATTCAGTTAGATTACAAGAAATTATCTATTGGCTGGAGTACAAGATTTTATAGTTACATGGAAAATGTGGATAGGCGCTTTGAGCAAAGCATTCTGCACGAATATAACGACATTCCTAATGGTGTAAATTGGGATAATATTCCTTCAACTTATATTATTCCTGGTCTTAAGGAATATAGAGCAAGCCATAAAAATACAACTTATGTAACCATTGGTGATTACGAAATTGCAAAATGGAGCGGAGATTGGATTCATGATGCAAGAATCTCTTATCAAGTATCAAAAGCAGTAAAAGCATCTGTAATTGTAAACAATGTGTTAAATGCCGAATACAGTTTAAGACCAGGTGATGTTCGTCCCCCACGTATGGTTTTGTTTCAGATTATGATTCGAATCTAAGCAAACTATTTTAGCATTTTTTAGAAATACTAGGGTTCAAAAATAAGTACCTTTGTATTGAAATAAACAATTTAAATTCTCTAAAAATGATGCATTACAATATTGGCTTAATGGTGATAAGTGGCGTTTTTATGCTTATTGGCTTACTTGTCAGTTCTCGCCTAAAATCAAAATTCGCCAAATATTCTCAAGAAAGATTAGTGAGTAAATTTAGTGGCAAAGAAGTAGCAGAAAAAATGCTAAGAGATAACGGTATTTTTGATGTGAAAATCCAAAGTGTAGATGGTCAATTAACTGATCATTATAATCCAGCAGATAAAACCGTTAATTTAAGTCATGATGTTTACCACGGGCAACATGTTGCAGCAGCAGCTGTTGCAGCGCACGAATGTGGACATGCAGTGCAACACGCTACCGCTTATACGTGGTTAACCTTAAGGAGTAAAATGGTTCCGGCAGTTCAAATTGCCTCTACAATCATGGGGATACTATCATTTGTTTTGGCATTTGCGTTTTATAGCATGCCTCATTTAGGAAATACAGTAATGCTTATATTTATTATCCTTCAATCTGCTATCACTTTATTTACGATAGTAACTTTACCTGTAGAAATTGATGCAAGTAATAGAGCATTAGTGTGGTTAAATAGTGCTGGAATAACTTATGGGTCGGAACATGAAGATGCTAAAGATGCCTTAAAATGGGCTGCCTACACCTATATCGTAGCAGCTTTAGGTGCCATAGCCTCTTTATTATATATGATATTAAGATTCACTGGAAATAATAATGATTAAACATCTGTCATAGATTTTAAAATAAAAAACCATTGTAAATTACAATGGCTTTTTGTTTTTTTCTTCTATCCAACGCGACATATATTTTGTACCAGAAATAGTATGATGCATTAACATAGATCCAATAAAATTTTTGTGGCGATGTTGATTGAGTTTTTTTTGCAATTGCTCTAATTTATCAATCAATAATTTGGAATGAAACTCTTTATCAAAAACCTGATTAATAATTTCAGATCCTTTTAATTGAGCGTCTATCCACTTCGTCTTATCCGTGTATAAATTAACGGCACCATTTGCAAACTCTTGTATATCATCCGCTATTATCCCACCCCAATCTAATTCCGCATGCATAGCTTCGGCTCCAATACTTGTGGTTACGCTTGGTGTTCCACATTCCATAGCGTCAATTAATTTTCCTTTTAACCCTGCGCCAAAACGCAAAGGTGCTAAGCATACTTTTGCATTAAGCATGACTTCTTGCGCGCTCTCAGCCCTTCCTTTAATTAAAAAACCATCTTTAGGTTGATGTAATTGATTTACTTTGGGCGAAGGATAAGCACCATAAATATGCAATTCTGCATCTGGCAATTGCTTTCTTATTAAAGGCCAAATATCTTCTTTTAAAAACAAAACACCATTCCAATTTGGCTCATGTAAAAAATTACCAATGGTTACAAAATGCTTTCTATCTTCAAACAAAGGCCAATTAGCTGTTTGCTTTTCGGTAATTTGGTTTAATAAAAAAGGCGTGTAATGAAGCAAATTGCTATCGATATTAAAAAATGTTTGAAGTAAATTCATTTCATACGTCGAAATCATCAAGGTCAAATCGCAACGATAAATACTGGCAATTTCACGTTTAGCAGTATCATTATATAAATCTTCAATTGTAAAATGTCTTTTTTCCTTAAAGGCTTGTTGTCTGGCTAACCTTAAACAATGCAAATCAATGGTATCTAAAACTCTGAGTGCGTCAGGACAATTTTCGGAAACACGCCAACCAAATTGTTCCTCAATCATAAATCGGTCAAATAAAACCATGCTTGGGTGAAGTGTTTTAACGAACTCATCAAAGCTGCTATTATTTAGCTCAATAGTTATTTTGTCTATGCCATATTTCTCAAAATCAATACTAAAGTCGCTATCAGCAGCAGCGCAAGCAAAGGTTATTTTCCAATTTAACTTTTGAAATTGTTCAATTAACTGAAGTGTTCTACTACCAGCAGCAGAAGAGTTAGGTTCGGGCCAAACAGCACCAATCATTAATATATGCTGTGATGATTTGATTGTTGTAGTTTTAGAATGGCATGTTAAAATAATATTAAATTAAATCCTAACGCCGATTAATGTCACATCGTCTATCTGCTCTAAATTACCTTTCCATTTGTTTAACGTATCGGTCAATATTTGCTTTTGTGTTTCCATAGGTTTATGAGCAATAGAAATAAGAACTTCCTTTAATTGCTTATGCATAAATTTCTTTCCTTTAGGGCCACCAAATTGATCTGGCAAACCATCTGTAAGGCAATATACCACGTCATCTTTTTGTAAATTAACTGTATGCAAGGTAAACGATATATTGTCTTTTTCATGCTTCCCAATTGGCATCCTATCAGGTTTAATTTCAATAAGCTCATTTTTATCTAAACTTGCGGAAGTCCTTACAATCCAAACCGGAGAATTGGCACTTGCGCAATGTAATATATTGTTTTCAAAATCAAACCTCAAAAGACTTCCATCCATTCCATCTTTCCCGCCTTCCTCACTTCCATCATTTTTCAAATTTTCAATAATCAAACGGCGAGTTTCGTTCAAAATTAATTCGGGACTAGTAATACCTTCAGTAATGGCTTTATCTAAACATGAAATATTTAGTATACTCATAATTGCCCCCGGAACACCATGCCCAGTACTATCTGCTACAGCTAAATAAAAATTATTATTGGAGGAATCTGTAACTGAGTTTTTTGAAGTTGTAGCAGCTGCCCAATAAAAATCTCCACTCACAACATCCTTAGGTTTAAACAAAATAAAATAATCTTTTAAATGAACATTCAATATTTTTTTATTTGCTAACAACGCTCTTTGTATTCGTTCAGCATAATTAATACTATCTGTTATTTCTTTGTGTTTTTCTTCAACAATATGCTTTTGCTGACTGATAATCTCATTTTGTTTTTGAGCTTCTTGTTCCTTAGTTTCAATAATTTTTTTCTGACGATTCGTAATTTGAAATCGATTATACAAAAATCCAGAAAATACCAATACAATAAATAGTCCAATCACTGCACTATATATAACCAAACGCTGACGTTGTTTTTCTTTTTCGTTTATAATATCTTTTTGCTTTTGTTCAGCTTTAGTAACCGCTTCTTTTTTATCATACTCATATTGCATCTGAGCTTCCAATGTTTTTTTTGTGCTTTCTTCATTCATAATGGTATCTAGATAACTTAACCCCAAGTGTTTTGTAGTTATAGGCTTCTTTGTATTTACCAATTTCAAAATAAAGTATTGATAAGGCTTCAATAGTTGGAAGCATTGCATTTTTACTACCCGCTTTCTTCGATAAATCTAAAGAATATAATAGCACCTCTTCGGCTTCTTTATATTTTTTTTGGTATTTGTATATAAGCCCAAGATTTGAAGCATTACTGGCAACCATGTATACATCACCAATATCTAAAATATATTTTTGAGCTAATAAATAATTATCAAGTGCCAGTGCATAGTATTTATCTGCCTTTGCTTTATCATTATTTGTAACCGCACTTTCACCTATATTGTTATATACACCTCCCAAATTATTGTATGACATTGCTAAACCTACAACATCATTACCCTCTTTACGCATCGCTAATGCCATTAACTGGAACTCAAGAGCTTTATCATACTGTTTTTTTAAACGAAAAACTTCACCAATATTTCCGTAAGTTCTAGCTACTTCTAATTTAGAGTTTTTAGATTTATAATAATTAAGTGCCAAATAATAATTATCAAAAGCAACCTTATAATCTCCTTGTTTTTGAGCAATTGCTGCTATATTATTATTTGACATAGCAACACCTGAAGAATCTTTAATTTCATCTCTAATTTTTAAAGCAGTGTAGTGCATTTTTATGGCTTTAGTATAATTTCCACTTAATCTTCCTATTTCGCCAAGATTATTATACATGTTTGCAATCTTCTTTTTATTTCCCAAAACTTTAAATATTTCGGATGCCTTTAAAAAAAACTCTTCTGCTTTATAATAATCGCCTTTATACATGTTTACAATACCAATGTTATTGTAAGCATCTCCTTGCCCTTTTTTAAAGTTAACTTTTTCAGATATTTTTTTTGCAGCTAGCGCATGTACCATTGCCGAATCGAGCTTACCTGCGCCCCATAATGAACGACAGATAATTATATGCGTATTTACTTTTACTGTATCAGATGTTGTGGTATTTATAACGCGTTTTAGAGAGTCAGTTTCACGATCTTGCGAAAAGAGTGATTGTTGCGACAGTAACAATAATAAAATAAAAAATAATGGCTTCATAAACATGGCAGATTTTGTAGTACTAATATAGAGAAAACTAAATGCATAAAAAAAGCCCTTGAAAATCAAGGGCTTTTGGTGGTGGTGCCTCCAGGAATCGAACCAGGGACACACAGATTTTCAGTCTGTTGCTCTACCGACTGAGCTAAGGCACCAACATATTCGGGCTGCAAATTTAAGAGAATTATTTATACTGCAAAAGGAAATATTAAAAAATCTTAAATTAAAACTAGATATGAGGTATTTAGTTACTTTTATAAACATTGAATTTAATTATAGATATTGGCAATACACGTGTTAAAGCGGCTCTATTTAATGGAGCAACTTTGGTTGAAAGCAAGGTTTATGGTACTGTTAATGCTATTTTATTAGACACAGCCTTTATTTCTAGCGCAAAAAAAGCCATTATTGGTACTGTGGTGAAGGAGCAAGAAGATTTCTGCTCAGCTTTAAATGCTATCATTCCCACTATCATATTCAATTCTGAAACTAAAATACCATTAACAAACCTATACCAATCAGCGTCTACGCTTGGTTCTGATAGACTGGCAGCCTCTATTGGGGCATATTACTTATATCCAAATGCCAATGTTTTGGTAATTGATGCAGGTACTTGTATCAAATATAACTTCACAAACAGCAAAAACGAATATTTAGGTGGGGGAATTTCGCCAGGCATACAAATGAAGTTTAAGGCGCTCCAAACATTTACAAGTAAATTACCCTTAGTTGAGGTCGATTTTTCATATAATGAATTAATTGGAAATAATACTCAAAACTCCATATTATCAGGGGTTTTGAATGGCACTATAGCCGAAATTGATGGAGTAATTGATTATTACAAATTGAAATTTACCGACACAATTTGCGTTTTAACAGGAGGTGATAGCGAATACTTGGCAAAACGGTTAAAAAATAGCATCTTTGCCCACCAAAATTTGGTTTTAAAAGGATTAAACGATATTTTAAATTTTAATAGTGAACATAAATAAACATATTTCTTTTTTGAAAACATTCCTTTTTACTCTTACTTTTTTAAGTACGATCACATTATCCTATTCTCAAATTTTAACCTCAAGCCCTTACTCTCGTTATGGTATGGGCGAATTAAATCTTCAAACTTTTGCTACTCCAGCTGCAATGGGAGGTTCATTTATCGCCTATCACCAAGATACCATTGCTCCATTTTTTATAAATGCTGCCAATCCTGCTGGATTAGCCGGCTTAAGATTAACAACATTAGAAATTGGCGGTCAAGCTCAATTTACAAAAATTGGAAATGCAGATGCTGCCATCAGAAAAAAGAATATCAATTTTTCTTACGGATCTCTTGGCTTCCCTTTAAAACGATTTGGAGGAATGGCCTTTGGTATTATGCCTTATAGTACGGTAGGTTATAAAATAAGTTCAACTCAAGAAAATACAGTTGCTGGAACCATGAACTATGTTTTTGAAGGGGACGGTGGGATTAATAAAGTATTTTTAGGTACTGGAGTTAAACCATTTTATAAGCAATTTTCTAAATTTCAGCGCTCTGCTTTCGCTGATACGCTTATCAAATATAAAGAAACAGCAAAGTATAAACGCAAAAAATTAGGAAAGCAATTACTATCTGAATTATCAATTGGCGTTACTGGTAATTATTTATTTGGAACTATCAATCAGTCAACCAATGTTATTTATCCTGGTTCTGTTACGTATTATAATTCAAGGAGACAACGTGCCATTCAAGTAAATGATTTTACATTTAATGCCGGCTTACAAACACACTTCTCCATTGATTCCGTTAAAGTTCGCGGTAAATACCGTGATACCTATAAAACCTATTCGGCCGATTCAGTGGCGCACTATAGAAATCGTCCCGAATTGAAACAAAAAATAAAAATTGGAGTTGGATTCTTTGTTAATACTCCTTCCGAAATTAACGCTAAACAAAGCAATATAATTTATAACTATTCATTAGATGGTTTCGGCGTAGAAAGACCGAAAGATACAGTTCTAAATTCTCAAGATGTAGCGGGAACAATTACACTGCCTTTAGAAATGGGTATTGGCTTGTCTATTAAAAAAGGAGAGAAATTAACAGTGTTAATGGATGCAGCAACTACCAACTGGAAAAGCTTTAAATATTTTAATGCTCCAAGTACTGACTTTAAAAATAGCTTTAGATTATCGGCTGGATTAAATTATGTGCCAAATAAATTAGCTTTCGGAACTTCTAATTATATTAAAAGGATTCAATACCGTTTAGGTGTTTCATATTCTGACGGTTATTTAGATTTAAAAAACACTCCTATTAGTAATGCCTTTATTTCTGCTGGCTTAGGATTACCTGTTGGCGTTGGTCGTTTTGATGATATCGCTATCATTAATATATCAGCACAATATGGTAAAATGGGAACTATATCAAACAATTTGTTACAAGAAGAATATGTTCGCTTAGTGTTAGGCTTTACATTTAATAAACGTTGGTTTATTAAATACAAATACGATTAATCCATTCATATGCTATCATTAAAAAATAGAAGTTTACTGTTTCTTTTAATGGTAGCGTGTTTCATTATCACTCTCACATCTTGCCAAACCGACAGAAATGAAATTATGGCCCTTGGCAAAAAAGTGGTAATGCCTGCCTTAACTGGTAAAGACGTTACGATGTTGTACTCTGATTCCACTGTTCTAAAAATCAAACTTCTAACGCCGCACATGCAGAAGTATGAAAAAGAAGTAAAAGAACCTGTAACCATCATGCCGAAAGGTTTATTTGTAATTTTTTATGACGACCAAGGAAAAGAAGCCACAACCTTGAAAGCTGATTATGGTGTACGTTATGAGCTAAGTAAAAAAATGGAAGTAAAATATAATGTAGAAGTAATTAATATAAACGGAGAAAAATTAAACACAGAACACTTAACTTGGGACGAACAAAAAAAGAAAATTACCTCCGATGCTTTTGTGAAAATAACGACTGCTAAAGAAATTATAATGGGTAAAGGACTTGAAGCAAATCAAGACTTTACACAATATGAAATAAAAGAAGTAACTGGAACAATTAGAATAGAAGATAAAGAACTTTAATATGAGCAAATTTTTTAAAATACTTGAAATTATTTGGCTAATAACAGCTTTGTTATGCGCAGGAATTGCAGTGTATTTTTTAATCATTAAGGACAACGACAGTGCGTTATACTTTACATTTGTTTTTATCATTGCTTCAATCATGTATCTTTTGCGAAGATATCAACGCAAGAACCAAGATAGATTAGCTAATAACGAACCGCGAAAATGACAAACACCATTGCCATAGTTGGCGGCGGTATCAGCGGCACTTTAACTGTTTTAAATTGTATAAAACAAAGTAAAAGTCCATTAAAAATTATTTGGTTTGATGCAAAAAATCAATTTTGTAAAGGCTTAGCCTACTCTACTACCGATGAACAACATCTATTGAATGTAAGGGCAAACAACATGTCGATATTTGTAGATGAACCAAATCATTTTGTAAATTGGTTAACACAATACTATCCGCAATATAGTAGTCATAATTTTGCACCACGAAAACTATTTGGAGAATATGTACAAGCTACCTTTGATGTTTTAAAAAACACAAACCCATTAATATCCATTCAACAAATTGCGGAAGAAATAATTGATATTAAAAAAAAGAATAACGCATTTGAGTTAAAAACTACCCAAACTTACTACGCTCAAAAACTAGTTTTAGCACTTGGTAATTTTTTACCAGCCCACCCTCGATCTATTTCAAGAGAATTTATCGAATCTGAAAATTATTTTCAAAACGCTTTTCACCCAACAATCATTCAACAAGCTATTACTAAAAAAAACATTACCATCATTGGCTCTGGATTAACTATGATTGATGTTTTAATTAGCCTACATCATCATTCGTTTTCTGGAAAAATAAATATTATTTCTCCTCATGCCTACATACCTCAGTCGCATACCGAGAATCCATTACCTAGTGTAAAACCATTTATTGAAGAACATAAAATATATACACTAATCGAGTTACTTTCAATTGTAAATCAGCAATTAAAAAAAGCAAAAAAAGAGTACTTAAATCCTCATAGTGTAATTGATGTAATGCGACCACATTTACAATTTATTTGGATGAATTTTTCATTAAACGAAAAACAACAATTTTTAAGGCATTTACGTCACAAATGGGGTGTTGCCAGACATCGAGCGCCAAGTGAAAGTACGGCAATTTTTAAAAGATTGGAATCATCACGCATGATTAATCTTATAAAAGGAAGAGTGAATGATATTAAAACAATAGAAAGTTGCTTCGAGATTTATTTTTCTGACTCAAAAATTGGTCAGCAATCTTTTAAAACGGAGTTCATTATCAATTGTACCGGGCCAGAATCTGACTATTTAAAAATATCATCCGTTTTGGTGCAAAATCTTGTAAAAAATGGGATTTTTGCTCCAGATTCTATTCATTATGGTATAAATGCTGCTAAAAACGGAGAAATTTCACCTAATTTGTACGCCATTGGACCACCTCTAAAAGGTATTTTATGGGAAAGCACTGCAGTGCCCGAAATCAGGCTTCAAGCAAAGGAATTAGCGGCTAAAATTATTTACAATTAATTTTTCGTTTTTCAGCAATAATTCTATCTTTGCCTTCCTTAAATTAATAAACAAATATGAGCGTTTTAGAAAAAATACGTAGTAAAACTGGCCTTTTAGTTGGTATAGTGGGTTTAGCCTTAGTAATCTTCATTTTAGAGAGTTTATTAGGCTCTGGCGGAGCATTATTCTCTGGCCAAGATTTAGAAGTTGGTAAAATCAATGGTGATCAAATTGATTATCCTGCTTTCAGCGCAAAAGTAAACGAACAAATTGCTCAAATTCAGCAATCAAATCCTAATCAAGTAATTGATGACAAAATGAAAGAACAGATTATTGAATCTGTTTGGAGTCAGATGATTAATGATAAAGTGATTAAAGTTCAATACAAAAAATTAGGTATTTCTGTATCTGAAGATGAATTATATGATTTAATGTTAGTTCACCCTCACCAATATGTGATTCAACAGTTAACTGACCAACAAACTGGTAAAGTTTACGAAGGCTTTGCACGTCCTGATGGCGAATTAGATTTAGTGAAATTAAATCAATGGGTTGGACAAATGAATGCAGAGCAAGAAAAATTCTGGAAACAATTAGAGAAATCTATTTTAGAAGTTCGTGCTGCAGAAAAATACAACAACTTAATTAAAAAAGGTTTATACATAACTAAAGCAGAAGCAAAAGATCAATTCATTGCTCAAAACAAACAAGTAAACGCTTCTTTCGTCATGAAGCGTTATGCTGATGTTCCAGATTCTACAGTTAAAGTAACCGAAGAAGAAATTTCGGCATACTATAACAAGCACCAAAGTGCTTACAAAGTATCGGAAACTTCTCGTTCAATTGAATACATTGCGTTTGATGTGATGCCTTCAAAAGCAGATTATGAAGCTATCATGAAAGATGCACAACGCGCTACTGATGATTTTAAAACAAAAACAGCTGCAGAAGATTCTTCCTATATAGCTGCTGAAAGTGAAGGCGGACAAGTTAGCATTGCTAGTTATGGCAAAAAGAATATGATTATTACAGATTCTACTGTGTACACAGCTCCAAAAGGAACAGTTTTTGGGCCATATGTTGAAGGAACTTTTGTAAAAATTTATAAATTATCTGATATTAAATCAATTGCTGACTCTGCTAAAGTTCGTCACATTTTAATTGGTTTACAAAGTCAAAAAACACAGACTACTCGCACACCAGAAGTTGCAAAACGTATTGCTGATAGTTTATTAGTTTTATTAAAAGCTAAAGCGGTTAAGTTTGATACTTTAGTAAAAACAATGTCTGACGACTTAGGTTCTATTGATAAAGGTGGAGACTACGGTTGGTTTGATGAGAACAAAGGTTTTGTGGATCCATTTAAAAATGCAGGTTTACAAGGAACAGTTGGAAACATCACAGTTGTACCAACTCAATTTGGTTTCCATATTATTGAGGTTTTAAATGTATCTAAAACACGTCACAATTCTTATACAGTTGCTCAAATTACTAAGTTAATTGGCCCTAGTGGAGAAACTAACCAAGATTATTATAAAATTGCAAGTGATTTTTCTGGAAAAAATCAAACAGCAGATGCATTTAACAAAAGCATTGACACTGAAAAATTAAACAAACGTATTGCTGAAAATATTAAAGAAGGTGATAAAACATTGCCAGGTTTAGAAGCCGCTAAAGATTTAGTACGTTGGGTTTATAAAGCAAAAAAAGGAGAAATTTCTCCAGTGTTTGAATTTAAAGATCGTTTTATTGTAGCTAATTTAGTTTCTATTAAAGAAAAAGGAATTGCTCCATTAGAAGATGTAAAAGAAGATGTAACTGCTAAAGCAATTCGTGATAAAAAAGCAGAAGCATTTATGAAAGAATTTGAAACAAAAGCTGGGGCTTCTAAATCAATTACGGATATCGCAACTAAAATGGGCTTAACAGCTGAAACGTCTGACAACTTAACTTTCTCTGCATACAATGTAGCTACAATAGGCAGAGAAGATGCCTTAATTGGAACAGCAACAGCTTTAAAAGCTGGCGCAACTAGCAAGGCTATTAAAGGAGATAACGGTGTATTTGTTGTAGCAGTATCATCAGTAAAAGAAGCAGTGTTACCACAAGACTTTAAAGGAAAACAACAAGAGATTGAAAGAGCAAATGGTGGTCGTGTTGACTACGAATTGTTCGACGCTTTAAAAGCAAAAGCAAACATCGAAGACCACAGAGGTAAATTTGATTTCTAAAAAATAAATAAATTAAAAAAACTCCTACTAAAACATAGTAGGAGTTTTTTTATGCTTTACTTAAATAAAAAATTAATTCGCTGTATGAGCATGAGTAATTTATATGATGAATATGGTTTAATAACTATTATACTGTTAGCCATTTCTGCTTTTACAGCTGGCTTTATTGATGCTGTTGTTGGCGGTGGTGGATTGATACAAACACCTTTCCTATTAATTACATTTCCAAAAATGCCATTGCCTATTTTATTTGGCACTAATAAAATTGCAGCCTTAGCAGGAACATCTATCGCTGCATTTAAGTACGCTAAAAAAATCACATTTAATTATAAATTACTTTTTGTGATTGCCTTGAGTTGTTTTGTATCTTCTTTTTTAGGCGCACAACTTATTAATCACATTGATACCAATGTGTTAAAGCCACTCATCTTAATTATATTAATTGCAATAGCTATTTATACCTTTTTAAAAAAAGATTTAGGTTCAATAGAAACAAAGGAACTTGCAATTAATAAGCAACTACTGTATGGTTCATGTATTGGTTTAATTGTTGGATTTTATGATGGCTTTTTTGGTCCAGGAACTGGAAGTTTTTTTGTATTAGGCTTTGTAGTTGTGTTAGGTTTTGAATTTGTAAAAGCTTCGGCTTATGCTAAAATCGTGAATTGTGTGACTAATATTTCGGCACTCATCGTCTTTATTAAAGAAGGGAATTATATTTTACATCTCGCCATTTTATTGGCGGTATTTAATATCATTGGTAGTTTCATTGGTAGCCACTTAGCATTAAAAAAAGGAAATGGCTTTGTGAGAATTATTTTCCTTATCATTGTTTCACTCATGATTCTGAAATACGGATATGATGTACTGAAGGTTTATTTTTAAATCTTTGAGGTCTCAAATTGCGTCCTCAAACAAAATTGGGGGTCACAAATTGTGACCCCCAATTAAAATGCTACAATCCATAGCAAGCACTTACTATAAAATTTCTCAACTTTGAATCATATATTATTATGATGAAGAGAGCTGAATTATTACAGATTCCTACCGAGTTAGTTATGAACAAAATTTATGTGATTAGAAACCAAAAAGTAATGCTAGACCGTGATTTAGCAGAACTATATGGATTAGAAACAAAGCGATTAAAGGAAGCTGTTAAGAGAAATTTAGGGAGATTTCCAGAGGATTTTATGTTTCAATTAACTGAAGTTGAATTAAATAATTGGAGGACGCAATTTGCGACCTCCAATTCAGATAAAAAGGGATTAAGGTATTTACCTTTTGCTTTTACCGAACAGGGTGTAGCCATGCTTTCGAGCGTTTTAAATAGCGAAAAGGCTATTTCTGTTAATATTCAGATCATTAGAATATTTACCAAAATTAGGCAAATGCTAAGCAACAATACAGAATTACGTTTAGGAATTGAAGAACTTCGTAAAAAAACTGACAACAACACAAAGAACATTGAAGTAGTTTTTCAATACCTAGATGAACTATTAGACAAAAAAGAAAATGAGAAACCAAGAACTCAAATTGGGTATAAGGTTTCGGGGAAATAAAAACACCTGTCGGGTTTTAAAAACCTGTCAGGTGTTTTAATAATTTATTTATTAAGCCTCAACTTCCGTTACAATACTTGGGAAGATACGAACATTGTTATTTTCTTCTCTTCGGAATTGGTATGTGAATTTATAATGGGCTTCTAATCCTGATTTATTAGGTAAACCATTAATCATCATAATATTTCTGTTTTTCGCAAAACGTAATAACTCACGTAAATAATGTGCCGAAATTTGACCTACCTCATCAATAATACAGTGTACTTTAAAGTCGGTACTACCACGGTGAGAAGACTCTTTAATGAATACGTGTAATAAAGTAATATAGATAATTGCTTTTACTAAGATATCCGTTCCAGTACTACCAATACTGTCAATTTTATGTGTCCAGCCAGTTTCGTTTATACCTTCTTTAATATTGAATTTCAATTCAAATAAATCCTGTAAACGAATTTCTTCTTGCTCTTGCTCTTTAATTGCTGTACGCAATTGATCTAACAATTTAACGGCACGTGTACTAATCTCACGGTTTTTATGTGTTGCGAAATCTGTATTAAATAAGCCTTCGTTATACACTAAACCATTTTCTTCGCGGAACTCCTGAATACGTTTTAATAATTTGTAAACTTTATTGTCAGAATCTTCCAAACGAATTTTAATGAACTCAATTAATTTTGATTCTTCAAACTCTGCTTTCTTAAAATCTTCTGCAATTAAGGTAATGATGTGTTGAATTTTATCTTTTTGTCCACTTAGCTCACGTACTTTAGTAGCAATACTATCGGTTACTAAACCAATTTGAGTCGCGGTTTCCGCAATAGATAATTCGATTTTTGCTTCATTAATAAATGAACGCAAGTTTTGAGCAAAACGTTCGTATTCACCTTGCGTGGCATCATTACGAATAATAAAGTTAAAGTGATTCTCTAATCTGAATTTACCAGCAAACTCATTTACATAGCGTTGAAAAGCAGTATACTCTTCATTAAAGTGTGAATCATTTTTAAGGAGTTGCGTACACAAATCCATCACACTATAATTTGTTTTCTTAGGCTCTGCGCGTTCAATGATATCTGCATATTTATTAAACACAGGCGTTTCACGGAAGTTCTTCGTAAAATAATTAATACCGTTATTAAATTCAATTAGCTCTTCTTCAAATGCACGTTTTTGTTTATTCAACTCCATACGTTTGATGTTGAACTTACGAGCAATCTCTTCAATCTCTGCTGTTAAATCATTGGCTGATTTAACATACTCTTCCTTCTTTTGAATTAAATCAGGAAGCTTATCAAAAATTTCACGTTTATCTTTTAAATAATCGCTTACAATTTGAGAGTATTGATCAATTTCTTTCAACGCTTCTTGTAATTCTTTTATACGAGCGTCGATTTTTTTAATCTCTTTACTATCAACACCTTTTGCTTTGAAGTTAGTTTCTTTTTCGGCGCTTAATTGAGCTTCTTTTCTTCGTATTCTTTAACTTGATTTTTCTTTTCAACTTCTAATTCAGAAATTTCTGTTTCTTGTCTTGCTTTTAAATCTGCTAAACGCTCATCGTTAAAGGCTTTTAATTTATCAAACTGAGTATTGAAATCGTTTAATAAATTGTTTTTCTTTTTATTTAAAATCGCTAACTCTTCTTCAAGAATATTTATTTTTTGGCGATTACCTGATAAAGATTCTTCAATCTCTGTACTTGCGCGTTGTTTCCAATCTTCTAACTCAAGAATTAATTTCTTCTCGCGTTTTTCAGCTAACTCTAAAGAGTACGTTAATACTTTTAAATCTTCTTTTAATTCTCCTAATTGCTTACCAAATTTATCAGCTGCCAACATTTTTTCTTCGTTGTTAGCCGTTTGAAATTGAGTCATTGACTCTTCCAAATCTCTGATAATTGCTAAACGCTCATTTTTCTCAAATTGATATTGCTCAATAGATTTAGAAACAACTGGCACATCATCTAATTTTAAAGAAATGCCATATAACGATAATCCTTTAGCATCCGTTAAAGAAGGACTTAAATCCGAACGGAATAATAAGTCTTCATTAACAACTTTACCAATAGTTGTATGCCAATCCTTTACATTCTTTTCTAAATAACCATATAAAGCATCGTGTTGAACATTTAATTTCTCTTCGATGGTTTTAATTTCCGTTTTAACACGAATAATTTCATTATTGGTTTTTTGAATTTGATTAGATAGAGATAATTTTAATTTTGACTCTAAATTTTCCCACTCTTTTTGATTTGATTGAACTAAGTTAGTTTTAATAGCTAACTCCGATTTGTTTTTATAATTAATCGCTCTTAAATCCGCTAATTCAGTTTCTTGAGCTTTAATTTCTGTCTCATAAAAACGCGTATTTCGAATTACTTTTTCTTCAGCTTTTAATTCGTTGTATTCAATTTGTTTAGCGGTTACTTCTGCATTCAGCTCTGTTAATGCTTCTTCACGTTTTTGTTTAAATTCCGCGTCCTTTTTATTGAATTCGTTTTTTTGTAATAATTGTAATTCGTTATAGTGATTAAAAATTTCACTCGTACGAGAATTAATTTTATTCACGTAAGCCGTTTTATCATTACGTAATTGTTCAATTAAAGACGAATATTTCATCTCGATACTTTGAACGTTGGATGTTAATGATTCATATTCACGACGAGCAATATTATAATCTACTTGTAATTTATCACGCTCCGCATTTTTCTCTACTGCTTGCTCAATGTTTTTTTCTTTGTACTCTTTTAATTTTTTATTGGCTTCGCGAATCGTTCTGTCATAGTAACCAATTTCCTCACGAACATCTTTTTGTTTTTCTTCTAATAATGTTTTTTGTTCTTCGTTCGCTTCGGTTAATCTATCTAACTCTTCTTGTTTTTCTTGAGATGCTTTGATAACGGCTTCGTTTTGAGTTTCTGCATAACGCAAACTACTACCTAACTTATCAGCCATTTCCATTTGTGCACCTTTTAACATATGCACTTGGTCGTATTTTTTATCAATGAACTCAATTAACTGCTGAGTCTCTTTTTTCAAATACGTTTCAATATCGGTGTATTTTTCGTTGAACTGACGTAACTGACGATCTACTTGTTCTAATTTAATACTACTGTTTTCAGTAGTTAAGGAGTTAGCAATAAAATCTTTAATGAAACGGCTATCAATACTACTCTTAGAACTTAAGAATACGTTGGTGATTGATTTAGGGATATTTTGATATTTTTCGTTTCCTTTTAAGATATGGAACTTAGATAATAATTTATCGGTTTCTGTTCCGTATAAAATATTACGGTAACGCTCAAACGTATCAATTTGCTGAGAAACAAAGATGCCACGTTTATCAAATCCTGCAACTACTTCTTTAATTTTAATAGCCTCATCATTTTCGTTAAAGAAATAATCTGGACTATATTCCGCATCCACAAAACGGAAAACTAATTTATTGTGACGATAAATAATTACAAAAAACGGCTTGCTTTCTGTTTGAATTTCATAAATTAAATATGAGTTTTCATATTTAAAGTAATGCTCCTCAAACGATTTTTGTGAAGCCGAAATACCTAATCCTCTTGTGTTAGCACTGTAAAAAAACAAAATTGCACGTTGCAATGATGTTTTACCAAAGTTATTGGTACCAACAAAGCAAGTATTACCGCTTAATTCTAAGTCGGTGTACTTAACGTTGGCAATATTAATTTGTACAATTCTGTTTAATATTCTGCAATTATTTTCCATGTTCTTCTTTCTCTTTCTTTTCCTATCTATTAATAATCATATAATCCTTCATACACTTTTTTTGCATTTGGATCTTTTGTTTTAGGCGCAGCAGTGCTAACTAATTTAATAGGATATAATCCTATTGTTCTGCGTTTTTTATTAGCGTTACCAATTTCTTTTCCTATAGTTTTTTCATAACCTGTTAATGGCTCGTAAAACTCAGGCATTTCTCCATTCATTAAATTTCTTCTATCAATCACTGATGCATAAAACTCAGGGGAAATATTTCCTTCTAATAAAGCTTTATATAAAATACCATCTAATCTTTCATTTTTTTTATCGGCATCATAATTCAATAAAATAGTATGAGCAATTGAATAAGCTTTAGCGCTCAACTTCTTCATAGAAGGGAAGCCATTCTGTTGAATCTTAATTAACAAGACAGCTGCCGAAATAGAATCTGCTTTCATTTTTTCTTTAACCAATCTATACTTTGAAACATACTCTTGAGCAGTTTTACTACAAGCTTTGTTTTTCATACAACTGATGCAGTATTCAGCAGCTGATGTATATTTTACAGCAGCATATTTTTTATTAGCTTCTTGATTTGCATATAATTCATTGGTCCAATCGTAGTCTTTTGCTGCATCTCTAGTTTCTTCCCATTTAGCTATATTATCTAGATATTCCTTTTTTGTATTTTGATTATAAAAAACAACTGCCTCTTTTTTTGCACTATCAATTTCATAACCATTCGTAATTGCTTTTTCTAAAAAGTGTAAAGCCTTAAATTCTTCTTTAATTTTTATAGCGCATAATGCAGCTCTAAAATAATGTCCAGGATTAATAGCGCCTTTATACTCTGCAATAGCTATATCAAACTTAGCGTAAGCTTGTAATAAAGAATCATTTTTATACATGCGCTCAGCTGCAGCAATGTTTTCATGGTATGTTATGAAATTTTCAGATACAGTTGAATATTTAGCTTGAGCAAAAGCTCCAAAACTAAATGCAATCATTAATAATAAAATTGATGTCTTCATGATATATATATTTAGTTATAAATTATTCCCTGAGTATCATCATTTGAACTGCTTTCTTCATAAATAGCTACTGAATTAATTACATCCAATAAATAATTATAAGAATCTAACACTTTATACGATTCTGACTTTTCGTCTTCTAATTCCAAGAAAGAATCACGACTCATTAAATCACAAATCTCACGAACTTTATTATGTAATGTTTCTGAACGGTATAAAGGTATTTTTTGTAATTTTTGCTTTAAACGCACATTGGCATTACACTCTTCTGCAATTTCACTCGGACGGAAACGACTACCAATACCAATTTTGTTATCCATACTAGCAAACAAATCGATGATATCAATATAACGCTCAAAACGTTCTAGCTTTTTTTCTAATTCAGAATTTGGTTCGCTTAGTTTCGCGAAATAGAAAAAGTTATTTCCTCTTTCAATGTTGTATCTAATCACATTAAAGTATGCCTGAAGTCTATCAAAGTTTTCAGGATTATTAATCACATCATATAAACGATTCATTCCATCTCTACTTCCGTTACTAGAAATAAAAGCACCACGAGCCATTACCGCGAAAATATCATGTGTTTGTTTAGGTAAATTAAAACTGGTTGTTTCTTCCATTGTATATAATTTCTATTTAGTTGCTTTTTCTTTTTTAGGCTTTTCTTTTAAAGGTAAAATCAAAGTATAGCCTAATCGTTTTTTAATTTCAGTTTTGTCTTCAATATAATCGTGGTACTGTAAACGGTATTTGAAATCTAAATTATTTTGATACTCCATAGCTATTTCCACAAACAACGATAAACGCTCTTCAAACGATACATTACCTATGGCTTTAGGGAATTTGTAATCAATTAAATATTCGAATAAGTTTAACTTTGTTTGAGCTAAAAAGCGTTCAACTAATTTTTCGGTATCTAACTTTATTTGTTGTACTAATCCTTGATCTTTAAAGTTACCTGCCATTTTATCGGCAAGCCCACGAACCATTAAGCGTGTAATTTTATATTTCTCAGCAATTCGTTTACATAATACGTGTCCATCATCGCTGTATAAAAAGTCGATAGGAATTTTTGTTTTAGGTGTTTTATGCCCGTTATGTTTTAATGTATTGATATTAGAAACAACTTCACGGAAATTCGTTTTGAAATGTAATGTTCCATGATCTTTTACCTCTTTTAAACGTTGTGCTTTTTTATAAACGTCTAACTGATACTGAATTTTATTAATGAAATCGGTAATGTCTGTTTGAATCTCAATTAAGAAATCTAGATTCTCAATTAAACTAGATTTTAAAGAAGATACAATTCCAAACAATTCTGTATCATTCGTAATATTAAACAAAGTTCTTGTTTCATCTACAATCGTTGTCGTTTGTCTAATAAAATCGATAATCGTATCACGTTTCTCACGATAATCTTCTAGCTTCTGTAACTTAATGCGATAATTACTTTCATTTTTGTAAGTATCATCTACATTTTTTTGTAGCTTAATAATTTCACGTGTTAATGTATTATCAATACGTTTTAAATATTTTTTAATACTACGCAAGAAACGCATTTCGCGAGCTTCTTGATAGAATTTAATATGGCGCTTTAACTCATTGATATAATCGTTGATGAAACCTGGAGTCACTTCTCCAATTTCCATAAAGTCTTCAAACATGGCAACAACGGCATCGTTTAAGCTTACCACATTTTCGTACTCGTACAATATATCCAAGGATACCAGTTTACGGTATTGCTCTTCCGTGATATCATCACGTCCCAATAATTCGTTTACTGTTATATGGTCGCGCTGACCAAATAGCAATTCCACTACACCACGATTGTGGTATAGATTTGATAGCAAATCTTTTACATTAACCTGTAAACTCATTAATATAGTTCTGTTTAACTCTTAAAAATACGAAGGCTTTGGTGCCTAATAAACTTGGGTTATTAACAAAAAACAGGGTAATTAACGAAACCAGTGAATTTGATTTCGTAAGTGCTTGATAAATAGCTTTTTTGGTGTTAATAGGTCGTTGATAATGGAACGAGAATCATCCTATAAATCGCTTTCAAATGATTTAATGAACGAATTTATTTAGGACATGCGCATTATCAGAATTATTAATGAGAAAATCTTTGAATTAGTAAAAAAATAGATAGTAGTTTTACAAAAAAACACCTTATGACTGATATAGAAATTGCTCAATCTGTTACTCCAATTCATATAAAAAAAATTGCAGAAAAAATAAATGTAAGTGAGGACGATTTAGAGTTATACGGAAAATACAAAGCTAAATTACCTCTTCATTTAATTGATGAGGAAAAAATAAAATTATCCAAACTAATTTTAGTAACGGCATTAACCCCTACGCCTGCAGGCGAAGGTAAAACAACCGTATCTATCGGATTAAACGAAGGATTAAATAAAATTGGAAAAAAGAGTATTGTGGTTTTAAGAGAACCATCCTTAGGTCCTGTTTTTGGGATAAAAGGCGGAGCGGCTGGCGGAGGCTATTCTCAAGTTATTCCAATGGAAGATATCAACCTTCATTTTACAGGAGATTTTTCGGCCATTGAAAAAGCAAATAATTTTTTAGCAGCTATTATTGATAATGTCATTCAAAACAATGATCATCCAATTAAATTAGATCCAAGAACCATTGTTTGGAAACGTGTGATTGACATGAATGATAGAAGTTTACGAAACATCATCATAGGTATTGGCGGAAAAGCAAACGGGGTTATGAGACAAGATGGTTTTAATATTACTGCGGCTTCAGAGATTATGGCTATTTTATGTTTATCAAATAACTTATCTAATTTAAAAGAAAAACTAGGAAATATTTTTGTTGGATTTACATATAACAACGAACCTGTTTATGCCAAAGATTTAAAGGCTGAAAATGCGATGACCATTTTATTAAAAGATGCCATTCAACCAAACTTAGTTCAAACGCTTGAAGGAAATCCTGCTATTATACATGGTGGTCCGTTTGCTAATATTGCTCAAGGAACCAATTCGATTTTAGCAACTAAAATGGGATTATCGCTTGGCGATTACGTGGTAACCGAAGCTGGATTTGGTGCAGACTTAGGAGCAGAGAAATTTTTAAATATCAAATGTGGTTACGGAAAATTAAAACCGAGTATGGTTGTATTAGTGGCAACCATACGCGCTTTAAAACATCATGGTGGAGCTTTGGCAAATGAACTTAATATACCTTCTGTTGAAAAAGTAAAAAAAGGATTTTGTAATTTAGAAAAGCATATCGAAAACATACAAAAATTTGGCATCACTCCCGTTATAGCCATTAATCATTTTGTGAAAGATACGGATGAAGAGATTAACGCCTTAATTGAATTATGTAATCAATTAAACGTGAAAGCAGTGGTGAGTAAAGGTTGGCTATTGGGAGGAAACGGTACGCAAGAATTAGCAAAAGCAGTTGTTGAAGAAATTGAAAAAAGTACAACGACTAATTTCAAACCACTTTATGATTGGAATACCAGCATCAAACAAAAAATAGAAACCATTGCCAAAGAAATTTATGGTGCTGATACTATTGAGTATGCAACAAAAGCAGAACAAGATTTAAAACGAATTGAGAATTTGGGTTTATCACATTTGCCAATTTGTATGGCAAAAACACAAAAATCATTTTCGGATAACGAAAAACGTATTGGCAGACCAACAAATTTTACCGTTGCGGTTCGTGAATTTGAAATTGCAGCCGGCGCTGGTTTTATCATTCCTATTTTAGGCTCTATGATGCGCATGCCCGGCTTACCATCTATTCCTGCTTCCGAAGGCATGAGCATTGATGATAATGGCGTGATTAGCGGCTTATCATAACTAAAAGGTACTAGTATTTAAACCAAAATGATATTTGGAATCCATGCTATCTATTTAATTTTTATCTTTGGTAGTAAATCCAATTAAGATGAAATTTAAAATCTACTTTACATCCCTATTCATTATTTTATTTTCCGCAATATATAATGCTCAGGAGTTAAAACATTGTGGGACTGATGAAGCTATCAGACAATTATATACGGCTCATCCAGAGTTATTACAATCGTTTATTGATAATGAACAGATTTACAATTCCAAAATCAATGCTCAAAAAGGTTTACAAAGCACCACGGTATATACTATTCCTGTAGTTTTTCATGTGCTTCATCAAAATGGTTCTGAAAACATTTCCGATGCTCAAATTATAGACGGGATAAATATTTTGAATCGCGACATGAGAAAATTAAATAGTGACACTAGTTTAATTATTAACAGATTTAAGCCTTTAGCTTCTGATGTGAGAATTGTGTTTGAGTTAGCGAAACTAGATCCCCAAGGAAATTGCACCAATGGAATTGACAGAATTTATACAAGTAAAACAAACTATGGAGATGATAGCGCCAAAGTAAATCCTTGGCCACGTGATAAATATTTAAATATTTGGACAGCTAAAGCTTTACAACAAGGCTGGGCTGGCTATGCCTATTATCCATCAGCCGCAACTGTCTCATTGGTTGTTCATGATGGCTTAATGATTTTAGCTGACTATATTGGTTCTATTGGTACAAGTAATGCCAATAAATCTCGCACCCTTACTCACGAAGTAGGACACTGGTTAGATTTAGGTCACCCTTGGAACACAACCATTAATATTTCTATCAATGTAGGTTTAGCTTGTGGCGATGATTTAGTCTTTGATACGCCAATTACTAAAGGGCACACCACTTGTCCTAATTTACTAACGCCAGATTGTATGATTGATAATTTCTCGACAGGTATTCTTGATTTTAACAATGTAACCACATCTTCTGGAAATATTGATACAAGTATTCCGGCTTCTGTATTTGATAGTTTGACCATTACTCCATTTACAGCAACGGGCGTATCGGGAAATTCTGGAATAGCTGGGGAATTTTCATTTTCTGATTGGCCAACCGGTGCAACCAATGGAGAAACCAATTATAGTAATTTAACTGGCGCATTAGATCCTTTGAAATATTACGAAATTACAGTTGCCCCAAAAGCCTCATCATCCATGAGTTTAACAGGCTTGAAATTCAAAGTTAATCGTTCGTTAACTGGTCCGCGCACATACGCTATTCGCTCTAGTGCTGATGGCTTTACAAATAATTTAACTGCCACTATTACTCCAATCAATTCAAACCTAAGTGTAAACACTGGCAATGTGTTTTTTTATAATAATGATGCGAGCAATGCTGAATTAGGAAGTACTATTACTGTTTCTGGGGCAAATTTCACTCATAAGGATATACCAGTAACATTTAGAATTTATGCTTTTAATGCAGAAGATAATTTAGGTGAATTTTCAATTGATGATGTTTCTATTTTAGGTTCTACTGGTATAATCGAAAACATTCAAAATTATATGGAATATTCGTATTGCTGCCACATGTGGACCATTGGGCAAAAAGACCGTATGCGTTTAGCTGTTGAAAGTGCCATTGCAGATAGAAGTAATTTATGGTCGGCCACCAACCTAATTGCAACAGGTATTACAGCACCAAGCACAACCTGTGCTCCAACTCCAGATTTTTATGCAAGTAGAACTCGAATATGCAAAGGGAGTAATATTACTTTTACAAAAAATATTTTAAACGGCACAGAAACTAGTAGAGTATGGAACTTTGAAGGAGGAACACCAGCTACATCCACAGCAGTAAGTCCTGTAGTTAGCTACTCTGCCGCAGGAATTTATTCTGTAAGTTTATCTGCAACTAATGCCGCCGGTACAAACACAGTTACTAAAACGCAATACATCAGAGTAGATAATACCTTAGCTGATGTTGTTGCAACTGGCAATTATTACGAAGGCTTTGAAACACCAACGATATTAGATTATACATGGGAATCATACGACTTAGATAATAATGGACATAAATGGGCTTATGCTGCAAATGCAGGAATATTAGGGTCAAATGCTGTTGTTATGAATGCTTATGGTAACTACGCCCAAGATATAGACGTTATGATGAGCCCTTCATTTGACTTAACTTCTCCCTTAAATCAAGTGTTTACTTTCAAAATAGCAGCCGCTTCTACAACTACGGTGACTGCTGACATACAAGATGAGTTGAGAGTGTTTTTCTCAACAAACTGTGGCGCTACTTGGCTCCAAAGAGCTATTTACACAGGAACTACGCTCATCAATAATCCTGCAACTACATCAGCATTTGTGCCTAATGGTTCTACTATATGGACAACTAATACAATTACTATTCCTTCCTTTTTTCAAACGAGCAATGCGTTTGTGAAATTTCAATACAAGTCTAGTTTTGCCAGCAACAACGTTTATATTGATGATATCAATATTTCATCTTTAACTGTAGGATTAAATGAAATGCAAGATGCAAATCCCAATTTCTTAATTTTCCCAAATCCTAGTAATGATAAAACTACTATCAGCTATCATTTAAATTCTGATGCTAAAGTTGGCATACAAATTATTGATGTATTAGGAAAATCTATTTATCAAAAAACTCCTATTACACAATCTGCTGGTGAGTACTCTGAAGTCGTATCTAAAAATGAACTAAATTTGAGTAATGGTGTTTACTTTGTAAAACTGTTAATTAACAATAAAATACAAGTACAGAAATTAATTATTTCAAAATAATAATTTCCTTTACTGTCTATTTAATTAAACGATATGTTTCAAAAACAAAACATTCCACTAACTATTACAGATCTTTTTTCTTCGCTGTTTTCAGATTATATTTCTCAGTCTTCTCAAGTAAAATCTTTTTACAATGGACACTTTTCTTTAAAAGATTTTTCAAAGTATTTAAAAACAAACGAATTTGATTATTTAAATAGAACCGTATTAGTTAATGCCCTAAACAACCAATCTCATCTTGCATCGAATACAAGTTCATTATCAAAAGCAAATATTGCATTACTCCAAAAAGGAACTACTTATACAATTACAACAGGTCATCAATTGTGCTTATTTACTGGCCCACTTTATTTTATTTATAAAATAGCTAGCACTATTAATTTATGTAAATCTCTAAAAACAAATTTTCCTGAAAAAGATTTTGTGCCTGTGTATTGGATGGCAAGCGAAGATCATGATTTTGAAGAAATAAACCACGTTTATGTATTTGGTAAAAAAGTAGTGTGGAATAGTTTGCAGAAAGGAGCCGTTGGAGAATTCAGCACTGAAGGACTACAAGAAGTGATTACCGAACTAAAAACAATTTTAGGCGATAACGAAAAATCAAATGAACTGATTCAACTGTTCGAAAAAGCTTATACGAATTATTCTAATTTAGCGGACGCCACTCGTTACTTGGTAAATGAGTTGTTTGGAGAATATGGAATTATTATTTTAGATGGTAATGACGCCAATTTAAAACAACTGTTTAAAGACGAATTTAAAAAAGATATTTTCGAAAACACCTCTGCTCAATTTGTAAACAAAACTATTGAAGAATTAAAAGTAAATTATTCTGCTCAAGTTACTCCACGCGACATTAATGTTTTTTATAAAGAAAAAGGATTAAGAGAACGTATTGAAAAACAAGGCAATGATTATGTAGTTTTGAATACAGATATTAAATTCACTGAACAAGAATTAAATAACATCATTGAAACAACACCTGAAAAGTTAAGTCCTAATGTGGTGTTGCGCCCTTTATACCAACAAAAAATATTACCTAACATTGCCTACGTTGGCGGACCAGGAGAAATTGCGTATTGGTTAGAATATAAAACCATGTTTGAAGTTTATGAAATTCATTTGCCAATTTTAATGCCTCGTAATTTTGTGATGTTTATTGATAAAGGCACTCAAAACAAAATTCAAAAGTTAAACCTCACTATTGAAGATGTATTTAAAGATGGTGAGGAATTAGTAAAGGCATTCATCAAAACACAACATGATGATATTAACTTAGAAGAAGCTAAAACTCAATTGACTTCAATATATGCTTCAGTATTAGAAACTGTTTCTGCCATTGATAAAACATTGGTTGGAACAACAGAAGCAGAAAAACAAAAAGCCATTAATGGGTTAGCAACTATCGAACAAAAAATAAACCGAGCGTTAAAACAAAAATCGGAAACAGATATCAATCAAATTTGGGCAATTAAAGAAAAATTATTCCCTAAAAATACGCCGCAAGAACGCTACGATAATTTCAGTATGTACTACACTAAATTCGGAAAAGAATTTATTACGAATTTAATGAATGAATTAACTTACGATTTAGAAAATTTTGAATACACGATTTTGAAAGAATTGTAAAGATTACAAATCCTCTTCTGCAACTGGTTTTTTTCTGATGACTCTCCAAACAGTAACAAGTTGTTTACGAAAAATAAATGCGAGTAATAAATAAGGAACCGCCATTAAGTATAAAATTCCTTGATTGATTCCACCAGCTACTGAGTTTTTTTGTCCCTGACTGCTTTCTACAGAAGCTTTACACATGGCACATTGTGCTTCTGTCATATTTGGTAATAACACCAACAATAGAATAATACTTAATATGAACGTGTATTTTTTCACTTTACAAATGTAAGACTTTTTTTCAAAACAATTTTAATGTTCTTTGCGTGAGGGATGCGAGCGAAAATCCTTTTTTATGCCTCCTTTAAAAAAGATTGAAGCGGGTCAGCCCGACGGCGCTTTGTTTAAAGAGCGAAGTCGAAGTACGTTGCGCCGACACGCCCAAATCAACTATAACATTATTACAGCCCACATGCGTCCCGTTTTTCCATTATCTCTTCTATAAGAAAAGAAATCGGGCTCAGTGGTGCAACGATTCATGCTCCAAATATGTTCACTTAAAACTCCACTTTCTAAGGATACAAATTCGTTAGCTTTCAAAAGGTCCATCTGACGTCCGTTCCAGCAGTTTTCTGGGAAACCCGCTTCCCTAAATTGTTGAATAACCTCTAAACTTACCTCGTAATTTTTCGCGCAAATACCTTGTCCGATGGCTACCTTAATATGATTAATATCAGCGCCTAGCTTTACCATTTCATATAAAGTATTTTTAACAATTCTAGCTAATGTACCTTTCCAACCGCAATGTGCAGCGCCAATAACTCCATTTTTCTCATCGTGAAATAAAATGGGGTAACAATCTGCTGCGCCAACGGCAATGGCAATATTTTTTTGATTGGTTACCAAAGCATCGCCTGTTTGTTTTCCCGCTTGAGCTTGACAGACACTATTACTATGAATTTGATTTAGATAGGATACTTGGCTCATATCAATATTCAAAGCACCTAAAGCACGCTTTCTATTTTCAGCAATATTCTCTGACAAATCTTCGGTTCCTCCTAAATTTAAACTCAAAAATGGTTCAGGCGAAACACCCCCATGACGTGTTGAAAAACCATGAATTGTGTTAATATGAGGTGTTTTTATCCAGTACATTTTTGTAGTGTTTACGCCATAAAAATAGTAAATTAGCCCTTTAAAAATGAACTTATTTAATACTTTACAAAATTGACTTTCAACGACTTTAATTTCGATCAATCATTAATAGATGGTTTGCAATCTATGGGTTACAAACTGCCTACTCCTATACAACAACAAGCTATCCCTGTTATTCAACAAGGAAAAGACCTTATTGCCTGCGCACAAACTGGTACTGGAAAAACTGCCGCCTTCGTATTACCGGTTTTAGATAAAATTATCAAAACTAAAAAAGGCGGCATTAATACTTTAATTATTGCTCCAACACGCGAATTAGTGCTTCAAATTGACCAGCAAATAGAAGGTATGGCTTATTTTTGTGGCGTTAGTTCTATTGGCATTTACGGCGGTAATGATGGCGTTACTTGGGAACGACAAGCAAGATCTTTACGCGAAGGCGTGGATATTGTAATTGCAACTCCCGGGCGTTTAATTGCTTTGCTTCAGTCTGGCGACATCAAATTTGAAACCATTGAACATTTAATATTGGATGAAGCCGATCGTATGTTGGATATGGGTTTTGCAGATGATATTAAAACAATCTTAAAATACGTTCCTGAGAAAAGACAAACCATTATGTTCTCAGCGACGATGGCACCAAAAATTAGAGTATTGGCTGGGCATTTATTAAACAATCCTGAAACAATTAATATTGCGCTTTCTAAACCAGCTGCTGGCATTGTGCAACAAGCCTATGTAGTTTATGATGGACAAAAAGAAAAATTATTAAAAGAGATTTTAAAAAATGAAGATTTTTCTTCAGTAATTATTTTCTCCTCAACCAAAGAAAAAGTAAAAGAATTAGCGCAAACCTTTAAAGCTTTAAAATATTCGGTTCAAGGTTTCTCTTCTGATTTGGAGCAAACGGAACGCGAAGAAATTATGCGAAATTTTAAAGCCCGTAACTTGCGTATTTTAATTGGCACCGATATTTTATCTCGTGGTATTGATGTGGACGGAATTTCTTTAGTAGTAAATTTTGATGCGCCACCAGATCCAGAAGATTATATTCACCGTATTGGTCGTACAGCTCGTGCAGCAAAAGCAGGTGTTGCCATTACTTTTATTAATGAAAAAGATCAACCTCGTTTTGCACAAATTGAAGCCTTAATGGGAATGGATGTAACTAAAATGCCAATTCCTGAAGAGTTTGGAAAAGGCCCAGAATATAATCCAGACGCCAACAAAAAGAAATTTGACAAGCCTCGTGGCTTTGGCGGAAAAGGAAAACCAGGCGGGACAAAACCGGGAAATAAAAAACCTTTTCACGGACCAAAAAAAGCTTAATTATTACACAAAATTGTATATTTAAATTTTAAAATAAATGAATACAACATTAGCTTCTAAAGCTGAAACTAAAATAACAGATATGAACTCGAAATTATCTTTACTAGAAGAAAAACAGGCTGAAGCACTTTTAGGTGGCGGACAAAAACGTATAGATTCTCAACATAAAAAAGGAAAGTTAACCGCTCGTGAGCGTTTACATTTTTTATTAGACGAAGGTAGTTTTGAAGAAATAGGCATGTTTGTGACTCACCGTTCAACAGAGTTTGGATTGGACAGAGAAAAATATTTAGGTGACGGTGTTGTTACTGGATACGGAACCGTAAACGGAAGACTGATTTATGTATTCTCTCAAGACTTCACCGTTTTTGGTGGTTCATTATCAGAAACACATGCCGAAAAAATTTGCCGTATTATGGATTTAGCCATGCAAAATGGCGCTCCGTTAATTGGTTTAAATGATAGTGGTGGAGCTCGTATTCAAGAAGGAGTAGTTTCTTTAGGTGGTTACGCCGATATTTTTTATAAAAACACCATGGCATCGGGAGTGATTCCTCAGCTATCTGCTATTATGGGGCCATGTGCTGGTGGTGCTGTTTACAGTCCTGCTATTACCGATTTTATTATGATGGTTGAGAATACAAGCTACATGTTTGTAACTGGACCTAACGTTGTGAAAACTGTAACGCATGAAGAAGTAACTTCTGAAGAATTAGGTGGAGCATCGGCTCACTCTATGAAATCGGGTGTTACCCATTTTTCTTGTGCCAACGAAATTGAATGTATTAATAACATCAAAGCTTTATTAAGCTACATGCCTCAAAACTGTGAGGATGACGCTCCAAGCGTTCCATACGAAAGTAATGGCAATGAAAAACGTCCAGCTTTAAATACAATTATTCCTGATAACGCTAACCAACCTTACGATATCAGAGAAGTGATTGAAGGTGTGATTGATGATGGAACTTTTTTAGAAGTGCATAAAAACTATGCAGAAAACATTGTTGTGGGTTTTGCACGCTTAGCAGGTAAGAGTATTGGTATTGTTGCTAATCAACCAGCATTTTTAGCAGGTGTGTTAGATAACAACTGTTCTACCAAGGCAGCGCGTTTTGTGCGTTTCTGCGATTGCTTTAATATTCCATTATTAGTATTTGAAGATGTACCAGGATTTTTACCAGGTACAGATCAAGAATGGCATGGTATCATTAACAATGGCGCTAAACTATTGTATGCATTTTGTGAAGCAACTGTTCCAAGAATTACAGTTATTACTCGTAAGGCTTATGGTGGTGCTTATGATGTCATGAACAGTAAACACATTGGTGCTGACATGAACTACGCTTGGCCAAGTGCAGAAATTGCTGTAATGGGTGCCAAAGGTGCAGCTGAAATTATTTTCAAAACTGAAATTGCAGCAGCAGCAGATCCAGCCGCAAAATTATTAGAAAAAGAAAAAGAATATATTGAGCATTTTGCAAATCCATACCGTGCAGCAGAAAGAGGTTATGTGGATGAAGTGATTAAGCCAGAAGATACTCGCGAAAAATTAATTCGTGCGTTTAAAATGTTAGAAAACAAAGCGGCAAAATTACCTAAGAAAAAACACGGTAATATTCCTTTGTAAAATGAATTTTAAATCAATAGTCTTTGATTTGGATGGCACTATTAGCGATCCAAGTATTGGTTATTTAAATGGGATAAATTACGCTTTAAAAAGTCTCAATAAAGAAATTTATAATAAAGAAGATTACAAAGATTATTTAGGAACTCCTTTACGCATTTCATTTAAAACTCATTTTTTTAAATCTGATTCTGATTTAGTTGAAGATGCTATGATATTGTTTAGAAAATATTATGGCGAAAAAGGAAAATATGAAAATGTGTTATATGATGGAATTTCTGAACTTATAAAAAACCTAAGTTCGAAATATGACTTATATATTCTAACTAATAAAACGCATCCGTTTGCTATAGACATTGTTCACTATTTTAATTTATCACCCTATTTTAAAGGTGTTTATGGCATCGTACCAAACTCAAACGACAGTAAGGCTGATATTGCTAAACACTTAAATGAATCCATATTTGCAAATCCAAATGAAGTGTTAATGATTGGAGACACGATTCACGATATTACATGCGCTAAGGATGCAAATTGGAAATCATGTTTTGTATCATATGGATTTGGAAAAAAAGCAGATTTAACTAATGCTATGCCAGATAAAATAGTTGAGACTGTTGCAGAGCTAAAAATTTATTTAACTTGTGCATAGCATATTATATCATATTGCATTAGGTATATATCACTTAATTATCTTTACACTTTACCCCTTTTACCCAAAAGCAAAACAATACATACTAGGCAGAAAAAATTGGAAAGAGAAACTAAATGGCATTAATTTTAAAGATTGTGACTGGATTTGGGTTCATTTTAGTTCTTTTGGCGAGTATCAAGACGGAAAGTTTTCTGTAAACAAATTAAAGGAAGAATTTCCAGCTACTAAATTTCTATATACCTTTCATTCACCTTCTGGTTATGAAGCTCTTAAAAATAAAAATGAAGCAGATTACTTATGCTATATTCCTTTTGATTACAAATACAATGCTGAATATTTTATAAAAACAATAAATCCAAAATGTATTATCTTTTGTAGAAATGATATTTGGTATAACTACATAAAATTCGCAAAAAAAAAAGAAATTCCAGTCATTCATTTATCAACGCTAATAGGTATAAATTCAGGGTTTTTAAAATTTCCGCAAATTTGGCATTACAAAAAAGCATTCTGCCTTTTTGATTTACTACTAACGCAAAATATTTCTACAAAAAACATCTTGGAAAACATTTTCAATGCCAAAAATGCAGTATTAATAGGTAATACGAGAATTGATAGTATATTCGACCGATTCGAAAAAAACACGCAATATCCTAAAATAAAAAAATTTATTGGATCCGAATTTTGTATTGTTGGAGGAAGCTTATTAAAAAAAGATATTGAGAATTTGACATACGCATATCACAAGCTCAAAACTAAACGAATAAAATGGATAATTATTCCACATGAAATAAATAATTTATCATTTATCATGTCAAACCTTTCAAAAGATAAGATTCTGTTATACTCAGAAATTGATCAAATGAAAAATTCGCACGAAATATTAATTGTAGATTGTGTTGGAATACTTATGGATCTCTATCAATATGCTAACTTAACATACATGGGCGGAGGGTTTAATAAAATAGGCATACACAACATCCTGGAACCTTGTATGCACGGCAATAAAATTATCATAGGTCCTAATCATAGAAATTATCCTGAAGCAATAGACCTCATAAATTTAAACATCTGCGAAGTTATAAAAGATAAAAAAGAACTTTATCAAAAAATAGACATGAGATACGAAGGGCGGGATGAATCGCTAAAAGATTCAAAAAAGGCTAAGCATTATGTGTCGTCGAAAAGAGGTGCTAGCGCAGAAAGTATAATTGAGATAAAAACGCTATTACTTAAAAAAAACGTTCTTAAACATACTCCTATTTCTGAATAACAATTCCGCTAACTTAAAATCATCTTCATAATCTATATCAATACTTTCTAGTTCGTTCATCTCATAAAACTTAGGATGTAATCCAATTCTACTTTTAGTTTTACTAAATATTGTCTTGGAAAACAAAAAAATATTAGAATTCTCTTTAAAAATCGGCTTCATATTTTGAGTCATTTCCATTTTTCCTAAATGGTGATTTATCGAGTTTCCAGATTCATCATACAAACGAGCTTGAACTTTATCTACTGTAAATAATGAATCAAATTCTAATAATGAATGAAAGTATAGTGAAATGGCATTATTAATTGTTTCTACAGTTAATAATGGATTGGTACTGTGCGTTTGCAAAATATGCTCATTCTTAGCATATACAATATCATGTTCTATTAATTGATTCATAACAATATGATTACCAAATAATAATTGAGGTCTATGCAATACTATGCAATCAGGAAAATCTTTAGCAATCATCGAAGAAATTACTTCACAATCAGTATTAATAATAATATCATCAATGTATTTTGATTTATGCAACGTTTCTAGAACATAATAAAATAATGGTTTACCACAAAATAATCTTATGTTTTTTTGTTTTAAACGTTCTGATTCTTTTTTTAAAGGCATTAACGCAGTAATCCTCATCATAATTTTTATTTAAATATAAATATTTTACAGTAAATTGTATATTTGTGCATGTTTTTTACTGCAGCTCTATTAATTGGTTTATGTATTATCTGTCTTATTATGACAGTGATATCGCTAATTTTTGGAATCATCGCTTTCGCTAACAATAAACAAGGCAAATATATTTGGCTGACAACATTTTTGTGCTCTATCATAGGTTTAGTGATTTGCATATTTACTTTCGTTAGAAAAACAGTAAATGCCGTTGAGAATTTTAGTGAAAATGCCTTTGGACAATTAGAAAATTTTGGCGACAGTTTATCAAAGCTAGAAAGTATTGATACACATCAAGCAAATGGCACATCCGAACAGATTACTTTATTAAAAAGTTACTTGTCTGAAAATGTTGTAGGAAATGAACCAGAACAATTTTATACTTATTTAGGGTTTAGAGATTATTATCGTTTTCCATTGCGTTTTCCTTATTCTATTCATTGCTTAGATACTCCAGATAATGGTGAATTATATAATGAGGCAAATGTTGGTCGCTTTGATGAAAATGATAATGGCGAAATTTATTCGGGTATTAGTAATATTCATAAAATAGCTTTTGATAAGAATTTTTTATTGATAGAACAAGCTGTGACATCTACTCGCACAGATAAAATTATTCATCATTACATTCTTTATAGTTTAGATACTGAAAAGAAAGAAGAGTTTCCTTCATTAACTAAGTTAATTCAATTAGCTAAAGAAAAAGGGTATACTGGTTCTGATACTTTAATGACTATGGAACAATACAGTCGTTTGTTTTAATTTTTTCGCTATCTTAGTGATAGATGAATTTCTCTTTTCCATACTTATTTCTCTTTCTGTTTTTAACGACAAAGCTATTTTGTCAGGATGTGCTTGTAAAAAGGGATAGCTCCAAAATACAAGTAAAATTGATTGAGGTAAGAACCAACGAATTAAAATACAAGTTATTTAGCTATCAAGATGGTCCTAATATTATTATAAGTAAAAAGGATGTAGCTTACGTTATTTATTCAAATGGAGTAAAAGAAATATTTAATATTTCAAACACCCCTGAAATCGAACAAGTCGATTCTTTTTACATAGTCAAACCTATTAAAGGAGATACAACAGTAACTAGAAAATATAAAGAACCTGTATTAGGTGACTACATTAAATTTAATGTGCAATTAGGAGTTATGATGCAAAGTTCATCATCAAATTATACAAGACGAGAGCCTTCTCCATCACACACATCAGAAGAATCATATACATCATCAAGTAATAAATATCTATATAATTATAACATAGGCTTTAGTTTCTTGTTTGGTAAAAGCCCTTATGTAAAACACGTGATTGGTGTAAATTATTTACGCTCCACTGGAGAATACGATTATAGTTCTGGGTCTATTGGTTCTAATGACGGTGTATACATAAACTATTTACAAAATTACCACTATGTATCAAAAATAGATTTCGTTAATGTCGTAACCGGATTACGATTTAAAACAATAAAACGATTATATATTGAGCCACTTGTTTCAATTAATATTGCAGCTAACTCAGATGTAAGATACAGCGGAACCGATACGAGAAAATACATTTCAGGAGGTCCAACGCCGTACATATACAAAATAGAAACCGAATATTACTCTAATCAAAAAGTAAGTGCTGAACGCTCGGGGCTTACTTCTACTATTTCATTATCTCCAAAAATCTCTTATGACTTCGATTTTAAAAAGCAAACATTAGGCGTTTACATTTCATATAATTTAGCCTTTGAATATAGGTTGCCATGGATGATGGCCGGCATCACGTACTACCCTTTCAAAAAATTAAGATAATTACAACTTCGCATTAAACTCAATTAAGAGTTTACACACCTCTAAGTATTTTGAAAGTGGCAACGTTTTTTCAATATCATAAATATCATGATAAGCAGTAACACCACCCATGGTATAAATAAAAAAACTAGGCACTCCCTTTTCGGAAAACCAATAATGATCGCTGTTAGCAGCTTTACCACGTTGTTTAATTTGTTTCAAATAATTTTTCTCAACGTTTATTTGGTTTAATTTTTCAAACTGTTCTTTAAACACCGTTGCATTTACTACCATAATACCATCATCGCCTGTTCCCAATAAATCTAAATTGGTTAAAAATTTAATTTTTGATAATGGGAAAATAGGATGCTCTGAATAATATTTAGAACCTAACAAGCCAGCCTCTTCTCCACTAAAAAAAATAAAAGCTACCGAATATTTTGATGGATGCGTTTTATAATACCTTGCTAAATTCAATAATACACTCACGCCACTAGCATTATCATTAGCGCCTGGAAAATAAGCTTCCTTTCCCATTGCGCCTAAGTGATCGTAATGAGCAGTAAAGACAATGAAACTATCTGGCTGTTGCGTACCTTTAATAAAGCCACATAAATTCTGGCATTTAAAATTGGGAATGAATTTGTTTTTAAAAATAACGTCTATTGTTTTTAATTCATTAGGAAAAGAATCTTTTAATAATTCAATGACTGCATTATCAGAAATTTGTGTGGCAACTGTATAAGTCAATTTTTTTCTAAGCTTTACTTTAATAGGGAACGGACGCTTACCATCGTTTGCGTCATAAGTTACGCTATCTGTTTTAAATAACTGAAACCCACCTTTAATCGTTTCGGCAGAAGGATAAATTAAATAATGTTTTCCTGCAACCAATGTCTTGCCATCTAAAACAACCGACATGGAAGAAGGAAATGTATTTACAGGAAATTCATAACACTGAGAATATGATTTTTCGAATTTA
Organism: Bacteroidota bacterium; assembly: GCA_016711805.1. GTDB lineage: Bacteria > Bacteroidota > Bacteroidia > B-17B0 > Aurantibacillaceae > UBA4416. The sequence goes on from JADJSH010000037.1 coordinate 156,360, forward strand.
GAAAGTCCGATTGTTTTTAATTCTTTTGAAATATAGGAAGCCGCTTTATTAACGCCATCATTCACGTAACCTCTTCCCAATAATTCTTTAGAGGTAAGTTTTTTAATGACTTGACGTGCATATATTGTATCCTGACTGTAGGAATTTACAAAGATAAAGGATAGTAAAATGAAAATAATTTGTTTCATATAGTTCTGAAATGGCTTCTACTCCGCTCAGCCTGACAAGTATTGTCCCCCTGAGCGGAGTCGAAGGGCTAAGAAAAACGTTTTTGTGCTAATGCAAATAAATTTTTAACTACTTCGCTATCTTCTTTCCATTCGTAAATAGATGTTAAGCCTTTTAAATAACTCATCATTTCATCAAGTGAATTAACACTATTCATTTGCTCAACGGCAATATTATACTCAGTTGCATTAGAAGCAAATAACTCATTGATAAATCTAAACTTGTCATTAATATTAATAGCTATTTTTGGAAGTTCTTTTACTTGAGGTTTAACTTCCACAACAGGCTCAATTACTTTTTCAACAACAGGCGCTTTAACTTCTTCTATTGGTTTCGCCTCTTCTGTAACTGGTGTAACAGCAACCACTTGTTCTTTAATTGGTTCCACAATCGCTGCTTTTTCTTCAGCAGTTGGAACATTCATTAATTTTAAGTGCAAATTCAAATCTGGCGAAACATCTTTTTGTTCTTTTAATACTAAATAAGCAGAAACCAGCTTATTACTGTGGTAAATCGCAGAATGCAATTGCTCAGTATATTGCGTACTTGGCGACGGATGTTTTTCAAATTTCTCGATAGTTGCTTTAAGTTCTCCTAACGATGAATAAAGTTGTTTCAGTAAAATATCCGTTTGCATAATGTGAATAATTAAAGATTAAAAATACTGCATTTTATGGATACTTAGTTTATTTTTAGATTTTGTTATCAATATATAATAAACATGTTTTTAGAAAACATTAAACATAGCACAGGCCGAAAAGGTTGGATTGAGGTAGTTTGCGGCTCCATGTTTTCTGGTAAAACGGAGGAATTAATTCGTCGTTTAAAACGCGCGCAATTTGCTAAACAAAAAGTAGAAATTTTTAAACCACAAATCGATACGCGCTACCACGAAGAAAAAGTCGTGTCTCATCAAGGTAACGAAATTCATAGTACACCCGTTCCATCAAGTTCTAACATTTTATTATTAGCTAATGATGTAGATGTGGTAGGCATTGATGAGGCGCAGTTTTTTGATATGGAACTCGTAAACGTTTGCAATCAATTAGCAGATAGTGGCGTACGTGTTATTATTGCGGGATTAGATATGGATTTTAAAGGTAAACCCTTTGGACCAATGCCTGGTTTATTAGCTGTAGCTGAGTACGTAACTAAAGTTCACGCTATTTGCATGCACTGTGGAAGTTTAGCCCATATATCTCATCGCACCACAGCCGAAACGAGTTTAGTGCTTTTAGGCGAAACAGATAGCTACGAACCATTATGCAGAGATTGCTACAATGAAGCTAATACGGAAAAATAATTAGCTATTCTGCCAATCGCCTTTTTTAATCTCGTAAACGAAATTTAGTTTACTTTCTTCTCCGTAATATTTCACTTCTATTTCGTCAATTTTAGAAGCACCCAATCTTTCAATGGCTTTTTGAGAACGTACATTATTAGCTCCAATATGAAAGATAACAGAGTCAACAAATTGAAAAGCATATTGAATCATTAATTTTTTTAAGGCTGGATTGTATTTGCTTCCCCAATGACTGCGAGCTAAAAATGTGTAGCCAATTAAAACAGATTTATTTTCAGCATTATAATCATAAAATCTTGAGCTACCAATTGCCTCACCCGTTTGTTTATCAAACACCAAAAATGCTCCTCCCGATTCGATAGCTCCTTTAAAAAACGTTTCAAATACTTCTCTCTTGTAACGATCTTTATTTGGATGCTGTTCCCAAATTAATGGGTCGGAAGCAATACTATATAGAACCTCAAAATCGTTTTTGTTAAGCGGTACAATTTTAACAAATTCGTTTTCGAGTGTTGGTTGTATATTAACTTTCATAAGCACTCTATTGTTACCCAATTAATAAATGGATTTTGTTTGTCGTCAAAAAGCAAATTTGGTTCATTGCATAAACGTAAACCCATAATTTGATGCTTTTCACCGGGCTTAATCAATGTGTCGTTTTTGGGTTCTAATAAAATGTGCTTATATGATTTTTCTCCGATGATGATTTCATTCTCGAGACAAATAGTATAAATAGCAACAAACTTCTTTCTCCCAGAAATGTTTTCAATAGTTCCGTTTACTGGAAACTGTATTTTTGGGAATGTATCTGTTTTCAATCTCCTTAAAATCACTGAATGATTGAGCGGTTTATCTACATTAAAATATTTAAGCATGTAATATAAGCCTATTGGCAATGCATTAAAATATAGCTCCAATGATTGGTTGTTTTTCAATCCAAGAGTTATTCCCAACCCAAAGCTTAAAGGAAAAGAAGCCATCACTGGAAAATCGGAATAAACAATATTAGGTACTTGCATATATATCCATATATACATTAATTTATCGTAAACAGAATGATTTTTATAGTATAAGGCCACGCTCGTTAATCCAATTACTATAGATAATATAGAATAATAATCTTGTACGTGTGCTGTAAGGTTAACTAATGTCCAAACACAAAACGTGATAATAACTAATGGTAATACATGATTTTTTTTATGAGACATAATGCAATTATTTACTTTTTCGTCTTCTCAATCATTTCCTTAATTTCATTCACAACCATTTTAGGCTCCTCCATCTGAATAAAATAGCCTGTTTTGGGAGCATTAATTATTTTAGTTTGAGGATTAATTAGCTTCCATTGATTGAAATGCAGCTTTCTATATTCTATTTCTTTATCTATATAATCATTATCAATATCGGCTTCGGTAGATAAAATAAGAGTAATTGGAATATTAGCTGGCACTATCGTTTGTTTTAATATTTTTTGATTGGTAGAATACCCCAAAGTATCAAAATCAAAGCATTGTTTCGATTCAGCATGCTGACCCTTGGTTTTACCTTTTACTTTTAAAAATTCCTCAAACTGTTCTTTAAAAACAACCTTATCCGAATCGTTTCTAATGGCCATTCCATTTTTAAATTCTTCTTCGTGTGCTGGGTCTAAAAACACCATTCCCGAAACCATATCGGGATACATATTCACAAAGCAACGCGCAATAGAACCGCCCAACGAATGACCAACTAAAATATAAGGTGGTTTAATCCTTTCTTTTACTAATAAGGCATGTAACTCAAAAGCCATGGTATCAATCGTTCTATCATTCCTAATTAATTCTGACTGACCAATACCAGACCTATCATAAGAAAATATGCAATTGGTTTCTTGAAGTTTCTCGTACACTTTTCTAAAATCGGTTTGTGGGCGACCTTTACCAGTTAAAAATACAATAGTTGGTTCGCCTTTACCTTCAATTACCACATATTGTTTTTTACCTCTTAAATAAACAAAGTAGCCATCATCTCCTTCGGATATGATCATGGAAGTTAATCCTATGAATAGGATTAAAGGGATGAATATTTTTAATATATATTTCATTATTTCACAAACACATCTGTAAATTGAAAACTCTTTCCATTAAATAAACCTTTGTCACTTAACTTTAATTCTGGTATTACTAGCAATGCCATAAACGATAAACTCATATAGGGCGCGCGTAATTTACTTCCTAAAGCTTTAGCACGTTTGTCTAATTTAGTATACGCTTCTGCTACTTCTTCGGCGGCTTGGTTTGTCATGATGCCCGCAATGGGTAATTCCAAAACGAGTTCTTCATTTTCATTAGCTAAGGAAATCCCTCCTTTGGCTTTAATAATTAAATTAACCGCCTTGCACATATCTTCGTCATTGGTTCCTACTACAACAATGTTATGACAATCGTGTGCTACACAACTAGCAATAGCACCTTGCTTTAATCCAATGTTTTTAATAAACGCTTTCGCTATTGGCGCATCGCTGTAACGATTCACAACCGCAATTTTCAATATATCTTGCTCAACGTTTGATTCTTCAAATCCGTTTACGTTATAAGATGTTACGCATAATTCATCCGTAATTAATTGTCCATCTAAGCATTCAATCACTCTTATTCTATCACTTTCGTTTTTTAATTTAAAATCACTGGCTTGTTTTAAACTACAATTAAAATTATTAACGATTGGCGAATCAACAGATTTTATAAATGATTTTCCTTTTTCTGCAACAACATTTCCATTGATATATGTTTTAAGGATATTAAAATCCTTTAAATTATCAATCTCAATAAAATCGGCATTATCGCCAACTTGCAATAAGCCAATAGATAAATTGTAATGCTTAATCACATTATAAGAAGCGGCTCTTAACACATCATATAAATCATACCCGAGTTTTAAAGCACGCTTTACATGATCATTAATATGTGATTCAATTAAATTATCAGGATGTTTATCATCGCAACAAAACATAATTTGTTCAGGATACTCTTTTAATAATGAAATCAAGGTTTCAAAATTCTTAGCCGCACTTCCTTCTCTTATTAAAACTTTTACACCATGTTGCAATTTTTCTAATGCCTCTTTATAACCAAAACATTCATGATCGGTAGTGATACCTGCATTAAAATAATGCTTCATATCGTTACCCATTAAACCAGGTGCATGACCATCAATTGGTTTATTATGTTTTTTTGCAGAGGCTAATTTCTTCAAGACTTCTTCATCTTTATAAATCACTCCTGGAAAGTTCATCATCTCAGCCAAATACACAATCTCTTTTCTCGACAATAATTTATCAATGTCATTCGAGTCAATTACGGCGCCAGCCGTTTCAAAATTAGTAGCGGGCACACAAGATGGGGCACCAAAATAAAAATGAAAAGGAACTTGCTTGGCATTATCAATCATATAATCTACGCCAGCAACACCAAGCACATTGGCTATTTCGTGCGGATCGGAAATAGTCCCAACCGTTCCATGAGTCACAGCAATACGAGCAAATTCAGAGGGCACTAACATACTACTTTCCACATGCACATGTGCGTCAACAAAACCAGGTAAAATATAGGTGTTTAGTGTTTCAGAAATTTTAGTAATAGAAACTATTTTATTATTTTCAATAACAACTTCAACTGCGTAAATTTCTTTAGCGATGATGTCTATGAGATTTGCTTTGATTGTCATTATTTGTTTTTTAACCGCAAAGAGGCAATCTCGCTATAGCGTGATCGCGGAGAACGCAGAGGGATTTTTTATTCCTTAATTCCCAATTTATCTGAATATCTTTTATTTAAGTCGTTTTGAAAATTAGAAAGTTTAATGCTTCTTCCATTAACGTAAGCCAAAATAATTTTATTAGTTTTCATATCTAAAATATCGCCTTCCGAAACAACCAAAGAAGCCAACTTTCCAGTTTCAATACTTCCTACTAAATTATCAATACCCAATATTTTTGCAGAGTTTAAAGTCACACTTTGTAAGGCTTGTTCTTTTGTTAAACCATAAGCAGCAGCCGTTCCTGCTAAAAATGCTAAATTACGCGCATTCATAGCTTCCATATCTCCTTGGTTTTGCAAACAAAATAACACTGAGTCTTTTTGTAATAAATAAGGTAGTTTAAAAATCAAATCTGTTTCTGCTTCTGGTAAATCTGGTAAATCATGTAAACGATTTAACATGACTGCCACATTATTTTCTTTTAATAGCTTAGTAATTTTGTGACTGTCTTTTCCGCCAACAATCACCATTTTTTTAATAGCGTATTTTTTAGAAAAATTAATCGCACCAATGATGTCCTTCACATAATCGGCACGGATGTATAAATTTTTAGTACCATCAAAAATACCTTTCATGGCTTCAAAACGTAAATTTTTGTCTGTTACATTTTTTGTATTGTAATAAGCAAAAGCATTATTAAAAAATGTGATTAACTCATTTACTTGTTCCGTATACTTTGGGTTTTTGTCACTTGGTTCTGGTTCTGCCCACCAACCATGTTTTTGAATGGTGTTTGGAAAGTTAACATGCACTCCGTCATCCGCTTTAATGACTGCGTCTTCCCAATTCCAACCATCCGTTGCTAAAATAGAAGATGTACCTGCAATTCTTCCTCCTCTTGGAGTTGATTGTGTATATAAAATCCCATTTGCTTTTACTGTTTCTAAAATTTTGCTCTCAGCATTGTAGGCAATTAAGCTTCTCACATGTGGGTTAAACTCTCCAACCTCATAATAATCACTCGTTTGACGAACTGCCTCTGCCTCTTGTAATCCTAAAATACAATTTGGTGCAATTAAACCTGGGTAAATATGTTTGCCAGATAAATCTATCGTTGTATCAAATTGAGATGGATCAATTTTAGTGACTCTCGCATCAGCAACCATGTCAATCTTGCCATCTTTAATGGATACATAGCTATTGTCAAGCACCTGACCATTGCCAATATGAGCTATGGCATTTTTTAATAAAATGCGTTTTTTATTTTGAGCCACTAAAAAGCTAGAGAGAAATATAAACGAAAGAAAAAATTTAGTCATAGTTTCTGTAAGATTGGTAATAGGTAAATATAATAAAAAAATAAAGTAACTTAGAGGCTTAAATTTTAAGGATTCATGGGCAAGAAAATAGTAAAACAAGCTAAACCACACCGTATTTTATTACAAGCAGTTGTTAATGCGTTAACCACCATATTTACAGATAATAAATACGCTGATAAAGTCATTGAAAAAACCTTAAAAGAGAATCCGAAATTTGGCGGCAGAGACAGGCGTTTTATTGCCGAAACTACTTATGATATTGTTCGTAATTACCGATTATTAAGCCATTTAGCGGGAAGCGAAACAAGCTTTTGGGAAATATTAGGTGTTTATTTTATTATCAGACATTTACCAATGCCTGATGAACGTGACTTTAAAAACCTCAACGAAAAAACAATAATAGATAAATACAAAGCCATTAAAGACCAAAAAATTCTACAATCATATCCAGATTGGTTATGGGATTTATGTGAAAGCGAATTAGGAAAAGACGTTTGGGAAAATGAAGCAAAAGCATTAAACAAACAAGCAGAAGTTGTATTAAGAGTAAATACCTTGAAAACTAAAAAAGAAATTTTAAAACAACATTTAGCGGAACAAGAAATTGAAGTTGATTTTTTAGATGGATATAAGGATGCATTATTGTTATCACATCGTCAAAATTTATTTCAAAACCCCTTATTCAAATTAGGCTTATTTGAGTTACAAGACGCTGGATCGCAACATATTTCAGAATTTTTAGGTGTTGAGCCTGGTATGCGTGTGATTGATGCTTGTGCTGGCGGTGGCGGAAAAACCTTACACATTGCCGCTTTAATGCAAAATAAAGGTCGCATTATTTCGATGGACATTACACAATGGAAATTAGATGAATTAAAAAAACGTGCTCGCCGTGCAACAGCAAGTAATGTTGAACCTCGTTTAATTGAAGGCACTAAAACTATTAAACGTTTAGAAAACACAGCCGATAGATTGTTACTAGATGTGCCATGCAGCGGCAGCGGTGTTATTAAACGCAACCCAGATGCTAAATGGAAATTAAACTTAGACTTTATAGATAGAACAAAAGCCATTCAACAAAAAATATTGAGCGAATATTCTATCATGACTAAAGTAGGCGGACAATTAGTCTATTCTACTTGCAGCGTATTACCTAGTGAAAACAGAAAACAAGTAGATGAATTTTTAGCAAATAATTCAAATTTTGAGTTGATTAAAGACCAAACTATACTACCAAGTGAAGGTTTTGATGGCTTTTATATGGCTTTGATAAAACGAAAAAAATAATTAAATTTACTTGTCTTGACATTAGATGCTGTAAAATATAACGTAATTGAATCCGTTGAAGATCGGGCTTCCACTATTGAATTTTGGGACAATGACATTATTTTCATTAAACTGAAAGATAATATTCAAGTTGAATTAGAAGATGCTCAAAAGCAATACGTTTTTTTGAAAGCTAAATATAACAACATTAACAAACATATTATTTTAGTAGAAACAGGTCTTGATACGTCAATCTCCAAAGAAGCGAGAGAATTTGAGTCGAAACCTGAGTCGAATGAAATGACGGCGGCAACAGCAGTTATCGTAAAATCCTTAGCTCACCGCATTATTATTAATTTTATCATCAAATTAACACATCAACAAACTATGAAAATGAAGATGTTTGATGATAAACAAAAAGCCATTAATTGGCTTCTCTCTTTTAAAAAATAAATTTTAATAAACTCAAAACTATGAAAAAAATAATTACAGCTTTAGCACTTTTCGTATCCGTTGTTAGTTTTGCTCAAACCAAAATTGAAAACGTAGACGCTGCTACATTTAAAAAATTAATTGACGAAAAAAAATCATACCTAATTGATTTACGTACAGATGATGAATTAAAAAATAAAGGCTTTATTAAAGGTGCTACACAAATTGATTATTTTAAGAAAGATGCCGAAATGGTTATTTCAAAATTAGACAAAACTAAGACGTATTTAATTTATTGTGCTGGTGGAGGCAGAAGTGGTGAATGTGCTGAATTGATGAAAAAAGAAGGCTTTACTCACGTAGTTAATCTTGAAAAAGGATTTGATGACTGGAAGAAAAAAGGTTTTGAAGTTGAAATGAAGAAATAAAAAAAAGCCGCTTGTTAGCGGCTTTTTTTACAAATGAAAATTAATTTTTCTTACTTATATCCAACCATAAATACAGCGCAACCGCTATAAGAACCAGCTTCGGTTGGAGGAACAATATAATCTACATATACGTGACGTACTTTAGAAATTTCAAATTGAAATTCTTTTTTGTCGCCCATATCCTTAGAAGAAAATAATAATTTTCTGTTTTTAGAATCTTTGTCCTTGTTATAAATTTGAACCTCTACTTGTTTTGGGAGAGCTTCTAATTCAAATACCATACGGTATTTTTCTCCAATAAATAAAGGCACTTCCACCTCTTTTACCGTTTCTTTGGCTTTATATAAAATACGAGTTAACTCAGAACTATCATATTTATAAGGCTCTAATGCCAACTTTGCTTTTTCTTTTAATTCTTTTGAATTACACAATACATCGCCCGTTTGAAATGCCATTAAAACAAATACAATAACGATACTTACTATAGGTTTTATAATTTTTGTCATTGTCATACTATTTAGTTTATCATACTTGTTCTTAAAGATTTCACCGACTCTGAAATTGTTTTCAATTCGCTATCGGTAATAGATATTAAATTAAAATCCATTTCTTCATCTTTTTCTATAGCAGCTTTTACGGCAGCAATGGCGTTAAACTGAATATTAATATTTTCTACTGCAGATATAAGCGTTGGCATTTCTGCTTCTGAAGCTTGGTGGCTTTTAAGCGCCTTAACAACAGTTTCAGACAGTAACAATTGCTCTAATAAACTTCCTAATACTTTTTTATTTTTATCCTTAGCGTATACTTCTAAAGCAATATACATGCTTTCTGTCCAAGCACCAGTAAAAGCAATAACAGTAATATGTTTTTGCTTATTTTGCTCAAACATCACATCGGTTTTTAACTGAACACTAGAAACAATTTTAATCACTGAATCTTCGTTTGAAATATTTTTATCGAAACGTTGAGCCATATTATCACTTTCAAAAGCAGAGTTTAAGCCTAAGGATGCTCCCATGTCTTTACAAGCTTTTAAATACTCTTTGATTCTTGATACTTTTTATTAAATAAACAATAAGCCAAATCAGCACTATAAATCCCGAAGTTAACGGCACGTTTATAATTACTTGTATTGTATTTATTGATGCTTGCTTTATCATTTAATAAAGAAGGCACAAAACCAGCTCCTGATTTTTTGAATACATAAGCAATTTGTAAAGCTGAAGGAAGATTGTAAGACACTTCATTATCATCCATAGATACAGAAACCGTATCTGCAACTAAAGTAGAATCTGAACCACTGGTGCCTTCGCTATTTTTTTCGCTTTCTGAATTTCCTCCGCAAGAAACAAATGCTAAAGAAATGGTAATTAATGGGATTACTAAAAATTTGGTAGTCATATTTAAATTCATATATCTACCAAAAATACAATTTTTTTATTTAGATAATACTTCTGTAGCTTTTAAAATACATTTATCTTTTTGATTCAAAATAGGATAGTAAGCATCTTTATCAAAGACATCTCGACCTATAAAGGCTTTTAAATAAGGCTTTAGCGCCTCACTCGTCATTGCTTTCATTTTAAGATTCAATGATAAATCCTTGTCAGTACAATAATCATAAAATTCTTCTAAAATAGCAGGGCTAATTTCAAATTGATTAATATAATTTTTTGCTGATCCATACGCCTTTAATTTTACTCTGTTTTTGTCGGCATATTCAAACGCAAATGTATTGATAGAACCTGAGTAGAAAATTTTATTTAAAAATCCGTTCGCCCTTGCGGTGTCAATAGGTACAAACACATCTGGCATAACGCCTCCGCCGCCATATACAATCTTTCCTTCAGGTGTTTTATATTGTTTTGTTTTATCTAACTTGATACTGTCTTCGTTTAATAATTCTCCATTTGTATATCTATCATATTCCTCACTATAATATTGATCTTTATCATCTGAATAAGGTTTTTGAATACAACGTCCTGTGGGAGTATAATATCTTGCAATAGTTAAACGAATAGCTGACCCATCTGGCAACTGCAATTGGTCTTGCACCAAGCCTTTACCAAAACTTCGGCGACCAATAATAGTACCTCTATCATTATCTTGAACAGCTCCGGCTACAATTTCGCTGGCACTTGCAGAACCTTCGTCAATTAATACAACTAATGGATTATTTTCAAAACTACCATGTTCAGTAGCTTTGTATACTTTTTTAGGATTAGCTTTGCCTTGCGTGTAAACTATTTGCAAACCGTTAGCCAAAAATTCATCTGATATATCAACTGCTGCATTTAAGTATCCGCCAGGGTTTCCACGTAAATCTAAAATCAATTTTTTCATACCTTGCTTACTTAACGTATTAAATGCCTTTAAGTACTCTTGATAAGTAGTTGCCGAAAACTTACTGATTTTAATATAGCCAATGTCTGGTTTTACCATATAAGAGGCGTCTAAGCTATATAAAGGAATGGCATCTCGTGTTATGTTAAATTGCAAAGGCTTATTAATGCCGCTTCTTAAAATAGTAACTGCTACAACTGTTCCGCTTTTACCTCTTAATTTTTCAAAAACTTCCTTATTCGTAATTTTAACCCCTGCTACATTCTTACCTTCCACTTTTATCAACCTATCACCCGCTCTAATTCCTATTTTTTCGGAAGGTCCGCCTTCAATAGGATTAATAACTCGGATGGTATCTTTAATGATATTAAACTCTACTCCTATGCCATCAAAATTACCTTCCAACGGCTCGTTTACTGATTCAAAATCACTAGCTGGAATGTAGGCAGAATGAGGATCTAAACTTTGCAACATGGATGCTACTGTTTTTTCTACTAAATCTCTTTTATTAATAGTATCTACGTATTGATATTCAATATACTCTAACAAACTATTTATTTTATCATTTGTGGATGCATGACGACTTTGACTAAAAGTTGATCCGCTATTAATCTGGTTAGTTAATAAATAGCCAAGCCAAACGCCTAAAACTAAAACCAACGACAATATAATTGGCAAAAAAACGTTATGTTTTTTAGGGGGTGTTGGTTCGTGAAAGTCCATAGAAAATTTTTATATTTGTGTACAAAGGTATTTGTTTAACCTATACTGTTTAATAATGTTTAGAAAAATTAGCATATTATTATTATTTATGATGGTTTTTATTTTTTCTTTTTGTAAGAAGAAAAATCAAACCGTTCAAGATAATATTGCTTATCAAACGGTAAATGTTACCTTATACCCTAACGATCCTTTATACTTTAATTTACAAACCGCAGGTGGTTGGGTTTATATTAATGGCGGTGTAAATGGCATCATTGTTTATAGAAAAACAGCCACTAATTCTCCTACAGATTTTGTAGCTATTGAGAGGACCTCAACAGTTTTGCCCGAAGATCCAAATGCCAAAGTAAAAGTACAATCAGATAGCTTTACATTGAAAGATACGATTAGCGGTGCTAAATGGCAAATTTTTGATGGTGGAATTATTTCTGGGGCATCTCAAAATTTAAGATTGTATAATGCTGTATTTGATGGCATTAATACTTTAACTATTAGAAACTAGCTTAAAAACATACAAACAAAAAAAGTCTCCATCAAATAATGGAGACTTTTTTTGTTATATCGTAAAAATATTACGCGCTCGCGTTTTCTGGTTTACCTTTAGCTTGAGAAACAACTATCGCACGTTCATAATGCTCAGTGCCATTTAACGCATCGATGGCTTTTTGCCCATCTTCGTCGTTTGCCATTTCAACAAAACCAAAGCCGCGACTACGTTTTGTTTCTTTGTCTTTAATAATTCTAACCGAGGTAACCTCGCCATACTGAGAAAAAAGTTCACTTAGTGCTTGTTCTCTAACTTTAAAGCTGATGTTGCTTACAAAAATGTTCATAACGTAAAATTTTATTTAGTTATAGTAAAATTATAACAAAAAAATTAAAAACCAACATTTTTTGGAAGTATTTTTTCGTTGAATAAAACTTTTTTATCGAGCAATGGCATTTTTTAACCTCTAATTTTTTTAGATTTAATTTAAGATACATTAAGTTATCTTCGATTTTAGACAAAAAAATGAGGTTTTGAGTTAAAATCACTCAAAACCTCACCGAAATTTGTTAAAAAATATAGTTTTATTAAAAAACTTTAGCCTCAACGCTAATTTCAACATTAGCATCTTTTGGCAATCTATCTGCTTGTATGGTAGCACGTGCAGGATAATCTCCTTTAAAATAACTGCTATATACCTCATTAACATGTACGAAATTATTCATGTCGGCTAAGAAAATAGTTGTCTTTACAATATTATCATAAGTTAAACCTGCTTCTTTTAAAACAGCACCTAAATAATCCATCACTATTTTAGTTTCTTCTTTGATATTAGTTTTAATTAACTGCTTAGATGCTAAATCCATAGCAATAGTACCTGAAACATACACACAATCGCCAACTTGCACAGCTTGATTATATGGACCTATTGGAGCAGGAGCATTGGCTGTTTTAATAATTTTCTTCATAATAAATGTTTAGTTAGTTACGCAAAAATAGTAAAAAAAAGGATAAAAATACGTAGTAGAATTCAACACTGTTAATTTAGTAAAAAACTCATTTTATTCTCTAAAAACCGTTATAAAATCAATAGATTTACCAAGATGCAACAAAAACCATTAATTTTAGTAACCAACGACGACGGAGTAAGTGCTCCTGGTATCTTACATTTATCATCCATTGCTAAAAAATTTGGTGATGTGTATGTGATTGCACCAGATAAACCGCAGTCAGGGATGGGTCATGCCATTACGATTAATGCTACGTTGCGTATTCAAAAAACAAACTATCACGCGGGAGTAATTGAAGAATATAGCTGCACTGGTACGCCAGTGGATTGTGTGAAAATGGCCGTTAATAAATTACTGCCTCGTAAGCCAGACTTAGTGCTATCAGGAATTAATCATGGCAGCAACAGCTCCATCAATGTCATTTATTCGGGCACTATGAGTGCGGCCATTGAAGGCTCTTTAGAAGGAACATCGGCTGTTGGTTTTAGCTTGAGCGATTATGATATAAATGCTGATTTTAGTGCTACGTCTACATTTGTCGAAAAAATCATCGCCTCTTGCTTAAAAGATAAATTACCTAATGGTGTTTGTTTGAATGTGAACTTCCCTAAATTAAAAGCTGATGAAATTAGCGGACTTAAGGTTTGTCGCCAAGCAAAAGCCAATTGGGTAGAAGATTTTGAAGAAAGAAAAGATCCATACGGGCGCTCGTATTACTGGTTAACAGGTAAATTTGTAAACTTTGAGCCCGATGCTAAAGATACGGATGAATGGGCTTTAGCCAATGGCTATGTGTCGGTTGTGCCAATTATGCACGATTTAACGGCGCATAATTATATTACTCACTTAAAAAACACATTGTAACATGTTAGATAAAATTGATAAAAAATGGATAGGCTTTTTATTTGGAGCTGTTTTTCCTTCACTATGTTTCTTTTGCTATTGGCTGTTTTTTCATAATCAATTGAATTTCCCTAATGGATTTATTAGATATCTACGTGCCGGGAATATGTTCCAGGAAGTAGCCATTGTTTGTGTTATAGCCAACTTAGCAATTTTTTATTTATCTCTGAATAAAAAAATATTTGATTTCGGAAGAGGTTTAATTATTGCCACATTCTTGTATGTAGGATTAGTATTATATATTTCATTACTATAAAAGTTACATGAAGTACTACGTTATAGCAGGCGAACCATCTGGAGATTTACACGCATCCAACATGATGAAGGAATTGTTGTTACTTGATAATAGCATTGAATTCAGATTTTGGGGTGGAGATTTAATGGAAGCTGTTACGCATCAAAAACCAAGAAAGCATATTAAAGACTTAGCATTCATGGGTTTTGTAGAAGTAGCAAAAAACATTCGTACTATTTTTAAAAACATTGCTTTTTGCAAACAAGATATTTTAGATTTTAAACCCGAAATTTTAATCTTAGTAGATTATCCAGGATTTAATTTACGTATTGCAGATTGGGCAAAACAACAAGGTGTCAGGGTATTTTATTATATCTCTCCAACTATTTGGGCGTGGAAAGAAGATCGTGTAGAGATTATTAAACGTAGCGTAGAAAAAATGTTTGTGATATTGCCGTTTGAAGTGGCAGTATATAAAAAACATGGCTACGAAGCAGATTATGCAGGTCATCCATTACTAGATGCGATTGAACAAGAAAAAGCTACCCTTCCGAATAGAGCAACTTTTATTGAAAAAAATAATTTAGACCAACGTCCAATTATTGCAGTCTTGCCAGGAAGTAGAAAACAAGAAATAGAACGCATGTTTTCTATTATGTTGGATGTAGTAAATGATTTTAAAGAGTATCAATTCGTGATTGCAGGAACAACAAATTTGCCTAAAGAAGCTTACCAAATGGCAATTGATATGGGATTAAAAGTAGTATTTAGCCAAACTTACGCCTTAATGCACAATGCACATGCTGGCATTATTAAGTCAGGCACCTCAACGTTAGAAAGTGCGTTATTTAGATTGCCTCAAGTGGTTTGTTATAAAGGCGGAACTGTATCTTACTCTATTGCTAAGATGGTTGTTGGCGGTAGAGTTAAATACATAGGTTTGCCAAATTTAATTTTAGATAAACCAGTCGTTAAAGAATTAATTCAAACAGATTTAACGGCTAAAAATTTGAAGGAAGAGTTAACTAAAATCATTTCAGGACCAGTTAGAGAAGAAATGCTGAAGGAATATGATGGTTTAATAAAACTGTTAGGAAATAGTGGCGCTTCTAAAAAAGTAGCCGAATTAATGTACAATCACATTCATGCTAAAAAATAATATCATCATCATAAGTGTATTGTTTTTATTTGCCTCATGGCATGTAATGGATATGCCCGTAGAATCATTCCATTCAAGCGTGACAAAAAATGCAGTGGTTAACGTTTCGAAAAAATATGCTGTTGACGAAACTGTAAACATAAAAATCTTCTCTCAAATAAAAGTACAATCTTTTACATTTAGTGCGGAAGCCGGCGCCTACAGTATTTGGGCCAATGGTGTTGAAGTTGCAACAACAAAACAATCGCCACTAATTAAACTTACGTATGTAAATGATTCGGTTGAAGTAAAAACGTTTGAAAATGTAATTGGCAAATACAAACGTGTAAAAATTTCAAGTCCTGATTTTATAAAATCTTTCCGCATGAAATTAATTTCTCCAGATCGTAAGCCTCGTTTTTACGAAGATAATTTGTATGTAACCACCGAATTAGGCGACTTAAAATGTTTGAATGAAATATCTTTAGATAATTACATTGCTGGTGTTGTACAGGCAGAATCTGGTAGACGATCGTTTCAGGAATTTTATAAAGTACAAGCCATTTTAGCAAGAACATTTGCTTTATCTCATTTACAAAAACATGCTCCTGAAGGGTTTAACTTATGTGATCATACACACTGCCAAGCATACTTTGGTAAAACAACGGAATTAGATATTATGAAAGCTGTGACTGACACAAAAGGCAAAGTTGTAGTAGATGATAATTTAAATTTAATTGATGCCGCTTTTCATAGTAATAGCGGTGGACAAACAGCCAATTCGGAAGATGTATGGGGAAGTAAATTATCGTATTTGAGAAGCGTGAATGATACTTTTAGTACAAAAATGCCTAATGCAAAATGGGAACGCAAAATGGCTAAAGAAGATTGGTTATCGTATTTAAAATTAAAACACAATTACCCTATTCAAGATTCTAATGCACGATGGTTAGCACTTACATTTAAACAAGATAGTAGAAAGCCATTTTTAGAAGCCAACAATGTAAGAGTTCCATTAAAAAACGTGAGAACCGATTTACAATTAAAATCTACTTTTTTTAGTGTGGTAGCTGTAGGCGATACGGTCATTTTTAAAGGCAAAGGATTTGGACATGGAGTTGGTATGTGCCAAGAGGGTGCTATGCGAATGGCAAAATTAGGTTATAAATGCCCTGAGGTGATTAATTTTTACTATCAAAAAACTCAGCTGATTGATTTGCATAAACTCAATTTTTTTAAGGACGAGTAGCTTTTACTAGCTCAGCTAAAGAAATTATAAATTCTCTAATTCTGTTTTTAATTTTTTAGTTAAACTGCTTACTATTAAATTATAACTATCATCTATCCATTCTTCAATTTGTTTTCGGCTCGCAGTGCCATCACAAATAATCGTATTCCAATGTTGCTTATTCATGTGATAACCCGGAATAACGCAAGAAAAATTTTCTCTTAGCTCTATTGCTTTTTCAGGATTGCATTTTGCATTAAACTGAACCGGCTGCGAATCAATTCCCGTTAACAGAAACATTTTTCCCATGACTTTAAATACTAGTGTATCACCACCAAAAGGGAAACCCTCTTCCACTCCTTTTTTTAACAAACAATACTCTCTGATTTCGTCTAAAAACATATGTGATTCAAATTAACTTATTGTTTTAATAATTATGAAATAACATATAATTAACAAAAACTAAAAATTTAGATTGTTAAATGATGTGATTTGTTAACAATAATCAGTATTTTTTCTGTAGAAACTAAACCAGAAGGGTTTTTTATTGTTTAACTTTGCGGACTTATTAAAATTTATACAAATGAAAAAAATTTACAAATCCTTACTAGGAATTGTCTGTGGACTTGGAATTATTTCCAACATAAATGGACAAACGGTAGTTACTATCGGAACAGGCACAGCGAGCACTACCGGAGTTAACTACAACCCAATTTATCGTTCAACTGCAGGTAGCGGTTTTGACTTCAGTCGCGCTTATTATTTATTCGACCAAACAGAATTAACTGCTGCTGGTATCCCAAGTGGGGCAACTATTACACAAATTGAATGGGATAAATCTAATACTGGTGCTACCGTTGCTTCAACAGCTGCTGTTGTATTCAATATTTTAATGAAAAACTCTAGTGCAACTACTTATTCAACAGCTTCAACATGGGGCGCTTTAAGTGCTGGTGCTACTGCGGTATACGGAACTACAGCTCAAGTAATTCCTGCAACTACGGGTTTCTTGCCTTTTAATTTATCAACATCATTTGTTTACACTGGTGGTGCTTTAGAAATTTTAACTGATTGGGATATTTCAGCTGTTGCTGGTAGTCCAACTACAGCTGGATTTGCATTTAATACTTCTTTAGTTGCAAATAGAGTTGGTGGAAACTCAAACAGTGTAGCGTTAAATGGTACGACTGCAATGGCTACTTATGGCAACCGCCCAAATATTAGAATTACATTTACTCCTCCTCCAGCTTGTTCTGGGATGCCAACAGCCGGAACTGTTGTTGCCTCTAATACATTGTTTTGTACTCCTCAAAATGTAAACTTATCTTTAACCGGATCTACTGCTGCTTCAGGATTATCATACCAATGGTTATCTTCTCCAGATGGTATTTCTTGGAGTCCAATTCCAACTGCTACAAACATTGCTACAACGCAATCTGTAACTGCAACGACGTATTATCAATGCGCTGTAGCTTGTGGAACAGATGTAGCTACTTCTAGTACAATTACTGTTAATTTAGGCGGGACTCCAAATGGGGGAACTGCAATTGCTTCTTCTTCTTTGGCTTGTGCGGGACAAACTGTAGGTGTGAACTTAACTGGAGCATCTTCAATTCCAGGATTAGCGTACCAATGGCAATCATCTCCTGATGGCTCAACTTGGACTTCTATTCCTTCTGCTACTACATCTGTTTTAACTCAAACGTATTCATCAACTGTATATTATCAAGCTGTTTTAGCATGCGCAAGCAGCACGGCCGCTTCATCATCAGTTCAAATTGACCCTAATGTATTTTATAACTGTTATTGCTTTACTGCTCCAACAACTCAAAACACAATAGATAATATTGTAAACTTTGCATTAACAAACAGCTTAGGTTCAGTTTTAAACCAAGCTTCAAGCGCTGTTGCTCCAAACTTTATTTCATATAACAATACTCCTTTAGACTTAGTTCAAGGATCTGCATCTAATACTGTTGCTATTACTATGGGGTCTGATGGTACTCAATATGGTGCAGCTTGGATTGATTTTGACAGAAACGGAACTTATTCTATTACTGAGAACATTGGCTTAACTGCAACTTCTGTTGGTGGTGGAGCAATTGTTACTTATACTTTTGCTGTGCCTGCTGGTGCATCATTAGGTTTAACAAGAATTCGTGTAAGAGGTGGTTCAGATAATATCTATACTACTGATGCTTGTGCTACTTCTGCATACGGAGAAACTGAAGAGTATTTGGTTAATATTGTTACACCTCCAAGCTGCTTACCTCCTACTTCATACATTAACACAGCACTTTCAACAAGCTCAGCAACTTTCACATGGACAGCTGGTGGTTCAGAAACCGCATGGGATGTTTTTGTTGGTTCTAACCCTACCGGAACAACAGTTCCAACAGCTACAACTTCTGTAACATCTTATACAGCAACTGGATTATCTCCAAATACTACTTACACTATTAATGTTCGTTCAAATTGCGGAGGAGTTTCTAGTTCTTGGATTGCACTTACAATTTACACTGGATATTGTACACCGGCACCTTCAAGTGTTGACAACTCTGGTATAGTTAATGTTACAATTCCAACAGGCATTAATAATAATACTGGTGTTGAAGCTGGAAATTATGGAGATTACTCTGCTCAAACTGCAAATGCTTTTCAAGGTACGCCAGTAAATGCAACGATTACTTATTCTACTGGCTACACTTATGATACAAAAATCTGGATTGATTATAATGATGACTTAGATTTTAATGATGTTGGTGAAGAAGTTTACTCAGGTACTTCATCATCTGTATCTCCAACAACATTAAATGCGAGTTTTAATGTTTCATTAACGGCTCCATTAGGAACTCACCGTTTAAGAATAGGTGGAGTTGACGCAGGTCCTCCAACACCTTGTTATACTGGAACTTATGGTACTTTTGAAGACTATTCTATTAACATTCAACCAGCACCAACATGTACATTAACTCCAGCAATTGGATCAATTACTGGTCCTTCCACTTTAAATATTGGTACTCCGGGATCATTTTCTGTAACAACTCTTGCTGGAAATATTCAATGGTATCAAGGAACCTCTGCAACAGGACCATGGACTGCTGTAACATCTGCTACAACTAATCCTTCAAATATTACATTAAATAGTCAAGGAACAATATTTATTGCAGCTATTGCATCAAATCCTGGCTGTGTAAACGATACTACAAATTCCCCATGGCAAGTATTTGTAAATTTCCCTGGTGATAATGTATGTAACGCTATACCTTTAAGTATGGGAACATCTCCATTATATAGCTTATTTGGAGCAACTACACAAACAGGTGAAGTTGTGCCTCCTGCAACAGGCTTTAATACAAATACAGGTTGGGCTAATAGCAATATTACAAATTCAATGTGGTTTACATTTGTAGCACCAGCATCTGGAAATGTATCTATTCAAGCGCCTACAAGTATGAATGCAGGTAATAATGATCCTCAATTAGCAGTATGGAGCACAACTAACTGTGCTAATTTAATTGGTCAAGCAACTCCAACAGCTCCTGTAGGTGCAACATTAATTGCTGCTAATGATGATGATGCAAATTATACAACAAACAGTGGCGCTCAATATTCTTCATATGTTCGCGCTGCTTGTTTAACTCCTGGAGCAACGTATTATATTCAATTAGATACATACACTGCTGCTTCATCTGGAGATGCAACAACAATTATAATTACTGACTTAGGTGCATACGATGCTTCATTTACTGGATTAGCAGCGAACTACTGCTTACCAACAGGAAGTTCTTCGTTAACGCCAGTAGTTACTGGTGGGGTATTTACAATCAACACCTCAACTGCATCTGTAACATCATTCTCAGCATCAACTGCAGGAACATACACAGTAACCTATAATAATGTTTCTACTGCTTGTATGACTAGTTCTACAACTATTGTTAATGTTACTCCTTCCGTTATGGCGATGACTTCTAATACAGCTGTGTGTGCTGGTTCATCTGCTACGTTAACTGCTGGTGGTGCAACTAGCTATACATGGACTGCCGCTGGTACTTCTTCTACACAAGTAGTAACTCCTAGTTCCGCTTCTGTTTACACTGTAACTGGAGAAGCATCAGGTTGTTCAAATACAGCAACAGTTTCTGTAGGTGTAAATAATTTACCAACAGTTTCTGCTACAGCATCAAATACATTAGTGTGTTCTAACCTAGGCGAAAGCTCTGTATTAACAGCTTCTACATCGGCTACTTCATACACTTGGTCTGATGGTGCAAATACAATGACAACATCTGTTAGTCCTACAGTTGCTACAACATATACAGTAACTGTAAATGATGGAAATTGTGAAGCAACAACTACTGTTTTTGTTGATGTTCAAACTTGTACAGGTATTCAAACAATTGCTTCTGTATCAAATGGAATCAACGTATATCCTAACCCAACAAATGGTATCTTAAATATTGCTATCTCTTCTGAATTAGCTGGTAATACTTCAATTGAAGTTTATGATGCTCTTGGGAAATTAGTAGTTAAAGAAACATTAACTAATGAAACTACAACTATCAATACTTCTAAATTAACAGATGGTATGTATGTTTATAAAGTGATTAATAATAACAAAGCCATTAAAATTGGTAAAATTGTTAAACACTAATTAGTTCTATAACTATCTTAGAAAGGCTATCCAAACGGGTAGCCTTTTTTTATTGGAAAGAAATTAAAATATATCCGTCAAACCTTTATCTTTGCTACAAAATTTCCAGAAATGAACAATCAAGTATCAGCTCAATTATTTGAAAAAGCAAAAGCTTTTTTTCCAGGCGGCGTAAACTCTCCCGTACGTGCATTTAGAAGCGTAGGAGGAACTCCTATATTTATTGATAAAGGAAAAGGTTCGCATGTGTGGGATGCAGATGGAAACGAATATATTGATTACTGCGCTAGTTGGGGACCATTAATTTTAGGACATGCTAACGATAACGTATTAAACGCGGTAGAAAAAACCATGCGTAATGGAACCTCTTTTGGGGCACCTACTCGCTTAGAAAATGAATTAGCCGAATTAATTTTAACTAACAATCATTACATCGAAAAAATTCGTTTTGTGAGTAGCGGAACTGAAGCGGTGATGAGCGCTATTCGTTTAGCAAGAGGGTTTACAGGAAGAAATAAAATTTTAAAATTTGAAGGTTGTTATCATGGACATTCAGATTCATTACTAGTAAAAGCTGGTTCAGGATTAGTGACTTTTGGAGAAACCTCTTCTGCAGGTGTACCAGAAAGTTTTGTGAAAGAAACGATTGTAGTTCCTTTAAACAGTAAAGAAGCTGTTGAACAAGCATTTGCTCAATTTAAAGATGAAATAGCTTGCGTCATCATTGAACCGATTCCTGCTAACAATGGTTTATTATTACAAGAAAAAGAATACTTACAATTTTTAAGAGACATCTGCACTGCCAATAAAACTTTATTATTATTTGATGAAGTGATCAGCGGATTTAGAGTTGGTTTTTGTGGTGCTGCTGGTTACTATGATATTAAACCAGATATTATTACTTACGGTAAAATTATTGGTGGCGGTTTCCCTGTTGGCGCATACGGTGCTAGCAAAGAAATCATGTCATCTATTTCTCCAGAAGGTAACGTTTATCAAGCTGGCACTTTGAGTGGAAATCCTGTAGCTATGACAGCAGGTATTGCTCAATTAACTGAATGCTTAAAACCTAATTTCTATCAAGATCTAGAAGCTAAAACACAAACGTTGATTGCTGGATTAAAAAAGAATACCAAACACAACTTTACTGTTTTTAGTGTTGGTTCTATTTTTTGGTTAGCATTTACTGACAAAAAAGCCATTAGATGCGCCGAGGATATTGATGCTGATAGCATGAAACATTTCAAAATTTTATATCATGCTTTATTAGATAACAATATTTATTCTGGACCTTCTGGTTATGAAGTTGGCTTTATGAGCGAAGCTCACACACAAGATGATATTGAGAAAACCATTAAGGCTTTTGAGATTGCTTTTGAGAAGTTGTAATAAAGTATTAGAATTAAAAAAGCCTCGTTAATAACGAGGCTTTTTTGTTTTCATTAATTTACTTCAACACAGGCAAAATCAAATTCGATGCATTCGTCGCATCATGAAATAATTTGATTTCTGATCTGATAAAGTCTTTATCCTCGCAATGGTAAATATCTATAAACTGCTGAGGATTTCTATCTGCTAATGGAAACCAGGCACTTTGCACCTGTATCATTAAACGATGCCCTTTTTTGAAAGTATGTGCCACATCTGGCAATTCAAACTTTACAGTTGTTACTTTATTAGGCTCAAAGGCTTCAGGTTTTTCAAAACTATTTCTATAACGCCCGCGCATAATTTCACCACGTACCAACATTTCGTAACCATCCATTAAATAGTCGTTATCCTTATCAGAAGTATAAACTAAAGTATCATACACAAATCCATCAGGAAATACATCAATCACTTTCACTACAAAATCCGCATCCGTTGTAGAAATAGCCACTTTTAAATCAGCAATGACTGTTCCTGCCAAGGTTAAATCATTTTCCAAAACAGAGGTTTTAAAAGTAATGACATCAGTTCTTCTGCTAGCAAAACGTTGATCGTCGGTCATGTATTCTCTTGTTCTACCATCTAATACGTCTTCGGTAAATGGAACTGGTTTTGAAGGATCACTCACGTAATTTGTGAAACTATTTTGTGATGAAGATTTATTAAATGATAATTTTGCGTTATCATTAAAATAAATAGGTGTTGGCGTCATTTCTTTTGGAGGCCAAGTTGATAAACTTCTCCATGAATTTTCTCCAGTAAAAAAGATAGAGGCCTCTGCTAGTTTATCAATATTACCTTTTCCTTTTAAATGATAATTAAAAAATGGAATTTCGATATTGTTTTGAAAGTAGTTAGAAGTCTTACTTCCAAAACGCACATTTCCTAAATAGCTCCCATCACCTTTGCTCCAGCCGCCATGAAACCATGGCCCCATCACTATTTTATTATTGGTTGTCGGACTTTGCTTTTCAATGGCTTCATATAAACGCCAAGCACCAAAACAATCTTCAGCGTCAAATAATCCTCCAACCGTTAGCATAGCAGGTTTAACATTTTTGCAACCTACACGAGCATCGCGTGCTTTCCACCACTCGTCATAATTAGGATGATTCATTAAATCGTTCCAAAATAAAATACTATCGCCCATTAACTTGCTAAAGTTTTTTAATGCCCCTACTTCCAAATAATATTTATAAATATCATTCGTGTAATGTTCAAATTCTTTAGGACCAACTGTTGTTGGCTTAGGACGTGGTTGACCGAAACCAGAATAAAAATTAAAAGCGTCGCACAACATAAACGCGCCGTTATGATGAAAGTCATCTCCTTTAAACCACTCTGTTACTGGCGCTTGTGGACTTACCGCTTTTATTGCTGGATGTCCGCTCAAAGCTGCCATCGTTGAATAAAACCCAGGATAAGAAGTTCCAAATACGCCCACGTTTCCATTATTATTAGGAATATTTTTCAATAACCAATCAACCGCATCGTAAGTGTCGCTGGCTTCGTCAATATCTTTTTTTGTTTTTTTATTTGGATTAAACGGGCGAACATCCATAAAAGTTCCTTCACTCATCCATCTTCCGCGCACATCTTGAAACACAAAAATGTACCCTTCTTTTAAATATTCTCTCCAATGAAAATTCCATAAACGAGGTTGATACTTATCTTCTCCATAAGGTGCGCAAGAATAAGGTGTGCGTGTTATCAAAAAAGGATGCTTTTCAGAATTATTCTTTGGAGCATACACTGTTGTAAATAATTTTACGCCATCGCGCATGGTGATGGTATATTCTTTTTTAGTGTAATTTTCTTTTACCCATGTTTCGTTAATGGTTTGAGCAAAAATGGAAAATTGAGCTGCTAAAAAATAGAGTGCGAATAGTTTTTTCATATGGAGCTGTTATTTTTTAAATTGTCATATGGTATACTCATCATCTTCATTAGAATTTATTCTTTTGGAATGATTAGTATTTCATGGAAATAAATTTTCCTAAAAATAACAAAATTATAGCACAAAAAAACAGCGCCCCCGAATTACGAAAGCGCTGCTAACTAAATAAAACGAACTACTATCTATTTAATTACTACTAATTTTTTAGTAACAAATGATTCATTGCATTTCACTTGTACAAAGTAAATACCAGAAGATAAATCATTTGTATTTTGGTTAATTACATTTTTGCCGTTTTCTAAATTAACATCTTGAGAACTTAGGATTTTGCCAGTGATATCAAGTACATTCACTTGTCCGTTATTAGATGCTTTAGCATTTATAATAATACTTAAGTTGTCTGTTGCAGGGTTTGGATATAACACCACATCGCTATTATCTAATGTAACTTTCTCTTCTACTGATGACAATAAATCATTTAACGTGTTAATAGTTGTATTAGTAATAATTGGAGCATTGTAATCAAAATAAATAGCTGCTGTATTTTTAAATTGAGTGCCTTGAGCTACATTACGTTTACGTTTGATTGTATATGTTACCAATCCAGAACTCATTAAATCGCCATACTGAGACTTCCAAGGCAAATTAATATTTGCAAATTTAAACGTAATCACTCCATTTTCACTGACTGTAGCCGTATAATTATGATCAGAATACCCAGGGTGTAAAGTAGTCCAATCTAAGTCAGCATCCAAGGTATCCACAACCGAAATGTTTTGCGCAAAATATGTTCCCTCGTTTTGAAAGTGAATTACATAACTTAATAAAGAATCTTTAGAAGCAATATAACCTTGCGCGCCAACTCCCTGTGGACTTACTTCTTTAAAATTAGGGTCATAAGACGCAACAACTGTTCGTTGATAATTTTGTACATTATTCCAAGGTGTATAATCAGTTAACCATGTTGTATTGATAGGTGCAGCATGCGCAGTTGAATCATAGAAATTCACTAAAGTTCCTAATGGAATATTTGTTGGAGTATTATAGTTTAAGTAAATCTCATCATCCGTTCCTGGGGCTAAAGATGTAAATCCTGTTTGCACTCCAAAATGATTAGGGAAATTAATAGCATCAATTTGTGTAAATATATTTGAGCTTTGAGAAAATAAACCTAATTGTCCGTCATTTACGTAACCAATTTGAATACCAGATTCTTGTAATGTTCCATTATTCTCTATAATTACTCGTTGATTGTATGGATTACCAGGAATTGGAGGAAGATTAGACGTTGTAATAATATGTAAGTCATGAATTGGTAAAACGTTGTTTGCAAAATTAATCGTGTTTACACAACCCGAACTTGCAGTTACAGTTTGTACTTGTGAATTACTTTGGCATAATGCTAAGGGATAAGTTGTGTTAACAGATTCTGTTAAAGTATATGTTCCACTAGGAACTTGAAAACTATAATTACCATTAGCATCAGTAAAAGTATAACCAACACCAGAACAGTGAATCATAATATTATGAATCCCATTTTCTCCTCCATCAATGGTGCAATTACTATTAGCGTCAGCATATACCTTACCAGTAATTGTGCAGTAACAAGAGTTGTTAGCAGCGTTATAACCAACATGTGTATAGTTAGCATAATTAAAATTACTTGTACAACCATTAGCATCAGTAACGTTAACCCAATAATCACCTTCAATTAAACCCGATGCCGTCGCTCCAATTTGTCCATTACTCCAGTTATATGTATATGGAGACGTTCCACCATTTGCTATTGCTAAAATACTGCCATCAGCATTATATTTACAAGTTGCGTTTGTAGTAGTTAAACCAACATAAATTGGAGAAGTAGAATGTAAATTTGCGTATTTAGTTGTTGAACAGCCAACTGCATCTGTAATAACGCAGGTATAATAACCAAGCGCCACATTATTTAATTGAGAAGCTGTTGAGCCATTACTCCAACTATATGTAAATGGCGGATTCGTTCCACTAACATTAGAAAGTACTGAACCAATAGTAGCAGGGCATACCACTGCAGTTATATTTAAATTTGCATTAAGCGTGCTAGCCGATGGAATAACTACTACGCCTGTTCTAACACATCCAACAGCATCTGTCACTGTAAAACCATATTGACCAGCAGGAAGATTAGTAACAGAAACACCCGTAGACGCAGTCGGATAAGTATTCCAAACAACAGAGTAAGGAGCTGTTCCTCCATTAATAGTAAGTCCTGCAGAACCTGTTGGCGCTGTACATGAACTTGGCGTAGTTGAGTAAGTAACATTAATAGGAGTTGTTACGTTAATATATGCGCCACCTTGTCCAGTACATCCATTTGCATCCGTAGCAATCACATTATAATAATTACCGCCAGCAACACTGGTTATACTTTGGCTCGTAACTCCATTACTCCATAAATACGAATAAGGAGGCATTCCACCACCTGCAAACATAATTGCCGCACCATTATTTTGTATACATGTCGCGTTTGTAATAGATGGATTCATAGTAATGTTTATGCCTTGATTAACATACGTTCCCCAATTGGCATTATTTACACAGCCTTGCGCGTCCGTTACTGTTGCCGTGTAAACACCTTGTGTTAAATTATTAATAGAAGTTGTGTTAGCCCCAGTATTCCACAAATAACTATAAGGTGGTATACCGCCAGATGCAACTACACTTGCAGTCCCATTCGTGCAATTTGCTGCCGTAGAGGTGTAAGTTAAATTAATACCTGATTGCTGACTTATTGTAGTAGCAGTATCAGTAATTTGAACACTACAGCCTGTTACTTGATCTGTAACAACAACACTATATATACCAACTGGCGCAGGAATATTATTACCAAGATAACTTAATCCAGTGTTCATATTTGTCCAATTATACGTAAACGGACCAGGAGTTCCTGAAAAGGAAGAAGCACTCAATGTCCCTGTTAAATTAGGACACACCGCTGGAGATGCGCTTGCAATGACGTAAAATGGAGAGTTGTAATATGCACTTGTTGTTACAGTACTTACAGCGTTACTTGCGTAACAATAAATTTGTCCCCATCCATTTGATGAAAAACCAACTAACTGATCGGTTAAAGAATTTACATTTGAATGTGTAATCCACGTTCCATTTATATAGTACGTGTAACTCATTGGGGGCGTTAAACCTGTAACTGTTACAGTATAAACCCCATCATTATTGCAGGGCTGGGTGGTAATACTTCCAGTCATACCAATTTGTGCATTTGACGTGATAACTCCAAGCACCGTTATCAATACACTTAATACTAGTTTTTTCATGTTTCTTATTTTAATTATTGTTACAATAAAGGGATTCTTTTCCAAAGGTACTTCCAATTAGGATTAGAAAATACGTAATTACTATAATTATTACACACTCAAATAAATATAAAACACAAATAATACATTAATAAATATACTTAAACAAAAAATTAATTACATTTTCAAAATAAAAAGAGATAGCGAATTTTTTGAATTAAAGAATAATTCTATCTTTGAAATAATAAATTTAATCACTGAAAACATCATGAAAAACATACTCACTTTAATTCTATTATTTATCTCTATTTCTAATTTTGCTCAAAGTGGCGATGCATTAATTGGAACCTATATGACTGATAAAAGCGAAGGCATGGTAGATATTATTAAAAAAGGCTCTAAATATTACGGAACATTAACTTGGACAAAAACACCTGGAAAATTAGATGCTAATAATCCAGATGCAAAACAGAAAACAGATAAATTAGCTGGGAAAGAAATCCTAAAAGATTTTGTGTTTGACGGAAAAGACCTTTGGCACGAAGGAACAATTTATGACCCCAAAAATGGAAAAACCTACAGCTGCAAAATTACTCGCGACGAAAAAGGAAACTTAAACGTTCGAGGATACATTGGAGTGTCAATGCTAGGAAGAACAACCTTTTGGGTGAAAGTGAAATAACAAACAACTATAATAGTAAAAGGCTTTACAAAATGTAAAGCCTTTTTTGTTTTTAGTAATTCAACAAATCCTCAATTGCTTTTTCTACCTTATCAGCATTAGGCAACATCGTTTTTTCTAGTGTTGAATTTAAAGGAATAGCGGGTAAATTTTCAGAACCAATCACTCTTACTGGTGCGTCTAATTTCTTAAAGCAGTTTTCGGAAATACGTGCAGCGATACTTTGAGCAAAACCATTAAATACTGGCTCTTCTGTTAACACTAAACATTTACCATGCTTAGTCGCACTTGCAAACATTAACTGTTCATCAACTGGTGCAATCGTTCTTAAATCAATAATTTCTATCTGACCTTCAAACTTTTTAGCAGCGCTCTTAGCCCAATAAACTCCCATACCATAAGTAATCACGGTTAAGGATTTACCTTTAGTTATATTTTCTTCAGATGCTTCTTGCACTACTCTACCTTTACCAAATGGAATCACATAATCCTCATCCGGTTCAATGGTTTTGGCATCTTCTGTCCCTTTAATTTTACTCCAATACAATCCTTTGTGCTCTAACATCACAACAGGGTTTGGATCGTAAAAAGCAGACTTCATTAAACCTTTTAAATCGGCTCCTGTACTTGGATAAGCAATTTTAATTCCTTTGATGTTAGCTAATACACTTTCTACAGAACTGGAATGATATGGTCCGCCGCTACCATATGCACCAATTGGCACACGCACAATACAACTAACTGGCCATTTACCATTACTTAAATAGCAAGAACGGCTTACCTCGGTAAATAATTGATTTAAACCTGGCCAAATATAATCGGCAAACTGAACTTCTACTATTGGTTTCAATCCAACGGCACTCATACCAACGGTGCTACCAATAATAAATGCTTCTTGAATTGGCGTATTAAACACACGATTATCACCAAATGTTTGAGCTAAAGTTGCAGCCTCTCTAAATACACCACCTAAACGCTTACCAACATCTTGTCCGTATAATAAAGCATTGGGATGCTTTTCCATAATTTCACGGATAGCAAATAAAGCGCTATCTACCATAACGGTTTTCTCTTTGCCGCTAGGAGCTCTATTTCCTTTTTCTTCAGTAATTGGAGTTGGAGCAAAATCATGTAACAGTAAATCTTCTGGGCGAGGATCTTCTTCTAATAATGCTTTTTGATATTCAGATTCTACAAAAGCTACAGCGTTTTCTTCAATCTTTTTAATATCAGAAGCATCCACTCCTGCAATAATTAATTGATTACGTAAGCGAGGTAATGGATCTCTTTTAGCACACTCTTCTAAATCATCTCTATACCATTCTTTACGAACACCTGATGTATGATGATTTAATAAAGGCACCTTTGCATGAATCAACATTGGTCGGCGCTCTTTACGGATAATTTCTAAGCACTCGTTTATTGTATTGTATGATGCTATAAAATCGGTTCCATCAATGGTACGAGTTTCTAATCCTTTAAATCCTTTAGCGTAATCCGTTGCGTCTTGAGAACGAATTTCTCGAGCATGCGCTGAAATATCCCATTCGTTATCCTGCACTAAATATAAAATTGGCAATTTCTTTAACGTTGCCATTTGAAAAGCTTCTGCTACTTCACCTTCAGTAATGCAAGCATCGCCTAAAGAGCAAACCGCCACTGGATTTTTTCCTTTAAAATCTTGTTGTAAATTATTTAATTCCAAATACTGTAACCCCATTGCTACACCTGTTGTAGGAATAGCCTGCATTCCTGTAGCACTCGATTGATGAGGAATTTTAGGCATATCATCTCTACGTAAACTTGGATGCGCATAATACGTTCTGCCTCCAGAAAATGGGTCGTTGCGTTTGGCTAATAATTGTAACATTAATTCAAACGGAGACATTCCAATTCCTAACAACATACTGTCATCACGGTAATAGGGACTCACAAAATCTTGAGGTAACAATTGCAAACCCATTGCTAATTGAATAGCCTCATGCCCGCGGGATGTAGCATGTACATACTTTGCAGTTATCTCTTTATTAGCTTCATATAACTCCGCCATGCTTTTAGCAGTACACATTAACGTGTATGCTTTTTTAAGAGTATCTATCGAAATTTTTTCTTTCACTGAAGTGGATTCTAAAATTGAAGTGGCCATGTAAATTTTAATATGCTTAAAGTACTAAATGTATAAAATTTACTGTATTCTACATAAAAAAACATCCCGAAAAATGGGATGTTTGTCTAATTTTTAAAGGAAAAGTAGCGTTTTTCTAGTTTTTATAACTCTAACCCAGCATTTAAAGCTTCACTAATCGTACTGAAGCCTTCTACACCAATTGATAATCGTACTAAAGAATTTGTAATTCCGCGTACACATCTATCTGCTTCTGGAATAACAGAGTGAGTCATACTAGCTGGATGTTCAATATAGCTAATAACAGAACCTAAGCTCACCGCTAATTCCATTGGCGTATCAGGGCGAGCAAAATAGTTCATCAATTTTACACCTGCTTCAAAACCACCTTTTACTTCAAACGAAATCATGCCGCCACCATTACGCATTTGTTTTTTACAAATATAATAATGCGGATGACTTGGCAATCCTGGATACCACACCTTTTCAATTTTAGGATGCTTCTCTAAAAACTCAGCAACTTGAATCGCCGTTTTACATTGGTGTTCCATCCTTACTCCCATTTCTTGAATGGTTAAACTATTTAACCAACTGTCAAATGGCGAAGGTGTTGGTCCGAAATCTTTGTAAACTGGATACACTTCTTTACTAAAAAATTCATAAGGTCCCATGGCTGCACCAGCAATAGAAGTTGAATGACCGCTAACATATTTTGTTAAAGAATGTATAACCACATCAGCACCTAAACGAAAAGGTTGTTGTAAATAGGGAGAACAAAATGTATTATCTACGATTAACATAGCTTCGTGTTGCTCTGTATATTTTGAAATGGCTTCAATGTCACATAATTGTAATGTAGGATTATCAGGCGTTTCAATTAAAACAGCACATACATGAGGATGAGCATTTAACGTATCTCTAACGTTTTCTGGGTTTGTGGCGTCAACAAAATACACATCAATACCAAAACGTTTTTGTAAAAAACGCATTAACGAATCTGTGCATCCATAAACATTACCAACAATAATTCCATCACCTGGTTGCACAAAGCCCATAATAACAGTTGAAATAGCAGCCATTCCAGAAGCAAACACCAAGGAGGCTATGGTTGGCGTTTTCTCGTCAGACTTTAAAGCATTATCAATAATGTGTTGACATTCTAATTGAAATAATACTTTTTCTAAATATTCCGTGTTAGGATTCCCTAAACGTGTGTAAATTCGAGCAAATGGTTTTTCGCCAGAAGGAGAATTTCCCACAAAACGCGATGCCCCATCAGCTACATCTTTAAATTTAAATGTTGATTTTTGATGGATGTTTGGTAAACCCGTGCCTGCACAAATGGCATTAAACTTATCTGCGTTTAATTGTTTTTCGGTTGCAGTAGCATATTTATGCTTACGCTCCATCCATTCGTTCCACCAGTAAAATCTGCCTTTCATAATAGTATATTTATAAATTTCGCCTAATATACACGAATTTATAAAACTAAAGAGTGACTTTTGTTACGAAAGAAATTTTTATTTAATGATAACGCCCATTTTATCTAAAAATGGAATCATTTGAAAATTAGCTTCAATAATGGATTCAGGTAAAAAAATGAATTGCTTGTCAAATAATTGCCCGTTCATTGTAAAACTTACCCAATATTCATTACTTAAGCCAAATACTTCTTTAGAAACAGGTTCAATTAATTTATAATCTAAAGTTTGTATTTCTTCGAAAAAATGACGGAGTGTACTTGTTTTTTTCTTGACATCATTAATCACACCATAACCTGTAGAAGTAATTAATACATTTTTTATGCTCTCTTCCTTAAAGTTAAAAATATAAGCATTGTATTCATCGAGTCCTTCAAACTCCTGAACAATAGCAATTGCTACGTCAAATACTTCTGGAATTACGATGTCTTTAATCATTATAAAATTTTAAACCAACTTGATTAAATAGTTTTCTTTTTTGCCTTTACTTACTAGTAAATACTTACCGTGAATAAAATTACTCATACTTAAGAATTTATCAGTCCCCGCATATTTTACTTTGTTTAAACTTACTGCATTTCCCTGAACCATCTTTCTAACTTCTGTTCTACTCGGAAATATCGAAGTTTTATCTACTAATAATTCCTCATACGGAATAGCTTCTATAACATGATGTTTTGCTATTTCAAAAGTATCAATACCACCTAATATTTTTTCAAACGCATCTGGGTTTAAATTAGCTACATCTTCGGCTTTAGATTTGAATAAAAATTCAGCGGTTTCAATCGCTTGCGAATAATCCGCTTCACTATGAACTCTAGTTGTAATTTCTTTAGCTAAAGCTTTTTGTAAATGACGTTCGTGCGGCGCTGTAGCATGTTTTGCTTCTAACTCTTCTACTTCCGACTTATTTAGTAAGGTAAAAATACGAACATAAGATTTAGCATCATCATCACTCACATTTAACCAAAATTGGTAAAATTTATAGGGCGATGTTTTTTCTCTATCTAACCAAATGTTTCCTCCTTCAGATTTTCCGAATTTAGTGCCGTCTGATTTTTTAATCAATTGAGTAGTTAAGGCAAAAGCCTCTCCACTTGCCTTACGACGAATGAATTCTGTGCCCGTTGTAATATTACCCCATTGGTCGCTTCCGCCCATTTGAATTTTACAATTGCGTTCTTTCCACAAATAATAAAAATCGTACCCTTGAATTAGTTGGTAACTAAATTCTGTAAAGGACATTCCTGAATCACCATTGATGCGGTTCTTAACCGAATCCTTGGCCATCATATAATTTACAGTAATATGTTTTCCTGCATCACGAATAAAATCTAAGAACGAGTAATTTTTAAACCAATCATAATTGTTTACCAACTCCGCACTATTTGCTCCACAATTAAAATCTAAAAACTGACTTAATTGTTTTTTAATTCCCTCCACATTTTTATTTAAAGTTTCTGCATCTAACAAATTACGTTCTGCAGATTTTCCGCTTGGGTCGCCCACCATTCCAGTGGCGCCACCAACCAATGCTAAGGGTTTGTGACCTGCTAATTGAAAACGTAACAAAGTCATGATTTGTGCTAAGCTTCCTACATGTAAACTATCTGCTGTTGGATCAAATCCAATATATCCAGTAACGACTTCTTTATTTAATAATTCTTCCGTACCTGGCATCACATCATGTAAGATGCCACGCCATGTTAACTCTTCTATAAAATTTGTTTTCATATTTGTGTTTCAAAAATAGAAAAAATTAGTGGATTTTTTTCGGTATAAGTAAGATTATATTCAAATGTAATGTAAGGTCATTTTACTCTTTTTGTGCGTGACCCTTGGTCGGGCTGTCGCTTCAATCTTTTGCGGGAGGCAGGCAAAAGGATTTACGCTTTCATCCCTCACGCAAATTTCACGTTTTAATCCGCGTTAGGGATTGAACGAAAATCCTTTTACGTAACGGAGTGAAGTGAAAGATTGCAGTGAAAGCCCGGGCCGGAGGCAACGCCCTAACTAAATTTAACACATTTACGTAAAGGATATAAACTCCTTCATGGCTTTCACCATTTGAGGAATAGCCTCTAAATTAAGCGTATGTCCAGCAAAAGGAATAACTACTAATTTGCTATTTGGGATGGAATCTGCTACTTCCTGTGCCATGTGCACTGGAAACAACGTGTCTTTTTCGCCTTGAATAATAATTGTTGGTGTTGCGATTTTTTTTAATTCGGGACGATAATCCGGACGCTCTTTTGTAGCGCGCATTAATTTAAATAAAGCTTGCTTATCTTCGTTAGCTTCCTGACGAGCTGCTTTCATTAGGTCTATTGGAATCAAAGGATTTTTAAAATAACCCTCGCTCAAAACATTCGGCAACATAATATCTATCATTAATCCATATCCACCCATTTCTAAAGCGCGCCACCATGATAATTCAATGGCTTCGTAATAAGGTGTTTTTACAGCAAAAGTTGACATTAAAATTAATTTAGAAATTCGATTACCGTAATGCACTCCTAAATATTGAGCGACTAAACTTCCGTAGGATAAACCGGCGATAATTGCTTTATCAATCTTTAAAGTATCTAATACACTAATAACGTCGCGAGCATGCACATCAAAATTACGCCATTCGCCTGTTTTATCACTTTGCCCTTGAAAAATAAAATCAATCAATACAATTCTATAATCATTTTTAAAATGTGGCGTCGTTAAAATCCAAGAAATCGTAGATTGAGAGAGTCCATTTAAAAAAACGATGGTTTCCTTAGCACTCTCATTACCTTGTACCTCAAAGTAAATATTTAGATTATCGGTGGTTTTGCAAATCATAGTATTATAAAATTATTTCCCTCGTGCAAATGATAGATATTCAAATTTACGGAAAATTAATTATTGTGGAATTAATAAAATTACCACAAGACACATAGTTGTAAAGTGTAGAAAAGTAATAGATAGAAAACAAGTTTTTACACATAGTATCTGTGTGAGAAGCGAGGCTTCCTATCCAATACTTATAAAACCAAATAATCTATGTTTCTATGTGGCTAAAAAACTAAAGAAATTTTAAAGTAGCATTATCCGATACAGTCAATTCTACTTCTCGTCCAAAATACATGGCTAAATTTCTATCAATATGTCCAGCAGGGAAATCAAAGCAAACAGGATAGTTATATTCTTTTACGGCATCTAAAATAATGTCTTCAGGAAACTTTCCAAAAGGAATAGCATTGTCTTTCATGTCTGTCATGCCACCAACAATTAAACCTTTTAACCCTTTTAGCTTTCCAGATAATTTCAATTGCATCATCATTCTGTCAATGTGATATAAATATTCATCCAAATCTTCAATGAATAAAATTTTGTTGGTGGTGTCAATATCAAAAGGCGTTCCTGATAAAGAATAAATTAAAGATAAATTCCCACCAACTAATTGTCCTTTTGCTGTTCCAGATATATTCGAATAATTTTCTTCGGTTTCAATTTGAATTAATTTACCAAATAAAGCGTCTAACATACTTTTAGTCGCTTCTTCATTCTTAGTAAAATTTAAAGGCATGGTAGCGTGTAAGGTTGCTACACCAATTTTATGAATAGCATTGTGTAATACCGTTACGTCACTATAACCCACCATCCATTTTGGATGTTTTTTAAATTCCGTAAAATCAATTTGTTCTATTGTTCTCACAGAACCATAACCTCCACGTGCAATGATAATGGCTTTAATAGTTTTATCATTTAAAGCCCATTGCAAATCTTCTGTTCGTTGATCGTCTGTGCCAGCATATTGATTGCTCGACTCAAATAAATTTTTGCCCAACACAACAGAAAGGCCGTAACTTTCGAAAAAAGCTACGGCCGGTTGTATTTCTTCTTTACTTACTTTACGAGCTGTAGCAATGATTGCCACTGTATCTCCTTTTTTTAAATAAGAAGGTAGTACCATTATTTTTTATTTTTCTTTTTACCTTTTTTGTCTTTTTTACCCTTCTTTTCTTTCTTAGCTTTCACTTTTTTAGCTGTCACAACTACTACAGGTTTTTTAGCAATCGCTTTCTTTGGAGTAGTCTTCTTAACTGCTTTTTTAGGAGCCGCTTTTTTAACCGCCTTTTTAGGTGCTGCTTTCTTAACTACTTTTTTCGGAGCAGCTTTTTTCACTTTAGCAGCCACCTTTTCATGGAACTCAATATTTTTTAATTGTGTTTTGTATTTAGGGAAAATTGGTTCGCCTTCAATATGCACATGAAACCATAATTCACCATTTTTAATACGGTATAAATTCATTTCGGCAATACCATATTTAGCAGCAATTTGTTTTAAGCTTGCTTTACGTTTTGGATTCCAAATTTCTTTTTTAAGTGCGATTACCTTTTTCTCATCTAACTTACGAGCTGTAGCGCCAGTATATACTTTACGAGCTGCTGCTTGTAACACATAAGGACTTTTTTTGCTATGTTCTACTTGTTCATCTTTTGTAGCCCATTTTAAGTTAGAAATATCGTTATTAGCCTTATTATGATCTAAATGAATCACAAATTTGCATTTTGGGCTATGTTTCTTTAAAAAAGCAGCACCAATAGCTTGATGTGAAAATAAGGCTTTAGACTTCCCTTCTACATGAATAGTTGCCATAGGAAAGCCACCGTTCAAATGTTGTTTTAACACGTATCTGTCTTCAATGTTCTTGTCGTAAGACGCTAAGCGGCCTTTTGACGACACAGCGTATTTTTTACTAGTTTTTCCTTTAATGTGAGTCACCGGTTTCCAAATTTCTTTGTCGTTTGCTGCCATAGATTTGATTTTTAATGAATAAAGTTAAATGTTATCTTTACACAATTTTACAGTATTTTAGTTATTTAATAAACACTATGTCAACTACTTATAAACGTACACTTGTTACTTCCGCCCTACCTTATGCAAATGGTCCAGTTCATATTGGTCATCTAGCGGGCTGCTATTTGCCTTCCGATATTTTTGTGAGATACAAAAGAAGTAAAGGCGAGGATGTTATGTTTATTTGTGGTAGCGACGAGCATGGCGTGCCTATTACTATTAAAGCCAAAAAAGAAGGAGTTAGTCCGCAAGATGTGGTAGATAAATACCATAAAATGATGGGTGACTCTTTTAAAGAGTTTGGGATTTCTTTTGACATTTATTCTCGCACCTCTAATAAAATTCATCACGAAACAGCTTCTGATTTCTTTAAAGTACTATATGATAAAGGTGGTTTCACTGAAGAAATTACTGAACAATATTATGACGAAGAAGCAAAACAATTTTTAGCAGACCGTTATATTACAGGAACTTGCCCTAAATGCGCTAATCCAAATGCTTATGGCGACCAATGCGAGAAATGCGGAAGCACATTAAGCGCTACCGAATTAATTGATCCAAAATCAACATTAAGTGGAGCAAAACCTGTTTTAAAAGAAACGAAAAATTGGTTTTTGCCTTTAGATAAATTACAACCAAAAATACAAGCATACTTAGACCAACATAAAGATTGGAAAACGAATGTTTACGGTCAATGTAAAAGTTGGTTAGATAGTGGTGATGGTTTACAGCCTCGTGCTATGACTCGTGATTTAGATTGGGGTGTGCCAGTACCAGTAAAGGGCGCAGAAGGAAAAGTGTTGTATGTTTGGTTTGATGCACCAATCGGATATATTTCGGCGACCAAAGAATTAAGACCGAACGATTGGGAACTATATTGGAAAGACAAAGAAACACGCTTGATTCATTTTATTGGAAAAGATAATATTGTGTTTCACTGTATTATTTTCCCTGCGATGTTAATGGAGCACGGCGATTTTATTTTAGCAGATAACGTTCCGGCCAATGAGTTTTTTAAATTTAGAAGGCGATAAGATTTCGACTTCACGTAACTGGGCCGTTTGGTTACACGAATACTTACTTGATTTTAAAAATCAACAAGATGTGCTGCGTTATACCTTATGTTCTAACGCTCCCGAAACTAAGGATAACGATTTTACCTGGGCAGATTTTCAAACCAAGAATAATAGTGAGTTAGTTGCTATCCTTGGTAATTTCGTAAACCGTACCTTAGTATTGACTCACAAATATTATAATGGTGCTGTGCCATCAGCAGATACTTATACCAAAGAAGACTTATTAATTTTAGAGCAATTAGCAGCATTTCCAGATAAAATATCTGCTTCTATTGAAAACTTTAAGTTTAGAGAAGCTTTAGCGGAGATGATGAACTTAGCACGTTTAGGTAATAAATATTTAGCTGAAACCGAGCCATGGAAATTGATTAAAACGGATGAGCAACGTGTAAAAACGATTATGAATATCGCTTTACAAATTACTTGCAACTTAGCAGTCGTTTGTGAACCGTTCTTGCCTTTTACATCAGCTAAATTATTTACGATGTTAAATATGCCAATTTTAAAATGGCATGCGGCTAAACAAACTAGCAACATGGCAGCAGGACATGTAATTAATAAAGAAGAATTACTATTTGCTAAAATTGAAGATACAGAAATTCAAGCACAGATTGATAAATTAAATGCCAGCAAAAGTGCTAATGCTTCTGCTAATGCCGTTACTGCTATTGCTCCTGCTAAACCAGAAACTAGTTTTGATGATTTCAGTAAAATGGATATTCGCACTGCTACTATTTTAGAAGCAGAACGCGTTCCTAAAACAGATAAATTATTAAAACTAAAACTCGATACTGGTCTTGACGTGCGCACTGTGGTAAGTGGTATTGCCGAATGGTATAAACCTGAAGATATTATTGGACAAAAAGTATGTATGCTAGCAAACCTTGCTCCACGAAAAATTAAAGGTATTGAAAGTCAAGGAATGATTTTAATGGCATCGAATAGCGCTGGCGAATTAAGCTTTATGACAGCAACCAAACCTGATTTTAATAATGGTTCGGAGGTTAAATAACATAGGACTATTTGCTTGTTTGATGTTTGGTGCGTCTTGTTTCTCGCAAGAAGATGACACTAAACCTCCTAAAGTAAATAACTTTAAAGAAGACTCCTCTTTTATTGCATTTAGTAAATACCGCGAAAGTGTTGCTAAAGCACAAATCATTTCCTTAAAAAATGGAGGTGCTTTATTAGTACGTTTAAAAACAAATGCGAACACCATTAACCGTTTAAAAGCTGCTGGAAGCATTGATATGGCAACACAAGTGGAAAGAGAAACGAGACTAAATAATAAAGCCATCATTAGAGCCTACAGCAATGAATTTAAATTTTGTCCCATTTACTTTTTTAATTCAGATTGCTCTGACTCTGTAAAACATAAAAATCTTTCAGGCATATTTGTAGACTCTAATTTAGTTGTTAATTCAAGTATTGTTTGCGACGCTCTATTTTATTTAGTGGCAGAACAAGGTACTATTTATGATTCATCATTAGGATTGGTGTCAGAAGCACAAGCTAGTAAAGCATCAGAAAAAGGCACTCCTGCTAAAGAAGTATTTATGGTAATTAAAAATCGATTTTTTATTCAACTAAATAAACCATTTCCATATTTCCAACAAGGCTACTCTGTAAAGAAATATGCAGACTACGTTAGAAAAATGAATACGAGTTTTTCAGATTTTTACAATAAAAATAAGGCTTTTGTGATTCCTACAGAAGTTAAACAGTATGTGTATTAATAAATAGCCTTACATTTAATCTAACCAACAAACTCTTGAATGAGGAGAAGTCCTTCCATTTTCAATGGTGTAATAAGAATTTCCAGTATTTACTTTATCAATAATTTTCGGCCATCCTTTATCATCTATAACTAGTTGCCCTTTAACGTAAGTGCCTTTTGAAAAAATAACATCATTGGAAATTTCAGTAACATAATATTTCCAGGTTCCAATTTTAAATCCGTGCTTATATTTTCCCTTAGCTAATATTTTGCCGTTAGGATAAAAATAAACCCATGGTCCGTTTTTCAAAGTATCTATATAATTGCCAAAGCAAAGAATTTTACTTTCGTTTAAACCTTCATTACTGGACATTCTAGCTGATTCACAAGGATAAAATTCCATATAAGAATAATGTGACTTTTGAAAAACAGTGTCTAATTTTTGAGAAAAACCAGCGTTAGATAAAATGACAAGTAACAATAGTAATATTGTATCTGGCAATTTTAAATTCATTCTTTGTTTTCTAAAACTCCGCAATAACAGTTTGTGAGCCGGTTACCACATCGCCAATTTTTACTTTTAATTTGGCATCCAATGGCAAATATAAATCAACACGAGAACCAAATTTAATAAAGCCCATTTCCCCGCACTGTGTTGCTTTATCGCCTTCTTTGCTATACATCACAATACGACGTGCTAAAGCCCCTGCAACTTGTCTGAATAAAACAGATTTACCATTGCTAGGATGCTTAACTACAACGCTCGTGCGTTCATTTTCTGTACTTGCTTTTGGCAAAGAAGCTACCATAAATTTACCAGCATGGTATTTTGCATAAGTCACGTCACCAGCAATTGGGTAACGATTGACATGCACATTAATAGGCGACATAAAAATAGATACTTGAATACGTTTATCTTTAAAGTATTCGCCTTCTTCTGTTTCTTCAATCACTACTACTTTGCCGTCTGCTGGAGCAATAATTGCTTGATCATTAATCGTATGCACACGACTTGGGTGGCGAAAAAATTGAATCACCACAATTAATAAAAATCCTGATAATGCATATGCAAACCAATGGGCTATGGCAAATTCAGGAAATGCTAATTTGGCAATACTAATAATAATAGCACTAAATAATATGGTAACTAATAATGTAGGATAACCTTCTTTATGAAATTTCATAGTATAAAAAACTGTAAAAATAAGATATTAATAATAATTGTGGTAGTTATTTTACTTCAACATCATCTTGCCAATGCTTGGATTGTTGTTTTGAAAAGCGGAGACCTAACATTAACTCATGTGTGCCCGAAGAGTAATTTTTAAGATTAGTTGTTGTAAAATCGTAAGAGTAACCTATCATTAAATAATTTTTATACATAAAGCCAACTAAAGCTGTAAGCGCATCATTATGTCTATAACCAACTCCCAACCAAACTTGCTCCTGATAAATAACACGAGCTCCAACATCCACCTTAATCGGCGCTGGATTTGCATATTTAGCTAAGAAAGAAGGTTCTACTTTAAAATCATCATTGATATCGAATTTGTAAGCTCCATTTAACATGAAATGAGTCACCAATGTTCCTTTATGATCTCCATCTGGATACAATTTAATAGGACTTTGATATAATTGAGGCGCACTAAATCCCAAATACCATTTGTCATTATGAACATATATACCTGCTCCAAAGTCAGGAACAATTCTAGTTTGGTATTGCGTTAATAGATTATCATCACCTGCATCATGTAAATGCAATTTATGTCCATCAATTCCCCATTGTTGTATTCCTGCATTCAGTCCTAATGATACCCTCGTTTTTTCTGCAATCTTAATATGGTATGCATAGGCTAAACTAATACCTACTCGTCTGGTTGGTCCAACAATATCAGTGTAAATATGTGTTCCTAAACCCATGTGTCGATTTTTTAAAGGGCTATGCAACGTCAACATATAAGTTCTAGGCGCATCTGTCATCCCTACCCATTGGTAACGATTATTAGAACGCATATCTGCAAAATTATCTTTCCCAGCTACCGCAGGATTAATTGCCAAATCATTTAGCATATACTGAGTATACTGAGGCAGTTGTTGAGCTTGTAAATTCGTTACAAGCAACACGATAACCGTTATGTATATAAATTTCTTCATCTTTTATCTAAATATGGTTAATGGGCTTGTGTATGGCTTAGGGAAATTCGGATGATTCAACTTCACAACATAATAATACGTTCCCACTGGTAAATTTTTCCCTTTGTATTGTCCGTTAAATGGTATGGCATATCCTTTAGAATAGAACAATTGTTCTCCCCAACGATTATATACTTCCACTTCACAATCAGGGAACTGATCAATAAAATCAATTTGCCATACATCATTTTTACCATCTCCATTTGGAGAGAATCCATTTGGAATTTTAATTTCAGGGTAAACGTAAACTGTTACTGTATCAGAATTAAAGCAACCGTTCACATCAATAACTGATACCGTATAAATAGTGGTAACCGTTGTACCAGATACCGGATTTGTTCCTGATGGATTATCTAATCCTATTACTGGAGACCAGCTAAATGTCGAGCCTGTAGCACTAGTTGGATTACCTCCAATAGTTCCTGAGCCAAATAAAGGAATACTAATCACTGGTCCAGCATCGACATTTGGAAGCGGATTTGAATTAACTACAATCGTATCACTATCAATACAAACGCCATTAGTTGCAACTAAGACATAAGTAGAGGTTCCAACAGCAGGTGAAACGGTAGTTGAAACTGAATTTGAAATTGCTGC
Organism: Bacteroidota bacterium; assembly: GCA_016711805.1. Classification (GTDB taxonomy): domain Bacteria; phylum Bacteroidota; class Bacteroidia; order B-17B0; family Aurantibacillaceae; genus UBA4416. Next base: position 199,120 of record JADJSH010000037.1, read on the forward strand.
AACATTTGGCACAACAAACCATTCGTAAGTGTTAGTTCCAAAAGTGCTAGTTGAATTTGAACCATCTAATAATAGCGTTCCATTTTGACAGAATAAAGTATCATTACCAGCAATAGCATCTACACCAAGCGTTGAATTGATAGTTAAAGCTGAATCAACAACACAACCAAAATTATCCGTTAAAGTTAAAGTATAAGTTCCTGCTAACACATTTACTAAATTTGGTGTAACAATAGATCCAGGCATCCAATTGTAGCTATATGGAGAAATACCGCCCGTAACTGTTGTCGTTATAGCTCCATCTAAAGCCGAACTACAACTTGCATCTGTAATTGTGGCAGTTAAAGTTAATGTTGGAGGATTAATTAATGAATACGTATTTGAAGTAGAACAACCATTAGCATCTGCAACAGTAATAGAATAATTTCCAGTACATAAACTATTCGTCGTTGCTGTATTCACATTATTAGGAGTCCAAGTAAATGTATATGGCATTGTACCACCAATAGGAATAGCAGTTAACGAACCGTCGCAAGCATCATGACATTGAGGGCTATCTAAATCAGGAATACTAAATGCAATTGGCGCAACAGTAGCTAACGAGAAATTACGAGTTGCTTTACAACCTGCAGCATCGGTAACTTCTACAGAATAATCTCCAGCACATAATGCACTGATGCTAGAAGTTGTTACTCCATTTGACCAAACTGTATTATAGGTTGGAGTTCCTCCTGTAATAGTAATCGCAATATTTCCATCACATAAACCGCTACAAGAAATATCTTGTTTTGTTGATGAAATTATTGGCGCATTGATTGATTGAATAGTAAATATTTCAGTTTTAGAACAATTACCATCACTAACGGTTAGCGTATAAGTTCCAGGAGCCAAATTACTTATAGTTGGCGTGTTTCCTGCAGGAAGCCAAGCATAAGTATAAATACCAGTTCCGCCGGTTACATTTACAGTAATTGAACCCGTAGAAGAAGAACAAGAAGATTGAGTTACTTGAGATGAGATAGTAAATGTGGTTAATGCTCCAATAACAACACTTGCCGTTCTAGAACATCCATTTACATCAGTCATATTACAGAAATAAGTTCCAGCACATAATCCAGTGATGTTTGGTGAAGTTGAATTATCATGAATCCAATTATAGGTTATTGGGGCAACCCCGCCTATTGCGGAAACATTGGCAGCACCATCACACACACTTGCATCACAACTTACATCAGTTGTAACGATGGTTTCTCCTGTAATTCCACTTGAGCTATTAATAACAACGTTCGTTGTATTGACACAACCATTACCATCCGTAATTTGAACTGCATAAACACCAGAACATAAATTAGTAGCGGTATTTACAATTTGATTGTTACTCCATAAGAAACTATAAGGCGCTGTTCCACCAACTGGATTTACAATAGCCGAACCATCACATTGATCGCAACTTGGCTGTGTAATGTTTGGTGTAAATGTTACTTGAGAAATAGAGCTAACATTTGCAGCTATTGGATTAAAACATCCATTAGCATCTGTAATCGTCGCAGAGTAATTACCTGTGCACAATCCGCTAGCTGTATTTCCTATTTGTCCAATAGGATCGTTCCATTGAATCGTATAAGGCGCAACGCCACCAGCAATATTGGTTGCAGTTAAAACACCATTACAGTCGTTAAAACATACATTATTAACCGCCAGTGTTGAAGCTGTTATAGTAGTTAAACTTGGCACATTATAGTTAAATACTAATGCGCAACCTTGAGCATCTGTAATTGTAGCTGTTTGTGGGCCAGGGCATAAACTAGTAACAGTTCCTGTATTAGCTGTTGGTGACCATGAATATGTATAAGGTCCTGTTCCACCCGTAGGCGTTAAAGCAATAGATCCATTACAATTTCCAAAACATGCTGCACTTGTAATTACTGAATTATCTATGATTGCTGTTGGTTCTGTAATCACAAAACTTGAATCTACGCTACAACCATTTGCGTCTGTAATTATTACACTATATGTTCCTGCGGTTAAACCAGTAACATCTTCTGTTGTGGCATTTGTAGGCGTCCAACTAAATGTATAACCTGATCCTGGAACACCGCCAGTTACTGTTAAATTAATAGAGCCTGTAGACGTTGCATTACAATTTGCATTGGCAACAATTGCTGTTACAGTAATTGTAGGTGGACTTGTTAATGTATATGTTTCTACGGCTGGACAACCATTTGCATCAGTCACCGTTACTGAATAATTTCCTGCACATAAAGCATTTGCTACCGAAGTAGAAGACGTTGCTACTGCCCAATTAAATGTATACGGTAAAACTCCGCCACTTGGAATAACTGTAATAGCTCCATTACAATCATTATTACATAAAGGATTATCAACATCTGGTGTGCTAAATACAATTGGTGTCACGGTAGATAATGAGAAGTTTCTAACCGCACTACATCCTGCAGCATCTGTAACTATTACCGAATAAGCGCCTGCACATAAAGCACTAATACTTGGAGTTGTTGCTCCGTTCGACCAAAGCGTGTTATAAGCTGGTACTCCTCCAGAAATAGTTAAAGCGATATCGCCATTACATATTCCGCTACAAGATATGTCATTAGTAGTAGAAGTAATAATAGGTGCACTAAAAGAATTGATCGCATAAACTTGTGTTTGAGAACAATTACCATCACTAACGGTTAGTGTATAGATGCCAGGTGCTAAATTTGTTATAGAAGCTGAGTTTGGAGCTACTGGAATCCAAGTGTAATTATATGTCCCTGTGCCTCCTGTTACATTTACTGTAATAGAACCCGTACTAGCTGAACAAGAAGATGGAATAATTTGCGGTGTAATCGTAAAATTAGTAGTTGCTCCAATTACTACACTAGCCGTTCTTGTACAACCATTAGCATCAGTCATGTTACATAAGTAAGTTACTCCTGCACATAAATTCGTGGCAGTTTGAGAAGTTGAATTATCATGTACCCAATGATAGGAAATAGGCGCTACACCTCCTACGGCAGTTATATTTGCAGTTCCGTCACAATTTCCAGAACAAGTAACATCAGTTGTAACTAATGTTTCTCCTGTTATTCCAGATGAGCTGTTTATAACAACACTTGTAGTATTGACACAACCGTTACCATCTGTAATTTGCACAGCATAAACACCAGAACATAAATTAGTGGCTGTGTTTGTAGTTTGTGAAGGTATACTCCATATATAAGTATAAGGCGCTATACCTCCAACTGGATTAACAATCGCGGAACCATTGCAAAGTCCACAACCTGGTTCAGTAACTACTGGCGTAAAAGTTACAGGGCCTGTCGATCCAATAGTTGCTGGTATTTGACTAAAACATCCATTTGCATCTGTCACAATTGCAGAATAACTTCCTGTACATAAATTGATAGCAGTATTACCAGTTTGGAAATTTGGATCATTCCAATTGATGGTATAAGGTGCTGTTCCACCAGCGATATTAGTTGCCGTTAAAACACCGTTGCAATCATTAAAACATAAATTATTTACCGCAAGTGTTGAAGCTGTTATTGTTGTTAGGCTTGGAATATTATATACTGATACAACAGCACATCCTTGCGCATCTGTTATAGTAGCTGTTTGTGGTCCTGGGCATAAGTTATTTATTGTAGCCGAATTTGGAGCAACAGGCGACCATGAATACGTATAAGGAGCAACGCCTCCAATAGGATTTAATGTGATAGAGCCATTACAATTACCAAAACAAGTTGCGCTTGCAATAATTTCTTGACCATTTATTGGTGCAGGTTCAGTAATAACAAAACTCGTATCTACTACACAACCATTAGCATCTGTAATCTGCACACTGTATGTTCCTGCAGGTATACTCGATAAATCTTCTGTAGAAACATTATTAGGAGTCCAGCTATAGGTATAACCAGCACCTGGCGTACCACCTGATACTGTTAAATCTATAGCTCCATTTGTTGCACCATTACAATTTACGTTTGTTAAAACAGCTGTTACCGCAATTGGCGTTGGCCCTGTTAATGTATATGTCTCTTGAACAGAACAGCCATTAGCATCTGTAACTATAACCGAATAATTTCCAGAACATAAAGCGTTAGCAGCAGATGTTGTAGATGTTGAAACAGCCCAACTGAAACTGTATGGTAAAGACCCTCCAATTGGTATAGCAGTTATCGCACCGTTGCAATCATTGTTACATAAAGGATTATTTACATTTGCTGTACTAAATACAATTGGAGTTCCAGTTGTTAAAGAGAAACTTTGAACAGCTTTACATCCTGCCGCATCTGTTACGGTATATGAATAAGGACCTACACAAAGTCCATTAATAGTTGGCGTTGATGCTCCATTAGACCAAGCAGTAGTATACGCTGGCGTTCCTCCATTGATAGTTAATGAAATACTTCCATCACAAAGCCCTGAACAACTAATATCACTTTGAGTAGCAGAAACTATAGGTCCATTAATTGAATTAATAGGGTAAACTTGAGTTTGAGAACAATTACCATCACTAACGGTTAGCGTATAAATGCCTGGCGCTAAATTTGTGATTGAAGGGGAATTAGGAGCTGCTGGTAGCCAAGTGTAACTATAAGCTCCAGTACCACCTGTTACATTTACTGTAATAGATCCAGTACTAGAAGAACATGAGGAAGGTACAATTTGTGGAGTAATGCTTAAACTTGTAACTGCTCCAACTACAACACTAGCCGTTCTTGTACAACCATTTGCATCTGTCATGTTACATAAGTAAGTTACTCCAGCACATAAATTAGAAGCTGTTTGTGACGTTGAATTATCATGTATCCAATGATACGTAATAACTCCAGTTCCGCCAATAGCAGTTACATTTGCAGTTCCATCGCAATTTCCTCCACAGGTAACATCCGTCGTAACAATTGTTTCCCCAGTAAAACCGCTTAAACTATTTATAACAACATTTGTAGAATTCACACAACCATTTCCATCAGTAATATCAACACCATACACGCCCGCGCATAAATTAGTAGCTGTATTTCCAGTTTGGTTATTAGTCCACGAATACGTATAAACTGGTATTCCACCAGATGGATTAACAACAATTGACCCATCACATAAACCGCAACCAGGTTGTGTAATAACTGGTGTAAATGTTACAGGAGAAGAAGAACTAACATCTGCTGGTATTTGACTAAAACAACCACTAGCATCTGTAACGATTGCAGAGTAACTTCCGGTACATAAATTAATAGCAGTATTTCCAGTTTGGAAATTTGGATCATTCCAATTGATGGTATAAGGTGCTGTTCCGCCCGCAATGTTAGTTGCCGTTAAAACCCCGTTGCAATCATTAAAACATAAATTATTAACTACAAATGTTGAAGCCGTGATAGTTGTTAAACTTGGAATATTATAAACTGCTACAAAAGCACATCCTTGCGAATCTGTTATAGTGGCTGTTTGTGGTCCTGGACATAAGTTAGTGATTGTAGCTGAATTTGGAGCTACTGGCGACCACGAATACGTATAAGGACCAACACCTCCAGTAGGATTTAATGTGATGGTTCCATTACAATTACCAAAACAAGTTGCGCTTGAAATAACTTCTTGTCCATCTATTGATACTGGTTCAGTAATGACAAAACTCGTATCTACTACACAACCATTAGCATCTGTAATCTGCACGCTATAAGTTCCTGCAGGTATACTTGATAAATCTTCTGTAGCAACATTGTTAGGTGTCCAGCTATATGTGTAACCAGTTCCTGGCGTGCCACCAGATACTGTTAAATCTATTGCTCCATTTGCTACGCCATTACAATTTGCATTAGTTAAAACTGCCGTTACAGTAATTGACGTTGGTCCTGTTAATGTATATGTCTCCTGCGAAGAACAGCCATTAGCATCTGTAACTGTAACTGAATAATTTCCCAGAACATAAAGCATTTGCTATGGATGTAGTTGATGTTGAAACAATCCAACTATAAGTATAAGGTAACGCCCCTCCGCTAGGTATGGTTGTGATAACACCATTACAATTATTATTACATAATGGATTGTCAATATCAGCCACACTAAATACAATTGGAGTTCCAGTTGTTAAAGAGAAACTTTGAACAGCTTTACATCCTGCGGCATCTGTAACCGTATATGAATAAGCCCCAACACAAAGTCCATTTATAGCTGGAGTTGATGCCCCATTAGACCAAGCAGTTGTATACGCTGGCGTACCTCCATTAATAATTAATGAAATACTGCCATCACAAAGCCCTGAACAACTCACATCGTTTTGAGTAGCTGTAACAATTGGTCCATTAACTGAATTAATAGAATATACTTGAGTTTGCGAACAGTTACCATCTGATACCGTTAACGTATAGTTGCCTGGCGCTAAATTTGTTACAGAAGGCGTGTTAGGTGCTGCTGGTATCCAAACATAAGTATAAGGACCGCCAGTGCCACCAACAACATTAACTGAAATAGAACCATTGTTTACTGAACATGAGGATTGGGTAATTTGTGGAGTAATCGTAAAATTAGAGGTCGCTCCAATCACAACACTTGCTGTTCTTGTACAACCATTTGCATCTGTCATATTACAGAAATAAGTTCCAGCGCAAAGTCCATTTAACGTTTGAGATGAAGAACCATTATGTAACCAATGATAAATAATTGGTGCAGTTCCTCCAATTGCTGTTACCGTTACCGAACCATCACATACGCCACTACAAGAAACGTTTTGTTGTGAAATTGTTTCTCCAGTAAAAGTAGAGGAGTTATTTATAACAACATTAGAATTCGTAACACAGGCATTTGCATCTGTAATTTGCACTCCATAAACACCTGCACATAAGTTAGAAGCCGTATTGATTGTTTGCCCATTTGTCCAAACAAATGTATAACCAGCTGTTCCACCAATAGGAGTAACAACCGCAGAACCATCACACAATCCGCAATTAGGTTGTGTTACAGTTGGTGTAAATGTTATAGCTGAAGGTGATGTAATTATTGCAGGCATTACATTACGACATCCATTTGCATCTGTAATCGTTACCGAATAGTTTCCATTACACAAATTACTTGCTGTAGCTGTTGATTGTCCGGCAGGATCTGACCAAGAAAAAGAATATGGAGGTAATCCACCAGCAACATTCGTCGCCAAAATAGTACCATTACAATCGCCAAAACACGTATTATTAGTTGCAAAAGTACTGCTTGTAATTGTAGTTAAACTAGGAAGAATATAATTGGCTACCAATGTACAACCTTGAACATCTGTAATAGTTGCAGTGTAAACTCCTGGACAAAGATTAGAAACAGTTCCTGTAGCCGCTGCTGGCGACCATGAATATGTATAAGCTCCTGCGTTTCCACCAGACGGGTTTAATGCAATAACCCCATTACAATTTCCTAAACAAGCTGCGCTAGTTATAATTTCATTATCATCAATCGTTTGTGGTTCTGTTATGACAACTGATTGGAAAAATAAACAGTTATTGGCATCTGCAATTTGTGCAGTATAAGTTCCTGCACATAAACTTGAAATAGAAGATGAAGCAGAAACTGGATTAATCCAACTTAAAGTATATGGCGCTGTTCCGCCAAGAGGATTAGAAATATCTGCGGCTCCATTACATTGTGAATTACAAGTTACATTAGTTGATGTAATTGTTGCTCCGGTTGGTCCATCTGCATTACTTAAAGCAATAACGCTAGTTGTAGAACATCCTGCATTATCAGTTACCACAACCGTATAAGAGCCAGCAGGAATATTTGTAACCATGGTATTCGTTGCTTGTCCAGCTAATATAGCATCTAACCAATTATAAGTATAAGGTGCTACACCATTAGATGCCGTAGCATTAATTGAACCATTAGAAACACTACAAGTTGCTGGTGCTAATGACGGATTTATAGTGATTGCTGGCGGATCGGTTAGGGTTACTGTTTGAATAGCCTGACAACCATTAACATCATTTAAAGTAAGTGTATAAACTCCAGCGCATAAGTTAGATACTGTTTGAGTATTAACTACTGGACTAGCCCATGAATAAGTAAAAGGTCCTGTTCCTCCAATTGGATTTGCAGTAACTACTCCGTTGCAACTGGAATTACAACTAGGATTCGTAAACGATGTGTTTGCTAATAAAATAGCAGGATCAGTTAATGTTACCAGGGCTTGGCCTGTACACAAACTATCGTCTGTTACCACAACCGTGTAACTACCGGCACATAGCCCTGTTGGACTTGGAACTGGTCCGCCAGCCGGAATCCAGTTATAGTTATAATTTGGATTACCACCAGTTACAGTGGTTGCAACACTTCCATTACAAACTGCATTACATGTTGGATTACTTACCGTAGCGGTAACCACAATTGGTAAGGGTTGTAAAATCACAAAACTATTTGAACTTATACAACCATTAGCATCCGATACTCCACCTGTGTAGGTTCCAATACATAAACCACCGATAGTTTGTGTCGGTGTAATTGGTGTTGTATTATAATTATACGAATAAGGAGCAACGCCACCAGCAGCTGTAATAGTAGCCGAACCATTGCATTGCCCAAAACATTTCTGATTAATAGAAGTAATAGTAGATGTAAGTGCGATTGGTTGTCCAATATCTATGGTTCCTGTAATTATACATCCATTTGCATCACTTGCACTAACAGTATAAATCCCTGAACAGATATTAACTAATGTGTCGATATTAGATCCTGCAAAAGGTGGCGATGGTGTCCAAGTATAAGTATATGGACTTGCCCCTCCACCAACAACAGCTCTAACTCCTCCTGTACATTGCCCGTTACACAGAACATCTTTTTTATTGAAGCTTAATGTTAATGCAGGCGGCTCCGTCACCAAATAAGTATTTGTAGTGACACAACTATTTCCATCTGTAATGTTAACGGTATAAGTGCCCGCGCATAAATTAGTAGGATCTTGGCCTACACCCGCTGGTGACCAAACATAAGAATAAGGCAATGTACCACCAGAAGGCGTTAAATTTATTGACGCAGTACAAGACGCATTACAAGACTCGTTAGTTACGACACCGTTAGCAATGAGTTGTGTTGGTTGTGCTATATTAATCGTTTGATTGGTAACACAAGTATTAGCATCTGTAATAATAGGTGTTGTAATACCAGCACATAATCCAGATAACACGGTTGTATTGGCAGCAATAGTACTTCCATTTACAGAAAACGGTCCCGTTCCAGCAATTGTAAGCGTTGCCGATCCAGTACAAGCACCAAAGCAAGTAATGGAGTTTGAAACGGCCGTAACGGTTGGCCCTGTAGGATTACTTAATGTCGTTGAAATAGTTTGTGTACACCCTGCAGCATCTATAATACTTAAGGTATATGATCCAGCACCAATATTAGTTATAGGATTTGATGTAGAGCCTCCAGACCAAGTAAGAGAATAAGTTGGCAATCCGCCTCCAATTACCGCTGTAATAGATCCATCAGAAGAAGTACATGTGGATGGGTTACTAGGCGTAAATGTTGCTGTTAATAGACTATTTTCGATGATGGTTATAACTTGTGTTTGAGAACAACTATTTACGTCTGTTGCTGTAACTGTATAAGAGCCTGCGCATAGTCCATTGATAGAAGATGTAACTGCACCTGTGCTCCATAAATAACTTATTGTTCCTGTACCGCCAACTGCAGTTGCACTAGCTGTTCCATTACACAATCCACTACAATTTACATTCGTTTGATTAACCGTTAAAGTAATAGCCGGAGGATTTGTAAAAGTCACTGTATTTGTACTTGAGCAACCTAGGGCATCAGAAACCATAACCGTATGTGTGCCAAAACATAAGCCACTAGCAGTTTGTGTTGTTTGTGTTGGAGCTATGGGAGCAGGTGTCCAAGTATATGAATAAGGTGCTACTCCTCCAACAGGATTAGCGGTAGCAATACCAGTACAAGCACCGTTACAATTTAATGTACTACCATTTGTTGTAATCAAAGTAATTACAGTTTGATTAATTTGAACAGTTTGTGTAGTTGTACAGTTTTTACTGTCTGTAACCGTTAATGTTTGAATACCTACGCATAAATTATTAGGAGTCGGACCTACTTGTCCACCAGGTGCCCAAGCATAAGTATATGGCGGAGTACCACCAATGCCATTAGCAGTAGCTGAACCAATACACACATTACAACTAGGTTGAACATTTCCTATAGAGGCAGTTAAAACAGTTGGTTGCGCAACTGCAGCTACCGTAGAAGCAATACAACCTAATGCATCCGTAACACTTACTATGTAATTACCAGCACATAATCCATTTGCAGTTGCACTAGTTTGAACCGGAGCAGTGGGCGACCAGCTATAAAAATAACCTGCAGTGCCTCCTGTTGCAACCACTGATACGGTTCCATCACAAGAACCAGTACAACTTACTGTTCCGTTAGTTGGGGTTAAAGTTAAAGCAGGTGGAGTTGTAATAGCAACGGTTTGAGTTTTTGTACAGCCAAAAAAATCAATAACGGTAGCTGTGTAAGTTCCTTGACATAAATTATTGATGATATTTCCTGAAGCACCATTACTGAAATTAATCGTATAATTAGGTGTACCTCCTGTAACGGTTGTTGTGGCGATGCCTGTGCATTGAGAATTACAATTAGGATTTGTTGGAACAATGCTTACAGTTAAATCAGGAAGTGAAGTAATTGTAATAGTAGCGGATGCCTGACAGCCTTTTGAATCGGTTACAGTAGCAGAATGAACACCTGCACATTGATTAACCTGTGAATTTCCAGTCCCAGATGGGCTCCATGTAAATGTATAAGGCCCAGTGCCACCTCCAACAACTGTTGAAATTGTTGAATTACATGCATTGAAACAATTAATTGGGGTAAAAGGTAAAGCTAAGGTAATTGGATTTGGTTGAGTTAAATTGATGGTTTGAGTTCTCACACAATTTAGAGCATCTGTAATTAATAAAGTATAAGAACCTGCACATAAATTAGTAAATGAACTATTTGCCGAAGGCCCAGAAGTTATTGGAGCTCCCGAAGATTGTAACGTATAAGTATAAGGACCAGTTCCGCCGCTAGGCGCAGCAGTGATGGAGCCATTACATACGCCATTACAAGTTGGAGAAACGGTTGTAACATTTGCTGTTATTGCAGTTGGTTGTGTTATTACAAATGTTTGAGTTCTTACACAATTATTAGCATCTGCAGCTCTTACTGTGTAGGTAGCAGGACACAAGCCTGTTACATTTGGCGTTCCTTGGCCAACTAACGGAGCAGTTCCTGGTGTCCAAGTATATGAAAAAGCACCTGTGCCACCAAGCATAGTAGCATTAGCCGTTCCATCACAAGCACCAAAACAAGTAACATTAGTGCTAACAACTGTTAAAGTAGTAGCTGGTGGTTGAGTGATAGTAATGGTATTACTTGATTTACAACCTAACGCATCTGTTACAGTATAACTATAAGCACCTGCGCATAAATTTGTATTCACAGATGTGGTAGGAGCCGCAGGAACCCACGAATAAGTATATGCACCTGTTCCTCCAGAAGGATTAATATTAATTGCACCAATACATGCAGCATTACAAGCTAAATTTGTTTGTGTTGGTGCTGTTGTTAACGTTGGAGGGGATAAAATAGAAACAGTAATTGTTCTTATGCAATTGCCATTATTTGTGACGGTACAAGTATAATCTCCTGCACATAAACCAGTTGCTTGCGAACCTGTGCCGCCACTTGGTGACCAAGAATAGGTAAAAGGCCCTATACCGCCCGTGGCAGTTACAGAGGCCGATCCATTGCATACATTACCACACGTTAAATCTACATGGTTAATTGTTAATGTAACAGCTGGGGGCTGCGTAATTGTAGCAGAAAACGTTGCTGTGCAGGTTTTACTATCTGTAACCGTCATAGTTACAACACCTGGACATAGATTTCCTATGGTTTGCGTAGTAGCTGTTGATGGTGTAGATGCTGCAGATGTCCAAGAATAAGTATATGGAATTGTGCCTCCAGTTGGCGCCACTGCGGCAGAGCCATTACAAGCTGCATTACAAGTAACACTACTACTAGAACCATTAGCTTGCAAAACTGCTGGCTGAACAAGTGTAGTTGTAAACGTGTTCACACAACCATTCACATTGGTTGCGGTTACCGTATAAGTACCTGCACATGCATTCTTTAATGTATCACGGGTAATAATATTATTATGTGTTACATTAGGTGGATTCCAATTAATTGACAAAGGAATAGCACCTGTTAAAACAAAAGCTCTTATTTGGCCATTACACAATCCATTGCAAGTAGGTTGCGTAAAAGAAAAATTTAAAATTGTTGCTGGGGGATCTACCATCGGAACAGGAACAGCTACTTGTTCTCCTAAAGAATTTTCAAACAACACTAAATACTGACTAGAGCAACCACATAGTGTATTTACAGAATAAGTAGTACCTACATATGCTCCTTCAGCCGGAGGCAATGTTGAAGGGCATGCTCCGTTAATCCATTGAATAATATACGGAGAATTACTACATCCACTTAAATCAAAAATTGTGATACCGTCACAAACGCCCTGACAGGTAGGAAAAACAATCGTAGGAGATGGAACGGCACATGCTTGCGGTGATATTGGCGTTATACTTACATTAGAAATATTTGTTAGCGATTGTAGTGTAGAAGCAGGAAGATTATTTTTTTGACAAATAATTTTTGATTTTACCGTACTTGTATTTGTAATTTGAGAATTATTGATTGCCAATCCATTAGAAGCCTGAATAAGATTGTTCGATAAATCAATTTGAGAATTAGTTAATATTAATTTATCAACAAGTATTGATGAGTTTTTTAATTTAAAATTTCCAGAAATAATTAATGTTTTTTCAGTATTCAAAACCCCTAATTCAACGTCTGATTGGGAGTTTAAGTATATGTCGTTGTTAAATTTATTGTGTGAAAATTGATACTTTGTTGTAGATTGAGGATTTAAATTAATTTTTCCGTTCAACTTAAAATAAAAATATTCGTTCAAATTAACTGCTCCGGTAATTGTTAAGTCAACATTTGGAGAGCCAATGACATCTATCTTAAAATTTGTGTTTTCAGAAGTAATTGATTTAAAATTAAAGCTGTGTAAAGCATGGATTGTGAAATTTGAAACAGAAGACGCATTATCAAAAATAACATTAGCATTCGATGAAGGAATGGCATTAGCCGGTGCACCACCACTCATATAAGACCAGTGCACTGGGTCGTTCCAATAACCAGAACCGCCAACCCAATACATTGTTTGGGCATTTAAACAACCAGTTACAACCAGAACAATAAAAAGTAGCAGTTTTCTCAACATAACAATTTTTAACTTTTACGAATTTAATGCAGATTAGGTTTCTAAATATAGGAAAATAAGCCTAATATTAACAATTCAACTGTGTGAAACATATGTTTAACTGATTGAACAAAAAATTAACATTCTATGAGCGCTGAAAACCCTTTAAATACTTGGAAAACACTTTCGTCGGAGTTGGTTTACGAATCAGCTTGGATTGCTGTAAATAAACACCAAACAATTAACCCAGCTGGCAAACCTGCCGTTTATAGCGTCGTAAATTTCAAAAATTTAGCTATTGGCATTTTGCCATTAAGTGAAGACGGTTACACTTGGCTAGTGGGGCAATGGCGCTATCCTCTGAACGCATATAGCTGGGAGATTCCAGAAGGTGGTGGACCATTAGGCGAGGCTCCTATTGAAACAGCTGTAAGAGAGCTGAAAGAAGAAACAGGCATTGTGGCTCAAAAATTTGAGGAAATTATGCAATTGCATTTGAGTAACTCTGCCACCAATGAGCACGCTTTTGTGTTTCTAGCAACGGATTTAACATTTGAAGAAGCTGAACCTGAAGAAACAGAAGATTTAATAGTTAAAAAAGTACATATAAATGAAGCTTTTGATATGGTAATGAAAGGCGAAATAACAGATGGTATTAGTGTTGCCGCTATTTTTAAAGTGAAATACTTGATTGATAATGGCGATTTGAAGCTATCTTAAATTAATTCTCGACTAACACTTCGACTCCGCTCAGTGTGACATCTCGAATTAACAAATTCTACCAGCCAGTTATTTCCCAAGTTCCTTGCGAACGCATCACTTGTTCTACAACATCACGTACACATGCTTCGCCCCCATTACGACTAGAAATGTAGGTGCAAATCTCTTTTATTTCATAGGCAGCATTAAACGGGCATACAGCTAAGCCTACTCTTTTCATTACTTCATAATCAGGTAAATCATCGCCCATGTATAAAATTTCATCTTCTTTTAAATCATGTTCGTTAATGTAATCTTTATAGCATTGTAATTTATCGTGTTGCGATAAAAACACATCTTCAATACCTAAACCATGTAAGGCATTTTTCACAATCTGACTATTACCGCCTGTAATGATAGCAATACGATATCCTTTTTTAACGGCTAACTGCAAAGCATAACCATCTTTAGAATTCATGTTTCTCACAAACTCTCCGCTTTCCATCAAAAACACTTGCCCGTTAGTTAAAACACCATCCACATCAAACAATAAAGTTTTGATACGCGTTAATTTTTGTTTGAAATTTTCCATTGAGTTAGTCTTGGTTTTGTTGTCTCATAATTAAATCAGAAATTACAGTATATACGTGGGATAACTGTTTATCTTGTTTCAATAATTGCAAATGCTTTTTCATTACTAGTTTATCGTTACGCATAGCTGGACCTGTTTGAGCTTTTGTAGGATGAACGGTTTGTAATTTTTGAAACGACTGCTGCATAATAGGCAACAACAATTCCGCATCTTTTTTTCTTAAATTATTCTCAAGCAATTCATAAGCTGCCACATACATGGCGTTTGTAAAATTACAAGCAAACACAGCAGCTAAATGAATTTGCAACCTGTTTTTTGAGTCAACAACTTTTACTGTTTTAGAAACAGTACTCGCTAATTGCTTCAATTTTGTTACAGAAGATTTTGTATTGGCTTCAATTAACAAAGGCGTAGAACTCCAATCAATACTTGCTCCTTTATAAAAAGTTTGTAATGGGTAATATACGCCAATAGTTTTGGAAACATTTTTCAATACATTCACTTCAACACTTCCAGACGTATGCAAAACCAATCCATTTAATTTTAATGGAATTAATTGTTTTACCACCTCAGATATTGCATCATCTTTAACGGCAACAATATATATATCCGCTGTTTGATGAATGGATTTATAATCAGTAACTAGATCACATTGAAACTGCTTTGAGAATAGTTTAGCTTCTTTTGAGTAACGATGATTAAAAACTTGAAGAAGGTTAACTTTTGTATTTGATTGAAAAGATTGAGCAATATGAAAAGCCACATTGCCAGTACCCATAATTACTATTTTCAAAGGCTGACTCAAAGATTACTGAGCTTTTAATTTGTTTAAACGTCGTCTTTCAATAATAGCAACTATAGTACCTATTACCATTACTAAACAACCAAGCCACAACACATTAATAAAAGGAAACATATAAGCTTCTAACACCACAAACTCTTTTGTGTTACTTACTTTTTCGCTCATTTGAATTTCAACACTTCCTTCGTTTGGATTTATTTTCCAAAAAATAAACTTCAAGCCTAACTCATCTAATACAAATTCATCTGGTAATACCATATTTTGTTTTAAAATATATTTTGGTGTTGCTCTATAAACTCTTCCATTAATATCTGTAGCTTTTAAAACAGCAGTAACAATCAACAAACTATCATTTTTAGAGTACTCATCTTCAGTTAAATTTGTGGTGATACTATCAATTTTTATAATAGCATTGTCTGCAAAAATAGTGTCGTTCATGTGCCCAACAAAATTAGTAGGTTCTTTATAAGCATCTTTTTTAGTAACCGTGTTATCCGCTAAATCAGCATAAGTAATATGGGTATAAATATCATTACTTAAAAAATGCTTCGTATCAGGATTTGATGCCTGTCCCATACGTGGGTTATCTTGCACCATTGGACTTAATTCAAATGCCTTTATTAATTTACCATTAGCATCTTTCGTAAAATAATCCATGTTAAAAAACACATCAATTCCTTTTCGTTCTTTGCCTTTATAGGTCACTAAATAATTACCCATTGGCAAAGTGTCGCCTTTGGTAAGCACTAAACTTTTTTGCGCATTAAAATTTTCGCCTAAGCTTGCAACGTTCTTCTGAGAAGTGTTTTGAGAAATAGTTTGCTTTTTTGAAGTAGAAATTAATGCTCCTAATAAAATTAATGCAAAACCTATGTGAGCAATAGATGCTCCAGCATGACGCATCCTGCCTTTTAAAATACGCATCCAATAATCTAAATTACAGAACACGGCAAATAAAGCTGAAATAAACAAAAAGCCATAAGAAATTAAATTCCATTTATCAATTGATTTTGCTAAAGAATAGTCTTTTAAAAAGTATAAAGGAATTACTGCAGACAAACCAAACACAACGGCTAATATTCCCGACAAACTAATGTGTTTTAAAAATAATTTTGGGTCCGTTTTTTTATACTTAAAATATTGGGTTACAGCTACCAACAGTAATACGATAATGGTAAATGGTATCATCCACAAATTATAGTCAGCGATTTTTATAGGTGCTTTCTCTAAATTAAATAATTTATTCATCACTGGAATAGATGTGAAATAGGTAATTACCAATGATGACAATAAAAACACTAATGAGCCAACAAACATCCAAAACTCTCTCGAATACAAACTTTCCTCTTCTTCTTCTTTTGGAAAAAATTTAATGTAAGAATAAATCGTAATAATAAAACTTAGGGCTAACCACGTTAGTAATAAATTAATTTTATACCCAAATGTAATGCCAGCAAACAGCATTAATAAAGAAATCATTACATAAGATACTCGAATTAATTTATCGTGTATTAATAATACAACACATATAAATACGAAAGTTAAAACATAAATCACTAACTGTCCTTGCATTCCTAAATCAGTAAAAGCATGAACTGAACTATTGCCTAAAACACCACTTCGAGTTAAAAAAGTTGAATACAACACTAATAAAAAAGAAGAGATAGCCATTAAGTGGGTCATAAATAATGAACCTCCTTTGTTTTTATTGATGATCATCACATGCCCCGCGCCCACCATCACTAGCCAAGGCACTAAAGAAGAATTTTCTACAGGATCCCATGCCCAAAAACCACCAAAACTTAGTGCTTCGTAAGCCCAAGCTCCACCCATTAAAATACCGGTACCTAAAATCATGATACTAAAAAACGTCCACGTTAAAGCCGGTTTTTGCCAAGTGGTAAAGTCACGTTTCCATAAACCTGCTATTGCAAATACAAAAGGAACTAAAGTGGAAGAGAATCCTAAAAATAAGGTTGGTGGATGAATCGTCATCCAATAATTCATTAACAAGGGATTTAATCCACGTCCATCTAGTTTCTCTAAATAGTTCTCCATTTGTACAAATGGCAAGTTTGCGAACTCCGGATTTTCTCTCAATAAAATAAAAGGATTCGTTCCTAATTTATAATCGCCAATAAAAACACCCAACAACATACTAGCGATAAACACTTGCACTAATGCAAAAATGGCCATCGTGGGCGCTTCCCATTTAGCATCAATTGTTTTACGAAGTATATTCCCCAATACAACATTCCAAAAAGCCCATAGAAGGAAACTACCTTCTTGTCCTTCCCAAAAGCAAGACATAATATATTGCATAGGCATTTCATTATTACTATGCTGCCACACATACGAATATTCGTAAAAATGATTGAACAACATATAAAACAATGTTGCTGCAATGCCTATAACAGAAATAGAGTGAATTGTAAATGCTGTGTTCGCAAATTTCTTCCATTCGGAAGTCAACGTTTCTTTAGCATAAAAATAATAGCCAATTCCAGAAAATAATGCCGCAATTAAAGATAAAACAATGAATGCATTTCCCAACTGTCCTACCCAAAGATGTTCGCCTACATAATTCATTCGTTTGTTATTGTTTTTAAGAAATAAATATTATTTTTTGTTTTTGTCATCCCATGCCATAGCTTCCCATAGCTCTAATTTATTTCCGGCAGGATCCATTATCCATGCAAACACTCCGTTTTCGTGATATTCAGGACCCTTAACAACCTCAACATTACCAACTTTTAGTTGCTCAAGCATTTCAGCCATATTGTCAACACGGTAATTAATCATAAATGATGATGTGCTTGGTTCAAACCATTTTGTATCAGAAGAAGCAACACTCCAAACGGTTAAGCCTTTATCTGAGGCTTGGTCGTTTGGCCATTTTATGATAGAACCGCCCCATGCTTCTAATTCTAATCCTAAGTTAGTTTTATACCACTCTGCTAATTCTTTTGGATTTTGAGTTTTAAAAAACACACCACCTATACCTGTAATTTTAGCCATTATTTTTTATGATTTAAACTTTTGGTTTTCCATCGTTGTATTTACTTGGACACTTCATTAGGATTTCCTCTGCCTCAAATACGTCTCCATTCATTTTTCCTATTAATACAATTTGTTCTGATTTTTGAATGTCTTGAGGAACACTTTTATGAAGTATCACTTTTTTCTCAATCCCTTTATTATCATACATCATGAACGAACACTGGTCTGCATTAATTTTTGGATCGTATTGCACAGGAACTGTTTTGTTTAATTTTCCAACCACATGATATTCGGTTTCAGGATTAGCACCTGCCTCTGTAAAATCTGAATAGGTTGCGCTACTTTGCAATGAAGTAAAAATAACTCCAATAGCAACTGCAATAACTACTATTCCTAATATGTGAATCTTTTTCATTGTGTTTTCTATTTAACCTTAAAGTGCGCAAAGATATGGCGCAAATTTCGCAGGGCTTTTAATTATTTTTTTTCTAGTTTTCTTAATTTCATATCTATGTAAGCCAAATAGCTAATCAAACATATAAAGATGATTGAGATAACCGCTATAACAACGTATATCTTTCCTTCACTTCTAAAAGTATCTGCCATTTGTGGTTCAACAGTCGCTTCTTGTGCTATTCCGAAAAACGGAATCAATAAACTTGCAAGTATTAATATAATTTTATTCTTCATTTTTTTTATGAGTTAAAATTGCTAAACGTTTTTTTACATCTAAAATCCAAAGACTTAATAATACCCAACCAATAACGGCCGGATAAAATACCATTCGCATATCGTTGTCTAAATCGTATTTACCAAAAGCAGGATTACCACCATTACCTGGATGTAAAGAATCTGTTAATCGAGGTAAAATCATAATAAATACAAACATCATCACAAAAGCAAAAATATTATACACCGCAGCAATACGCGCACGCTTTAGTTCATCATCAATTGAACTTCTTAAAATAAAATATGCTAAATAAATTAAGATGGCTATGGCAACTCCATTTAATTTTGGGTCTTCAAAAGTCCACCAAGTTCCCCATGTAAATTTAGCCCACATACAACCTGTAAGCAAGCCTGGTAAAGCAAAAAATAATCCCGTTTGTGCAGCTTGGTTGCTTATAATATCCGAACGTAAATCATTTTTTGATAAATGCCTAATTGCAAAAACAACTGAGTATCCCATTTGAAATATCATAGCAAACCAGATAGGCACATGGTAAAATAAATTACGGATGGTTTCGTATAAAATATTCAGCTTTGGCACAGGCGCTAACATACCCCATACTAAT
This sequence comes from Bacteroidota bacterium, assembly GCA_016711805.1. Classification (GTDB taxonomy): domain Bacteria; phylum Bacteroidota; class Bacteroidia; order B-17B0; family Aurantibacillaceae; genus UBA4416. The sequence continues at coordinate 218,817 of JADJSH010000037.1, forward strand.
GTGTATAGGATAAGAATAACCGCTGCTATTTTCCACCATTTTATCATAAACTTATTCTTTCCAAAGGTAATTAAATAATAGCGTTGCCAAAGCAACTACCACAATATTTAGCATGATTAATATGAGAAGGTATTTATAGCTTACACTCCAAGCTAAGCCATCAATAGCATGCTTGCTCAATTTTACAGATACCAATAATAATGGCATTAATACAGGAAAACTCAAAATAGCCATTAAACTAATATTATTATTAGCTTTTGAGGCAATAGCACTCATTAAACTTAACACGCCCGAAAAGGCTGAAGAACTGAATAACAAGGCCAATAAAAACATGCCAAAATCTTGAACCATACTCCCAACAAACCATGAATAAAAGAAAAACGTAAGCATACTTAAAGCCGCCATCAATAGCATATTGTAAATAATCTTACTTAAAATAAAAGTTCGGGCATTATAATAGAGGTAATTATATAAGCCTTTTCCTTTAGTTTCCTGCATAAAACTTTTGCTAGAAACATTAACTGTGATAAACATAAAAATAACCCAAAACAAAGCGTTCCAAACTGCTGGTTGAATTACCTTTTTGAAACATAAAGCCGAAATGAAAACTGTAGCAACTATATAAACTAAAATTCCGGCAAGAGTTGACTTTTGCCGGAATTCTAGTAAAAATTCTTTTTTAATAAGTTGAGATAGTAATTGAGTGTTCATTGAGTCGCAAATTTACGCTCAATAACTGAAAATCCCAATTTTATCGCATCATTTGCACATATCCTTTATAAATATTTGGAGTAGCTGCAGGAACACTTAGTATGAAGAAATACGTACCATCATTATATCCACCACCATTCCAATCATTTTTATAGTTATCTTGTTCAAATATCTTTTTACCCCAACGGTTAAAAATTGTTAAGTTGTTGCTTCCAAGCACTTCTAAGTTCTTAAACTTTAAAAAATCATTAGCGCCATCACCATTTGGTGTAAACACATTTGGAATCTCCAATACAGCATCCACAACATAATTTACAGTATATGAATTTGAACAACCACTTGAACCTGTAACCGTCAATATTACAGGGAAAGTTCCAGCAGTTGTATAGGCATGATTAACATTATTGCCACTTCCTACGTTTCCATCTCCAAATGTCCAAGTCCAGCTTGTAATAGAGCCAGTAGCAATTGTAGATGTGCTCATAAAATCAATTAATACGGTAGGTGTAACAGGTGATGGAGGTGTAGAAGTGAAACTCGCTACTGGTATTACATCATCCACTACGGTAATTGTATTAGTTGTTACACAACCTTTAGCATCCGTGAATGTAACCGTTACAGTTCCAGCCGAACACATTAGAGTTGAATCTCCAAGAGAAGTATTATCGTTTGACCAAGCATACGTAAATGGCGTAAACGATGATGCTCCTACTGCTGTAATATCCGCACATTCTGTCGGACAAATAACTAAATCTGTTGGTAAGAAATTAACTGTTGGAGTTGATTTAACCGTTGCTACTGTGGCCGTACCAACGCATAAGTTTGCATCACGTACTAAAACCGAATAAACACCTTGATTAGTAGTTGTTGCCGTTGAAGCTGTTCCTAAAACAGAAGGAGTCCAAGAATAAGTATAAGCAGTTTGACCACCTGTAACTGTTGGCGTTAACGTAGCATTTGAGCCATTACAAAATACAATAGGTGTTGCCGACATTGCCACTGTTGGATTTGCCGCTGTTACAACATTACATGAATTAGAGATAGCACTCACGCATCCAGAAGCATTGTTAGTCACTTGTAAAGTTAACACCGTTGCCGTAGATACGGTTAAAGAACTAGCATTTGAACCATTACTCCATGTATATGTATAGGCTCCGGTTGGCGAAAAAGAAACCGCCGTTACAGTTGCATTTGCGCCAGAACACATACCTACTGTTGGTGTAATAACAACTGTTGGTGTAGGATTAATAGACACATTAATTGATGCCGTTGAAACACAATTGTTAGCCGATACCGTTACTGAATATACTCCGCCAACATTAACCGTTGTTGTTTGAGCAGTTGCCACATTTGACCAGCTATAACTCGTTGCCCCCGAAATAGAAGCTGTTAATGTTGAAGTTCCTGTTCCACAAATAGAAGCTGGATTAGCTGTAATACCAACAGTTGGTGAACTTGTTGAAATAGTAAATGTTGTGGAACCAGAGCAACCATTAATATCAGTTACAGTTACCGTTCTTACTCCTCCTGTTAATGCTGCGGTAGCCGTATTAATAGGGCCAGGCGACCAAGTATAAGAAGCGTACGCTGCCATACCTACCGTTGGAGGATTTAAAGATAAAGTAGTGCTAGTAGCTGGTGCACAATAATTTAATGGACCAAATACAACAGGTATTGGGTTAGGAAAGATAAAAATAGAATCAGACGATGATTTAAAACAGCCGAATTTTTTAACCGTTACAAAATATACACCTGATGTATTAGCCGCTGTAGAGCAACCATTAGCCCCGTTGCTCCAATACACATTATCAAAAGCTGCGCAATTTGACACCGATAAAGTTGCTCCAGGAGTTGCGCAAACTGTACCTGAAGGCGAAGAAACAATTGACGGTTGAGGCACAGATAAATTTTCGATTTTTATGAAATACGTAGCAGATGCTGATAGTGGAGGTGTTCCATTATCAGTACCTGTTACTACTACAGTATGAATGCCTGTTAATGTTGGGCTTGCCACAACCATCCAAGCATATGTTGTAGTTCCCGCAGAAGTTGTAGTAACACCTAATGGCTGAAAATTTGCGCCTAAAGTTGGAGCACTTCCGTTTACCGTAATAGATTGTGTGCTTTCTGGAGCTAAAAACGTAGTTGTATAAACAAGCGTATCTCCTAACGAACAAATTCTTATTGTATCTCCACAAGCAGAACCACCACCAGTGGCATCTTGAATAATTGGAGGTAAGTTGTTATTTGTACCACAAGAGTTAAAGAAATAAGATTTATTATCTAAAAATGAAATACCATCATTTAAACCATAAGGACCATCATAAGAAACGCCCGCTTGATCAAAACGACCAATTTGAACGAAATTTACACCATCTCCTTTGTTTACACCAACGGTAGATGGAACACCACCAAATCCACCAACACCTTGAGATGCCGAACCTGTTGTCCATTGCATATCTCCATAACAGAAAGCAATATTATTACCATTTGGCAATAATGGATCAGAACCATCTGTTAAAATTAATTGAAAATCGTTTAGCTTATCAGTCATAGAACTGTAATAGCCCACATTACTCCATTTTACAATTAAAGACGTTGCTGTTTGTTTAAAATACACTAAACCACTAGCTGCACCTCTTGTATCAACATCTCCCCAAAAAGGAGCAATCATTACAAAACTTGGATCAGGAAATGAGTTTGAACTAAATGTAGAATATGAACTACCAAACGATACATTACCATTATTATTAATAAATAAACTATTGTAAGTAGTTCCGTAAAAACAAAAATTAAATCCTAAAGGGATTGAGTTTGACGATCCATCATCATTTCTGTAAGGAGATGTATAGCCGCTCATAGGAACCAATGTAAATGTTGGATCTACTGGAACCATACACTGGCAAGCCCCTGTGCTACTAGTTTTAGCGGCTGAAGCCAAGCCTAACGTTTTATCTGCAACCTGAGAAGTAGTTGATATTGAACCCGCATTTGCAGGGCTATTAACCATTTTATAATTAGCTGTTGGAATTAATTGTCCGTTTGCTTTTAAATTTTGGTAATTTTGCTCTGTAGTTAAAATAGTTTGTGCTTTAACAATTGTAAGTGCAAACAACATAACAAATAGTAATCTAAACTTTTTCATATGATTTTTGTTTTAAGTCCAAGATTCAAACATAATAATTAATTAATTAGAAATCAAATCTCTACGCCTTTTAAACCAGCTATATGAATAAACTAATCATTCTAATATCACTCATTTCATTAGCTGTAATTTTATATGCTTTTATCGGTCGAAAAGGGACGCCAACTTCATCCATACATCAATTTAGCGCAAAAAGCCTTGAGGGTGAGCTAGTTAACTTCTCGTCCTTTAAGGGCAAAAAGATTTTAATTGTCAACACAGCGAGTAAATGTGGCTTTACACCTCAGTACAAAGATTTAGAAACTTTATACGAAAAGTACAAGGATAAAAATTTTGTGATTGTTGGATTCCCATGTAATCAGTTTGGAAATCAAGAACCAGGAAACAGCTCCGACATTAAATCATTTTGCACCAGAAACTACGGTGTTACATTTCCAATGATGGAAAAAGTGGATGTTAAGGGTGATAGCATTTGTGACATCTACAAATGGTTGACTGCCAAAGAAAAAAATGGTGTAGAAAGTAGTTCTGTGAAATGGAACTTTCAAAAATATATGATTGACGAAAATGGATTTTTAGTGGGTCATGTAAATTCATTAAAAAGTCCTAATTGCGACAAGATTGTCGGTTGGATTGAAGGGAAGTAAAGCCCTCATCCCCAACCCTTCTCCCATAGGAGAAGGGAGTGCTTCCCTCTCCATGAGGGAGAGGGATTGAGGGAGAGGGGTCTACCTCAATACTGTAGTGGAATTTGCCTGAATAGTTGGCATAATTAAAATGTCATTAATATTAACATGCGCTGGGCGAGATGCCATCCAATAAATGGTTTCGGCAATATCTTCTGGTTTTAAAGGCACAATGTTTTCATACACTTTTTTGGCACGTTCTTCATCTCCATCAAAACGTACAATACTAAATTCGGTTTCTACCATGCCAGGATTTACTGCCGAAACTTTAATGCCGTGAGGTAATAAATCAATACGCATTCCTTTGTTTAAGGCGTCAACTGCATGTTTGGTAGCGCAATACACATTTCCATTAGCATATACTTCTTTTCCTGCAATAGAACCAATATTGATAATGTGGCCTTTTTTATTTTGAATCATGATTTGAGAAATATGTTTTGTGACATACAACAAACCTTTGATATTAGTATCAATCATTTGTTCCCAGTGGTTGATTTTTCCATCCTGAATAGTTGACAAACCTGCTGCTAAACCAGCATTATTAACCAACACGTCAATTGCTTTAAAATCTGATGGAATAGAATTAATAGCATCAGCCACTTGTTTTTCATCACGAACATCAAAACATAATTCTAACACATTAATTTTAAAGTCTTTTACTAAGGCTGATTTCAATTCTGCAAGTCGCTCTTGTCTTCTACCTGTAATTATTAAATTATATCCGTGTTTAGCAAACTCCAAAGCGGTTGATTTTCCAATACCCGAAGTTGCTCCTGTAATTAATGCGATCATAATGTGTTTTTATATTTCGTAAAGATAAATATAAAAAAGTAGCCGTGTATAAAAGTTTACTTCAGTCAAAAAATGATGTAAAATATTAAGTATATTTATCCAACTCTTTTTTGAGGAAATTAAGTTTAATGTTCTAGTTTTTGCTTCTCGACTAACACTTCGACTACACTTGGTGTAACAGCTCAAGTGACAAGAAAGTAAAAGCTACTAAATATATATAATATGGCATGTGGTACCTGCTCTACAGGAGATGATAAAAATGGCGGAATCCCCGCAGGATGTAATAATAATGGATCGTGTGGCACTAGTGGTGGCTGCAATAAATTAAATGTATTTGACTGGTTAGGAAACATGAGTTTGCCTGAAGGTCAAGCACCATGCGACGTTGTTGAAGTTCGTTTTAAAAATTCACGAAAAGAATTTTACCGTAACGTCAATAACTTAACCTTAAACGTGGGCGATATTGTGGCTACAGAATCTTCGCCAGGACATGACATTGGCGTAGTGTCTATTACAGGTGAATTAGTGCGACTTCAGTTAAAAAAGAAAAACATCAATTACGCGAGCGAAGAAATTAAAAAAATATATCGCAAGGCTAAACAACAAGATATTGATAAGTGGAAAGAAGCTCAGGCTTTAGAGGTGGAATCGATGTTTAAATCGAGAACACTAGCTCTAAAACTTGGCTTGCAAATGAAGATTAGTGACGTAGAATACCAAGGTGATAAAAGCAAAGCGGTATTTTATTATACAGCCGATGGTCGTGTGGATTTTAGAGAATTAATTAAAGTAATGGCCGACACCTTTAAAGTGCGTATTGAAATGCGTCAAATTGGTGCGCGACAAGAGGCAGCTCGTTTAGGTGCCATTGGTTCATGCGGAAGAGAATTGTGTTGCTCAACTTGGTTAAATGATTTTAGAACGGTTTCTACTTCAGCAGCTCGTTACCAACAATTATCGTTGAATCCCTTAAAGTTAGCGGGACAATGCGGTAAATTAAAATGTTGTTTAAATTACGAGTTAGATAGTTACCAAGATGCCTTAAAAGAATTTCCTGAAATTGATAACCGACGTTTAGCTACTGAAAAAGGTTTTGCATTTCATCAAAAGACCGATATTTTTAAACGTGTGATTTGGTGGAGTTATACCAGCGAACCAGATGTATTTATTCCTTTATCGATTGCTCGTACAAAAGAAATTTTTAAACTGAATGCAGAGAACATTAAACCTGCCGACTTATTAGAACCAAAACAGTTTAAAGAATTAGAAATTGTAAAACAACCTGATTACGAAAATGTAGTTGGTCAAGATTCGTTAACTCGTTTTGATAGTTTAAAAAAGAAAAACAACAACAAACCAAAACATCACAATAATAATAACCGCAAGCCTAATCCTAATCAGAAGCCACAGGCTGAGGGCGCTAAAAATAATGCGGAGGGCAAGGAAAGACCGATTCAACAGCACAAACCACAAAACCCGAATCAAAATAAACCAAACCCGAATCAAAATAAACCTCAACATAAACCGCAAAATAATGGTCCGTTAAAACAACCACCACAAAAAAATGCGCAACAAGGGCAAGGGCCAAAACCACAACATAAAAAACCAGTTCACAATCATAAACCAAAACCTAAACCTGATGGTAACAGTAATGCGTAATTTTTTTGTGCTAGCAAGCTTTTGTTTGTTAAGTGTTTTATTGGCGAGCTGCAACAAAAATGTAGTGTTTAGCGAGTACACCAAAATACCTGAAGAAGGCTGGAAAACAGAAAACAAATTAACGTACACTGTTGACATTGCAGATAACAAACCCTATCACAATGTGTTTTTAACGGTGCGTCATGCAGATGCTTATCCGTTTAGTAACCTCTTTGTGTTTTTAACCACTACTTATCCTAATGGCAAAATATCGGTTGATACCTTAGAGTGCATATTAGCTAATAAAAAAGGCGAATGGCAAGGAGATGGTGCAGGCGATTTATGGGACAATAAAATTCCTTTGAAACAAAATTTAATTTTTCCTCAAGCTGGTAAATACACCTTTACGTTTGAGCAAGGCATGCGCACTAATCCATTACCATTAATTTTAGATTTTGGAATGGTAATTGAAAAGGTTGAGTAATTTTTTGCTAAACTACTAAGGATTATAAACCACCCCAATACACAGTATTTGGATCGCTTGGGGCGATAAAATCACCTCTATAAGCTAGTTAGTAGCCATTATGACAAAGTATATCCTTATAATTTTACTTTTTACATTGACAATTATTTCCTGTAAAAGCACAAAATATCCAACACTCAGTGGAGAATTTACTGGGACGTTAAAATCTTGCAGTACAGACTCTATGGTATACCTACAAGATAGTGTATTAACATTAATAGACACAAGAGTAGATGAAGATCTAAATGTAGACTGCAAAGACAGACCCGAATACACAAAGATATACCTCAATTGGCCAAATAGATTTCTACTATATTTCAAAAACAAACAATTCATTATTTCCTACAAACCAGTAAAATATAAAGAATCAGGAGTGGCTCTGAGTATAGACAATGGAACACTCGAATATGATAAAGAAAAAAAAATAATAACACTCCATTCTATTGTATTTAATTGGACGCGGGTATTTAAAGTAGAATATGTTCCTTCAGAAAAAAAAATGGTGTTAAGACAAGTAAGAGATTACTAGAAGGATAAAATAACAGCTACTAACCGCACCTAAAACTTATGCGGGCTGACATCAAAGCATTTGCAATAAATGCCGCTTCGCGAAAGACATTCATTTTGCATTGCAAATGCGTAGAAACATTTTATCTTTGTTATTAATATTCGGTTGACAATGCCCTGAGCCGCACAAGTTCTAGCTGCCATCCGTTAGGCTTAATAATGACAAAGACCTTAATTACTATATTTCTATTTCTATTAAACAATTGTTTTTCTCAGACACTTGACAAAATAGTATTAACAAAACCAATAGGTGACAAATACTTTATTTATAAATATAGTGACTACAATGTTTTATTTTCTTATTCTAGTTTCATTGAAACATTCAAACCTGGAGGCGTTAATTCAGCAGACACTATATATGGCGAATATAAAGTAATGAGTAAACTGTTAGATGATTATTTCAAAAACAATGACAGGCTAAATCCGAGTAAATATATTGACAGAACAAGCAAACGTTTTCTTGACACGCTACTAGCAAAATATACAAATAACTGCATCAAAAAAACTATTATCGCAATAGAGCATGACAAGACAAAAAACATGGAAACTTCAATATACCATTCAATAAATAAAACGGAAAATCCAAAAGAACATGAGACAAAAACATTTGAAAAGTATCTCTTTCCTGACAAGAAAACCTGTCTGAAATGCACAATAACTTCTCATATCCATCAATAAATCACTGCGCCTACACACTATTAAGCAGTCACATAAAATCAAACCTTCTCCTTCTTACTAAAACTATAATTCAAGCCAACGCTAATTCTTCCTGCACTTTTTAAATACCCATCTCTTACCTCTTCAAATGCTGTAAATTGCCAGGATGTATTTAATGAAAATGATTTGTAATAAATATCTAAGCCAGGGCCAACAAGTAAAGCATTTACTTGCGAGTTTTCAATCAATTTATTCTTAACCTTTAAACCTTCCGTAAATTCGTAATTTGCTTGCACTGATGGGTAAAACGAAACAGCTTTGTATTGTAGTCTATAAAACACTGAGACAAAATCGTTATGGCTATTACTCAGTTTTTCTTGATACCTATTTTTACCATTGGCTTTATAATTTAAACTGATGCTAGCGCCAAGTTTTTTGGTCATGCACACATAATTGATATACGCAAAGCCATCTGTGCTGCCAGTACCTGGTTGCATTTCAAAAGGTAAGCGGTCGCTATTATTATCATGAGCATAAAAATTACCCGTTGGCAATTTAATGCCAGCGCCTACAATTAATTTATGTCTGATTTTCTTATCTGATTTTGGTGTGATAGCATGAAAGCCTGCATTAAAAGAAATATCTCCAAAACCTGTGTAATGATTATACTCATCGTTGCTTTTAGATTTATTATTAATTAAAGGTAAAAACGCATTGAGTTCCAACCGTTTTAATACAAAATATTTTAAACGCAATTCAAAAATCTTAAACGACTCAAAATCTTTTTTTGAATAGTTACGATTGATAACTTGCATAGAATCTTCCTCGCCGCCATGCATCGTTCGGTAAGCTGATTTAGGAAAAAATTGACTTTGTTGTTGATAGTTTCTGTAGCCATTAAATACACGGTAGCGATGCAAAAAAGAGATACTACTTTTATTATCGTAAGGTGTAATGCCCATATAGCTTCCGCATATATCGCAGGCAATAGCTTTAAAAGAAATCATCAAACAACTAAGCACAATACATGCTTTGATTGTTTTCATAAAAAATTAGTGAAGTTTTAGTTCGTAACAAAATTAAAACCACATAGAGACATAGAAAAAGCACTCTACGTTTCTATGTGGTTAAAAATAAAACTAATCGTTATGAATATGCTCAACAGTAAACATATCCGCATAATTATCAGCAATAGTTTTTGAGCTTGCTGATGCGGACATTATAACTTTATTGCCTGCATTAAATGTACTAAAGTCTACTATTGTTGGGGTTTCAAACCACTCTAATAAATTATTAGAAATATGAATTATCGGAGTAATAGAAGCAGTTACTTTAGCTGTATCACTATTGAAAGAAGGTGAGACAATTTTCAATGAATTATAGCTTCCTTTCCAGCCACCGATATGATATTTTATATTTTGACCTGATGTAGTTCCTTCAAATTTAGACATAATATATCCAGTATTCCATGACCAATACATCGCTCCATTAGCAACATCTAAATCTCCTGTCTGCCCTGAAGCACCTGCTTCATTTCTAGCACTTTTTACAATTAGTTAATGTTAATGCAATTAAAGCAATGGCTGTAAACTTAAATATATTTTTCATTTTAATAATTTTAATAATTTAATTCGTTATTTAATAATTTATAATCTATCCAGTTTCTTAAAGCTACTATAGGTTTTAAGATAACTAACGTAATTTTTTGAAGAGTGGTTCTCTCGAAATTGTTTTCGTGTGCTTTGACGTATTTTTTTATTAAACGGTATTCGTTTAGCAAAAGTAATACTAAAGCAATAACAACATATAATACAATGTTCATGATACTTGTGTTAATTAATGAATCTATAAATAGAAACACATTCATGTATAATGAAAGTGCAAATTAATTAACCTACAAACTTGGTGGATGAAAAACGGAGGAAGATATATTATCAGGAAGAGTTCCTGATTTTGAAGTAATTATTTGATTTTCAATTATTGCGGGTGCGAATATAAACGTTAATAAGCCAGTTCTTAATTCCGATTTTTCTGTTTTATCTTTTATAGGAGAAGAAGAATCTGACTGACGTTTATCTTCTTTTTTAATTTCTTTTTCTAAGTAACATTTGGCTTCGCAACAACTTTTAGGCTTATCTTTATTTTCACAAACCGTTGCTGCAAGCTCTTTTTGGTTAAACTTAAAGTTCAAGTAAATAACAGAACGCGCTGCACATTGCCAGCTAAAACTTATCAGCAAGAATAAAGAAAATAATATTTGCAGGCGTTTATTCAAGTTTAACTTATTACTCAACAAATATACAACGGAAAAATCAAATTTTATTCAGTCAAAACAATTTTTTAGTCTCAAAAACTGAGTTAGCGTTTTCTATGGTTAAAAAATAAATTCCGCTCTCATATCCCGACAGATCGAGCTTCGTGTCAATAGAGCTTAAAACTACTTTCAAAACCTGTCTTCCTTGTATGTCGATAACTTGAACGAATGTGTTTTGGGAAATGGATTTTTCTGGTACTTCTACCACAAAAACCCCCGGTGACGGATTTGGAAAAACACTTAACTCATCTTTAGAAAGAGATTCAAACTTTATCATTCCAGTAGTTGTAATGATGCCCACCTTCATTCCATTTCCAAAACTAGTCACCCACATTTCGCTGGTATTAAATGGATTAAAGAATACGCGCTCGGGCTGACGAAATGGATAACTTGCTACATTTGAAAAAGTTGGAGTAGCGGCGTTGATATTTGTACTTTTCCAAAGACCCTGCGTTTCGGTAGTCATATATAATTCATTAGGGTTATTTGGATTAAAGGTGCAAGATGTCACTCTATCTAAAGTAGTTCCTGTTAATTTTGTCCAGCTAGTGCCTCTGTTAGTAGTTTTATATAAACCTCCTAATCCATTTGGTGCGCCACCCCAACCGCTAAATACATTGACATACCAAGTGTTTTGTGTGGCATCGTTTGGGTCAATCACCACGTCTTTAGTCCAGTAATACATTCCTGTGTGTGACTTGTCTGTCCAACTGTTTGATATAGGATCATACATAAAAACGCCTGAACTAGCTGTAAAAACAGTTGTTCTTCTTCCTGAATAAGTGGCTACTAATTTTCCATCATTCAACACGACTAAAGAGGCAGGATGTTTTTCGGTACGAGGAGGATTTGGTAAAAGTGTCCATGTAGAAGTTGCTAAATTTGATAAATCGTCGCAACGATATACGCCACCAGCACCTGCCCCGCCATTATAATGTATAACACTAGCATAGGCACGATTAGAATTATTAGGATCTAATGCAATCCAAAAAACAGGATGATTAAATATTTTTAAATTTTGCCAAGTTTGTCCGTTGTTAGTAGAATAAATAATTTTTCCATTAGCATCTGCGCCATCTAATATCGCATCTGTTAAGCGAGTGCTTTGATACATATCATGGATATTAGAAGTAGCGGCAAACAAAGTTCCTGAGCTACTTTGTGCAACTCTGTAGGTTGAATTAGCGGCATTGCCAGTATAATTAAACGACCAACTATTGCCAGCATCTGTACTTCTAATTCCTCTAATATCAGAATAACAAGCCCACATATTGTTAGCTGTTGACCAATGCACTTGCCAACAAGTGGTATTTTCTAATCCCACACTTGTATAACTTTGCATCGGCGGTGTATTGGCATTGACAGCATGTTGGCCTGTAGAATTAATGTACGCCTGCTGCCAGTTAGTTCCACCATTGGTTGTTTTATGACAAAAACCAAAGTCGCCAAAAATAACCACTTGTGCATTTGTGGCCGCCACATCAAAACCAAAAGGGCATTCGCCATAACTCCAACCACGGTCACCACCTTGCCCACTCCAACCAGTTATAATATTTTGATTAGAGGCAGTGATGAAAGTGTTAGTCCAATTCCCACCAGCATTAGTTGTTTTAAAAATTGTTGGCTCGCTAGCATCGTTACTTCCTGCTACATAAACTGTATTGATATCATTTTCTGCCATATCAATAAACATTGGAAAATCAGTTGTTAAATTAATTCCTGTTAGTTTACTTGTCCAATTAGTTGTTCCATAGTCGCAAGAGTAAATGCCTTTGCAAAAACCATAATAATCAGAACCTTGCAAGCGAACATAAATATCAGCAACATCACCAGTTAAACAAAATGCTCGAGTTGTTGTTCCAACTTTGGCAGCTGTAAAACTCCAAATACGTTCTGTTGACGGCAATCCTGTTATTGTTGCGGTTGTCCAACTAGTGCCTCCATTTACTGAAACTAAAACGCCGTCATTGGTTCCAATATAAATGGTGTTTCCTGTAAACAATACGCCACCCACTACGTTACCAGATCCTGAGCTCAAAGCAGTATGAAATTGCGTAAAAGTAGCACCGCCATTATTAGAGAAATAAATTTCGCCATAAGTAGAAATAATAATTTGATTAGAATTACTATAGTTCACATGAATGGTATAAACATCGGAACCAGGATCTGGATTTCCCGCAAGAGTGGTCCAAGTTGCTCCATTGTCGGTGCTTTTTACGGGAGTACCAATGTCGTTGATATAACTTATAGAGTACAATAAATTAGCTGTAGAAGTGAAACATACTTTAGAATTATGTCCGCCAGCAAATTGAGAAAAATGCACTTGTGAATACGAACTTCCAAAATTAGTGGTGTGAAATAATTCACTCATATCACAAGCAATGTAGAATTCGTTTGTATTTCCTTGATTAATACTTGGCGAAAATAAAGCGCCACCACCGCCAATACCTCTTGAATTCCATGAGCTTGGTTGAGCAATAACACCTACAGAAATAAAAGTGATACCAATAAGTAATAAGTAGATTCTCTTCATAATAATAGTTTTTAAAGCTTTACTATGAAGTTAGAAAAATAATTTTAAGCTAAAACTATTGTCAAAAAACTTAATTGGTTTAGGACAGAAATATTACAGAAATTAATTCAGTTGTTTCCACAACATATCTTTTAACTCCTGAACATTATAGCCTGTTTGAGAAGAAAAGAAAATGTAAGGAATTTTGAATTTACCTTTCATGCGTTTATTCAAATCTTTTTCTAATTCCATAATTAATTCATCATCAATGGTATCGCATTTAGAAATAGCTAAGATTCTTTGTTTATCTAATAATTCAGGATTGTATTGTTTTAATTCGTTTAATAAAATTTTATACTCCTCGTAAATATTATCACTTTGGCAACTTACCAAAAACAATAAACTGGAGTTACGTTCAATATGTCTTAAGAAACGAACCCCCAATCCTTTACCTTCACTTGCTCCTTCAATAATTCCAGGAATATCTGCCATGACAAAACTTTTGTAATCGCGATAAGGCACAATTCCTAAATTAGGTGTTAAGGTTGTAAAAGGATAATTAGCTATTTCAGGTTTAGCAGCAGAAACCACCGATAATAAGGTAGATTTACCTGCATTAGGGAAACCAACTAAACCAACATCAGCCAATACTTTTAATTCTAAAACTTTCCACTCTTCTTTTCCTTCTTCACCAGGCTGAGAATAACGTGGTGTTTGATTGGTAGGAGATTTAAAATGTGCATTTCCTCTTCCTCCCATTCCACCGGGTAATAAAATAAATTCTTGTCCTTCTTCGGTAATTTCGCAAATAAATTCTCCCGTTTCTAAATCACGAGCTACAGTTCCTAAAGGAACATCTAATATTTCATCCTCACCCTCTTTACCAGATTTGTGAGAAGAACCACCATCACCACCTTGAGTAGCAATAATATGTTTACGGTATTTTAAATGGATGAGTGTCCAAAATTGTTTGTTGCCACGTAAAATCACGTGTCCTCCACGTCCACCATCTCCGCCATCTGGTCCACCAAAAGCCGTTAGTTTATCGCGGTGCAAATGCGTAGAGCCTTTACCACCTTTGCCACTTCGGCAACAAATTCTAACGTAATCAACAAAATTATTATCCACTATTACTTGAGATTAAAGATAAAAGACAAAAGATTTAAGAGAAGTACATTCATCTTAAATCTTTCATTTTAAGTCTTATGAAATTATTTTTTCTTTTTAGTTACTTTTTTAGAAGCAACTTTTTTTACTGCTTTTTTAGGCGCTGATTTCTTCTTAGCAACTACTTTTTTTGCAGCCACCTTTTTCACTGCCTTTTTTGGAGCAACTTTTTTCTTAGCAACAACTTTCTTTACTGCTTTTTTTGGAGTCGCTTTTTTGGCAACCACTTTCTTTACAGATTTCTTAACTACCTTTTTTGGAGCTATTTTTTTAGCAACAACTTTCTTCGCTGCTTTTTTTACAACCTTTTTCGGAGCAACTTTCTTAGCTACTACCTTTTTCTTTGGAGCAGTCTTTTTAGCCACTACTTTTTTAGCCGTTTTCTTAGGAGCTGCTTTTTTCACAACTGCCTTCTTAACGGTTTTCTTTGCTGTAGGTTTAGTAATCGCTTTCTTAGCCGCCGGTTTTTTAGCTACTACTTTTTTTGCAACTGGTTTAACAGTTTCAACTTTTTTAGCTGGAGTAGAAACTGCTTTTTTTACAGGCTCAGTATTTCTTACTTCTTCAATATCTTTTTTCAACTCATTTGAAATCTCAGTTGCTACTTCAAAATCATTGATGGTTAAATCTAAATGCTCGATATCATTTTCTAACATCGTTAATTCAATTTCAGCATTCACAAAAATGATACGCTCTGTTAATTGGTTAAAGATAGATTCAATTGAACCAATTCCGTTAATAGAATGAAATTTAGCTTGCTCTGAATAATATTTTTTTAACGGCAACGTTTTGTTGTTGTATTCGTTTACACGATTTCTAATAATGTCTTCGTTAGCATCATCAGGTCGTCCAGAATCTTTACCACGTAACAATAAACGTTTTACTAATTCTTCGTTATCAACTTCTAAAGCCAACATAGCGCTGATAGCAGTACCTTTCTTTTGCAACAAATCATCTAAAGCAACAGCTTGAGCTTGTGTGCGTGGAAAGCCATCAAAAATAAAACCATTTGCATTTGGGTTTGCATCTAACTTAGATTCAATCATTCCAATTACAATATCATCACTTACTAAATCTCCACGATCCATAATTTGTTTTGCTTCCATGCCAAGAGCTGTTCCTCTTGCAATTTCGCTACGCAAAATATCACCAGTAGATAAATGCACTAAACCATATTTTTCAATTAACTTCTCAGATTGAGTGCCTTTTCCAGCACCTGGAGGTCCAAATAAAACGATGTTTAACATGTTGCTCATAGTTGATGTTTTTATTGTTATTTATTATTTTGATTCAAGTACAAAAATTTCTTTCATATTTCTTCCTAAGCCGTCGTAGTCTAAGCCATAACCGACAACAAAATCATTCGGAATTTCCATGCCCACGTAATCTACTGCTATATCTTTTTTATAAGCTTCGGGTTTTAATAAAAATGATGCTACTTTAATTTGCTTCACTTCTTTTTTCGTTAAAAGTGCCACTAGTTTTTCTAAAGTTACTCCAGTATCTACGATATCTTCCACTACAACAACGGTTCTACCTTTAATTTCTTCTGTTAAACCAATCATTTCGGTAACAGTGCCAGTACTACTTGTGCCATGATACGATGCTAATTTTATAAAAGAAATTTCACAAGGAATAGTGACTTCTTTCAATAAATCGGCAGCAAACATAAATGAACCATTTAATACCACTAAAAACAAGGGCATATCATTTACCAAATCGGTATTTATTTTTTGAGCCAATTGTTTTACGCTTGCCGAAATTTTATCGGAAGTAATGTATGGAACAAAGGTTTTATCTTTTAAAGTAACGCGTTGCATCAATTATTTTTTGAAAGCACAAATATAACAACTATTTAATGAGGAAAATAGGGCAAAAGTAAAATATACTCCATTATTAAAAATCACTAAAAAAGATGGTTTTATATTTTCTTTTTGCTTGAACAAAAAGAAACAAAAATTCAAGGCGAAAGACCAATTCCAATCTTTTTCTCGCACAAAAAGCCCTCGCAATGCCTCCGAAAAAATTGCAATTCGCACTCTTTCGCCAAAAGCAGCCGCACACTTACTAACGTATGATACGTTTGCAAAAAACATGGCTGACAAAAAACTAAGAAAAATAATAAAGCAGATTTAGCTAGTCTTAAAATGTAATTTTACAGCGTTCTTTTGCGAAAAGATGTCTATTTGAATCTACCTCAAGCAATGTTTTAGCATTATGAAGCTCCTTTTTGTAGGTGTTTTTTAATTCCTTTCTTTTTATGGCTTCTAAAAAACGACGAGCATCGTCTTTACTCTCTAAAATCAGGCCTGGCACTTGAGTTACATGACCATTTTCATCCTTTGCCACCATCGTAAAATAAGAGGTATTGGTGTGTTTTACGGTTCCAATTTTAAAATCTTCGGCAATCACTTTAATACCTATAACCAGCGATGAGTTTCCAACATAGTTTACAGATGCAAACATCGACACCATTTCTCCAACATCTACTGGCTGCAAAAACTCTACATTATCCACAGAAACGGTTACACAATAGTTACCTGCGTGTTTGGAAGCACAGGCATAGGCAACCTTATCCATAAGAGATAACAAAATTCCGCCGTGAATTTTCCCGCCAAAATTCGCGTAAGATGGTATCATTAATTCGGTAAGTGTCGTTTGAGAATAACTAACAGATTTGAAAATGTCGTCCATAAGATTTAAAATATGTATCAAATTTAAAAATATTGGATTAAACTCATCTAAAATTAGTCTCAATTAAATCAGTAGATTTGCAGCCCGTGAACAATTCGCTTAAAAATACGCATCTTAAAGACACCATTTCTTTGTCAATTCCTTTGGTAATGACCCAAATTGGGCATATAATCACTGGGATGGTAGATAATATATTTTTAGGAAAATTAGGAAAAACCGAACAGGCCGCAGGGATTTTATCGAATAATTTATTCGTTATCCTACTCGTATTTAGTATTGGCATGAGCTACGTATTAACACCAGCAGTTACAGATGCTCACGTCAATCAAAACGAAAAAGAGAAAGCCTCCCTATTTAAAAACTCTTTATTTATCAATATGGTAGTAGCTGTTTTGTTATTTATCATTTTATTTTTTTCGTCACCGTTACTAGCTTACATGCAGCAACCAGAAGATGTGGTAGTTTTAGCCATTCCATTTTTTGATGTATTGATCTTTTCGATTATTCCAGTGGCACTATTTTTTGTGTGCAAACAATATACCGAAGGCCTAAGCAACACCAAAGCTGCCATGTATATCAGTGTAATTGGCAACATACTAAATATCATTTTAAATTATTTATTGATTTATGGGTATTGCGGCTTGCCTGAATTAGGCTATATGGGTTCTTGCTGGGCAACCTTTATTGCTCGTGTATTTATGGGAATTGGGTTCTTAATCTTTGTATTCAAACATAACTCTGTAAACTCTTTTGCAAAATATTATCAAGAAGCCAAAATAAATGCTCAACATTTTTGGCCATTGTTTAAAGATGGCTTAGCCTCAGCCTTACAATTCACTTTTGAGGTAGCCGCCTTTGCTATTGCTGGTTTATTAGCAGGCGTGTTTGGTAAAGAACAAATTGATGCGCATGGCATTGCTTTAAGCATGGCAGCATTTACATATATGTTTGCCAGCGGTATTGGAAGCGCTACCACTATTAGAGTTGGGAATTATTATGCAAAACATGATTTAACCAATTTGAAATTAGCCATCAAAACATCCTATAAATTAGTGATTGTAACCATGGGTTTTATGGCGCTTGTTTTTATTTGTTTTAATACCGTTTTGCCAATTGTATTTAGTAACGATGCAGAAATTATTTTAATAGCTTCAAAATTATTGTTATTCGCCGCCTTATTTCAATTATTTGATGGGACTCAAGTGGTTGCAATTGGTGCATTGCGTGGCTTAGAAGATTATAAATATCCTACCTATATTGCTTTTATTGGTTATTGGATTATTGCATTACCACTATGTTATATATTTGGTTTTATGATGAACTACAAAGTTTATGGCGTTTGGCTAGCCCTGAGTATTGGTTTAGGATTTGTGGCAATAGCTTTATCTATAAGAATTCGTAATTTGATAAGATTAAAATCTATATCATCACAAAATACAAACTAGCTAAAAAAAACAAACCAAATACCGTTAATAATCCATTAACGCTTAAATGCTTATTTACTTTATAAATAAAAAAACCTAAACATAAGGCAAATACAATCACGATGAAGGAAGGGTAAGTATAAATGTGCCAAAAAGTTCTATCATCAAAGCCCAATTTTACCTTAATGATTTTATTGAATAATAAATCCCGTCCCACATAAAACCCTTCAAAACGCTTTGGCAATTGATATATCTCACTAGTTTTAATTGGCACCACTAATCCGTCGATGGCTGTAATTTGTAATTCTGTTATGGTGCGTGCATTTACACTACGGTTAAACTCTCCATAAGAACAACTAATACTTGATACATAATTTTTTTGCCAATGACAGCAAATTAAAATACTCAATAAACAATAGGATAAAAAAGCAACCAAAGCAATATTAATACGATTGAATATTTTATAAAAAGTAGTCTTTTTTAAATCTTCAATCCGTTTGAGTTCTTTTAGAAGCTTAATTTGCTTTACATAAAACAACTCTTCGGTAGATAAAGGTGTGCGAGGTTTTCTCCGAGGTTGTTCTTCTTGCATTTCAATTATAAATTATGAAGGAAACTATAAATTAATTTTCTTTTCTAATAAATAATTATTTCTATCAGGTGAATTTCTTAAAATTAATTCTCCAATAAATCCTGCCAAAAACAACATGGTTCCTAAAACCATAGATGTTAAGGCAATAAAGAAAGAGGGGCGTTGAGTTAATAAACGAGCCGGAACATGAATGATAAATGCATGGTAAAATTTATCGGCACCTAAATAAAGGGTAGAACAAAATCCAACAATAAACATTAAGGTTCCTATTAAACCAAAAAAGTGCATCGGACGTTTCCCGAATTTAGATAAGAAGGTAATGGTCAATAAATCAAGAAAACCATTGATAAACCTATCCCATCCAAATTTACTAACGCCATATTTTCGAGCTTGATGTTGCACGACCTTTTCGCCAATATTATAAAAACCTGCGTTTTTAGCTAATACGGGAATAAAGCGGTGCATCTCACCATAAATCTCAATGCTTTTAACTACTTCTTTTTTATAGGCTTTTAAACCGCAATTCATATCGTGTAATTTAATGCCAGATATTTTTCGGTTAGTCCAGTTATATAATTTTGAAGGGATATTTTTAGTAAAAGCATTATCAAAACGCTTTTGTTTCCATCCACTCACCAAATCAAAATTACCCGAAGTTATCATCTTATATAATTCAGGTATTTCATCAGGAGAATCTTGCAAATCGGCATCCATAGTAATCACCACATCACCTTGTGCTGCTTCAAAACCAACATGTAAGCCAGGAGATTTTCCGTAATTACGACGAAACTTAATAGCCTTCACACAATGATTTTTAGCTGCAATCGACTCAATTACTTGCCAAGATTTATCTTTACTACCATCATCTACAAACAAAATCTCGTAAGAAAATTGGTTTTCATCCATTACACGTTTAATCCAGTCGTGAAGTTCTGGCAACGATTCTTCCTCGTTAAATAATGGAATGACAACTGAAATGTTCATATAATGCGGTTAATGAAAGCATAAATATAACTAACATATAAATTTTATCAAAATTATGGTAAATATGGAATAATTTGGTACTTTTGCCGCGGGTAAGTCTTTCACGACCAGCTCCTGTCAAATCCCCCAGGATGGGAACATAGCAAGGGTAGATGGTTGAGCGGTGCGATGAAAGTAGCTTACCCTTTTTTTGTGCCCAAAAACGAGGTATAAAAAACCTGCGAAAAATCAGTTTTTTTAATTGTAAATTATTGTAACTTGTATTTTAAAGTATTAGTAGAAATAATAAACAATAATAACATCTAGCTATGAAATCTACAGACGAAGACTACGAAAAGTATTATGATCAAGCAAGATCGCTTCAGCATCAATACCGTAATTATGACGACTTACGTGATGTTCTTATGAAAAATGGTGCAAGCGACCTATTAGCTAGTGAAATTGTTTCGCAACTCAAAAAAATAACCCACGCCAAAAATAGAACTACAGGCACGCAAATTTTACTTTTTAGTTGCCTACTTTTATTAATTGGCTTCGTGCTTACTGTTATTTGCTTTTACAGTAATACCTCCTTTAATGCCGTTATGTATGGTTTTACATCCATTGGCTTAATTGGAATATTTATTGGCTTATTTTATATATTTAATTAAGACTACTTACTTAAATATAAATTTCTCTCGCTGTAAATATTCTGGAAATACTCATCATACAAATCATCAATAAAGTAAATCGCCTCTCCAGTTGATTTCATTTCTGGCCCTAATTCTTTTTGGATTTCAGGAAACTTCTCATAACTAAATACAGGGATTTTTATCGCATATCCTTTTTTCTTAGGAGCAAAAGTGAAATCTTTAACTTTAGCGCCTAACATTACTTTGGTTGCATAGTTTACATAAGGTTCATCATAAGCCTTAGCAATAAATGGCACTGTACGAGAGGCACGAGGATTTGCTTCAATGATATAAACGATCTCGTCTTTTATAGCAAACTGAATATTTAATAATCCAACTGTGTTTAAAGCAACAGCAATCGTTTTGGTATGTTGTTCCATTTGCTTAATCACATTTTCTGATAAATCAAAGGTAGGAAGAACAGCATAACTGTCTCCACTATGAATACCTGCAGGCTCAATGTGTTCCATCATTCCAATAATGTGCACATCCTTTCCATCACAAATAGAATCAGATTCTGCTTCAATCGCATTTTGTAAAAAGTGATCTAACAATACTTGATTGCCTGGTAAATCATGTAATAATTTTACGACGTGTTGCTCTAACTCTTCTTCGTTAATTACAATCTTCATGGATTGTCCTCCTAATACATAACTCGGACGAACCAATAAAGGGAAACCTAATTCTTTAGATAAAGTAATGGCTTCTTCTGCATCAGTAATTACTCCAAATTTTGGATATGGAATGTTATTTTCTTTTAAAAGATTAGAGAATCTACCTCTATCTTCCGCTAAATCCAATGATTTATAATCAGTTCCAATTATTTTGATACCGTAACGCTCTAATTTCTCTGCTAATTTTAAAGCTGTTTGTCCGCCTAATTGAACAATAACACCTTCTGGTTTTTCATGTAAAATGATGTCATAAATATGTTCCCAGAAAACTGGCTCGAAATATAATTTATCAGCCGTACTAAAATCTGTACTAACGGTTTCGGGGTTACAGTTAATCATAATGGTTTCGTAACCCATTTCTTTAGCCGCTAAAACACCATGAACACAACTGTAATCAAACTCAATTCCTTGTCCGATACGATTTGGTCCAGAACCCAAAATAATTACTTTCTTTTTATCTGTTCTGATACTTTCATTTTCATCTTCAAAGGTTGAGTAATAATAAGGCGTTTTTGCTTCGAACTCAGCCGCACAAGTATCAACCATTTTAAATACACGGTTAATGTTCATTTCCTTGCGCTTATTATAGACTTCACTTTCTAAACAACGTAATAAATGAGCAACTTGTCTATCAGCGTAACCCATTTGTTTTACCTCATATAATAAGTCTCGTGGAATATCAGCTAATCTGTATTTTGATACTTCATGTTCTAAAGCAATCATTTGTTCAATTTGCTCAAGGAACCACATATCAATACGTGTTAACTTTTGAATGGTTTTAATAGAGATGCCTAATTTCATAGCATCATAAATCATAAACAAACGATTCCAACTTGGACGCTCTAAACCTGCTAATAATTCTGCTTGATTCGTATTTTCTTTTCCATCAGCTCCTAACCCGTTACGTTTAATTTCTAGTGATTGACAAGCTTTTTGCAAAGCTTCTTGAAAAGAACGGCCAATCGCCATTACCTCTCCAACCGATTTCATTTGGAACCCTAATTCGCGATTACAACCCTTAAATTTATCAAAGTTCCAACGAGGGATTTTTACAATCACATAATCTAAAGTTGGTTCAAAATAAGCTGATGTTTGCTTTGTAATTTGATTTTGTAATTCATCTAATGTATATCCAATAGCTAATTTACTAGCTATACGTGCAATTGGATAACCCGTAGCTTTACTTGCTAATGCTGATGAACGAGATACGCGTGGATTAATTTCAATCGCAATAATTTCTTCTTTTTCATCATCACTCACTGCAAATTGCACGTTGCAGCCACCAGAGAAATTACCAATGCTGCGCATCATTTTAATTGCCATGGTACGCATTTTTTGATACGTACTATCACTTAATGTTTGAGCCGGTGCCACAGTAATACTATCTCCTGTATGCACGCCCATTGGATCAAAGTTTTCGATAGAACAAATAATAGCTACGTTATCGTTTTTATCACGTAACAATTCTAATTCATATTCTTTCCAGCCTAAAACTGCTTTATCTATTAATACTTCGTGTATAGGCGAAGTTTGTAACCCTCTATTTAATAAATGATCGTAATCTTCTTTTTTGTAAACTACTGAACCGCCGCTGCCACCTAGCGTAAATGAAGGACGAATAACTAAAGGAAATCCAAATTCTTGCGCAATAGACTTTCCTTCTAAAAATGATTTGGCAATTTTTGATGGGGCCATACTTACTCCAATTTCGTTCATACGAATTCGGAACAAATCTCTATCTTCTGTAACTTTGATAGCATCAATATCAACACCAATCATGGTTACACCGTATTTTTTCCAAATGCCCATATCATCGCATTTCAAAGCGAGATTCAAAGCAGTTTGTCCGCCCATGGTAGGCAATACGGCATCAATTTTACGTTCTTCTAATATTTTAATAATTGACTTAACTTCTAACGGCAATAAGTAAATGTGGTCTGCAGTTACTTTGTCAGTCATAATCGTTGCAGGGTTGGAATTGATTAATGTTACTTCAATTCCTTCTTCGCGAAGACTTTTTGCAGACTGAGAACCTGAATAATCAAACTCACAAGCTTGACCAATAATAATAGGACCAGAACCAATAATTAAAACGGATTTTATAGATGTATCTTTCATATTTTGCTTGTAAAGCTGTTTATTTGAACGGACATACGTAACAAAAAAACAAACTTGGTAAAGATAGTGCTTTGATAGACTTTTACCTTATTAAGATTTTAACATTTAATTAATAAAGCATGGTTTTGTTTTAATTTGTAAGTTTGACTAGTGTTTACTTTTAAAAATAGCTGGCTTTCTGCATTTTTGGTGCTATGTTGCTTAATAACAAAGGCTCAAGAGGATTATACTGGACCTGCAGCCAGAGATTATAGTAAAAAACCTGCCAAAACTGCTGCATTTATTGAATTAGGTGGAAATGCAGGATTGTATTCCTTAAATATTGACAGAATTTACCTTTATAAAGAAAAACTGAAAGTGAGCGCCCGACTGGGTTTTGCACCACATTTTAATGGAATTTATATAGAACAAGAGTATGTTTTAGAAAACAATTTTATCTTATTTACAAATCCACATCATTTAGAACTAGGGCTTGGGGCAACCATGCAGCGCAGATATAACGAAAGGCCTAACCAAATTGACAATTACTTTTGGGAAAACATAGTATTTGGAGCTGCTCGTTGTGGTTATCGTTACCAAAAACAAGATGATGGTTTTTTTGTGAGAGCAGCATTAACGCCCATTTTTATGAGTAACGATGCAGAGGGATTTCACTCCAATTATTTTCAGTTTTGGGCGGGAGTGAGTGTAGGGGTTAGTTTTTAAAGAAACCAGCCCTCTTATAAAAGGTGATGAAGTTAATGCTACTTACTCATTTCCATCTGCAACTGATACTTAAAAGACTTTAATTTTAGGTAAGGAATCTTCAACAAGTTTTTGTTTTTTGTTTTTAAATATACTTCATTCATTACCCATTGAATAGCATATTGATAGTACTGTTTGGGATGCGTGCGCTTAAAATCAATATCTCTGTCGGTTGATGTTTCCCATTCCAAACGTTGATCTAAAAATTCATTTTTCACTTCATTATATAGTTCAGTTCCTTTTATAGGATAGGCAATAGTAATCGTATATTGAGAAGGGTTAGACTGCACCAAATGTTCAATGGTTTCTTTAATGTCGTGCTTCGTTTCTCCCGGATAGCCCAACATAATAAAGGTTCCTGCTTCTAATCCATGTTGTTTTGCTAAGCGAATCATTTCTCGTGTTTGCATCACATCTACTCTTCTATCCATGGCATCAATAATTTTTTGAGATCCACTTTCTGCACCAACCCAAACTCTAAAACAGCCACTTTCCTTTAGTGTTTTAATCACTTCCTCATTTAATCTATCAGCTCGCGAAATAATTTCGTAAGGAATAACCGCATCTTGTTTTTTAACTTCCTCTGCAAATTCTTTTAACCACTTATGATGAATCGTAAATACATCATCTACAAACCAAATCATATCAGGATTGTACGTTTGTTTAATGAACTTCATTTCTTGAGCCACTAATTGCGCAGAACGTCTACGATAAGTGCCTCCATAAACTGCTCGGCTACACCACTTACAGGTATACGGACAACCACGCATCGTGTTCACACTCATCATACTATAACCATGATGGGTTTTCCAGCCACTTAAATAAGGTTTAAAATCAATTTTTTCTCTGGCAGGAAAAGGCAAATCATTGATATCTTTTATTAAAGCGCGCTCGGGTGTTGTGATGACTTTTTCATTTTCTATATAAGCGAGGCCTTTTATGTGAGAGAACGCTTCGACTCCTCTCAGCTTGAAATCATCTAATGTTCTTATTAATTCCAAAGTAGTTTCTTCGCCTTCACCAATAATAATAAAATCAGCGCCATAATTCAAAAAGTTCTCCGTGTGATTTCTAACTTCTGGTCCGCCGAGAATTATTTTTGTATGATTTAAATTTTGTTCTGATCGAATGAATTTAATGATTTTCAATACATTAAGTTTTGTCATTAAATTAGTATAGATAGCAACAACATCAGGCTTTGTATTGCGAATTTTTTCTTTGAGTTTATCAAGTGTTGAAAATGTAGAATCAAATACTTCATTTTCATACCCCTTTTTCTCTAAAAAAGAAGAAATATACAAAATCCCCAATGGCACATAAGGCCGCATGATTTGAAGTTCTTTTGGATCTTCACTTAAAAAATAGCCGTGCGTAAAAAGGATTTTCATCTCTTATAAAAGTACATTTTTATTTCTTCTCAAAAACAATTAAGTAATGATCAGCATAATTAGACAAAAAAGAAAAATTACCAAATAGCTTATCTAGTAATTTCAAGAAAGCAAACATTACTTTTCTTTTCACAACATAAGGTTCCAAATAAGATGGTGGAACAAACAACCCAATTGGTTTAACTGAAGTACAGTTATAGTTTTCTATAAATAACTGTTTCATATCATCAGGGCTGTAATAATAAGTCTTGAAATGATTATCATTGATAAGTGTATCAACCCCAGTTATATTTTGACGACGGGTTGCTTTTGCTTTATCTTTATTGAAACTGAAATACAGTTGTTCCCACTTACATTTAGTTCCCATAATAACAAACGCTAATTGATCAGAAGATTTTTGAACTTGTTCACAACCTTTTTTAAATTTTTGGAGTTCCTCGTTATTCAAACAATTTAATCCCCCAAAGTTTGAAAAAATAATATCGTATGTATTTGGAACGAGAGATGAAATATCTTGCGTTGGCATTTGTTTAAATTCAATTGCACTATTAGAGCTTTTGTTTTTAGCGACATCAATCATACCTTGAGAAATATCAGTTGCCAAAACTGTTGCACCATTTTTTTTAAGCCACAAGGCATCTTCTCCAGTACCGCAATTTATTTCGAGAACAGATTTCCATAAAAAAGAAACTTGATTTAAGAGTTTTTGATAAACTTGAAAGCGCTGTGCCTTACCAATTAAAGAATTGGTAAAATGATCATCATAGCTTTGAGCGTAGGTGTCAAAACTTTGCGGTTGCATCAGGCTCAATTTGTTTAAGTTTCTGTTTCTCTAAAAATTCTTGTGGAATTATTTTAATTAACGATAAAGTGTTTTTAAGATTTTGTCCCGACGGCTGAGAAAATAATTTTCTAGCTGATTCGAAACCCATTTGCTTTCTATAACGGCGATGAATGTATCGTTGCAGCTGCTTATAAAACTCTGGCTTGTAAGTGTTTTTAAACATCATATCTAAATCATCGCTATCTGTCCAATTGCTCTTCCCTTTTAACTCTTCTTTTACTTTATCATAAAAAACGGTGCCAGGCAAAGGGTAAGAGACAGAAATGCCGATGTCATCTGGCAATAATTCTTCTACCATTTTCACCGTTAGTTTAATATCATCAATAGTTTCTTCTAAATAACCTAATTGCAAAAATAAGGAAACATGAATATTATGCTTTTTCAATAAACGAGTGGCTTCATAAATCTGTTCAACCTTTGTGCCTTTGTCCATAGCATCCAATATTCTTTGAGAACCACTTTCGGCACCCATCCAAACCATGCTGCAACCACTATTAGCCAAGTGTTTGATATTATCTTCTTCTAATAATAATAAATCAGCTCGACTTTGTATTTTGTAATTAACCTTAACATTTTCTTTTTTAATATGATACTCAAAATCTTTTAACCAGTTGGGTTTCAAACCAAAAATATCATCGGCAAACCAAATGTGTGTAAAACCAAATTGTTGTTGCCATTTTTTAATTTCTAAAACAATATTTTCGGGACTATGCGAATTATAACGATTACCATAAATAGGTTTTGCACACCAATTACATTTATACGGACAACCACGGGTGGTTACAAAATTTAAAGAAAAATAACCGTGGTTATCTATCCACATTTTTTGTAAGGAGCAATATCTAGTAAATCCCAAGCAGGTGGAGGAAGAACGTCTAAATCTTTTAATACAGTTCGGGAATTTGTCTTTAAAATCTCATTATTTTTCGAAAATGCAATTCCAGGAATAGAATCAAAAGCTATATTACTTTTAAACGCATTGCATAATTCCAATACGGTTTGTTCTGCCTCACCAATAACAATTGCATCAGCACCATGTTTTAAATAATCCTCTAAATGATCCGTGGCATCCGAGCTAGAAACTATTACTTTACAGCCCTTTGATTTTGCATAAACCTGCATATCAAAACAGGCTTCACGCATATTCGTTAAACACATTTTAGTTAAGTAATTAAAGCCATCATCATAACTAATAAAAATATCTGGTTTAAACTCATCTATTGTTGAACGAATGTCTTTAGCTGAATTACAAAACATAGAATCAAATAACTTTACCTCATAGCCATGCTCTCTTAAATAAGACATAGCATACAATGTCCCCAAAGGAGGATAAGGCATGGCAGTTTGAAATTGCTTGGCATCAAATTTTAAAAAATAGCTATGAGTAAAGAGGACTTTCACTAAACTACAATTCTATTTGAAATTGATTTGCGAAATTTTTAATTTTCTCATCCCAAAGTGTGAGAACTTTATTTTGATGCCCCTTTGAATGATATTTACAAACATGCTTACGCGAACGAAACTGAAGATCAAAATCTTCTCTGCTAAGTTCGGGATATTTTTTTTGCCAGTGCTTTAAAGTGATATATAGTAATTGATTGTCGACCCAATTTCCAAATTTACCTTCAAAAACAAATTCAACTATTTTTTTAAACCAAGGCACTGGGGCTTCTATACAATTCAAATCGGGCAATTCTCCTTTATTTAAGAATTTAGTTTTGTACCAATTATTCTCTTTTAAAATACGTTTGTATACAGGGTAATTAACAGTAGGCAATAAATACGCTAATTCAGTTGCAACAAAATCGTTTTTATCAGGAATAAGTAAATCTGCTTCTGAAATATAATAATTGAGGCAGTAATTATTTTTTTCTTTTTCGGATAGCGTTTTGTAATACAGCACAAATAGTGTGCGGCATAACCACAAACGGTTTGCTTTAGTAATCACAAAATAATCGATGTCGCTGTGTTCATCATAATAATTTTTGGATAATCCTCCTGAAATACAAACTCCTGAAATAAAAGGAAAAGATGCAATCTTCTTACTATAGCTATAAGCTCTAGTCATTGTTTCCAAAGCTTCATTATTTCCCTTTAAACGTCGAGCAATGCTATCAGCGGATGAAGTTGAAAGCAGGTAAAACCCTTGCACTTCTTTGATGAGATCTTCTTCAATCAAACATTGCAATTCATTCTTGAGATCTTCTTCACTAATAGCCACGGGCATATTCTCAAGCACTTCAGTAAATTTCAACGGATAATTAAATACATCAAAATATAACAAAGTCTTTAATACGTGTTTTTGATTTAAGCTAATAGTAAATGTTTGAATCAAATGCCTATGGTTTAATTACCATCTAAGATACATTAAATAGCTTTGATTTTAAAAATAAAATTGGTTTCCCATTTAATTTTTTTATGCACAATCAATTCAAAAACAAATTGGTGCGATTTGGCGATGCTCTTTATTTTGTCAATCTCGCAATTATCAGCTAAAATCATATATACATCACTTTCAGTATTACTGTACTGTTTTAACCCAGAAAAAAATTTAACAAAATATTCTCCGTTTTTCCACAATTCCATGCCAGCTGATTATCGATTTTAACCTCTTCAAAAAAATATGGCGGATTAATAACAATGACATCAAATGTTAATTTAGGGAGTTCGTCAAACAAATCACTTTTTAAAACAGATACATTTGCTAACTCATTTCTGAAGTTTTTCTCAAAATTTACTTTTGTACAATCAACTGCCACCTCATTAATATCACAAGCTGTTACTTTTGCTTTTTTTTGATGTGCCAATAAACTGATTAAGCCCGAGCCACAACCTATTTCTAAAAATCGCTTGTTTTCGATGTTCAACGTAGATATAAAATCAAATAAAAAAGTACTACTAAAAAAAAATTTAGGATGAAAAACAGTTGGTTTTATCATCAACTCAAACCCTCGAACCGTATCTGTTCTTTGTTTTTTTAAATACCAAAGCACATATGGTTTGGCGAAAGTTTGCATATATATTTTTTGTAAGCGATCCAGCATACTAAAAACCTTCTGTTTCAGGTTGACGGTATTTCCAAACTCTCTGTAAAAAACTAATTTCTTTTGGGAACGAATAGAAACTGCTTTTATATCTCCAACTACTGATCGTTTTTAGAATAATTTTTTTAGGAGCAGTTAAACGTATATCCGAATTAGAAGGATAATAACCATTTAATACAGTTTCAAACTGTTTAATCTTATCAATCATGTACGGCTTTAGCCATGGCGTTAATGGATTTTTTCGCAAATCGAAGTTTTCCCACGCTGGGCTTATCCAATCTTCCAATCTTTCAGGAAATTTAAAACCACTATCTAACACCTGTTTATACATATCAGAGCCTTCTGTAGGCACTGGACTATACGTATAAATGATAATTTCAGTTTTCGGATTAATTGCTTTTACTTTTTTAATAAAAGCAATGTCCTCATCAATTTGTTTATTTACTTGTTCTTCAGTATCACCAGGGATTCCTAATACGAAAGAATACTCAGGAATGATATCGAATTTTCTTAGCCGTTCGGCAAACTCTAAAATTTGTTTTCCTGTTTGGGTTCCGCCTTTGTCCATTTTTTTTAAAACTTCGTCATTACCTGTCTCAGCTCCAAAAAATATCATCTTGCATCCCGATTTTCTGATAGCAGCTAACGATTCATCTTTGTATTTATCCATGGTATCAATACGAGCCTCTCCCCACCAAACCATGTTTTCTTTTTCAATGAGTTTAGCAAATTCAACGGTTCGTTTTTCTGATACAAAAAAATTATTGTCATGAAACTCAATAGAATCTGCTTGATAAGTATCTTTTAATAATTTCACATCATTGTAAATTCCTTGTGCTGATTTACCTTTCCAACGCGCATTATAAATAGGAACCACTGCGCAAAATGAACATGTAAACGGACAACCAAAACTACTATGATAGGCAATGGTTTTTTTTCCAAGATAAGTTTTAGGAAGTAATTTTTGAAAAGGATAAAAATTATTTAGTTTATGATAAGGCAATGCAGGTAACTTATCCAAATCCAATAATTCTTCCTTGGCTGTTTTAAAAATTTGTTCGTCTTTTTTGTATATCAAATTCTTAATCCCATCAACCTGTAAATTATTTTCGATAGCGTTTATTAATTGCGGGAAAGTATTATCACCAGGGCCGTTCACTATATAATCTACATAACCCGAATCTAAATTTACTTTATATTGGTTAGATGCGAAGTATCCACCGAAAATAATTTTAATATGAGAATAGCTCGCTCTAATTTTTTTTGTAAAAGGTATTGCTTGCTTTAATTGAGGGCCAGGCATAACAGTGCATGCAAAATACTTAATCTTTCCGGTAGATAAATAATTTTCGATAACAGTCCACGGATCTTTTTCTAAATTTCCATCTACTATAATCCATTCATAAATACCATCTATACTAGCAGCAATTTGCAACACACTGTTTGGTATGCGCGGATTATGATTAGTCGCTCTAGGATTAAAAAGTAAAATCACTTATGACATTTTTTGCGTTGGGTTTAATAACTCTTTCAGTTTTCTTTCTATTGGAAATTTATACGCCTTGTTTTCAATTCTCCATTTAGCAAATTCTTGAAATAAAAATTTAATTGGAGTCCGCTTATTGTACGCCAAATTTTGATAGTATTTAAAGTTTTCAATTTCTTTGATTTTTTCTTCACTAATCCACTCACTTTTTTTAGTACCCACATAATCAAAATTACTCCAATCTTCTAAGGTAGAATTGAATTGATAACCATTTGCCAAAAGCTCGTCGGCTATTTTATTTCCGGGATAGGGTTTATAATAAAAAATGCTCATATTAAAATTACTACTCATCTTTCTTAACTTTTTTACCACATTCAAAGTTTCAGAAATACTTTCCTCGGTCTCACCAGGAAAACCGACAATGATGCTAAAGTTAATAGAAATGTCATATTTAACACATTGTTTTGCCGCATCATAAATATGTTCCAGTTTAATGTCTTTTTGCATCCAATCCAACATTTCCTGTGTGCCAGCTTCCATTCCTATCATTACACGCTCGAGTCCCGATTCTTTACACAACTGCCAAACATCATCGCCTAACCTAACTCCTTGATCTGCACGCATCGTACCAAACCACGTGATTGGTAATTGCCTTTTGATAAATTCTTCGGCTATAGCCTTTACTCTTTTACTATTCGTAAAAAACGTTTCATCTTGAAAATGCACATGACTAAATCGATATTTTAACCACAAAGATTCTATTTCATCAACTACTCTTTTAGGACTATACGCAAACCAACCTCTATTATACATAAATGGGTCGGCACAAAACGAACAACGAAAACGACAGCCTTGTGAAGAAATATAATCTAACTGTTTTCTACCGCTTAAATTCATATATGATTTTACATCAATTAAATCATAATTAAATGGAGGAAATCTATTAATATCATCCATGGCTCTCTCAGGATTCTCGATGTAAATGCCATTCTCTTTATAACAAATACCATTTACTCCGTTTCGATTTTTCCCGGTAATAATTTTTTCGAGCAAATTTGCGAACGTAACTTCTCCTTGTCCTTTAACAACAATATCAATATTCTCATTCTCTAAGGTTTGCTTTGGAAATAATGATGGGTGCCAACCACCCCAAACAACGGGAATTTGAGGAAATTTATACTTAACGGCCTCTGATACTTTCAATGCGTCTTTAATTGGGCTTCCAGTTAATACAGATGTTGCAAAACAAAGTCCGTTATCAGAGAGCGCTTCTTGAATTTTTTTTATAGGGTTTACATCAATTCTTCCATCTATAATAACAACATTATAAATTGCAGGATCTAAATACGAAGCGATAGCTATTAAAGCTAAAGGCATCGTATAAAAAACTGCATCTGGATTGTATAATACAACTGTATGTTTCAATATTATTTGATAGGTTACAAACAAATATAATAATAAATATCCTATACTATTTATAAGTAATTCATTACCAAAATAATATCTTTATACATTAATGAAACCGACAAAAAATATTAAAATTGTTTTACTACTGCTAAGTTCTATTATAAACGAACTATACGGGCAAACATATAACCACCTTGTACCAAATGTAGTCTTCCCTTATCAATTAAACTCTGGAAAATTACCAGAAAACACTTATATCTTAATTTCTCCGTTAAAATTAAATTCTAACCCAACCGATAAAAATTACATTTCTCCAAAACCAATTATTATTGATCATAATGGATATGTATTTTGGTATATGAATAGCTCTTCTGGAAGCATTGGTGATTTCAAATATTCATCAAATGATTCCTTGTTTTATTTTACAAAATATTTAAATGGTATTGCCTCTTATCAACTAATGGATTTAAAATTCAATTTTGTAGATTCTATTCTTAATACAAATAATGTTCTATCGGATGCTCATGAATTTCAAAAACTATCTAATGGCAATTATATCATTGGAGGCATGAAGGACTCTATTATGGATTTAAGTAAATTAAACTATAATGGAAAACCTGGAAGTAAAACAACAAACGTTCGCGGTTATGTCATACAAGAATTTAATAAACAACACAAACTCGTTTTTGAATGGAATAGTAACAATTACATTCATCCAAAAGAATCATTTGAATCATATGGATACGACTCAACAAAATACGATTATGCTCACGGAAACTCTATTGAAGAAGATGCAGACGGCAATCTATTGGTTTCATTAAGATACCTAAACTCTATTTACAAAATCAATCATCAAAACGGTAAAATAATATGGAAGCTTGGTGGCAAATCAAGTAGTTTCAGTTTTACAAATGATCTCGGCTTTAGTGGGCAGCACGACGCTCGAAGATTGACAAATGATGCCATCTCACTATTTGACAATGCTAACACTTCAAAAGAACCAAAAACTTCTCGAATAATTCAATACAAATTAGATACCCTTAATTGGACTGCTACAAAAATATGGGAATACAATCAGCCATTTTTCGTAAAATCTTTGGGAAGTTATCAAGTTGTAAACGATGATACACACTTAATAAATAATGGCTTCTCATTTAGACCCAATCCAAGTGTCGTCATCATTAATAAATTGAAAGAAAATATTGCCACACTTACTTTTAAAGACTCCGTTATGTGTTACCGTTCATTTTGTTTTGAAATACCTTTCCAGATTAAACAACCAAAAATCTTACATGCAAACATAGGAAACAAAACTATTTTAGTAGCTCCAGATGGAGTTAAAAATTATTTGTGGTCAACTGGTGATACAACGCAAATCATAATCGCAGATAAGCGCACGACGTATCAAGTATGGACAAACTATGGAACAGGAATGCTAGGCTCACTTCCTATTGATCTTAGTAAAATCACAAATGATGATTTCTATCTATGTAACAAAAATCAAAAAAAAATATCATCTCCTAAATATGGAGAAACTTATTTTATAAAGAGTCCAAATGGAATTGAAACAACTATTATTTGGAAATAAGAATGAAAAAAATACTATATATTAATTTCCATAAATGTTATTACAATAATCTGTCTGAATTTGAAGCTGAACAAAAAAATATTTTAGAGTATAAAATTTCACTCTCAAAAAAACATAAAATTACATACATACTAAATAACAACCATTCTATAAATAAGGAATATGAATCTTTTAAAATTATTTCCAAGTCACTAAATAAATTATTATTTTTAATTTATTGCTTACGCTTTATAAAAAAACAAAAAACACAAATTGTTATTGTTCATGGTTTAGATTATTTTTTGGAAGCAGCTTTCTTAAAATTATTTTCTGGAGCTAAGGTTATTTTGCAACATCATGCCGAAAAAACTTATTTAAGAAAAAAAGCAATATTGATGCCTTTAGCCGATAAATGGATAGATGCCTACTTATTTAATGGCAAAGAGATGGCGCAACCTTTTCTTCAAAAAAAATGTATTTCTTCCATGAACAAAGTTTATGAAGTTGTTGAAGGAAGTTCCTCTTTTCATTTATTGCCTCGCAAAAACATTGAACCAATTAAACAACTTGTTTTTATAGGTAGGCTAAATGAAAACAAAAACCTCATCACTTTATTAAAAGCAATTACTATTTTAAAAATAAAGCGCTCAGATTTTCATTTAACTATTTATTATACAAGTGCTGAACTAGAACAGGAGCTCAAAATATATTCGGCAGAAAATAAGATCAATGATGTTGTTACATTTAAAGGATCTATTCCTCAAAATGAAATTGAACGGGTATTAAATCAATCTGATGTTTTTGTTTCCTGCAGTATATACGAAGGAAGTGGTTACTCATTAATTGAATCGTTAGCTTGTGGAGTTTTTCCTATTGTATCGCACATCCCGGCATTTGATTTTCTATTAGAAGGGTTGAATGAAAAAATGCAATTTAATCCTTTAGATGAAATAGAATTAGCTAACAACTTGCATAAAGTATTAGATGTAGAATTTAACGAATCTATGAGGCAGTCTATCAGAAATCATTTTGAAAATGAGTGTTCTAATATTGCTATTGCCAGACAAATAGAAACTGTATTACATCATTTAACGTAACAACAACTGCACCATCTGTTGTGCCGAATTCTCCATTGTATTAAATGTAATTCGTTCAGAGGCTCTATTCTGATTTAATAAAGTAATTACACTTTTTACTAATTCTGTTTTAGAAGTGTTAGTATAGAGATTTTTAAGCTCAGCAAAACTTAATTGTTGAGTAGAAATTACTTGACAACCGCTATATAACGCTTCCATCAATACAGTTGAGTTGCCTTCATAGTGAGAGGTGTGTAAAAACAATTTAGACTGGTTCATTAAACCCAAGGTTTCATTATGTTTCTTGGCGCCAAGTAACTCAACATTTTTTTGTAATTTATGTTGAATAATTAAATCTGAAAGTAGTTTTCGCTCCTCGCCATCCCCTGCAATTTTTACATTCAAATTAGGAAACTGTTTTACAACCTCAGCAATTACCTCAATAAATAAACAGTAATTTTTAAGAGGGATTAAAGAGCCTGCTCCTAAAATATCAATTGGTCGTAGTTCTGTATTTAACGGTTCAAATAGTGTGGGATTAATCCCATTAGTCACAACAAATTTTGGTTCTATTTGATGATTTTTTAAAAATTCATCTTTCAAAAAATCACTCATCGCCACTAATTGTTCAGGCTTTGGTTTTATTTTTTTTACAAAACCATTGGTAGACTTTGCATCTTGTCCAATAATCCATATTAAATGTTTAAGATTATTTTCTAATGCAAATGTATTAGCTACCAAAGCCGTATCAATACACCATAAACTAATTACGCCTTTTACCGTGTAACTCTCATGAAGTTCATTTAATTTTTGTGTGGCTAAACGTTTGGTATTTAATCCAAAAATATGTTTTCTGTTTTTACCACCAATAGCATAGACATCAATACTATTCCAAGTATACCAGCCTTTTTTAAAAGGGTATTGAAGAGAAATGAAAACGAATTTCAATTCAGGGAAATTTTGTTTTAAGGCTAAAGCAAATTGCTGAAAAGCAGGCAAACACGCTGTATCATTTTCACTTTCCGGAAACCCAGGAGTAACAATAATAACACAGGGAGTTTTATGCTGCATTTATGACAAGTACATGTTTTTATTTACAACTCCAATAACTTCGCCTTTTAACTCTTTACCGATAATTCCTGAATTTTTATTTGCAGCAACAATATGTGATTTATCAAACACGTATTTTTTTGTTGGATTGAACAAGGTTAAGTTAGCCTCAGCACCTTCTTTAACGCTTACAGTAGCAAGCCCTAAAATAGAACGAGGATTTTTGGTTAAAGCATCAACGATGTTTTCTAAAGATAATTTTGAACTCAAAGCCATATTTAAAACCCCGAAACAACTTTCTAAACCAACCATTCCATTATCAGCATGATCAAATTCTAAATCTTTGCTTTCAATATCTTGTGGTGCATGATCACTTACAATCACATCAATAACACCATCCGCTAATCCTTTTTTCAAAGCATCAATATCTTCTTTTGTTCTTAATGGAGGATTTACTTTATAATTAGTATCAAAGCCTTCTAATTCAGAATCATCTAATAATAAATTATACGCCGCTACACCACAGGTGATATTCAACTTTTTAGCTTTTGCTTTTTTAATTAATTCAATACTTCCTTTAGTACTAATGGTGGGAATGTGCATTTTACCGCCAGTATATTCTAAAATTTGAATGTTACGTTGCAACATAATTTCTTCGGCTAAAGCCGGAATTCCTTTTAATCCTATTTTTGTAGAAGTTACGCCTTCGTTTACTAAACCATCATGCGAAATAGTTTTATCATCACAATGTGTAATAATAAAGCTATTGATATTTTGAGAATATTGTAACGCTCTTAAAATTAAGCCTGCATCTTTGGTTGATTTTTTATAATCACTAAAAGCTATAGCACCCGATATTTTCATGTCGTACATTTCCGACAAATCTTTACCTTCCTGATTATGACTTAATGTTCCAATAGGTAATACATCTACTAAATTATCTTTTGCTCTATTGGCTACATATTCAATTTGCGCTTTGTTATGTAAAGGAGGATTGGTTCCACTCATTAAACAAACACTCGTAAATCCGCCTTTGGCAGCGCTTTTTAAACCATTATTCAAAGTTTCTTTATGCTCATAACCTGGGTCACAAAAATTAACCTGCATATCTAACCAACCTGCTGATACATGTAAGCCTTCAGCTTCAATAGTCTTAACTCCTTTTTCAGGAGTAATCGTTTTTTTAATTTGAGTAATGACTCCTTTTTCAATTAAAATATCTACTACTCTTCCATTATGTGGACTAGTGGAATCAACTACTGTTGCTTGTTTAATTAATAAATTCATATCGTTATTTAAATAATCTTATAATTAAAATTTCTGCCGCTAAAAACATCAAGGCTAAAATTAAAAACAATTTCCATAATTTTTTGCCATCGTTAACTTCTTGCAATGCATTTGTTAATGATTTTTCATTTAATTCAATAACGGATACATTTTTTAAGCCTTTTTCATCAATTTGTTTTTGTAAATCTTCTTGAGTCATAAAATTCATATCCGATTCTTTTCGATCGAAATTGAAAGCTAAGTCTTTTATTATCACATTATTTTCTTCCACATTATAATGACCAGCTTCTGTAATTTGATTTTGTGTATACAATGCTATTGTGTTGTTAAGCAAACGATGCTCAGGAATCACATCTACTTTTTTGTCAACTTTCAAAATGTGTAAAGGTTTATCAGAAAAATTAGATGTACTGTTTAAAGAAATCACCTCATTGATGGCCGTTTTATAATACACTGGCGAAGGTTTTAAGCTCAAAATAGCCATTTTAATTAGTGTTGGAACAAACAAGGCATGCTTTAATAAATTAGAACTTGTTTCATCCGATGGAATAGAAAACACATACACTTTTCCGTTTCCTAATGTGTTTAACGAAACTAAAAACTGTCCATTTTGCAATAATACTAAGCCTTGCGAATTGTTATTGGTTGTTTTAGTGAATTCAAAATGCTCAAATACTTTTGGTAGATCCATTCGCTGATCGACTTTATCAAAAACCCCTTCATATAAGCCTTGCTCGAAGTTAATGCTCTGTGTTTTAATATTAGCAGTATCTAGTTTTATAATTTGTGGCAATTGTAGAGTTTGAAACGCGGTGTTATAAGATATTATATCGGATTTTTTATTCGGAAAAATTACCACGCTACCTCCTGCATTTACAAACTTGTGCAATTCAGAAGTTAAACCAGAAGTAATAGTGTTCAATTCATTTAAAACAATAATATTTGTTTTTGCAAATACACTATAATCAATCGAGGCATCACTATTTTCTTTGTAAACAAACAAACTATCATTTTGCATTAACGATTTAAAGTTGCCAGCAGTTTTGGTATCTTTTCCATTAATGACTAACGCATTTATAATAGTTTGTGCATTGAAACTAAAATAAAAATTATCGTCGTAGGTAATTGGATAATCTTCAATTTTTAAAACCCCTTTATTAATTCCTTTCACTTTTACAGTAAAAGAAATACTCACATCTTTTTTGTTACCAGCACTTACATTAAACGATGCTAAAGAAACTTGCGCATCATTGATGTATAACTTCAAACTACCATTTTCAATGTCCTTGTTGCTTTTGTTAATGACAACAGCATGAATGATTTGTTGTGTTTCGTATTGCTGAACAGGTGTTTCAAACCAAACACTGTCGATATATACATTGTTAACTTCCGAAGATGCAATTGGAATGCAACTAATAGCATTACTTGTATCCATATCTGATTTAGAAAATACAGATGTGTTTTTTTGAAAATCGCTTAATAAGAAAATGCGCTTATTTTTTGCAGAAGAGTTTTGTAAAAAATCTTGTTGGCGTTTTATCACATCACTTATACTCTTTGTTGCAGAAGAAATTTTTACATCGTTTAATTGCTCAACAAATTCTTCTTTAGAAATAAAACGTTGATGTTTTCCTTCAAAATCATTCGTTAATAATTGAAATTTATCGCTTGCATTAAATGTATTGACAATCTCAGTAGCCAAAGTTTTAGCATTTTCTAAAAGTGTTCCCTTTTTATTAGTACTTTCCATACTAAAGGAATTATCAATATAAATACTGATGGCTTTTTCACCTTGGATTGTTTTTACTTTTCCAGGAATAAATGGCTGAGCAAATGCAAATACTAAACAAGAGATTGCTAAAATCCGCATCGCTAAAATCAGCCATTCTTTTAGCTTGGATTTACTATCGCTTTCTTGTTTTAATTCTTTTAGAAACTGAACATTGGTGAAATACACTTTTTTGTATTTCCTAAAATTGAAAAGATGAATGATAATAGGAATGGCTATTGCTGCTAATCCGATTAAAAATGTAGGAAACAAAAAATTCATCAGCTGTAAAAATAACATTTTTACTCATAATTATAGCTATTTCAATAAGTCAATCTTACTAAAAGGACAAATTTCTTTGCTCTGCCCGACTTAATTAATAAATTTATCTAAATATTAAATACAATGAAAAAACTATACTTCACTTTTTTAGTTTCAGTCATATCCATATCAAATGGATTTAGTCAGTTAACGTTTACAGTTGCGCCAAGCATGGCCGATCTTACCAATTATTTTCAGGGAATCGGACTAACAATTTCAAATATGACCGTAACGGGCGCTCCTCAATCTTACGGATTTTATTCAGGCACATCAAATATGGCTTTTGGGAGTGGTATTATTATGAGCACAGGAGTAGTTAATGGTTTGATTAGTAATCCTGCAGGGGCATTTTTAAGCGCAAATAATGGAACGATGGGTGATGCCTTGATTAGTTCCATAGCAATGGGCCAAACCTACGATGCCTGCATTATTGAATTTGATTGTGTGCCAACTAATGCAAATTTGTTATTCAATTTTTCTTTCGGATCAGAGGAATACAACGAATACGTTTATTCGGGTTTTAATGATGCCTTTGCTATTGCAGTAACAGGACCCGACCCTGCAGGTGGAAGCTATAATAATACAAATTTTGCATTTGTTCCAGGAACAACTACCCCTATGGTATCAGTAAATTCGATAAATAATGGAAGTGCAGGTTCAGGACCATGTAATAATTGCGCCTATTATATTGACAATACAAATGGTACTGATGTAGCCTTTGATGGTTTTACGACTGGTTTACTGGGATTAGTACCTGTAACACCTGGCCAAACGTATCATTTTAAATTAGCTATTGCAGACGTTGGAGATGGGGCTTTTGATTCAAGTGTTATGTTTTTGACTAATTCATTCAAATCATTACCAAGTACTCCAACTAGCATTATAGAGACTAAAAAAACAAATGATGACGTGACAATTTATCCTGTTCCTGCAAATGATAAACTATATTACAGCAGCTCAACTTTTAAAGCTGATAAAGCTGAATTATATACGATTGACGGAAAGAAAATGGACACTATAAATTTAGACTCTTCTAATTCATCTATTAATATCAAAGGTCTTGAAAGCGGAATATATTTTCTTCATTTATCAAACAACCAAAATACTATCATTAAAAAAGTTGTAATCAATTAATTTAAAGATTACAACCTTTCTTTATGACAGATGTATGGAAATCATTATCAGGTAATACAAAATTTTCCATTATTGCTTTCTTATCAGTAGCTGTTTTAGGCTTACTAAGTATGGGTGCATTGGGTGCTGCACTATATTATCCAGTATGTTTTTTATTTAAAAATTATCCTCCATTTAGTAGCCGGACAGGCGATTGGGTTTGGCCAGCCATGATTGGTATTGGCATGGCTTGGTCATTAGGATTTATGTTTGGAGGTATTGCCATACATTATCTTTCAAAAATAATTAGCTCAAAAGTACTGCTGTATGTTTGTTACACGATGATATTATGGCTTTGGGCTGCTATTTTGTGGGGAATAGTTTTGAGTCAGCAAACATTTTAAATTTAATTACTATAAAAAAATCCCGACTATTTATCATAATCGGGATTTCTATAGTTAATATAATAGTAAGGCTTACTCTTTCACAATTTTCTGGATGCTTGTTTGATTTTTCGCATTTGTTATTTGCAAGAAGTAAACACTTGATTTTAAATCTGTCATATCTACAGTAATTTGTTTCGAATCTGTAGTAATTGATTTTACAACTTCTCCAAGCACATTCACAATTACTACTTTAGTAATCATATCCGTTGAGCTAACCGTCACGAAACCATTACTAGGATTAGGATATACTGCAAACGAGCTTGAACTTAATTCCTGAACTCCTGTTGTTGTTTGTAAGGTATTTAAAACAGTATTGGTTAATACAGCAGCATTATAATCAAAGTAAATAGCCGCTGTATTATGAATTTGTGTACCTACTGCTAAACTTGGTTTTAAATTAATTTTATAGCTTACAAATCCATGACTATTTGGTTCGTCATGCGTGCTATCTGCTAACATAATATGATTGAACATAAAAGTTACTAAGCCATTAGCATCTATATTTGTTTGAACCGCATCGCTAGAACCTAAAATTTTAATAGAACTTGCATCCAAATTTGCATCCAATAAATTTTTTACTTTTACATCAATAGCAGGCGCATTTCCTACATTTTGAAAATTAATGGTATAATATAATTCCGTTGTACTTGTTGGAATATATCCTTGAACACCTGTTCCTTTAGGAGTTACTTCAATATAATTGGGATCAAAAGGGCCGCCAATTAACCACGTTCCAACTCTTCTATTATCTAATAATGTAGTTTCAGTAACATTTGATAAAACTCCTGATGTAATAGTATAAGGTAAGCCAATAGTTGCTGTTGGTAACATATATATATTTAACACAAAATCGTGTCCTCCTAAATTCATAGCTTGAGCTCTCAAATCCGCTAAAGTCCAAACAATACTATCCCCACTTGTAGTTGGATAGATTGCTGTATAATTTGGTGTCCCCGGATCAAAAGAAACCAACTGAGTGTTTAAATCTAACTTTACATAATAACATCCTGCATTGTTTAACGTTGAACAAAAATCTGGTTTTGCTACATCGTAGTAAGATCTGAATTTGAAATTACCCCCTGGTACAGAACTGCCGCTATAAGGAGTATGAACATACGATGAATAATTGATATTATTTACTGCTGTCTGGTTAATAGTATTCGTAAAGAAGTTTGCGTTACTAGTGTTTGACAAATATGTTACAACAGATGGCGTAGAACATGCTAATGCAAAATCTACATTAGGAGTAATGGTCGCTGTATATTGTGTCGCGCTATAAGGAGTTACAATACTATAATTTCCATTATAATCAGGAATAACTGTTGTTGAATATGTTCCGTTTGTTGAAGTAATAACCTCCTCATCGCAATTATATTCATTGCCATCTTGGTAACAATTTGCATTACAATCTACAAACACATTACCATTAACAGACTCACAACTATCTACTACTAAAACAAACGTATTTGTATATGAAGGACCATTTGTTCCAGGAGCATTTAATACAACTGTATAAATTCCAGCAATAGATAATTCAGGGTTCGTAAAGCCGCCATATCCGCCTGCCCCTGTTGCACAACCTGTTGAATTATAATTCGTAAAATGATTAAACAGCTGTGTATCAGTGCTACCGCCTTGAAAAGAAAGTGACATAGGAGACATTGACATATTATTACCCGTATAATTAAACCCAAAGAAACTTGCATTTAAATTAGATTTGCCTATGCAAAAAAACTTATAGCCTGGCGTACTAATCGCATTATTGTAGAGCTGCCCGTATGTTGAAATAATAAAATCTGAAATCACGAAAAAATTAAAAGCTGGAGGCCCCATTGGACTATAGACTCCAACAGAATAGGTTGTATTATATGGCAAATTTTGATTTGTAAAACAGGCTGGAAATTGAGGAGGTCCACCCGCAAACTGACAAGAAGAAATGCTTATTGTATTACTTGCTGGCGCAAAAGCACTAGGTGCATAAAATTTAATATTACCATTCGAATCGGTTGTTTTAGTATTAGACTGAATAAAAGATGTAGTAAATTTATAAGCGAAATCAAATGTAAAATGATTTAAAGGCTCTTCGCCCATTCCCGGCTCATACATGCAATTGTTGTTGTAATCCGTATAGGCAAAAAACATAATAGAGTCGTTTTGCGCTTTGGATATAGATGTTAAAAGGATAAAAAAGAATAATAGTTTTTTCATAAAAAGGAGGATTAAATAAATTTTCGGCAAACATAC
Organism: Bacteroidota bacterium; assembly: GCA_016711805.1. GTDB lineage: Bacteria > Bacteroidota > Bacteroidia > B-17B0 > Aurantibacillaceae > UBA4416. The sequence goes on from JADJSH010000037.1 coordinate 262,471, forward strand.
ATTTTAGGATTGAAGTAGCTTTCGTAAATGAGCCCAACAAGACTTTTATCTATTTAAACTCGATTTAGGAAGATTAAAGTGTTTTCATTGAAATATGAATAGGTAAAATCCTGATTTTTGTCATCACCCCCTACTTTTTGAAAATAATTTTCAAAAAAAGTCACTTTTTTACTTGCACCCCCCCTTTTTTTGATATAATTTTGGCGAAAAGTTACAAATTTTCAATTTACACCCCTATAAAACCAAAAAAATATGAGCACAAGACGCATTTTAGCCATGCAAGATGTTGTAAAAAGAACTCCAGTTGAGTTTAGCAACAACAATCAACAAGTTTCACAATATTACGGATCAAATGTTTTTGGCTTAGATGCCATGCGTGAATTCCTTTCAGAAGAGGCTTTCAATAGTATTCAAAACTCTATGCACCAAGGAACAATTGTAGAACGTAAAATGGCTGATCAAGTGGCAGCTTGCATGAAAGCTTGGGCGCAAAGCAAAGGAGTAACTCACTTTACACACTGGTTTCAACCTTTATCTGGTGCTACTGCCGAAAAACATGATGGCTTTTTTGAACCAATAGAAGGCGGAAGAGCAATTGAACGTTTCAGCGGAAATGCTTTAGTGCAGCAAGAACCAGATGCATCTTCTTTTCCTAACGGAGGAATTCGTAATACATTTGAAGCTCGTGGCTATACAGCTTGGGATCCAACATCACCAGCTTTTATTTGGGGCGAGACTTTATGTATTCCTACTATCTTTATTTCTTATACAGGCGAATCGTTAGATTTTAAAACGCCTTTATTAAAATCATTACATGCTGTGGATAAAGCGGCTACTGATGTTTGTCAATACTTTGATAAAAACGTAACAAAGGTTATTGCTACTTTAGGTTGGGAGCAAGAATACTTTTTAGTGGACTCTGCTTTATATAATATCCGTTACGATTTACAACAAACTGGTCGTACTTTATTTGGTCATGCACCTGCAAAAGGACAGCAATTAGAAGATCATTACTGGGGTTCAATTCCAGAAAGAGTATCGGCTTACATGCGCGATTTTGAATATGAATCTCATTTATTAGGAATACCCGTTCGCACGCGTCACAATGAAGTTGCTCCTGCTCAATTTGAATGCGCTCCTGTTTTTGAAGAAACAAACTTAGCAGTTGATCATAACTTGTTATTGATGGATGTAATGGAAAAGGTTGCCATTCGTCATAACTTCCGCGTGTTAATGCACGAAAAACCTTATGCGGGCGTTAATGGAAGTGGTAAACATAATAACTGGAGTTTAGCTACCAACACAGGTAAAAATTTATTATCTCCAGGTAAAACGCCTAAAACAAACTTACAGTTCTTAACCTTCTTTATCAATACTGTAAAAGCTGTATACGAGCATGGCGATTTATTACGTGCTTCTATCGCTTCTGCTAATAACGACCACCGTTTAGGAGCAAATGAGGCGCCGCCAGCAATCATGTCTGTTTTCTTGGGAGAACAACTATCAAAAGTATTAGACGAACTAGAAAAATCTGTTCACTCTGGCAAAATGAGTCCTGAAGAAAAAACAGCTTTGAAGATGAATATCGGTCGTATTCCTGATATTTTATTAGATAATACCGATAGAAACAGAACTTCTCCATTTGCCTTTACAGGAAATAAATTTGAATTCCGTGCTGTTGGTTCTTCTGCAAACTGCGGTGGACCAATGACGGTATTGAATTCGATTATGGCTGAGCAATTAGTAACTTTCAAAAAAGATGTAGATGCGTTGATGAATAAAAAAGTGGAGAAAGACGAAGCTATTTTTCAAGTATTAAAAAAATACATCATCGAAAGTAAAAAAATTCGTTTCGAAGGAAATGGATACGGCGATGCGTGGAAAGCAGAAGCTAAAAAACGCGGCTTAAATAATATTCCAACAACTCCTGGTGCTTTAGAAGCGATGATCTCTAAAAAAACATTAGCGATGTTTGAATCTCAAGGCATTTTAAATCACCGTGAGCAAGAAGCGCGTTATGAAATTGCTTTAGAAACGTATACGAAGAAAATCCAAATCGAATCTCGTATCATTGCTGATATGGTAAGTAATCAAATTATTCCAGCTGCTTTAAACTATCAAAAAAGTTTAGTAGAATCTGTAAGAGGAATGAAAGAGATTTTATCTCCAGCAGAATTTAAAGTGGTTGCAAAAAGTCAGTTAGAATTGATCAAAGAAATTTCTGAAAAAGTAACCATCATCAAAACAGAAGCTGATTTAATGACAGAAGAGCGTAAAAAAGCAAACAACTTGGATAATGCAAAGAAACAAGCACATGCGCATTGCGAAAAAGTGAAGCCTTATTTTGAATCGATGCGTTATAATGTAGATAAGCTAGAAGGCATTGTAGATGATGCTACCTGGCCATTACCAAAATACCGCGAAATGTTGTATTTGAGATAGTAAAATTGACTTGCCACTTCGAGCGTAATCGATTAGTGAACATAAATATAGTACATAAGTATTAAAAATCCTCAGCTTTTTGGTTGGGGATTTTTTGTATACAACCAAGCCCACCAAATCAATACAAACTGAATGGGAATGCGAATTATAGAAATCCAAAACCAAAAATCATAGTTATCTAAACTATCAATCAACATTTGTATATGAATGATGAAAAACAACATCAACATTGCGATGATTAACCATGCCCCTATTTTTCTAGTTTTGTTTATATGCGTGCAAAAAACTTATGGGGCTTTTTCATTAAGTTCAAATATATGGGCATAATCTATACTATGACACTTAAGCATACGATTTAAGCCTCTTTTATGACAAAAAACACATATATAGCCAAAACCTTCGATTTAGCGGACTAATTTCATCTTATTACTACAAAAACAATAGGTTTCTTTAGACGAATCCGGCTAAAATAATGTTTAAAATTTTTGCAGTTTTAAAAAAATATATATCTTAGCAACTTATAAAGTTTAATTTACCTATGAAAAACTTAAAAAACTAGCACTAACCACTATCGCTATTATGGCGTTTGTATTTTCTGTGAGCGCACAGAAAAACTATTTAAAGGATGCGGATGTAGCATACGAAAATCATCAATACTTCAATGCTATTGAGCTTTACAAACAAGCTTATACCAAAGTAAAGAAAGCGGATGCTAAGTCGAGAATTTTATTTAGAACTGGTGATGCTTACCAACAAATTAATGATTTAAAAGGTGCTGAAACATATTACAGCAAGGCTATTAAAGCAAAATATCCTGATCCAATTGCTATTTTAAACTTAGCAGATGTATTAAAAGCTCAACAAAAATACCCAGAAGCTATTGTAGAATATAATAACTACAAAAAAGAAATGCCTTCTGATGTTCGTGGAGAAAACGGTGTTAAATCTTGTGAGTTAGCTCAACAATGGAAAGACGCTAAAAACACTCCTGAAACTCGTTTAAAAGTAGAAAATATGGCTTTATTAAACTCTAAAGAGTCAGATTTTAGCCCTGCTTACTCTGATAAAAAGTACACAACATTAATTTTTACTTCTACTCGTCAAGGTGCAACGGGATCAATTGATATTACAAATGGTCAAAACCACTCTGATTTATACGAAGCAAAATTAGATAAAAACGGAAAATGGAGTACACCGGCACCTTTAGCTACAACAATTGTATCTAAAATGAATGAGGCTTCTGTTTCAGTTTCTAAAAAAGGTGATGTGATGTTTATGACTCGTTGCCCAGAAGCAAAAGGGAAAACTTTAAAATGTCAATTATACGTTTGTAAAAAACAAGGTCCATCTTGGGCAGAACCGGAACCATTACCATTTAATATTGATTCAGTAGCATTTGCTCACCCTGCAATCAATGTAACTGGAGATGTTTTATATTTTACATCTAAGCTTGCTGGTGGTTACGGTGGAAAAGATATTTGGATGAGTACTTATAGCAAAAAAGATAAAGCTTGGGGTCAACCAGTAAACTTAGGGCCAAGCATCAATACTTCTGGTGATGAGATGTATCCATATATGGCTGATGATGACAAAACTTTATATTTCTCTTCAAACTATCACTTAGGTATGGGTGGTTTGGATATTTTTAAAGCTGAAAAATCAACAGATGGAAAATTCACTAAAGCTCCTGAAAATTTAAAATCACCAATGAACTCAGCAGGTGATGATTTCGGTATTATTTTCGAAGGTAAAAAAATCAAAGGTTACTTTACTTCAAACCGTGAAGGTGGAAAAGGAAGTGATGATATCTACTCTTTCGTTTTACCACCATTAAACTTTAACTTAACAGGTACTGTAGTAAGTGATGAAAATAATGAGCCAGTTCAAAATGCTTCTATTCACTTAAAAGGTTCAAACGGAGATATGTTTGAATTCAATACAGGTGCAGATGGAAAATACAACTTTAAGTTAAAAGAAAACACTTCTTATGAGGTAACGGTTGCTACAGGCAAAACTACAGCTTCTAAAAGCTTCACTTTAGGATTCTTAGCTAACAAGGATATGGGTAAATTAACTACTGTTGATGAAAATGAATCTAAAGATTTTGTTAAAGATTTCGCATTAACTCCAGTTAAAGCTGAGATTCGTTTCCCTGCTGTATTATATGACTTAGGAAAAGCGACTTTACGTCCTGAATCAAAAGATTCATTAAACTTCTTATATCAAACTTTAATTGATAACCCTACTATTGTTATTGAATTACAATCTCATACGGATAGCCGTGGTTCTAATACAGCCAATCAAAAATTATCTGAAGAGCGTGCTAAATCTTGTGTAGTTTACTTAAGCGAAGAGAAAAAAATTCCATTAGCTCGTTTAACTTCTAAAGGTTGGGGTGAAGGAAAATTATTGATTAAAGATGCAGTAATTAATAAAGCAAAAACTAAAGAAGAAAAAACTGCATTACACCAAAAAAATCGTCGTACTGTATTCCGTATTGTAAACTGGGATTATGTAGATCCAAATGCTCCAAAATCAGACAAACCAGTTTTCAAACCACAAGTAAAAGGTGAAGAAAACTCTGAAGAAGTAGAAACAAACGAAACAAAATAATTTAAAACAAAAAACCCTCTCAAAAATTTGAGAGGGTTTTTTGTTTTCTATCAATCATCAAATTTTGTTAATTCACCGCTAGTTATGCAGTAGCAAGATTAAATAACGTAATTTTGCATAGTATAAAATATAGAAATTGTGCGTGATATAGTTTGGACGATAATAGTAATTTGGTTGATTTGGAAAATATACGATGCCTTTAAAAGCATGTCAAAATCAAAAACACAAGTTCAAGGATTTAACAGCAATACATCCTACCAAAAAGAAGGCGAAGTAAAGATTGAAAAAAATGTAAATCTTAAATCTCATTTCAATCCAAATGATGGTGAATATGTAGATTACGAAGAGGTAAAATAATGCAAAAGTCCTTTATATATATACTCTTACTTTGCATGCTTGCATTAAAAAATAATGCTCAAGAAAATCCAACGCCTGCTCCGCCACCTCCACCAATAAACAATCAATCACCAGTTGCACCAAAAGACTTTAATAGTTTTAAGGAAAGGCTATATGTAGGTGGTAATGTGGGGGCATGGTTTGGCTCAAGTACTTATGTTAATATTTCTCCTTTGGTAGGCTGTAAGGTTACAAAAGAACTCTCCTTTGGTGTCACAGGAACATACAACTACTTCAGCCAAACTTATAATGGCCAAAAATTTGTGTCAACCATTTATGGCGGTGGGGCCTTTGGTAGATACCTAATTTTTGATAATTTTTTTGCGCAAGTTGGTGCGGAAAGATTAAGTGTTTTAGATTATACATCGCCTATACCAAATAGCAGGGCTTGGGTTGATAATATTTTAGTAGGCGGCGGTTACCGTCAAAGATTTTCTGATAACGGAAGTTTCGTCGCAGCAATATTTTATAATGTAAATCAAACACCTTTATCACCTTATCCAAATCCAATTATTCAAATTGGATTTAATATTGGATTATAAGTATATAATCGAAAAATAATTATCATTTTTGTGGTCTATTACTCTAGTGTTTGTTTCGGCTGATGTCGAAAGTATACATGTCCAGGTGTTGGAATGGTATACAAGTACGCTTGAGGTGCGTATGTCGAAAGACGTGGGAGTTCGAGTCTCCTCCTGGATACTGAAGGGGACTTTTCATCGGAGGTGTGAAAAGTCCCCTTTTTTGGGTCCTCTAAATCCCTTGATAACTGCCGAATGAGCGAAAAAATAGGATTAATTTCAGTGGTTCGATATTCGTTATTTTTTGCATCGAACCAAATACCTGCAGGGAAGATTAATTTTTGTAATCTTTGTTTTTGATAAAAATCCCCGACATCCCACGTTGACGAGGCCTTTAGACTTAATTGCATTGCGAAATTAATAAGTTCAGAAGGGTTCGATAAATTGTAAGCATGTTCTTCAATCGCTTCTGCAATTTTACTAGCTTCCATTTTAAACTCAGCGTGAAATTTGGTAAATATATCTCTATCAATGTCGCCTAAGGCGTGGCGCTTTTCCAGATTATAAATCTTTTCTTCAATATCTTTCTTCTTCTTTGCGAGAGAAATCTTCTCACCTACTTTATTATCATTCAATAAATCCCAGGTTAACATGAGTTGTCTTTTTAATGGAGCGACATATGCACTTGATGAAGAAAATTCAGACAGTAACTCACTAAATTTTTCATGCATCATTTTTTGGCTTCGGTTCACTCCTACTCCAGTTTTATTAACCTTATAATAGTATAAGCCTTTTGATTTGACTATGTATCCGGTAAAAACCTCATTGGTTTCATAGTGCCTTACAAATCCCTTTAATGGAAGATTATTATCGGCTTTATTGTTCTTTGGCTCTCTTACCCTTCTCGAACGATTAACTTGTAGGAAAAGCTCCTCGCTAATTAATGGTGGATGATTTCCTTTAACGACTTCTCCCTTTAAAAAATTATGTGATAAATAGCCGATGTAAAAAGGGTTCTTAAAAATCTTGCTCAAAAACTGCTTAAAAGCTTCTATCCCATGCTTTTTTAAATAGTCGCTAATCTCATTATAGGAATGGCCCGCTGCTCTCATTTCGAATGCATGTTTAATATGCGGGCCATTAGAATCAATAATGATAGTTTGTTGCTTTGAATTTGGAGTGTAAGAATATCCCTTCGGACAATTTCCCAACCATTCACCTCTTTTTAGTTTAGCAGTCATCCCATCAATACTCTTTTGCTTACGAATGTCATTATCATATTTATTAAATACGAAATGAATGTTTTGTTGAAATGCTCCAGAGTGAGTATCTGTATCCATATACTGAGTAGTGGATAGAATGTTTACTCCTATCTTTTTTAATTCAGAAGAAATGAAAATGGCACTATCGCCAGTTCTACTGAATCGATCTAAACTATATACTATAATGTATGAAATCTTATTTTCCCCCTTTTGAGCTTTCACAAACTTGAGCATGCGGTTAAATTCCTTTCGCTCGTCACTCTTGGCACTTTCATATGTTCCCCCAAAGTATCCACGAACAACGTATCCCTTATCCTGTGCAAATTTATCGCAAGCTGTTCTTTGCCACTCCAAGCTTTTGTTGTTCTCCATTTGTTCCTTTGAAGAAACACGTGTGTAAACTACTGCACTTAAAAGCATCTCCAACTTATTCTTAAGTGAGATGCCTTTGGCAAAAAGATTAAGAATATCGATATTATCTTTCATGTTTGTTTCTTTTATGTTCGGTGAATAATTCAAATAATATTCGTGAATAGCTTTCTAATGATGCAATTGCAGCATAGCCTTCTTTTTCATCTATAGATTCTAAGCCTGGGTACTGCCTAAGTTCATCTAATGTTAGTCGAGATTGTTTAGCATCATTCGGAATTACAGCCTTATCAACTCTTTGATTTTTGCCAGCGAACTTATCACTATAGTAACATAGTATAATTACAAATAGAAAAATAAATTCTAAAATAGTTTCTTTTTTCATGTGGTTATTTTTTTAATAAAAGTACTGCTTACAGGTTTTAGTAAGAAACTCAGATATTCACAAGACTCAGTATTTACGGGTATTACATAACACTAATGTTAGGTTTTGAACTCCAAAAAATTGACATATTTTTTTTAGTAAAATGAAATAACTTACTGAACCTTAACCGAAAAATTTCACAGATTTTACAATGAAATCAGCATAGTTTTGGCTTATATATTTTAAAAAGTATGTTGAAAACATTTGGTCGTGCTCTAGCACTACTCTGTTATGACCTGTAATTACTGTTTCTCCAATGGGTTGAAATACTAAGGCATTTCTACCTCTCCAAATGCGAGGATTAAAAGTTCCAGCTATTTCAAAACTTACGGTTTTGTTATTTTTTGTGCCGGCTGCCATTTTTGTTTTTACGGTTATCAATAACCCTTTTATATCTATTTCAGGAAACGGAGACTTGAACGCTGGTTTGTAGATCAGATTCTTTTTCGGCTCTATCCAAATGTTTGTAGAACCCGTTCCGTCAGTATTAATTTTCCAGTTTTCATAATCAACATAATAGTTCTTAAGCTGTGGCTTGATTCTAATTTTGTTTATTAAAAATTCCTGATGCATGCCACTAAAAAGCATCATGTAATCTATTTCTTCCTTATTATTTTTCATACTAAGATGTTTTCAAGGTTAAATCCTAGACGGAATTTACCGTCATGATACTCATTGAAGTATGATTCAGCCGCACTATCAAGATAGCTTAATGGCAATTGGGAGGTAGCCGTTATTTTAATAATTTTATCAGCTAAAGCCCAATAATAATATACTCTTTCAGGAGCCTTTTCCATCAAGGCGTGCAGAGCAGGTAACTCTGTATCTAGAATATCTTGAAAATTGTCGATGCTCATGACCCGTAATTTTTCTATAAATTCAATGGGTTCTCTATTTTGGATTGTTTCTCTCAACGTGGGTAAGAATATCAAATTTGAAATTTTATGGTCATCATTATCGGCTACAAGAATTTTATCTAGGAATTGATTTGAGGAAACCTCTTTCTTAAAATACAGTCCAATGCGAATTTTGCTCAATAAATCTCCAGTATTTATTTTTATAGAAAATGCTGTTTCACGAAAGTCATCGCGATTAAGAAAAATTCTTTTAGTTTCCTTTTTGTTGTCCATCAATTGAAAGTGAAGATCCACAAACGCCCAATCAAAATTTTCGATGATATTGTTACCTCTTAAAGACAGAGTTAATCTTAGATTTTCTTCGAACCTATTCTTCGGAGATATTGTTGTAAAAAATCTATTTGATGTAAGTAGAGAAGAGTGTTCTATTTTCATTTGATTTAGTTTTTGTAAATGTAATTACTTTTACCAAAAGTAACCGTATGTGGTTACTTAATTTTTTTGCTTTTTTTTGATAACTTTGGAATCAAATGGAGAAAACAACATTTACTAAAAAACTAGGTAAGCGTATTTCTAAGCTTCGAGAAGAGCGAAAACTATCCCAAGTGGATCTCGCTAGATTGTGTAACAAGCCTAAACAGAACATCAATAGATTAGAGGCGGGGGCAATAAACCCAACAGCATTCTATCTTCATGAGCTATCAAATGCACTAAAGGTACCTATTGAAACACTATTTGATTTTTAGAGCACATGAATTAAAAAAAACATTATTGGCCTCGATTTTCGAATTCGTCATTTTTGTATCGGTTAAATGTGAAAACCGATGAAATGCGGTGAAGTTTGTTGAATGCCGTTGAATACCGCTTAATTGTGTTTAACCTTGTTGAAATTCGATTTAAAAAGTTGATTTCGAGTATTGAAATTTGTATTGAGGTCGTTAAAAGACCACGCTCCATCAAGCAAAAACACAGAAAAGTACTCAATTAAAAGTTTCATTGGTTTGGCGAGTAATATTTTTTATTAAATAAGAGAAGCCTAAAAGGGCAATTAAATACATGAAAATTTCAGCTGCTATTAATGCATTACATCCGATATCTGTACTTCGTATATTTCTAAAGAATGAATAGGGCGCATTTGGATCAGCTAAAATTTCAACGTCTTCCTTTCTAAAGCGCCTATGTTTTTTTGCAACCACAATGGCTACAATAATCATAATTATTATAATCACTATAGCGGTAATTGTTTTTGATTTTACATCTGTTTTTTGGAGTTCGCCGCTTTCCGTTTTGGGAGTTGGATCTTTAAATTTCACTCGATCGTCTTCGGTAAAAACGTTTGCGCGTTTTAGAATCTTCACTCTTTCTTCTTTAAATTTTTGTTTGCGGATTTCCTCCAATAGATCTGTGGAATCATTTAATGGGTTTAGCTCTTCTATGGTTGAAATATCTACTAGTGTAGGTTCTAAATTTGGGGGTAAGTTTTCCATTTACAAGTTTGTTTTTACAATTGTTAAATTATCATCATCGATTTTAAGTAGTCCTAAATTTCCAATTGGCAAGACCGATTTTGTATCATCTTTTTTGTATGGTATTGGTTGTCCAAAAGATTTAAAATCAAGTCCCATTTTGGTAAGCAATTCTGGTTTTGGCCTTATTTCTCTTTTATCTAGTAGGCATTTCAGAACCATATAGGACCACAATGCTTTTGATGATGCGTTTTTTCCAAGTGCCTTAATGGCTAATTTTCTTAAATAATTCTTTCGGTTCTTACAGGTGTCTTTGCCATGTTTATGACAACAATCCGCCAACGGACTTATTGCTTCAAAGGATTCCATGCAATCTGGATTCTTACAGATTCTGTGACGTTCGAACATTTTTTTTTAAGATTTATAATTAATACGGAGTAGATGTACAAAGATTTACACTGTAAAATTAATCTATTTATCAGTGCCAAAGCCTCAAAACCCCCATCAATTAGGGAAGGAGAAGGTTTCACTAAAAACATTTTATTCATTTTTTTTAGTGAAATTCTATAATAGACTGATAATCAAAATAATTTTTTCAATTTTTTCAATTTGTTAAATCGGATGAAAAATGAGTGAAATGCAGAGGATCTTGATAAGGAGTATTGTTGAAAATCCGTATTTAAAGGTTTTAAAGTCATTTACTCCTCCAATAACATTCGCTGCTGAAGAGAGTAGCTGTTTTTCTCAATAATGATAGGATTGGGGGCTAGTGTTAAATCGGAACCTGTGTAATAAATAGCCTCGTAAACAGTCAATACCTTAGTTAAAATTTTAAAGGCCTTAGAAATCAGTGTTAAAGACTTTTTTTTCGAAGGCTTTGAATAATAAACTCCAAAAAAACAGTTAAAAAGTTTTATCTAAAAAAAGTGCATTATTTTTTTAGTGTATCTCTTAGATAAATTGACCTTCAGTAATTTAAGTTTGTAAATTTTTTATAAAAAAAACGCCAACTGTCGGTTCTACATTTATAAAAAATCAATTATTTCCTTTCGTTGTTTTAATCCCAAGTCTTGCAAAGCTAATAAATCTAATCTATAAGAAATAAATATCATTTTTACTTGTTGTATTGTTTCCTATTTTAATGATTATAATCATAAAATTAACAAATTGATAAAAGTAAATTCGTAACGCCATTTCTTCATTTTTATTAATTTTAGGGAAATAAAAGATCTGTTTATGCAAATTGATGCTGATATATTAATAACATGGGGTGCTGTCGCTAAAAAATTCAAAAAAGGCGATTTTATATTCCATGAAGGCGACCAACCTAGATTTTATTATCAAATAATGGAAGGAACTGTTAAAATGTTTAATACAAATTTAGATGGGAAAGAATTTACTCAGTCGGAATTTAAAACTGGACATAGTTTTGGCGAACCTCCGATGTTCATTGATGAAAATTACCCTTCTTCTGCTGTAGCTTGTCAAGACACAATTATTTTGAAATTATCAAAAGAGAAATTTTTAGAAATTTTAGATGAATATCCTGTATATCAAAAACAAATGATTATTCTTTTTGCTAAGCGAATATATAGTAAAGCTATAACCGCAAGAGAAATTATCAATAATACACCTGAGTCAAGAATAATGGGGTTTCTTAATGATTTTAAAAAGAAAAACAATCGAGATGGTGAGAAGATTGAAATCCCATATACTCGCCAAGAGATTGCTAACTATACTGGATTAAGAGTAGAAACGGTTATTAGGACTTTAACAAAAATGAAAACTAAAAAAATAGTTCAGATAGTTGAACGCAAACTAATATATTGATTATGTCTTTTAATATTAAATTCTGGTTAAAAATATCGCTAATTAATTTATTAATTGTAGCTAGCCTTGGTGTTTTAATGAGGTATAAAATCGGCTTTGATTTTCCATATTTCAGTCAAAAAAACATACAACACGCCCATTCTCATTTTGCATTTGCTGGTTGGATTACACATGCTCTATATGTGTTAATGATTCACTTTGTTTTAAAAAAACTTCCACTTACAGATACTAAAAATTACAAACGAATTATCATTGCAAATTTGATATGTTCATATGGTATGTTATTCTCATTTTCTTATAATGGCTACAGTACTTTATCCATTATTCTCTCTACAATTACAATTGTTATAGCCTGCTTTTTTGCATTTTTTTATTTTAAGGACTTAGAAAACATTGATGATTCAAATCCCTCCAAACCATGGTTTAAAGCAGCACTATTTTTTAATATTTTTTCATCAATTGGCACATTTTACTTAGCATACATGATGGCTTCCAGGAATTTTAATGAGCACTGGTACTTAGCCTCTGTTTATTTTTACCTTCATTTTCAATACAACGGTTTTTTTATATTCTCATGTCTTGGTATATTTTTTAGCGAATGCAATACAATATTTCCTCAGTTCAAATACGACAAAGAGTTTTTTAAATTATTTTATATGTCGTTTGTTCCTGCCTATTTTCTATCAACATTATGGGCAAAATTACCTATTTGGCTATATATCATTGTTGTAATTGCTGCTTTTATACAAGTATTTGCATGGATAAAGATTGTCAAAGCCATTAAAATAGCTCTTGAGTTGGGAGGCACCACATTAAATAAATTTCAGACTTATCTATTTTTATTTGTTGGAATTGCATTTACAATAAAACTATTATTACAATTAGGCTCAACTATTCCGGCAGTAAGCGATCTTGCATTTGGATTTAGACCGATAGTTATTGCTTATTTACACTTAGTTTTATTAGCAGTCATTTCAGTATTCATTCTTTCATTTTTATATACTTTTAAATTAATTTCAGTTAATACACTCACTACTATAGGATTTAGTGTATTTGTTATAGGGATATTTTTGAATGAATTAGTTTTAGGTGTTCAAGGAGTGGCAGCTTTCAGCTACATAGTTGTAAAATATGTAAACGAAACTCTTTTTGGAGTATCATTATTACTTTTCTCAGGCACCATATTAATGGTGCTCTCTCAAAGAAAAAAATCATTAGAAATATAATACAATTAATATTTAATGAAATTCTCTTAAAAGATAAAACTTAAATTCATTAGAAAATTTCGTCCGAATCTTGGTACACCTCCAATATCAAGATGTTCTCTATAGTTAGCATCGAAAATATTTTCACAAGCTACTGTAAGTTGCAGAACGGTAGATTTAATTCTCACATTTCGTGATGCTCTGAAATTAAATAGATTAAAATATGGCGTTATTTTATCTACATAATCGCTATTAATTCGACTTTGAGTCGCTGCATAATCATGTTCAAATTGAAACTGAAAAAGTTTATAATTATAGCGTAAAGCATGCTGTAATTTAAAAGGAGAGATCAGAGGCAAAGGCGTTCCTTCATTAGTTTGCGCATAAATATATTTCGCAGTAGCTATATATGACATCTGACTTGTAATCTTTGCTTTTAAATTTGCTTCAAATCCCTGACTAGTTGCATAATCAATATTTTTATAGGTTTTTAATCCATACGCACCAATCGTCATCTGACTAAATCCTACTAATTGGTATGAATAAATATAATTTTGAATATGATGATAGAAAAAATTCACAGAATACTCAACTTTTTTAAACTGTTGCTTAAATAGCAATTCCATCTGGTAAGATTGTTCGGGCTTAAGGTGGATGTTTCCAATATAATCAAACTGATCTTGTCTATTAAATAAGTAATACCCATATCTCTCATTACTGGTAGGTATTCTCTCTCCGTACCCAACGCTAAATTGCGCTGTAATTGTTTCTTTAACCCTTTTATTATAAACAAGATTAAAATTTTTCAGAAAATCAGTTTTAGTTTCAGTTACATCTGTATTATACACTTTCCACTGTTTTGAGCCGATTCCCTTAGATGCATATTGATTGTAATAATCTATTCTACCATTAATATTGAGTTGTTGTTTAAATTTAAAATTAAATGATTGATTGATCGCTATTCCAATGTCATTTAAATAATTTTCGGGTAACGTTTGCATATACATAATAGCTTCTCCAGAGGGATACATAGTCATATCAGCTCTAGTATAAACATGATGATAATCTACCCGAAGTTTAAAGTTATTTTTACCAAACAATTCATTAAATGCTCCAAATGTTTTGCTCCAGCCAGGCATGTCCATATGCATGGGCGCATCAATTCTCCGTGTATCATCCATTTGGTGAATAATATCATTGTAATAAATTTTAAGATTATTTTTTGCAAAATAACCCTTTCTCAGTTCAAGTTGATGAGCTAGAGAAAATATTTGTGCGGATGCAGTCCCCACATCCATTGGTAATGCAGGATATCCAATGTTTTTTCCCCAATCTCCAATATAATCTAACTTTAAAATTTGAGATTGAGTTATTTTAAATGAAATAGCTGCAGAAGTGTTTAATTTTTGATATTCTGAGTGTTGAATTAAAGTATTTGAACCTGCCCTATAATTATCAGCTTTTCTGAAAGTTCCGCTGACACGATAAGCCACTTTTTTATAAGATTGCTGTAATGTTAGCGATGAATTATAACCATTATTTACAGTTAAATAGGATTGAGAAAACTGTCCGTTTAATTTTGAATGACAAGTGAATGTCGGCTCTTTTAGTTTCATTCCAATCTGACCTCCAATTGTACTTCCATCTAATGCGCCAGAAGCACCATGGGCTACTTGAATAGATTGTAAATTTGCTGGTTCAATATAGATAGATACGGGATCCATTTTATCTGTACATGCACCATAAATGCGCATTCCATCTATAGTTACATTAGATTGTCCAGTACTAAAATTTCGTAAAGTTGGTTCTAATCCATAAGCTCCTCTTTTAATTAAATTAACACCTTGCATTCTACTTAGAATATCTTCAGTACTTGCTAATTTACTATTTTTATAAAAGTCAAAAGCATGATTATCATTGTCATAATTTTCAGAAACACATACCTCTTCCAATTGAACTGATTTAACAGCAGAGTCACTAGGAATTATTTGCCCTAATAAACTCTGCTGAAAAAGAATCATTAATAATATGATCTTAAATCGAAACATTACTGTAGTGTTGTTTCAAAATACTGATCACTACTAATAAGTGTTCCATTTTTATATAATTTTAAGTTAATTCTCCATAAGCCTGTCATTGTAAAATTAACTTTACCCACATAGTGACCATTTGATGTTAATATAGGATTTACATTGTTAGGAGAACCGTGTCCCATACTTGGCATTTCTGGAATAATTTCAACAGAATAATTATCAATTGCAGGAAAAGACATCATGCTCGCCTTCTTATGAAGAGTAATTTCAAAATCATTAATCCCTACTTGAGGATTTAAAAGACCTACTAATGATATAAGTACGGATGAATTACTATCAAGACTCAATACAGTGCTCTTAAATCTAGCTGGAGAACTTGAAATAACATTTACACCTAAAGTTCCACTTCCCTCTAAACCATTTTTATGATTATGGAAATTCAAATTAAGTGACCATTCAGATGCGGTTCCAGGCATGGAAAAAACTACAGCAGTTTTAAAATAATTATCAGTAGTAGTAGTATCTGCTGTATTTTCTACTGGACAACTATGTTGCATCATTCCCATATCCATCATCGGATTAATATTAAAGTGTCCGGCTGACAATCTGCTTCCATCGGTAGAATCAAATAACGCAACATAAACAACATTATATCCTGTTTCAAATGGTTTAGCCGAATAAATAATGGCTTTAGCATTTGCTCCAATAATATATGTTTCTCCAATCTGAATTAAATTAGAAGTGGGATTTGATGTAGGATTTGTTTCTTCGTCAGGTGCTGTGTTGTTTTTTTTACAAGAAAAAGTAAATGCGATTACGCCAGCTAATGCTAGCATCTTAAATATTGATTTCATAATAGAGTTTTTAAATTATACACAATCCATCGATAACACTGTTAAAGAGTAATTGTATTAGTTGAATAATAAATGAATTGTTGAAAAACTTGATAATCACCTTTAAGAAAAAAAAGATTATTACCTAAATAAATATAGTCTAAACTGTAGGTGGATGAAAAACCGAACGAGATGTGTTATTAGTTTCTCCATTTAAATATGTCCAATTAGCAAGGTTTGATATATAAATGAATCGTGGTAAAACAGTATTGTCGTATTCAGAACAAAATTGGGCTTCATCTAGATTTTTTGACAAACTTTTTGCTGGAGCTTCTTGTTTTTCTTGCTCTTTCAATTGCTTTTTTAAATGACATTTTCCATTACATTTTAATTTTGGCTTGCTTTTATTTTCGCAAAAATTCAAGGTAATTAACTCTTTATTTAAAAGGTAGTTTGAGATTAATACTAATTTTCCAATAGACTGAGTTAGAATGCCAAAGATCAATGCTATTGCTACTAATTGTTTCACTATTACTTTAGATGAGGATACAAATGTAATGTATGAACTGTTTTATAAATGTGATTATAATCATAAATAAAACTTTATTATATCCTTTAAAAAGTTCAACTAATTTCTTAAAACAACAGATAATTTTGTGTTAAGAGAAGAAACATTAATTGTATTATGTATTGAGTTTTCTATTCCTGCTAATGTTTCTGTATCGTTCATAAATTTTTGAAGGTAATAAGATCCTTTATAATCAAACTTTTCTAAAACATTTATCATTTTTTGAATGTCATTTTGAACCAAAAGAGATGAGTGAAGCGTTGTTCTTACTTCAAACGGAATATTACTGTTAATTAATAATTTAAGACTACAGATAAATTTAGAATATAACTTAGAGTTTGTTATTGATTCGAACTTATCTGTTGGCGCCTTAAAATCAAGTGCGACATAGTCTATTAATTTTTCATTTATTAAAGTTTCTAATATTTTGGGAGCTGTTCCATTTGTATCAATTTTAACTAATAACCCCATTTTTTTTATTTCAATAACAAGTTTAATACAATTTTTATGAAGGGTACATTCACCTCCACTTAAAACTACACCATCCAATAAATTTATTCTTGTTTTTAAAAAATTTAAAGCTTCTTGAAATGATAATTTTCCTTTACCTAAAACTATATCTGGATTATAACAATATAAACATCTCATATTACAGCCTGCAAACCATAAAATGCAGGCTGTTTTATGAGGGTAATCCAATAAAGTAAATGGAGTGATGCTGTAAATTGGCTTAGCTACATCTCCTCTCATTAAATTGTAATCGTTGCTTATGTTCACCTTTTTTTCCAATATTAAAACTTTCTACGGGTCTGTGATATCCCATTACTCGGGTATAAACTAGGCATTTTGTGCGTTGCAAATTATGACTTTGCAATAACTGATTGTTGTTGTGAGTGTTCATGTGTCGTATGATTAAGGGTTAATTTTTCTAATAAAATTTCGTCGCATTGTGGACAGTATTCATGCTCACCCGATAAATATCCATGAGTGGGACAAATACTAAATACTGGCGTTATAGTAATATAAGGTAATCTAAAATTTGAAAGAACCTTTTTTACTAAATTTCTGCAAGCCTCAGCTGAGCTTAATTTTTCTCTCATATATAAATGCAAAACTGTTCCTCCAGTATATTTGCACTGCAATTCGTCTTGTAATAGTAATGCTTCAAATGGATCGTCTGTGTGGTTCACAGGAATTTGGGAACTATTTGTGTAGTAAATATTATCATCGATGCCAGATTGAATAATATTTGGAAATCTTTTTTTATCTTCTTTTGCAAAACGATACGTTGTACCTTCTGCAGGAGTTGCTTCTAAGTTATATAAGTTTCCTGTTTCTTCCTGATAAAGCTTCATTTTTTCACGAATATATTCTAATATTTGACCAGCAAATTCAATCCCAGTATCTGTTGTAATATTATCTTTTTCTTCAGTAAAGTTTAATATCATTTCATTGATTCCATTTACTCCTATTGTAGAAAAATGATTTCTAAAATGACTTAAGTATCTTTTTGTGTATGGATATAATCCTCTATCATACATATCTTGAATAAAAACACGTTTCTTTTCAAGTGTAGATTTTGAAATTTCAAGTAGAAAATCTAAGCGCTCATATAAAGCATTTATATTTCCTTTATATAAATAACCTAAACGAGCCATGTTAATTGTAACAACACCAATACTTCCTGTCATTTCAGCACTTCCAAACAATCCATTACCTCTTTTTAATAGTTCTCTTAAATCAAGTTGTAATCGGCAGCACATGCTTCTAACGGCATTTGGCTTATAAGCCTTATCGTTTTCAATCTTATTTCCTTCATCATCTAAAATATATTGACTACCAATAAAATTTTGAAAATAAGAAGAACCAATCTTTGCAGTGTTTTCAAATAATAAGTCGGTATTTTCCCCATACCAATCAAAATCTTCAGTAATATTTACAGTAGGAATTGGGAAAGTGAATGGTTGACCTTGAGAATCTCCTTCTGTCATTACAGTATAGTAAGCCTTATTTATCATGTTCATCTCCGTTTGAAAATGCTCATATCTCATATCTATTAGATTATCAACTCCTCTTGCATTTGCAAGTTTAATAAGTGTCTGATCATTTACTGTTTTAAAAAGATGATTATCATTTCTTGTAGGAATCTGTTCTTTTAAATCAGAGGGAACTACCCAATCTAAAGTAATATTGGTAAAAGGCGATTGTCCCCAACGTGCTGGCACATTTAAATTATAGATAAAACTGCGCACAGCTTTTAATACTTCCTCAAAAGATAATTTATCTTTAAATACATAAGGGGCTAAATAAGTATCAAAAGAACTAAAGGCTTGTGCCCCCGCCCATTCACTTTGCAGTATTCCCAAAAAATTGGCCATTTGTCCCAACGCCTCTCTAAAATGCGAAGGAGCCTTGCTTTCTACTCTTCCTCTAATTCCATTAAATCCATCGTTTAGTAATGCTCTTAAGCTCCATCCCGCACAATAGCCAGTTAAACAATCTAAATCATGAATATGAATGTCTCCGTTTCGATGTGTTGCACCTTCTTCAGGAGAGTATACTTTATCTAACCAATAGTTAGCAATAATTTTACCAGCAACATTATTTACTAAACCAGCATTTGAATAAGCCGTATTTGCATTAGCATTAATTCGCCAATCTGTTTGGCCTATATATTCTTCAATAGTTTGTGTGCTATTAATATATGTTGTATTACTATCAATACTATGAGTTAATTCTCTTTGTAATTTTCGTGTATGTCGATATAACATAAACGATCGCATGACATCAAAATAATTTCTAGCAAATAAACTCTTTTCAATAATATCCTGAATCTCTTCAACACTCCATGTGTCTTTAGAATTAAGTTCAAGAATAACTTCATCAAAAATTATTTCTTCAAATTTTTCATTTACACTTTGAAATCCTTTTAAAATTGCATCCTTAATTTTAAAAAGATCTAATGGCTTATACTCGCCGTTTCTTTTAATCACATATTTTTCCATTATACTTATTTTAGAGTAACTTTTTATTTATTTTCAGACAATATAATTCCACCCTAATTATTTAGGTTTTTAAATTCAAAAATTAAATTTGATTGAGTAGTTCGATAGTTAAAACTTAACAGTCAATAACTTCTGTAAGTTTATTTAGTTTTTCAAACAACTTAATCCTTCTATTACACTATTAGACATTCCATCTAGAGTTGTTTTTTCTAGCATTTCTAATATATCCCTTTTAATATGTTTATATTTATTATGAACCGGACAAGGACTTACCTCAGAACATTTACTTAATCCCAAAACACATTTACCTTCGGGCAACGAACCATCAATCGCAACCACAATTTCAATTAATTTTATTTTTTTAATCTTTTTTAAATCAGCTTCAAATCCACCTGTTGAACCCTTTACTGAATTAATAATATTATTTTTTACAAGTGTTTGCAATATTTTTGCTGTAAATGCTATGGGAGAATCAATCTCTTTAGAAATGCCTTTTAAACTTGCTCTATTTCCATTAATAGATTGTTCCGCAACATAAATAGCTGCTTTTATACCATATTCACAAGCTTTCGAAAAAATCATAATAAATTAACTTTTAAGCAAAAATATAATTAAAAGAAATATATCGGACAAATATATCCGAATAGTTATAAACAAATATTTGTAAATACAAATCAAACAAAAAAACAACAATATGATTTAACTCATATTGAAAGAACATGAAATTAATTAACATTACAAGTATGTCAGTATTATATAATAATATCGTATTTGGACCAATAGTAAGTAGACGTTTTGGCGTTTCATTAGGAATAAATTTATTGCCGCTTAAGAATAAAGTATGCAATTTTAATTGTATATATTGTGAATGCGGTTGGACGGATTTAAAATCCTTTAAAGTAGAATATTTTGATGCAAACAAAATTATAACAACGATAGAACAAAGATTTGAAGAACTAGCAGAAAACAAAATTCATATTGATAGTATTACTTTTGCTGGCAATGGCGAACCAACAATGCATCCTGATTTTTCGGAAATAATTGATGAAGTCGTTCGGTTGAGAAATAAATTATTGCCCGGAATAAAAATAACTGTTCTATCAAACTCTACACTACTAGGTGTTCAATCTATACGAGAAAGTTTGCAAAAAGTAGATGCAAAGGTTATGAAACTAGATGCAGGAACAACCGACATGTTAATAAAGGTTGATAAACCCATGTCTTCCAAAAACATCGACTGGTATATTCAAAAATTAACCGAATTAAAAGGAGAGGTAATTATTCAAACCATCTTCCTGAAGGGTTATCATGATGGAGAATACATTGATAATACAACACCTGAAGAACTATCTGCCTGGATTAATGCATTAAAGAAAATAAAACCGAAATCTGTTATGATCTATACAATTGACAGGGATACTCCAGCTAAAGATTTGAAAAAAATACCTGTCGACAAATTAAATTCTATCTGCAATATGGTTTTAGAAAATGGCATTGATGCCAAAGTATATAACTAAATAAAATAAAACCTATGAATAATAATCTCCGAAAAGTCAGAAACATGTATGACCGAAATTATATACCAGAATGATACTATCCCCATGGTAATTTTACAGGGAGAAGTGTTGGTTAAGTGGATGGATATAGCATCCGCAATTTCTGCTCAAAATAATGCCGAACATATTTATGTTACAACATCAACAGGCAGCGTGAAATTAAAAAACCTTCAAAAGTTGATAATATCTTACCATTAAATAAAAAATGACCGACTAATTTAATTCTTAAATGAAAATATTTCTACAAGCTCGAGCAAAGAAAATATATAGCAAATGAAGCTTACTTTACTTTTGTAACTCTTTATAATAATATAAAACCAACAATTGTAAAAGCAATAAAGCCCAATTCATAAATTAAAAAAAAGAAATGTCCAATACTTCAAAAAAAAGAAAAAACAACCGATTAAATAAATAATATTATGAATAGTATTCCAAAAAAAATAGTAGATTTTTTACAAGAAAATAAAATTTCTACCATCTGCTTTATTGACCTTGAAAACCATCCATACTGCATTAATTGTTTTTACACATTTGATGAAGAACATCACATTCTAATATTTAAATCGTCAATAGGAACTACTCATCAACAACTCACAAAACCAACAGCATGCATTTCTGGAACTATTTTGCCAAATGTGATTGACACATTAAAATTAAAAGGAATGCAATTCACAGGAAAAATTATTGAGAATGAAGAAATTGATAAGTTGCAACTAAATACAAAATATCTAAAAAAATACCCTATGAGCATTGCTGTAATGGGTTATATATGGGCCGTGAAATTAAATTATTTAAAATTCACAGATAATACGCTAGGATTTGGAAATAAAACTACTTGGACATCAAAATAATCATGATTAAGAAAGTACGATAATTGCTAAAAGCATAAATATTCCAATTATGTAGGAAATAAAAATGGATGTTAATCCAACAACATGGTGATTTTTTCCTTTAAAACCTATAGCATTTATATATATCCCTAAACCTATACATGTTATAATCCATAATAATCCTAGTAAAATATAGTATACAAAACTCATGTTGAATGATTTAAAATTTGGCTCTTCGATCTATTTCTTTTTTTAATCGCTTAACTTCGTCAATTATTTGCCCATCAATTGACGAATTCTCTTCTGATCTTCTAATTAAATATGGTATTGCTTTTCTCACTTCACCATAAGGCAAATATTTTGAGGAATTATAACCATTTATACTCAGATTAAACGTCAGGTTATCACTCATTCCGTATAATTGTGAAAATCTTACTTTTGAATAGTGATTAGTAATATTATACTTATGTATGCAATTAATAGCATGTATTGTGCTATCACTATTATGAGTAGCAATACAAGAATCTACTTTTTTAAATTCTCGCAAACATATTTCAACAGCTTGATTAAAAGAATCATCTGTTTCCTTTTTAGTGTCAAATACCGGAGATACTACGCCATCTTTTATAGCTTTTTCTCTTTCCTTTTCTACATAAGCACCTCTTACTAATTTTATACCTGGAATATAATTTTGTTTGTTAGCATTTTCAATTAAACTATTAAGATATTCTAGTCTATCTTTTAGGTACATTTGAAGTGTATTAAATACAACTGCATACTCTGTATTGTATTTTTCCATCATAGTTTCTGTAATCTCATCAAAAAGATCTTGCATACATCTGTCCTCAGCATCAATAAAAACGATAACTTTTGATGCATGTGCCGTTTTACATATTAAATCGATTCGGTTTATTAATCTATCAAATCTTGGCAATATAATTAAATCATTAACTAATTTCATCCCATTACAATAAGTTAAAAACTTAGGGTTTTCTAATCCAGTAATTTTCACACTCACATAATTACCTGGACATTCCTTACCTAATCTAATAATATTGGAAACAATTATATTAGTATTATTATCAAATGATTCACTATTATTTTCGCCCTCAGAAACATAATCCAAAACAGATTTTACTTTAAATTTTTCTAAATATTTTATTTTCAAGAAGGCATCATTTATGTCTTCCCCGGCACAAAACACATTAAAAACTGTTTTTTTAATAAATATTTTAAATGGCAAATTATATTTTAAAATACCGTTAGTAAAAGCTATCAATAATTTTACTAATTTTTGATTTTGTAAAATATTAAAAATAAAATAAGTGAATTTTAATTGTCTGTTTGATTTATAACTGTATGCTGTTTCTAAATCTTCTAAGTTTACATTATTTTTCATTATAAAAATATAAATGGTTTTTACATCATTTGAGTTTGTTTTTTCTAGCAGTATTAATTAAAATAAAAGCGAATGAACTTAAAGTTAAGAGTAGACCTAGACCTGCAAAAGCAAATGCAATAAAATATGGTTTTATCGATTCCATCATTTTAGAATAACTTTCTTGATGACTGCTTAATTGCCAAATTCCTTTTTGTATTCCAGCGCCATTAAGTGATAACCAAAATACTAACAAGCTGATTTGTAATAACCAGAATAGATAATTTAAATTTCTAGATTGCTCTTTTTTATTAAAAAACTCGAAGCATGCTGCTAATAATATCATAGTGTTTATTCCTATTGTAGTTCCCATTGCATGCGCTACGGTTACATGTGTTCCGTGAGTGTAAATATTTATCGCTGGTATTGACATCAGTATGGCCTGACCCATATTAAGAAAAACCCATATGTCTGCAGCCATAATAAATCGATAAGGGAAATAGTAATAATTTTTCTGAATGGTATTAATACTAGCTCGCCAATCATAAATGATTTTAATAAAAAATACCCACTCCGTCATACTAACTATATATCCTATATATCTAATATAGTTTTCTGTAGGGAGAGTGTAAATATGGTGCCCCCAATTAAACATAAGATTGAATAGTCCTAAAAAATACATGGCAAACGCAAACTTACTAGTTCCTGTATTTTTAGTGTTGGAAATTTTATCCATTAAAAAAAACGCTGTGCCATATAAAATCTGATTCCAGGAACCAACTAATGACCCATTTACTTTCCATTGAATTGTCATGTCAGTGATAAAATGTTCTCTGAAATATGGAAATAACCATAAATAATTTTCTGAAAAAGTAAATAGGAAAAACAAAACTCCAGTGAGCCACATCCATATATAAACAGGCCAGCTTTTTATTTTTTTTACTAGCGAATAAAAATTTACTAGAAATAACATCCATGCAATTGCTATTGGTAAAGCCCAAATAGGGTTAAATTCCCAATATTCTCTACCACCAAAATCTTTATTAAAATATGAAATCACAATACCTATTATGGCAACAATCCATAATACCCATTGAATAAAAGCGATTTTGTATGTTGTAGCTTCTTTTATATGTTGCTTTAATCCATTATAAATACAACCAGTAGCACCTAAAATAATCCAGAAAATAGCTGATGTAACATGTAATGGCCTCAATGAAACAAACCCTAGTTGATGTTTCAAGAAATCAGGAAAAATATAGATTGTAGCTGCTAAAATGCCAAAAAATAGTCCTAAGACTAACATACATAATGAAGTTATTAAAAAAAGATTTCCGATATTAAATTTACTTAGTTTCATTTTTCCTTATCATTCCAAAATTATCTATACTAAAATTTCTTAGATCAGCTTTTCCACTTGCATCAGTAGATTTCAAAAATTCAATGAGCGCATTCATTTCATGTTCAGTTAAATTAAATGCTGGCATTTGCTTAGTTCCTGATTTAACTAGCGCTCTAACTGTTTTCTCACCCTTATCAGGATTAGAAATGATATTAGTTAAATCAGGACCAAGGTATCCACCTAAGTTGTATAATTGATGGCATGTTTGGCAATTGTATGACTGCCATACAAGATGGCCTTCAGATGCCATTTTTTTATTAAACCTTTTATCTTCTTTAGCGGAATAAGGTTGAATGTATATACTAAAGGAGTAACCTATAAAAATTGCACTTAATAATATAAAAATAGTTCGTGGTCTCATTCTCTTATTTTTCAATTCTTATCCGAGCATCTACGGCTACAATTTGTTCCATATTAGCCTTAAAAGGATTAATATCAAGTTCTGCAATTTCTGGTGCGATGTTAACTAAAGAAGCTATTCGCATAATAGCATCAGCATAAAATTCTTCATTAACACCATTTCCATTTCTGTAACCCTCAATTATTTTATACCCTTTTAATGAGCGTATCATTTTTAAGGTTTCTGACGTATTTAATGGCGCAATTCCATAAGAAATATCATGTAAAACTTCCACAAAAATGCCACCTAAGCCAGCTAAAATTAAATGCCCAAAATTCCCTTGTTTTGCTGCCCCACAATACAATTCAATCCCTTCAATCATAGGTTGTATGATTACTCCTACTGCGCCCTCAATTTTCATCATCCGGTCAAATTCGCATATTAAAATTTCAGTTGTATTTATATTTAATGTAACTCCATTCACTTCGGTTTTATGAATTGGCCCCATAACTTTCATTACTACTGGGAATTTAATATTGGGTAAAATAGAAGTAAGGCTTTCAATTGAATCACAGTTATATTCTTGAACCATATTAATACCAGAAGCTAACAATAACTCACGGCACTGTTCTGCAGATAAATACCCATTTGAAGCTTGGTTTATTATTCCTCTAATAGTAGCAGTTTCCATGTCCATCAGATGCGTCATTCCGAAGGTGGGCTTTGGACAATTATATACATGCGGCAGAGCTCTACCCAAAACAAGTTCATCAGAGAAATTGACATGCCCATTCGTTAAAAATCCTTTAATTTCATTTTTCGCATTAATTAATGAAGGAAGAACAGGGAAAATAGTTTTCTTACAATGTTGCATCTTATTATTTAAGACTTGATAAACATCTTTAACATTAAATAAGCCTGGGCTTCCAAAAACTACAATAATCGCGTCGATCTCTTCAAGACTTTCACAAAAATCAATAATCAATCCTAATTGTTCAGCGGTACCAGTTGCTAAAAAATCAATAGGATTTGCAACAGATGAACCAGGATTTAATTTTGATAATAATTCTTTAGATTTTTTTTCATTAATAAATGGAACTTCCATGCCTCTGCTGCATAAAGCATCGGTTAACATAACTGCAGAACCGCCTGCATGAGTTATAATTGCAATTCTTTTTCCATGAACTTCCTTACTTTGAAGAACGCATGCCACCGAAATTAATTCATCTCGTCCACTACAATAAATAATTCCAGCTTTATTAAACAATGCTCTTATTACAACATCTGAAGTTGCTAGCGCTCCTGTATGAGACGATGCTGCTCTTCCTCCTTCAGCTGAATATCCGGATTTAATAGCCGCAATTTTACAACCTTTTCTAATAAGAGAGGTTGCATGCTTCATTAATTTAACTGGATTATTTATACTCTCTAGATAAAGCAATTTTACCTTCGGACTATTTTCATTAAAATGTAAATCCATATATTCCAAAATATCTTCAGCAGAAATTTGTGAAGCATTACCAATAGAATATACATTTGAAAAACTTAACCCTGTTGATAAAGCAGCCTCCATTATAAAAACAGCCGTAGCGCCAGAACTTGAAATTAGCTCGCATCCTTGAGAATTGTATGAAGGAATAGGCGTTGTAAAAACTCCTTTGTAATTCTCATTCATAACACCTATGCAATTTGGACCCACTAAGCAAGCATTGTATTTTGTTACTAAATCAACAATCTTTTTTTCTAAAATCTTACCTTCTTCCCCCGCTTCTCCAAAACCAGAAGAATAAACTATAAAAGCTTTCGTATTATTCTCTAATAATTTTGTTATTACCTCTAAACAATAATTTGCAGGAATTGCAAGAATTGCTAAATCAACTTGTGGCAATTTATCTATATGAGAAATATGCTCCACGCCATCAATATTAAGTGGGTTTGGATTTACACCATACACTTTTCCAGTAAATCCACCTTTAATAAGATTTATTAATACTTTTCCACCTGGCTTTGAAGATTGGCTTGATGCGCCAATAACGGCAATGCTTTTAGGTGAGATTAGAGCCTTGTTAATCATTTAATAGTAGCTGTTTTAAAGTCAACAATAAACTAGAAATTTAGAGTTAGAGTTTTTCAAATTTTGCTTGAAAAAATCTAAGGTATTTTGGTTCGTAAATCATTTTTAAACCCTTAATAGAGTTTCTTCTATCATAAACTGCTGCTGCTGATTCCGCAATGACATCCATATGCGCTTGAGTATATACTCGTCTTGGAATTGTAAATCTTACTAATTCAAGTTTCGGGTAATAGTTTTCACCATTTGATTTTCTTCCTGCTGAAACTATTCCTCTTTCCATGGTTCTAACTCCAGAATCTATATACATTTCTGCAGCTAACGTTTGGGCTGGAAATTGATCTTGTGTAAGATGAGGTAAAAAAGCTTTAGCATCAACAAATATACCATGACCTCCAATTGGCTTAACAATTGGAATTCCGTATTCCATCATTTTATGACCTAAATATTCTACCTGACCAACTCTAGCATGTTGATGATTATCATCAAGACTTTCAGCAATTCCAATGGCAATAGCTTCCATATCTCTACCTGCTAATCCACCATAAGTATGCAGTCCTTCGTAAACAACAACTAAATTTCTTGCTTCTTCAAAAACATCCCATTCATTTGTTGCCATAAAACCACCAATGTTAACCAAAGCATCTTTTTTAGCACTCATGGTTGCACCATCAGTTAATGAACAAATTTCAAAAACAATGTCTTTAATGCTTTTTTTATCATATCCTTTCTCTCGTTGTTGAATAAAATATGCATTTTCTGCAACTCTAGTCATATCATGTATAATTCGAATTTTATGTTTTTTAGTATAAGTTCTTAAGTCCTTTAAATTTGCCATGCTTACTGGTTGACCTCCTGCTAAGTTTACATTAGTTGCAAGACTTACATAAGGAATTTTTTTTGCACCATGTTTTTTAACTAGCTTGTCTAGTTTATTTAAATCTACATTTCCCTTAAATGGATGCTCGTTTAATGGATCATGTGCCTCATCAATAATAATATCGGCGAAAATACCACCCGCTAGCTCTTGATGTAACCGCGTTGTTGTGAAGTACATATTTCCAGGAATTATGTCACCTTTTTTAATTAAAATCTTTGATAAAATATTCTCTGCTGCTCTACCTTGATGTGTTGGCACTATATATTTATAACCATAATATTTTTTTATAGCATCTTCCAATTTGTAATAACTTTTACTTCCAGCATAAGCTTCGTCACCAGTCATAAATGCGCCCCATTGTCTATCACTCATTGAGTTTGTTCCGCTATCAGTTAGTAAATCAATATACACGTCTTCTGATTTTAAAAGAAATGTATTATAGCCAGCTTCCTTAATAGCTTTAATACGTTGTTGTTTGGTTGTCATTTTTAATAATTCAACCATTTTCATTTTATAGGGCTCTGCCCAAGATCTTTTAACTAATTGTTTCATAACTGTATTTTTATATATTAATTATTTACTGAATAATTTACCTACCTAATTCTTTTAAACGTTTAATGTGCGATACCAATGCGCTTGCGAATGATGGCTTCAAATTGTACACTAATCCAAACTGGATAGCCGTTCTCTCAACTATTGGAGATAATTTTCGATAATGGACATGGCTAATGTTTGGAAATAAATGGTGTTCTATTTGAAAATTTAGGCCGCCAACAAACCAATTTAAAAAATTACTATCTCTACCAAAATCAGAGGTAGTATTAAGCTGATGAACAGCCCAATCAGTTTCAATAATACCATTTTCATTTGGCATTGGTTGCAATGTACCTTCAACAACATGGGCCATTTGAAACACAATACTTAATATTGCGCCCGTAATTAAATGCATAACTACAAAGCCAATAATAACTTGCCACCAAAGAAAATCAGTTAATAATATTGGCAATCCAACTATTACAAATAAATACGCTATTTTATATATAACCATTTTAATATATTCCACTGTTGGGTTAATTCCATTTTTTTTAGTAATACCCAGCTTATTATACCTAGCTAATTGAGGGAATTCTTTAAACAATTTCACTATTGTCATTAATGAATAAAAAAAGAAAGCGTATATATATTGAAATTTATGAATTTGTTTTAACTGAGCATGCTCACACAATCTAATTGGACCTTTAGTATCAATATCTTCATCAATACCTCCAACATTAGTATGCGTATGATGCATAATGTTATGTTGAACCTCCCAATTAAATACGTTGCTACCAAGTAAATAAAGAGTGCCACCAAATAATTTATTTACCCATCTTTTTTTTGAATATGATCCATGAACAGCATCATGCATAATTCCCATTCCAATGCCAGCTACAGCAATTCCCATTATAACTGATAAAGATAAACCAACCCATGCACTCATCGGTATTAATAATAAAATAACAAATGGTACGATATATAAACTCAACATAATAATAGTTTTAACTACTAATGTTGTATTACCCTTTGGCGAAATTTTATTTTCGGTGAAATAAGCATTTACATTTTTTCTTACATTATATGCAAACTGCCTTTGTTGATCATTACTAATAAATTTTATGTTTTCTGGCTTCATATTATAATAATTTTAATGTGAAATTTATAAGCTAATTAATTTTCAGTTGTGGCAATAGATTTAATGAGTTCTTTAAATCAATAAGTTGTTGTCTCACATTATTTTTTAAATCGCTATTATTTTGTTTAATTTTTGGCACTAATTCTTCATAATAATCTATACCTCTCAACAAATTATTTTTAAAAGTTTGGAAGTATGTTAATTTTTTTTCAGTGATTACATTGAATTGATCTTCAATTTCCTTTTTTAAATAATCATAATATAATTGCAACTCGTTCACAAAAATATTAGGTCTATTTAAGTTATTTAAAACATTTAATCGTCCGTATATATGATCAACCATTTGCTTCAGAGAAAATGTATCAGAAAAATATGCCAAATTAGGGCCTGGGCAAATTGTAACTGCACTTAAATTATGAGAAAGTTTAGTCTTATTTTTAAGTAAAGCTGAAGCCCCAAGTCCTTCACATAAACAATCTTTTTCTGTTACTTTTTCAATTTCATGTTCTAAAATTTTAACATCAGTAATTTGACTTTTAAGTTGTTTAATTTTTAAGTTTTGATATTCTCTAGACGCAGTGCAAATTGGTTTATCTGTAAATTCTTTATCCATAGAAAGAAATTTTTTGAAACAAGGGCTTCCAGGCCTATTCTTATCTATTCTCATCTTACGTTGTTCTTCTGAACTACTATTTCTGAAATTGCTAAATGGAACGCCTAAAGGAGATGAATGACTAAGATAATAATCTTCTTTCTTAGCAGCTTTCAATTTGTTTAATGTTTCAATATCTACATTAGTTGCTTCTGGCACTAATAGAAAAGGACTGCCCCACCCCGTTGAATCTAAATTATAATAATCAATCAAAAAACTATTTTCTTCACTTGTTCCGATACCACCTTGTGCAGTAATTTTTAGTTCTGGTTTAATGATAAAAGGGTTTCTGCCTAATATCTTTAATGCATTTTCACATTCTACTAATAATTCATTATATAACTCATTTCTTTTATTTTTAAAATCTTCTAATATTGGACCTAAAGGAATTCCATTAGAGATAAAAGCGTGTCCCCCGCAATTGATACCAGATTCAATCCTAAACTCGGAAATCCATAATCCTTTTTTTGCAAGATATTTACCTTGAATTAAAGCTGAGCGATAGTCACTTACTTTTAGTATAATTTTCTTATTAATATTTCCCTTTAAATCAGGATAAAAATCTTCGAATGTTTCGCAGTAACTAAATAATCTTGGATTTAAACCCGCAGAAAAACAATAGGAAGATTTAAATTACTATTTGAATATCCTCTTAAAGCAGAAAGAGCATCAGAAAATTGTGTTGGCAATTCATTACCATCAGGATCATAATTTGTTTTATCTAACTTTGTCATGATATTAACATCTATTTTGCCTGGTATAATTAAATGGCGAAGTTGTTTTTGTAGTTTTTCTTTTTCATGTGTTTGGCTTGCGAGCATTTTATTATATAATATTTTTATTTCTGAATGATCTGGCAACATTTCGAAATACTGAATAATATGTTTTCCCGTATTAAAATCTTCACGCTTAATTTCCTCAATTTGTTTATCAATTATCTCTTGAATTAAATTTAAGTAAGCGGTTATTCTTTTAGCTCTATAATCGCGATCAGTTGTGTGAATTTTTACATATTCTATATGTTCATTTTTACAAATGACCTCTCTCATTTGTTCAATTAAATAATCTTCAATTACTGACACAACGGAGGTGATACCATATTTAGCAACTTTAATAGGAGTATCTATCGTGTAGGCTAATCCCATAACTGGGATGTGAAAAGTGTGCGGTGTTAAATTTTTCATAGTACAATTATTATTTTTTTGTTTTGACAAATATATTCACTTTATTTTCAATTAAGACAATTTTATCCGAATTAAAAACATTTTCTCAAACTTATGATTTCAATCATAAACTCATAAAAACTAACTCGATAATTTTGAAGAAAAATATATTTATGAAAACAACATTAAAATACTTATTAGTAGCAGGATCTATTGGATTATTCTCTTGTGGTTCGCAAACAGAAGCCAAAACAGAAAGTAATAGTGAAAATAACACAGAAGCAACTGCCACTGAAGCTACAGGAGCAGGTCAATCTGGTGTTCAAGATGCAACATCAAATCCAAATATAGTTCAAGTAGCTATTGGAAGTAAAGATCACACTACTTTGGTTGCAGCCGTTAAGGCTGGTGAACTTGTTGACGCATTAAGTAATGCTGGACCCTTTACAGTTTTTGCTCCAACAAACGCAGCATTCGATAAATTACCAGCTGGTACTGTAGATGGACTATTAAAACCTGAGAAAAAAGAAGATCTACAAAATATTTTAGGATACCACACCTACGTTGGAGCTTTAAAGGTAGAATACATGAATGATAATCAAGAATATGATATGGTATATGGTGGTAAAGTAAAAATAACCAAACAAGGTGATAAAACATTCGTAAATGGCTCTGAAATTATAACATCAATTACTACAGCTAACGGTATTATTCACGTTATAGGTGACGTTTTACTACCAAAATAAAATATATTAATCAAAAACAAAAACGTTATGATTTACTTTTCCGCAACAAATAGTAAAATTCAAACCAAATTTGACACCGAATAATATTTTACTTTTTTCAAATTAAGTTTCGGTTTTTTTGATTAACAAGAAGGCTACCTCACAAGGGTAGCCTTCGCCAATTATATATCACTCTTATATGATTATAATCATTATATGTACAACATAAATTCATAATCTTTGTAAAAAAAATATGGAAATTAGTGTCTTGCATAACATTACTCAATCATATAATTATGAAGAGTATAAAAAAATGGTAATTAAATATGCTGAAGAGTATACAACTTCTGGAGAACAATTAAAAGAACGGATTGCCGCCACTTTAATTAACGCTCAACGAATGAAACGTATAGATAAACAATGTATTATAAATTACAATTTACATACATTAACAGGTCAAATAAATAAAAAACAGAAGTGGTTGCTAATT
Source organism: Bacteroidota bacterium (assembly GCA_016711805.1). Classification (GTDB taxonomy): domain Bacteria; phylum Bacteroidota; class Bacteroidia; order B-17B0; family Aurantibacillaceae; genus UBA4416. The sequence goes on from JADJSH010000037.1 coordinate 295,454, forward strand.
TCAGAAACTTGGTGTGGAGATAGTGCGCAATGCGTTCCTGTAATTGCTAAGATTGCTGAATTGAATGAGAATATAAAATTAGAAATAATTTTCAGAGATGAACATTTAGATGTAATAGATTCCTTTTTAACTAATGGATCACGATCAATTCCGAAACTAATATCTATTGATGAGGAAACTGAATCTGTAAATTTCATTTGGGGGCCTCGACCTCAAGCCATACAAAATAAAGTATTAGAATTAAAAAATAGTAACAATGAAATCACACATGATGAACTCGTGAAAAATATACACTTATGGTACGCACAAGACAAAACTAAATCTATTCAATCTGAATTTATTGAATTGTTAAATAAAGTAAATTTAGAATAACAAATAACTTGTATGATTCAAATCATTAATTGACGATTATCCCTTGTCTAATTTTACGCCTGAAACATAAATAATTTAGAAAATGGAAACAATCGAAACATTAGATGTAACAGTCATAGAACCAAAATTAAAACACCCAACTATTTTTCAAAGCTTTGACAAACTCACAGAAGGTGGTGCTTTTATTATTCACAATGACCATGATCCAAAACCTTTGTACTATCAATTAATAGGTGAAAGAGGCAATATTTTTTCTTGGGAATATCTTGAATCTGGACCAGAATACTGGGAGGTTAAAATTAAAAAAAATGAATTTTCTTCCGAGCCTACCATTGGCGAACTAGTAGCAAAAGATTTTAGAAAAGCAGAAATATTCAAGAAATATAATTTAGATTTTTGCTGCGGAGGAAAAAAAACAGTAACTGAGGCATGTAACGACAAAAAAGTTGATTACATGGAAGTTGAAAAAGAATTAAATACTCTTGATGTGATAAACACAACGCCATCACAAAACTTTGATGAATGGAATTTAGATTTTTTAGTGGACTATATATTAAATACACATCATGAGTATGTCAAAAAATCTATTCCATTATTGATTGAATATACAACTAAAGTGGCAAAGGTACATGGTGGAAACCATCCTGAAGTAATTAACATTTCTCAAAAATTTGCTGAAGCAGCTGAAGAGTTAAATGGGCATATGTGCAAAGAAGAACAAATTTTATTCCCATATATTAAACAACTCGTTTCAGCAAAAACTAATAAGTTAAAAACTCCTTATACAGCTTTTGGAACAATTAAAAACCCTATACAGATGATGGAACATGAACATGATGCTGTTGGGGACATATTTAAAGAGATTAGAGAGCTATCAAATAACTATACTCCTCCGCAAGATAGTTGCGCCACATATAAGGTTTCATTTTTGAAGTTAAAAGAATTTGAAGAAGATTTACATCAGCACATTCACTTAGAAAACAACATACTCTTTCCTAAAAGCATATCATTAGAAAGTCAACTATAACAATTAACCAAACAGACCCTAAACGGGTCTGTTTTAATTTAAAGCAATATGTATATAAATGAAAACACAAAAATATCAGTTTTAATAAATTTCAATCCCAAATCAGTAGATGCCATTGTATCAATATCAAATAATTTTGATAAACTTAAAATACCAATTTTAAGAAAGGTTTTAGCATCAAGAGTTAGTATTAAACAAGCTGCTAAAATTGGCGGATCAAGTGTAGATGAATTTTATAGTAAACTAATTCCACTTGGTTTCAAAATCAAAGAAAATACAATTAATTCAAAAAAGAATCTAGTTGAGCCTTCTTCAAACCACTTTCAAGAAATAAACGAAGAGAATGTTGTTGATTTGGATGTTAGAGAAATGTTAAAAGCAGGAAAGGATCCATTTAATGTAATTATGAATGCCTTAAGTAACCTTTCAACTAATTCCGTTTTAAAAATTATAAATACATTTGAGCCAACACCTCTTATTTCAATTTTGTCAAAAAAGGGTTATGTACATAACACTATTGTTATTGAAAAACAATTAGTACACACATATTTTAAAAAAGATAGCGCTATTATATTTGATAATAAGGAAATAAGTGATAATAATAGCTCCGAAGAAATAACTATAGTTTTAAAATCTTTTGGCACCAATATCAAAGAGTTAGACGTAAGGCATTTAGAAATGCCTTTACCAATGGCTATGATTTTAAATGAACTTCCTTCGCTACCTGATGATTACATTTTATTGGTAAACCATAAAAAAGTACCAAAGTTTTTATTTCCTGAGTTAGCAGAAAGAGGCTATCAATGGAGAATTCAAATAATCTCAGAAAATAATGTAAAATTATTTATATTTAAATAATGTTGAATCCAGGTTTAAGAGATAATTATATTTATAGAATTATAATCGCTCATTATATTTCATCAGCAATTTTTCTATTAGTTATATCGATTTTACTTATTTTTTCTACTGAGGCTTTTTTAGGACATTATTTTCATCCTAAAGTTCTTGCAATAACCCATTTTACAACTTTAGGATGGGTCACTTTCATCATTATAGGATCGTTGTATCAATTAATTCCCGTTATAACTAATAAAAAAATATATAGTCCAATCTTAGCATTCATAGTGTATGTATTAATATTACTTGGAACAGTACTACTATCAATTTCCTTTTGGATTTTTGATGTCGGATTTTTAATTGAAATAGCTGCCTGCTTTTTATTTTTAGGCATTACTCTTTTTTTAATCAATATTTTGCTTACAATGAAAGATTCTAAAGAAAAGAATATTGAAATTGATTTCATACAAGCTTCCATGTTTTGGTTTTGGCTAACAGCATTTATTGGTTCATTATTAGCATTTAATTTTAGATTTACTTTTTTGCCAAAAGAACATTTGTACTATTTAAAAATTCATGCACATATTGGATTAATTGGTTGGTTCCTATGCTTAATCATTGGGGTGGCATCCAAATTAATTCCTATGTTTCTATTGTCAGGAAAATTAAACACTAAGAACTTAACCTATTCATATTATTTAATTAATTTCGGTTTACTAGGATTTATAATTGACGCATTATTTTTTAACGGAATGAATAGGGTAATAGTTTATTTTATAATTATTTTTTTAGCACTATTACTATTCTTGAGTTATATAGCAAATGCATTTAAAACAAGAGCTAGAAAAAAATTAGATATTAATTTAAAATATACTTATATCTCATTTTTCTTGATTTTCATTCCAATTATTTTGTGGGTTATTTTAAAGATTGGTCTAATTACAAACAAAGGCATTGAGCAGCAAATTTCTACTGCAATAGTGTATAGTTTGTTATTTGGTTTTATTACGTTTCTTATTTTAGGGCAATCGTTAAAAAATTTAGCCTTTATAGTTTGGTTAAAAAAATACCAAGAAATTAGTGGTAAAGGAAAAACTCCATTACCGAAAGATCTATATTCGGAGAAAATTGCCACGGTGCAATTGTATATATATGTTATAAGCTTCGTTACAATATTGAGTGGAATCTTATTGTCGAATCCCCTTAGTATTGAAATTGGTGCTGTTTTCATGATGACTTGTGCCGTAATATATAATGTTAATATGTATAAAATAATCTCACATAAAGTATTAATACAACATTAGTTTAACTATACATTTAAATTTTTATGGACTTATATTCAGATAAAGAGAAACGCGAAATTGAAATCTTACAATTCTTAAAAGAAGTGATTGATCCCGAGTTAGAAATTAATATTATTGATATGGGCTTAGTGTATAAAGTTGATTATAATGTAGAAGGTAAAATCACAATTAATTTAACCCTCTCAACAAAAAATTGTCCTATGGGTGATGTTATTATAAATGGCGTTGAAAATTGTTTGCAAGGGCACTTTCCAAAATTTGAAATTGTAATTAATATGGTTTGGGAACCTCAATGGTCTAGAGATTTTTTAACGTCTACTGGTAAAAAAGAATTAGGGATAGCTTAATAATTATAACAAAAAAATGCCATTGCTATTTGCAATGGCATTTTTTATTTACTCAAATAATTTAAAACCTAAACTAATAAATTATTTTTTCAGTAAATCTCTTACACTCTCTATAGTACCTTCAGGCTCTTGTTCTAATCCATTTTGCTGATACGTAATTAATCCTTGCTGATTAATTACATGTATCGTATTTGAATGATCAAATCCTCCACCGGAGAGTTTCTTAACTTTAACATTCAACACATTTGCCATTTCAATTGTCGCATCTTCACTAGAACTTATTAGCGTCCAATTAGTATTCAACTGATATTCCTTCGCAAACTCAGTACATCTTTCTGGAGTGTCTCTTTCAGGATCCATACTTATTAATAAAAAATGAATATTCTTCAGTTCTTCAGGAGTAAATGATTTCTCGATTCTTTGAATATCAGCAACAATTCTAGGGCACGCTCCCTCACAATGTGTAAATACCATAGCGGCTATAGTAACCTTCCCTTGAAATGACTGAATTTTTAAACTCTTGTTCTCTTGTGTCTTCCAAACACTTGTGAGATTAAATAGAGACTCATCAGGAATTTCACTGCTTATCTCGACGTTTGTATTTGTTTCCTTTTTACAACATTCTTTTTCTTCTACATCGTTTTCTGTTTTTTTACTATCATGGCAAGCCACAATTATAATTGAAACTATACAAACAATAAAACTATTTATTATATTTTTCATAATATTATTCTTTAATTATCTATTCTATTTTTTTGTTTTTACACATCTAAATCCCAAATTTTGAACACTGTACTTAGCTTTCACACTTGATCTCATAGCAAATCTCATGAAGGATGCGTAATTATTTAAATCTTTTGATCCAAAAGAACCTCCTCCGCAGAAAAAAGTATTATCTAAACTGCTATTCCCTCTCGATTCACCAGTTGTAAGAGCATTATTAAAATCATAAGTCCATTCCCAAACTAAACCATGCATATCATATACGCCATAATAATTTTTAAATGTACTTCCAACATTTGGCAAAATAGCTGGAGAGTGTTTAGTGACCCAATTTAAAACCCATTGATTAAATTCTTTTGATTTACTTGCATCTGCTTGTGTTTGGTTTGATTTTGCAACTATCTCCCATTCTGCATTAGTTGGCAATCTTTTTCCTTGACATTCACAATATTTTTTTGCTGCAAACCAAGAAACATTCACTACTGGACTTTTTGCTATATTCATATTAAATAGAGTATCAGCTACCCAATGTTTTAAATACAATGAATCAGCAAATAATCTTTTTATTTTACTTTTAGCCCATGTGCTATTACTTTTAATAAATGCTAAATAATCAACATTAGTTACAGGATATATATCCATGTAAAATGATTTAACAAAAACTTTCTGACTATCTGAGGAATATAAAGGGAGGTATTCTCCTCCCTTTATAAGAGCCATTCCTTTAAAGTCATCTTTACCTTGTGAAAAGATTGTTTTAAATGAAATACAAATTAATATTATTAGCAAATGTTTCAAGTTCATTATTATCTCAATTTTTTTACATCAGCAGGTGTAACATCTCCACCTTTATTTCCAAAACTATTTAAAACGTAAGTAATAACAGAAGCTATTTGTCCATCACTTAAAGTTTGTTTCGGCATCACACCGTCAAACGTTTGTCCATTAACGGTTACTTTTCCAGATAATCCATGTAAAACAGCGCTAATAGCTTTGTTTTTATCAGATTTAAAATAATCAGATGATGCTAAAGGAGGAAACGCTTTTGGTATACCTTTTCCATCAGATTGATGACAAGCTTGACAAGTGCTTTCAAATATATTTTTGCCTTGAGCTATTTTTTCTTCTTTGGTCAAAGGTTTTAAAGGAACGTTAGCTGAAGCATCATCAGGCATTGTTTGCACCGCTCCGCCTTCACCTTGGTAAATTCTATCATCTTGCTGTCCAGAATAGATAGATTTATTCTCATTACCTTCAACTTTCAACATGCCTAAAGATCCTTTATTAAATGTTCTAAAGATAGAGTGATCTACTAAAATTAAAGTAGCAGGAACATCACATTTAAATTCAGTAATTGCTGACCCTCCAGCAGGAACTAATGTTGTTTGTACATTATGGTTTAATGTAGTGCCTCCTTCAGGATAAACATTATCAAAAATTTCTCCAATTACGTGAAAACTTGAAACTAAATTTGGACCACCATTTCCAACGAATAAACGTACAGTTTCTCCCACTTTTGCTTTAAGTGCTTTCTCTCCAGTTAAAGATCCAACTTTACCATTGAACACAACATAATCTGGTTCTTCTTTTAACGCTTTCTCCATGTTAAATTGTTGGAGACCTTCCTCTCCATAAGAGCCCTTTGTATAAAAATCTCCTTGACAAACATAAAACTCTTTATCAACTTTAGGCAATCCCTCTTTAGGCTCAACTAATATCATACCGTACATTCCGTTAGCTATATGCATACCAACTGGAGCTGTAGCGCAATGGTAAATGTATAGACCTGAGTTTAAGAGCAGTAAAAGAAAACTGAGTTTCGTGTCCAGGTGAAGTCATAGTTGCAGCAGCACCTCCTCCTTGACCAGAAACTGCATGTAAATCAATATTATGAGGAAGTTTACTACTAGCATTATTCTTAAGGTGAAATTCTACAAAATCACCTTCCCTTACTCTGATGAATTTCCCTGGAACACTTCCTCCAAAAGTCCAAAAATTATATTTAACACCATCCATCATTTCCATTTCTTTTTCAATCACTTCAAGATTAACAATCATTTTTGTAGGATGCTTTCTTGTTATTGGTGGCGGAACATTAGGAGCATCAGTTAGCACAGCAATTTCTTCTCCTTCCATTTTTTCGGAGATAGCCTCACTATTTTCTTTTGTTGGTGCTTCGTTGTTACTACAACTTGTAATAACACATGATAAGAACAAGGCAGAAGCAACTACCATTGCTGTTTTGGCGATTTTTTTCATAACATTAATTGTATTAGTTGAACTTAATTAATTACATCTTTAGGCCTACTTTAGGCCATTTAACCGTTCCTGGTCTTATTATAACCATAACATAAGCCCAGTTACTAGTGGGTGATAATGACGATGTGCCTCTTAACATTTGCAAGCCTGTTGTTCCAAAAAACTGCGAATAACCTCCTTGAATTGATACGCCATCTGTATAATTATAACTCATCGTGAAATCAACTTCTCCTCCTAAATGATTCGATGTTAGTTTGTCAGTAACACCTTTACGTCTATCTCTTATTTCAGTCGCTGCATTAAAGTAATGACCACTTAATCCTACTAATATTTTTTTATATGTATAGTGTACTTTTAAATATCCATCCATTAATCCTACAGTATTCAAATGATTTCCTACGTAGAAATAATCCATATAACCATTAAAACGATGATTGGTTCCATATAATGGATTAAAAGAATGATTAATTTTATTTGATGTATCAGTTTGGCTTGTGCCAGACATTAACTCAGCACCTAGTGATAATTGAAGCCCCTTAATAGGCTTATATCCAATTTCTGCGCAAGCATCAAATGCGCTTAATTCTTTGTTGGCATTATCTTTTCCTGTTTGATAATAGCCATAAATTAACCCGTTTAATTTATCACCCTTATATTCAGTTCTTAAACCAATAGTTTGAGAATAAAGAGTAATAGAGTCTTTTTTCAAAGTAGCAGCATCAACTTTTGTATAAGCCATCCCATTATTTAAAAACAAGAAACTAAAATTGAATTTTTTATAAACTTTATTTACCCACAAGTATTCAAACTCTTTGTAATTATTTACAGTATATTGAATAAATTTATTAGACTCTGAATTTTGATTATATGCAGCACCTACATGAACAGCCCATGTACTATCAGTATATTTTAAAACCGCAGCATCATGTCGTCTTCCCTGCATAGCCCAATCTAATGAGCCAAATATTCGATCATCATCATACGCAATAGATTGACGACCAATCTTTGCATTAAACTTTTTCGAAAAATATAATTCACCATAGGCTTCGTAAATTGAAAAAAGACCTTTTGTATCAATTGCACTATTTGCAACGCTACCCCAAGTTCTTACATCTTGAGCAGAAATATGAATTTTAAACTTGTCATGCTTATATTCTGCAGAAATACGAGCCCTCTGAGAAATAAACACAGAACTTTTCTGATTTGTATCAGCCAAGGTTTGATATCCATGTCTATATTCTCCTCTTGCCATATATTGTCCATTAACTTGAAATTGAGCATTCGCACTTTGTGAAATAGCTACTCCAAGAACCAATCCGCAAAACATTTTTTTAAGTTGCCATGTATTTTTCATAAGATTCAAATTCAATGATTAAATGTAGATTAACATTTATTGTGGTTTTACAGGACAAAATTAACGTTTATTATAATCTCGGACAATTTTATCCGATTACAATATCTATGATTATAATCATCTTTTAAAAATGACATTAATCAATAATATATAAAAGAAGATTATATAAAATTACACGTATTACAAATACAGAATAAGTATCTAAGTAAATACAAAAAAATGTTTAAAGTATTTATCTATTAAAAACAATTACTATGAATTATAAAACAATCATTGAGCCTTTTAAAATAAAAGTAGTAGAACCAATTAAGATTACAACAGTTGAAGAAAGAAAAGCCTTTTTAAAAAAAGCTAACTATAACACCTTCCTACTAAACTCAGAAGAAGTGTTGATAGATTTTTTAACTGACAGTGGGACATCGGCAATGAGTGCAGATCAGTGGGCGGGTATCATGCAAGGAGATGAATCGTATGCTGGATCATCAAGTTATCATAAAATGCATAAAACAATTTTTAATTTAACTGGGATGGAATATATATATCCTGTTCATCAAGGAAGAGCGGGGGAGCGAATATTGTATTCGTTGCTAGGAGGAAAAGGAAAAACATTTATTAGTAATACTCATTTTGATACAACTAGAGCTAATATCGAATTTTCTGGTGCGGAAGCTATTGATATTGTAATTCCAGAAGGTCTAAATCCAATGCAATATCATCCATTTAAAGGAAACATGGATACTGAAAAATTAGAAAAATTAATTTTAGAAAAAGGTGTTAACAATATTGGAGCTGTTATTTTAACTGTTACCAATAATAGTGGCGGCGGTCAACCTGTTAGTATGAAAAATGCAAAAGAAGTATCTGCTATATGTAAAAAACATGGTGCAAATTTATTTTTAGACTGTTGTAGAATTGCCGAAAATTCTTATTTCATAAAAGAAAGAGAAGAAGAATATAAAAACATTTCTAGTAAGCAAATAGCTATCGAAATGTTTTCACTATGTGATGGAGCTGTTATGAGTGCAAAAAAAGACGCATTAGTAAATATGGGTGGATTCTTAGCAGTAAAAAATAAAGAACTATCAGAAGCTTGCAAAAATCTATTAATCATTACTGAAGGCTTTACTACTTATGGAGGTTTATCTGGAAGAGACATGGAAGCTTTAGCAATTGGATTAGAAGAGGTTTTTGATGAAGGCTATTTAAAATACAGAATAAAAAGCACTAGCTATTTAGGTGACAGACTACATGCTATGGGTATTCCATTAATTTGGCCTATTGGAGGACATGCTGTATATATTGACGCCAAAGCTTTATACTCAAATATCCCAGTGAATCAATATCCTGGTCAATCATTAGTCTGTCAGTTGTATTTATTAGGTGGAATTCGTTCTTGTGAAATTGGATCTGTCATGTTTGGAAAATATGATGACAATCACGAGTTAATTCCTGCCTCTATGGAACTAGTAAGATTAGCTATTCCAAGAAGGGTATATACACAAAGTCATATTGAATATGTGATCGAAGTATTTGAAAGAATTTTATTAGAAAAAGAAAAAGCATTTGGAATAAAAATAACAGAAGAACCAAAATTTTTAAGACACTTTACTTCAAAATTTGAACCAATTTATAAAGTATAAACGTTTGTTTCAATTATTAATAAAAAAGGGTATTGCAATAATGCAATACCCTTTTTGTATTTAGTGAACTATAAAAAAAGTGTTCATTATATAAAAACTATAATACTACTAATAATTGAAATCAATATAATAGTAAATACTTTCCAAAACATATGAGCTTCTCTAATTCCCATAAAATAAAAAGCTACTATAATAAATTTAATTGAAAACAATCCCATAACTACAAATCGAATAGAACTGATATTATTTAAGAGTAATGATATTAAAGTTAAACTTATTAAAATAAGCCATACAACTACTGTCTTCATTTTAAAATAATAAATAAATTACTGGAAATACTATTAACCATATTAAATCGCACATATGCCAAAATGCAGCGCCACCTTCAAAATCATCGTGAGTTAAAGTACTATTTTTATTAACTCCTCTTAGTAGAAAACCGATAATAACCAAGCCAACTACAACATGAATATAATGAAAGCCTGTTAGTAGCCAATAAAAGGTAAAAAACACATTTGTATCTAATGTTATTCCTGCCGAAAACTTATGATAAAATTCGAATCCTTTTAATACACAAAAAAGCATTCCACTTAACAAAACTAACTTCAAATAAAGTTTAACTTTAACATAATCATTGTTTTTGAAATAATTTGCAGCAACAGCCATAAAAAAACCACTCGTCAATAAAACAATAGTATTAATAATACCAAGGTTTGTATTTAAAAGTAATCTAGAGGAATGAAATAATTGCGGGTATTCTTTACTAAAATAAACCAAGGCAACTAATGCCATGCCAAAAGTTAATAGTTCCAACGTGATGATTATCCAAAGCAATATTCCTCCTGGAGGATAGTAAATGCTTTTATTATTTATATTGTGTTCACTCATAATAAATACATTTTTCAAAATACATACGACGATTAAGATGATTTATAAGCAATTGGATGAAATGATTTTTTGTGTGGGCCTAAAAATATCCTAGCGTATACTCTTAAAACTGATAATTCAATGAAAACAAAACTCAAAGATATCAATAGAATTAAAATGTATTGTTCTTCAAAGATATGAGTGTACATTAAGTCTACTCCTATAAAAGATGGGGTAATTGGAATACCTAAAAGACCTAAACAAGCTAACAAAAAAATTATTGCTATTGTTGGTTTTTCATAATTGTATCCATGAAATTTATTTAAATTGATATCATTATCAATTTTTTTTATTTTAACTAAACATATATAACCAGTAATTGCAGAAATAATTGCACCACTCATAAATATGATTGTCTCGTTAAAATTAAAGGTATCATTTAAAGACACGGACAATGCAATAAAGAAATGACTGCTCAGTATTAACATCCATGACCAAATTGCATCACCTCTTTTAGTAAAAGCTTTTAAAACAATTAATAGAGAAAGAAATGCGTAAAAAACAGGCAGCAGTTTATATATAGAAACAGGGATTAAATTCTGGTAATTAAAACTTAAAATCCCTAAGGCATATATGAGTAATAATAAACCCATAAACGGTTTAGCGTTTAAAATTTGTGATTTATTTCCAATAAATTTAAATGGGTTCCATAGTAACTTATTAATGTACAAATCAAGATTCCATTCTTTAAGGCATAAAATATAAAACGAATTATTAAGTGTTTTAAAAAAAGGCTTTTTACTAGAAAAATTTGTACTTTTAAAATTAAAAAACATATTATGTATACGATAACCTAATACAGATGGGGAAACGAGTAATTGATATGTTCTAAAAAAAGCATTACCCGCAAAATGAATCAAGGCTAGAGACTCAAATCCAAAAGCTACTTCAATAAACATTAATCCAATTTGTGCAATAGATGAATATGCAATTTGAGTTTTAACTGTTGATTGAACTTTAGCAATACCTGTTGCAATAAGCGCTGTAAAAAAACCAATTGTAATAATTGATACTTTTATGCCAAGTAAACTTTCCCAAAAAGGATATGTACGAAGTAATAAAAAAACGCCAAGATGTAACGAAAGAGATCCGTAAAAAATGGCGCTAGAAGAAGTCGGACCCTCCATTGCCCTGGGCAGCCATGATGAGAATGGGAGTTGCGCAGACTTGACAACTGCCGCAATTAAAATCATTACAGCAATAAAAATACCGTATGAATGATGATGTCTTAAGTAAGCATGAACATATATACTATCATGAAGTTCAGAAAACGTAATATTGTGGTGCCATAAATGATGACTCATCCACATAACTAAAATTAAACAAACATCACCTAAATTAAATAATGAAAATACTTTTATTGCGTTTTTAACTGGAAGATATCGATCTCTATAAAATGCGATTAATAAAAAGGAGCATACTCCAACAATTTCCCAACCAATAAATAAGGTTTCCATATTTCCTGAAAATATAACGATATTGTAACCTAGATAGAAAAGTAGTATTATCGTAAAAAATCGTTTGAATCCAGCTTCTCTATGAAGATAAAAATGGCTAAAAACCGTAACAGTAAACATTAAAACAGATCCTACTAACGAATACACCGCAGTGATTTTATCAAAATATATGTCAATAAAAAAATCAAAAGCTTTTGACTTATAAGTCTCCATTTCTTTAATTTCAATTATAGAATTACCTGTATAAATCCAGTATATTAATAATAATATGAACAACAATGAATGTGTACTAACTGTAATAATAGCAGTAATTGAAATTGTTCTCTCTAGTTTCCGAGGAATTAGTAAACTAATAATAAATCCAAAAAATGGTATGATAATTAATAGTTGAATTAGTATCTGTAGCATAATTTTTTAATTAATTAAGTAAACTGGTAAATTTTCTTTGGTTGCATCTACAATATTATTTGTTTCCATCAATCTTGCCGTTTCAATAATATTAACAATATCCGTGGTTCCTTCTACTGTTTCTGTCATCGTTCTGTATTCAATAAATTCTTCATTTTTAAAATAATAAATTTTATTAGTTTCAGGGTGAATAACTATTAAGTGAATCCATTCATTTAAATACCAACTATACATATCTGGCACACTCTTTATAGTTTCAAGTACAACAGATGGAAAGTGTTCAACTATAACTAATAAGCGAACAGGATCGTGAACTTCAATCATCTGAAGAGGTAATCCCGTTCTTAAATCACCATCACAGCTATTAGCAACACCAATTAAACCCATAACATTGTGAGGTAGTTTTGTACCAGCACCTAGTTTGTAATTATCAACTCTTGAAAAATAATATTCTAGATTAATCCCACCACAAACTGGACCAATAGGTTTCATTACATTACACAATATACTTCCGTCCTTATCTGTTCTGTAATTATATGAGTTTAAAAAAGCTCTTCTGTCTAAAAACAAATCTTTTGTTAAAGCTCTATTTCCAATAAAACATAATGAATTTGTTCCGTGGCCCAACTCAGGGCGTGGTTCAAACATTGAAACTGACCTTTTTTGAATTGAGCTACGAACTTTTTTAAGATTAAATTTTGTATTTATTGATGCAAATCTTCTTGATCTTTCTTTTGCGTTATTGTCTAGTGCGTTATCAAAAATTATTTTATTTTTAGAATGAAGTTGAATATTCGCATCATGCAAATTATGTTCATCATAATATGCTATTAAATCACTTGCTGTATCATGAAGACTACCAACAAATTGAGTGTCGTTAGGTATTTTTATTCCTTTAGAATTTAATAATTCTCTAACCTTAGAATGGTTAGCCATAAACGCAAAAACTCTAGCGTTTACAGAGCCAGGACGCCCACTACATGCTCCGCAATCGTGTGCACTATGGTGAGGATTATTTGCGCTACTTGAGCCGTGGGCAATTACATAAATTAATTTTGAAAAATTATCAATTAAACCAATACTTCTTAGTAGTGATTCAACTCTAATAGCCATTTCTTCAATTGTAAATCCAATTTGTAAATTATTCTCTATATCAGAAATATTTTTATTTTCAATTGTTAATTCAGAATCTTTATCCATATGCTTAAATGCATCTGAAATAGACGGACTCATTTTAGGTCTTAAAATAGTGAGTAGTAATTTTATAATTGCCAAAAAGCCAAGAGAAAAGGTATAAAGAGTTCCAAGAATTAAATTTGGAACATTATCAGTATAAAGAATTTCATGCTCTCGTTTGTTATTTGAGTTAATTTCCTTAATCAAATATTTTGGTGTAACAGGTGCAGGACAAAGCTTTTCATAAAATTTACCATTCTCAGGTTGAAAATAAAACTCAACACTAAAAAAGCCTGGGGTGCCAAAGGTTTCACTATTAGAGTCAGCTTTTTCGATATGCCTCCTAAAAGAACACTCTCGTTCATCGATGCATAAAATTGCTTGAAAATTTTTGACACTTTTTAATTTTTCATTAGCTATTGAATTAATTCTTTTAGAAATCTTTTTTTCATTGTCCAATTTGATTCCTGCCAATACTTTATCATAATAACTCCATTCAAATCCATTTTGCCATAATGCAAAAACTTCGTTTAATTCTTTGTATTCCGAATCTTTAAATAAATCAATTGGTTCAAAATCTACTTTACTAGTTAAAGGCTTCCAATCTTCGCCAATTTCAGAATCAATGGCATCAATTTCAAGTAACAATTCAAATAGAATTAAATCTCTTAGGTAAATTTTTCTTAAATCTAATAACGACTGCGGAGTATTCTCAATAGAAGAAACTATCCCCGACCATCCTTTATGAGTGAATTGTTGATCAAATAAATACTGTTCGTAATATCTTTCATCATCTCCAACTAATATTTTAAGTAAATCTGTAATTTCTAATCCCTGTTTAAATAAAAGAGATTTAGCTCTTTTTGACTTAAAGAAACTTGTAAAACTACTCTCTTCAATTTCCTTAATAGCATTAAAAAAACCGGTATTACTATTTGGAAATTTCCATAGTGAAATTCCTTGATCAAGATAACAACATATAATCCTAAATAAAATTGGCTGCACTAATGAATCCAATGCGATATGAAATTTTTGTTTCCAAACTTGTCGCAATATTCCTATTCTTGCAGTATTTGTAGCTTCATATTGTTTTTCTAATAATTTTTCCTTCCAGATTTCCAGATTTGTCAGTCCTTTTTTCTCAACAATAACTCTTTCTAGAATACTCTTTTCAATTCTTCCATTTTTAAAAAGTTCACGAAATTCAGTCAACTGCAGAGTAGCTCTAAATCCAAAAATATCAGACGCTTTAAAAATAGCATCATAAAATTTCATATCCTGAAAAGCATGTAATGTGTTATGATGCACAAAATCTTTTAATGGGGTTTGCGATGGTAAATAATGCTTTAAATTATGCAATACAGTTTTTTCGTTAAAAAAAGTATTTTTAATTTTAGTCGAATTTTCTAAAATATCTAATTCTGATATCATTTTAATAAATTTAAATTATGAGCTTATTACCAAGAAATGTTTTTATAAATATTCTTAATGCCCAGATGAAACATTGTACAAGTTGTCAATTTTATATATTTCTTTAAATCCTGCTAATTGACATTTAATTTTTTTTGTAGGGCATTTAATGTCTCTAAATTCCTTTATTAATTCCAAAACATCAAAGTCGATGTATTTAGTATTAGAAGCATCGATTAAAACAGTTGCGTTTTCAGGAATATGATCAAGAGTAAGTCTTAAACTTGCTTTATTTAAAAAAGAAACCTCTTCGGATAGATGAATTTTTATTGTATCATCTTTTTGATAATTTTCTTTATGAAAAAAATACGAATTTTTTAAGTTACCATGTAGTATGGCACCTACTGCTGTAATTAATCCAATAACAACTCCTATCAACAAACCTTCTCCTTTAAGATGTGGGATAATTCCAATTAAATCAATTGCCAATATAACACCTAGTGTAACAAAAAAGGGTATATATTGATATTTACCATTACTATACATTTTTTTAAAAACAGATACCTTACACAACTTGTAACCCGTTAATAGTAAAATAGCAGCAAGTGCAGATAAAGGTATTTTGTTTAATAAACTCGGTATAGCAATTACACATCCTAATAATAATAGCCCATGAAATATGGTTGATATTTTAGTTTTTCCACCTGCATCAATATTAGCACTACTGCGAACAATTACACTTGTTATGGGTAATCCACCAATTAATCCCGAAACAGCATTTCCAACTCCCTGTGCAATTAACTCTCTATTAGTATTTGTTACATTTCTTTCTGGATCAATATTGTCAACAGCCTCTATACTTAAAAGAGTTTCGAGAGTAGCAATGATAGCAATCATAATCCCAGTAATAATAACTTGACTATTTGCAAAACCATTAAAATTTGGCAACGTAAAATAACTTAAAAATTCACTTGGGCTACCTGCAATTTTTAAGGTTACTAAATGACTAGGTTCAATTAATAATGCACTATTATTTGCTTTTAAAATTTCGCTAATAATTACAGAAACAACAACAGCTACTAATGCCCCAGGTATAAACTTAAATCGTTTTTTTATGAATGGTTTATCCCAAACTAACATAATTATTATAGAAATAATACAAATAAACAAAACTCCAATATCAATATGTTTTAAGGGTTGAAATATTTCATGAAGATCTCCAAAAGGCATTAACTCTGTTAATAAGCCTTCTTCGTTTTTATCATACCCTAAAGCGTGAGGTATTTGTTTAGCTATAATTAATATACCTATACTTGTTAGCATTCCTTTTATAACACTTGAAGGAAAATAGTTAGCTATACCACCTAAACGAGCTAAGCCAATTATAATCTGTATTATTCCCGCAATAAGCACGGAACATAAAAACAATGAAAAATCACCAATATTTGTAATTGCTGCTAATACCAAAGCGGCTAAGCCAGCTGCTGGTCCACTTACACTCAATCTTGATCCGCTCAAAAATCCAACTATTACTCCTCCAATTATTCCAGAAATGATGCCACTAAAAAAAGGCGCGCCACTTGCTAAAGAAATACCTAAACATAATGGCAAAGCCACTAAAAATACTACTATTCCTGCCGAAAAATCGGTTATTATTTTTTTATTAAACATATATTACAACTTAATCAATAAATACTTTATACGATTTGAATAATGATAGTTTGTTTGCTACAGAACTATCAATATGATCCTTGATCATTAAATTGTATTAGGAGGAGGGACCTCTATATTATCAAATGCTGGGGGCAATTGGAATTTATAATATAAAATAATAAAAGCCGGAGCTTCAGATAAATTAAAGAAGATGAAATTTGAAACTTGATAATAACATTCTTTTAAACTTCCATCATCATCGTCGGTAAGTAAATTATTTTCATCTTCAATATCGCTAATTGAATTCGTAATTATATCTACTGATTTGATATAATTTGCTGCCAAATTATCACCAATGTAAATTAGAGTAAAAAATGTTATAAAAATTATTTTAAATATTCTTTCCATTAATTCGTAGTTCAGGTTCACATATTATTCTTAACTATACAATTAAGATTGATTTTTAATTTTTTCATACAATTTAATCATTGATTGCAACAACTCTTTTGGTGTAGTAAGTATTTGATGATTTCCTTGCCCGAACATTTGTGGCAAATAATATTTTGCTTCTTTTTCGATAGCTAAAGCATAGGATTTAATTTGTCGTTCATGTAATTCTCTCAAGGCTTGTCTTACATCATTAATCCCATATTTACCCTCGTATTTATCGAAATCATTAGGTTTACCATCCGAAATTAAAATAACCCACTTGTTTTTGGTATTTCGTTTGTCCAACATAGCGCCAGAATGTCTCAGGGCAGCTCCAATTCTAGTATAGCCTTGTGGCTCTACAGCACCGATTTTGTATTTTGATTTTTGCCAATCTTCGTCAAAAGCTTTTAGTGTTAAGTATGATGAGTAATTTCTAGTTTTCGAATAAAAACAGTTGATGGAGAAATCAATATCATACTCTGCTAAAATTTCTCCAAACAAAATTGACACTTGCTTTTCAATATCTATCACTCTATTTCCATCCGCATAGCCATCACTAGATAAACTAATATCCAATAACAATAGAATAGACAAATCTTTCTCCTTTTTACGGTTTGATATATAAATCCTTTCAGATGGCGTGCGTTTTGAGTGAATATCAACTAGTAAATCAGTTACTGCATCTATATCAAATTCATTTCCTTGTATTTGACGATGCTGCTGTTGCAATTTGTTATTTACATTAGCCAGCATTTTGCGCAACCCATTAAGTGTTGTCGTGTTTTTTGCTATTGCATTTTTATAATATTGAGCGTCTGTTTTTAATTGTGTAAGTGGGTAAACTTTGCAGAAATCTTCTTTATACAATCTTTTAGAAAAATCCCACTCGTCATACTTCAAATGAAATCCTTTTTCGTCAACTTCTGAGCTCTCTGATATTGTAGTATTCTCAATAAAATCTGCTTGGTATACTGAATGAGCAGCATCATCTACTCTTACAGTAAATTTCATATTTAACTCGTCAACAGCATCTTGATGATCTTCTAATTCATCTTCGCCATCAAAATCCCTCCATGCACCATTAAATTCATCAGCTGTTTCAACTTTTTCAAAATTATGTGTCATAACATAATCTTCCTGTTGTTTTTTATCCACTTCAATACTAACAATACTTTCTACAGGCTTAGCCTTAATAATAGTTGTTGGTTGTTTTTCTGCAGATTTTTTAACTTTATCCGAAAAGTTTTTCAGTTTCTTATCATCCGCTTCTTCCATCTCATTCTTCATCCACTTTCCATATAGCCAAGTAAAATTTGGATTATTTTTTTGTGCGGTATTATTTATGATTTGTTCTTTAAATGATTGATGTAGCTCTTTTGTTACTGGATATTCTTCGTAAAGAACATCTAAAACTTGCTGTGAAGTTTCGATCGCTTTTTGTTGTGACAACTCTGCTGATTGTTCATTAGAATTGTCCCAGTTTAGGCTTAATTTTTTTTGTACAGATAAATACAAAACACGATACAAATAATAAGACAGATTTAGTTGTTTTGTTGAAAACTCACAAAATGAAATGGGTAAAAAGAAACTATCATTTTTATAGCCTCCTTCCTTTTCAGCGGGAAATATTTGAATTGCTCTGCCCGTAATCGCTCTCGATAATATTGTTAGTTTTGATTTAATGTCAATAAGTGACACAGATCGTTCGACAATATCATTTGAGTACTTTTTATTATTCTTAAAGTAGTTTGCAAATTTTCCGAATATATATTCGTCTAATGGCATTATATCATGAGATTACATAAATCAGTTAATGCTTCGGAAACATCCAAATCATCTGTTAAAGGTTCAATGATTGCAACTTTAATTGCTAACCTTTTAGGTAAGCCACTATGAATTAATTTTGCAGCATCAATTAACAAACGTGTTGAAACAGTTTCTGAAAGACCTAACTCTGTTAGGTTTCTAATTTTAGAAGCAATTTGAACTAATTTCTTTGCGTCAGATTCATCAATCTCAGTTTCTTTTACTAAGATTTCAGTTTCTATTTTCGCTTCTGGATAATTAAAAGAAAGACCAATAAATCGTTGACGAGTAGATGGTTTTAATTCTTTAAACCCCTTTTGATAACCAGGATTAAATGATGCAACCAGCATAAAATCTTCGTGAGCTTTAATCGTCTCTCCTAATTTATCAATATAAAGTTCTCTGCGATGATCTGTTAGAGAGTGAATAGCAACTACTACATCTGGTCTTGCCTCTGCAATCTCATCTAAATAAATGATTGCTCCTTCTTTAATTGCTTTAATAAGAGGACCATCTAACCAAACAGTTTCTGCTCCTTTGATAATAAATCTACCTATTAAATCTGTTGAAGATGTTTCTTCATGACAGCTTATGGTAATTAAAATTTTATCGAGTTTGTGAGCCATGTACTCAACAAATCTTGATTTGCCAGAACCTGTTGGGCCTTTTAGCAGTAAAGGAATCTTATTTTTGTATGATTGTTCAAATACTTCTATTTCTTTACCAACAGAATGGTAATAGGGAACTTTTATTATCATAAAACTTATTTAAAAAAACAGCACACAGAATCCACTTCCTACACAAACTCTGTGTGTGTTTTTATTTACATAATTTTAATTATATGTTCGTTATTATTTAGCTTCTTCAACTAACGCCTCATCATTAGGAGTGCCATATTTTATAAATTCATAGATATAACAAATGATACCTGATGTGAATAGAGTGGCGCAAGCTACAAGTACAAAAAAGTGTGGTTGAATTTCTGTTTGAACGTCTCCAAACTCTAATCCTACTTTTCTTTCAAGATAAACTTGCGCTACACCTGCTACACCAAATGCTGCAGTCATTCCTATCATTCCTATATTTGATAACCAAAACGCTAATTGCCCAGTCATTGTATCAAATAATTTACGACCTGTTAAATTTGGTAAAGCATAACTAATAATGGCTAACACAATCATTGCATAAGCGCCCCAAAAAGCTAAATGTCCATGCATAGCTGTAACTAATGTTCCATGTGTATACATATTCACTCCTGGCAATGTATGAGCTAATCCTAATAATCCTGCACCGACAAAAGAAACTATTGCTGTTCCTAATGTCCAATTTAAAGCAATTTTATTTGGATGTTTCTTTTCGCCTTTTCTATACATCGACACCGCAAACAAAGCCATAGCTAAAAATGCAAGTGGCTCTAGTGCTGAAAATATGCCTCCAACTATTAACCAAACCTTACCAACTCCTATGTAATAATAGTGATGTCCTGTTCCTAAAATTCCAGAGATAAATGTTAATCCAACAATGACATACAACCACTTCTCAATTACTTCTCTATCTACACCTGTAATTTTAATTAATAAGAAAGCTAAAATACCACCCATAATCAATTCCCAAACACCTTCTACCCATAAATGAACAACCCACCATCTAAAAAACGAATCCATAGTTTGGTTATCAAACCAAATCATTCCAGGTAAATAAAGTAGTGCTGCAAATACTAAACCCATAGTTAAAACTAATGATGTAGTAGTTCGTTTTTTACCTTTATATAGTGTTGCTACAATAATTCCAAGAAATGTAAGAACGTTTACCACAACCAAAAAATCTAATGGTCTAGGAATTTCCAAAAACTTTCTTCCCTCCCAGTAATTAAAATGAAACCCTACAATAGCAATAACACCAACCACAGCCAATGAAATTAATTGAATGTATGCTAATTTTACACTTACTAATTCTTGTTCTGCTTCTTCAGGTATAATATAATACGCTGCACCCATAAAACCAGATAATAGCCAAACCACTAATAAATTTGTATGAACTGCTCTTGCTGCATTAAATGGAATTATACTGTGAAGTCCATCAAATCCCATATGGGCAAATCCCATAATGAAACCGTATATTAATTGTAACGATAATAGTAACATTGATAATGCGAAAAACCAATACGCTACTTTTTGTGATTTATATTTCATAATTATATATTTTATTGGTTAATTATTTTTTCAAGTCTGGTTTTGCTGGAAAGCCATTTAAATCAACTTCTCCTATCCATTTTAAAAATGCAACAACATCATTTGCGTCCTGTTCAGAAAACCCATAAGCAACCATTTTACGACCACGTGGAGACCAAGGTGTTTTTGACATTAAAGCTGCTTTGATATATCCTTCGCCTCTTCTTTCAAAAACTTTTGTTAATTCTGGTGCATAATAGGCTCCTTCTCCCATAATAGTATGGCACCCCATACAATTATTTGCTTCCCATATTTGTTTTCCATGAATTACTTGAGGAGTAATATTTTCCTCATGAGTTTTCTTTGGAACATCATTACTTAATGAATTCCATGAGAGGGCTAAGAATACTCCAAAAGTAACAACTGTTCCTCCTAGAAAAAAAGCCCTTGCTTGCGATTTCGATAACATAGTTGATTGTTTTTTTAATGAATAAATAATTTCTGTCTACTTAAGTATTAACTAATTTACGGGACAAAAGTATAAAAAATATCATCTCGGACAAATTTATCCGATATGATATTTGTTTAATTTCGAAATATTTTTATGATTATAAATCATTTAAATTTTCAGATAGGAGGTATTCTAGGATTTAAGTATTTGCATTTGCATAACCGTAGCAATATTTGAAGCCTTAAGTTTTATTAAATCGGCTTTTTCTCCAGAAAATAATTCATCAACAGATTCATTGAAAAGTTTCGTCCACTGATGAAAATCCTTCATAGATAGTGGAGTTTTTGCATGAATTTCAAAATGCTTGTCCATTGGATTACCACTATAACTTCCAGTATAGAACACAACGTTTTCCCAAAACTTATACATTATTTCTAAATGTTTATCCCAGTGAAAATCATCTTTAAAAAAATGACTAATAGTAGTATCCTTTTTTACCTTTTCGTAAAAAAGATTAACTAATTTTTCAATATCTTTTTTGTTTAAAATATCTTTTTTCATTTTACAAATCCTTTCTTTTAAATTTTAATAGAGAAATCCAAAACGGAATGATAATCCATAGTAACAAAATAAAAAACGCCATAACTATACCTAAAGACGTGCCAAAAAATCTTTAAAAATTGCTCCGGTATAACCCATCATCGCAGATACATCCAAGTGCAATAATATTAATATTCTAGCTAAATCAATAGGATTAAAGGCTGTGACAGCAACCATCATTTTTTCGATAGGATAATCAGCAAACTGGAATAAAATAAATAAAATAAGACCATCAAAAAGTAATGCAAAAAATAACCAAAGCATTATGGCTATACCTATTCCTTTAGCCTTATCTCTTGTAATAATTGAACTTAAAAATGCAATAGCAACAAATACAGTTGTAATAAAAAAACCAACTAATAACATCATAAGTCCAACATCAGATGGGGCATAAAATAAAACGGGTATTCCAGTTCCAATAAAAAATGATAATAATAAAGATGCGCTTAACCCGAAAAATAAACTCCACCAAATCTTACTTCGTTTTATTGGTTGACTTAAAAGCAACTCAATAAACTCAGAACTGTTATAAATATAAATAGTTGAAAACACAACAGAAACCAATGGAACAGTTAAAAGTATGACATTTAAAAGTGTTAATAGTCCCTTTGTACTATTGTCTTCTAAACTAAATACACTCCACGATAATATTGACAAAATTATCGTATATACTAAAACAATTTTATTTTTAAGTATATCTAAAACAATAAATTTTATAATTCTATTCATTGTTTCTGTCTTTTAATATTTTGGCAATCGCTTTTGAAATTCGTTCTTCTCCTGTTGATGATTTTAAATCATCAATTGTTTTATGGAATTGTACAACGCCATCTTGCATAAAAATAATCTGTGTAATTAAATCATCCAACTCACTTAATAAATGTGATGTAATTAATATTAATTTTCCTTTTTGTTTTTCAGTTATAATTTTGTCTTTTAAAATTTCAGAGGCTAAAGGATCAAGCCCAGCTGTGGGTTCATCTAGTATTAATACATCAGGGTTAAATAAAAACGCTAGTGTAGCACTTACTTTTTGAGTTGTGCCGCCAGATAGTGTACTCATTCTTTTACTAAATAATTCTTTAAGTTTAAATTGATGTAATAAATCCTCATCTAATTGCTCCTCAGATTTCCTAATTTCTTTTATCATTTCTAAAATTTGACCAATAGTCATATTATCAGGATATCTACCAATTTGAGGCATGTAACCAATATGTTTACGGTATTCAAAACTTTTTGAAATAAACTCTTCCTTAAATTTTATAGTACCTTCAGAAGGAATAACCATTCCCAAAATACTTTTTATTAAAGTAGTTTTGCCACAGCCATTTGGACCTATAAGCGCAATGCACTCGCCTTGTTTGCAAGATAAATTAACGCTATTAAGAACTTTGAGTTTACCAAAGTTTTTTGACAAATTACTTATTTCTATCATAATTTTAAAGAGTGCATTAATGGGGTATTGTCTATAAAATTATCAGGCGTTAAACTGGGCATTATTTTTTCAGATTTATCTAATAAGGTAACCATGAAACTTCTAAACAAAAGCATTGCCGGTGGATTATTTTCAACTATAACTGAAAAAAGGCTAAGTGGATGATAAGGAATATCTCCGATTTCATTTTTATCCAAATCATAACCCTCATATTTATCCCAATAATTTCCATTAAAAGTATTTAAAACAAGAGAACCATTAGTGCTAATATCAAAGGTATTTCCTATAAAGTTATTTGATACAATTTCGTTATCCATACAACTAGCTTGGATTTTCATTCCCCAACCATTTGCTTCAAAAACATTTTTTTCAATTTTAATTCTACTGGTTCCTTCCATGTGTATACCTTCTGTGTTTTTATGAAATTTATTTCCAAAAATATAACTATCAGATATTTCTTTTAAAAATAAGCCGTAAGCAGCATCTCCCCAGTTCTCGGTAAATGTATTATTAAACATTTTTACCTTATGAGTAAACATTACTGAAACACCAGCGCCATTGTTTTTAAATACATTCGAAATATAAGAATCACTGTTTGAGAACATAAAATGTAGGCCATAGCGAATATTGGACGTTGAAATATTTCTCCAAATAACTGAATTTGTTACAAATTCAAAATAAATTCCATCTCTGTGACCTGACACTTTATTGGCAATTACTTGTAAACTATCACTTTTCCAACAATGTATACCATTTCCAATTTGTTGTTCCTCGATACCATATGCGGTAATCTGATTATTTTTAATGATACAGTTTTTACTGAATTGTAAGTAAATTCCAAAAAAATTATCATCAAGAATATTGTTACTAATAATAACATTACGAGTATCATATACTTTTATGGCGCAAGGATCATCTAGAGTGGCGAATCCAGAATGTTGAATTCTAAATCCTGAGACTAAAGTATTTGCCGCCTTAATGTATAGAATTTCATACTTCTTTTGACCATCTAATATTGGAAAATTAACACCTATTAAATTAACTGTTTTACTTAATATTATATTACCTTCTTTGTAAATACCTTCATGAACATATATAGTATCTCCGCTTTGAATTTTATCAAGGGCATTTTTTATACTTTTTATGGCATGCTTTTCCCAACTTCAAACTTATTTGCATATATAAAATGACAAATTAAAGTAAGTAAAAATATGGCAACTAATTTTTTCATTATTTGTTTATAGTATTCCAATCTGTAAATTCTGCCGCCAAATCTGTTGAATAAGGATTTGCACTTTCTGTGTCTATAAAGGCTGCTATATTTCCTCCCATTGGACTTTTTACATTATCTCCTTTAATATAAATCGCTATTTCAACAGGTAATAGTTTATTGTCACTTAAAAAGTTTGAAACATATAATCCAGCACCAATTGCTTTTTCTTTATTATCATTCTTATAATCCAATAGGCAGGATATATCATCAAATTTATATGTTCTTCCTTTAGTTGTAAATAACACAGCTGCAAATTTTGGATTTGATATTGTCATTCCACAATTATCGCAATTATCTGAATTTAATTTAATAGCATCAGGTTTTGTTGGTTCACATGAAAAAAAAGAAAGTAGAATAAGCAAAACCATTATTGCACATTTTTGTTTCTCATTTTTTTGTTTTGAAATTCTAAAAATACAGCTAATGCCATTAACAACCCGCTTGCAATAAATAACCAACCGCCAATATCTGGAATTGAGTATGCTCCAAAATTTAATAATTGTTTAAAACCAATTAATGGAGGTTGATAAGCCATGCCAGGTACAATAATGGCGGCATTTGGATCTAAATTATGTCCATAGTCATATTCCCATCTCCAAAAATCTACCATGGCAATAATTCCAAATAATAGGAATGCACCAAATAAAATATTAAGCGCTTTTTTTCTTTTAATAAAAACTACCAATAAACAAGCTAGTGCATAGCCGCTGATGATGTATGGTAAAATAGTAAATTCAATAAATTCATCAGCATGAAGTGTTTTCATTCCTATATAATGATTTAATCCATTAATAATATCCACTTCTCCACCCATTTTATTGGCGTGAATAGTTAATGCTAATCCTTCTGGATATTGTGGAGCATCTAATTCAATTCTCCAAATTGGATTGAATAAAGATACAACTAATAAAATTCCAGCTAACACCAGTAGTCCTTTGGAAATTACTCCAATATTTTTTTCAGTTGAGTTCATAAACGTATTGGTAATTAAATAAAAAGGGAGCAGAAAATAACTTGACTGCTCCCTATTATTATAACAAAAATTATTTATTATTTAGAAGCAGCAGCTACTTCTGGCTTAGTTACCCCTGTTCCAAATTTAAGTGGGACATTACTTCCTGCTGGAGACACTCTAACGTATCCTGTCATTTCTTGATGTAAAGCACTACAAAAATCTGTGCAATACATTGGAGAAATACCAACTTTTGTAGGAACCCATTTCAATGTTTGAGTTTCACCTGGCATAATTAGTAATTCTGCGTTATCAGCTCCTTTAATTGCAAATCCATGGGGAACATCCCAATCTTGCTCTAAATTAGTTACATGAAAATACACTTCATCACCCATTTTAATTCCTTCAATATTATCAGGAGTTAAATGAGAACGAATAGCTGTCATGTAAACATGAACCTTATTGCCTTCTCTAACCACTTTTGTTTCTTTCTCGCCTTTAGCAACATAAGGATGTTGATTTTCTTCGATTTTAAACATTTTAACAGACTTATCTTTAATAACACTTGCTGAAACGGCTTGTGCATAGTGAGGCTCACCAATAGTAGGGAAATCTAAAATTAATTTCATTTTCTCTCCACTAATATCAAATAATTGAGCGCTTTGAGATAACTCAGGGCCAGTTGGTAAATAACGATCTTTTGTAATTTTATTATAAGCTATTAAGTATTTTCCTGCTGGTTTTTTTGTATCGCCTCCAACTACACATAAGTGACCAATAGAATAGAAAGTAGGTTGTCTATCAATTACTTTTAAATCTTTGATATTCCATTTAACTACTTCAGAAGATACAAACATAGATGTATATGCATTTCCATTATCATCAAATTCTGTATGCAAAGGCCCTAATCCTGGTTTCTTTACTTCACCATATAATGCAGCTTCATATTTAATAACTGGAATTCCATCAAATTCGCCATCAAAACTTTTTGCAGCAATTGCCTTTAGCATTTTATCATAACTAAATACTGGAATAACAGCAGCTAATTTACCACTACCTACAATATATTCACCTGTTGGAGAAACGTCGCAACCATGAGGTGACTTAGGGCAAGGAATGAAATAACAAATATCTTTTAATTCTTTAGAATCTAATACAATAACTTCAGTTTTTATTTCCGAAGTTGCACTGTGAGTTTTTTCACTATATGTATTATGCGCATATCTTACAGCTTGTTTTCTTCCTTTACCTGCTTTTAAATACTCTTCAGCTTTTTTCCAGTTAACTGCCATAATAAAGTCTTTATCTTTTTGTGAAGCATTAACTTCTAACAACGTGTTTGCTTGTTCTGTATTATAACAAGAGAAGAAAAACCAACCATGAGAAACACCTTTGCCAGCACGACTTAAATCGAAGTTAACTCCTGGACATTGAATTTGAAAAGCAATATCCATTTTACCATCTTCTTTACCAACACTAATAAAACTTAAAGTTCCTTTAAAGTTTTCTTTGTAGGTATCAATAGCTACATCACCATTAGCATCATCTGGAGGAACACTAAAACGAGTCCCAGCAACCACATACTCAGTGTTTTCAGTAATAAATGGAGAAGAGTGATTACCACCACTGTTTGGTAATTCAATAATTTCTTGTGTACGGAAAGTTGTTAAATCAATTCGCGCTACACGAGGAGTGTTATTGGCATTACCAAAAACCCATTTGCCATCATATTCACCATTTGTTTTTGAAAGTTGAACGTGGTGCAAATCGTCCCAAGGAACCATTCCATGAGATGTATTTAACATTGGTTTTGTTTCTTCGCTATATCCCCATCCTTTTTCAGGATCTACTGAAAATACAGGAATGACACGTAATAAACGACCAGAAGGTAATCCATAAACACTCATTTGCCCACTAAAACCACCACTCACAAAGTTGTAAATTTCATCATATTTCCCTGGAGCTACATAGGACTTTATACCCGCATCTCCACTAACAGCATTTGCAGTATCTTTTGGTTTACATGATTGGAAACCAGTAACAGCAACTAATCCTGTTAATGCCGCTATTTTAAATAAATTTTTCATATATATATTTTAATTTGCTTATTTCAAACCATCATTCTTTCTCATATACTCTAGAATCGCTCTAGCATCATCGTCTGTTAAACTTTGATTAGGCATTCTTACTAAACATAATTCTAGCATCGCTTGAGCTTCTGGATCTTTATCTAACATAGGATCTGGATTTGTGATAAAATTCATAATCCATTCTCCTGTTCTACGAATAGTAACACCTTGCCATCCTGGTCCAACTAATTTTTCATCACTCATTTTATGACAAGAAGTACATTTTACATTTGATGCATCTTCACCTATTTTTGCTTTCGCCTCATCTAATGCACTGCCTAATGCAAGTGATTCTGCTGTATATTTTCCTTCACCTCTTTTTGGATCATAAGCTGATGGGTCTTTTACCATACTTTTCGGTTCTTCTTGAGTTGCAGTTTCTGTTTTTGGTTTATCTTCTCCGCCACATGAAGAAAAGAAAGTTGCTATCATTAGTGAAGCAAGTACTGTAAGTGTTTTCATAATAGTAATAATTAATGTTAATTTGGGTGTAAAATTCAATGTAAAAATAAGGTTTTTTTATGATTACAATCATAAAACAATAAAAGACTCATGGGATGAGTATTATCATCTTACTTGGAGAAAATATATGATAATTATCATGTTTAAGATAAGAGAAATTTAATTCTAAGATATCAATTTAAGATTAAAGAATCAAATCTTATGATAACTAAAAAATAGTTGAAAATGGCAATAAATTTTTATTAATAAAAAACTATCTTATAATTTGGCTTTTTTTTTTTCGAACTTTTTATCAGCTGCTATTTCTTTTAGTTTCGAAATATCTTTAATAGCTATTTCTTTACCAACTAAGTTCAATGTATTTTAGCTTTTCAAAATTAGCTAATGTTCTTATGACAGTTTCGTACGTAGTGCCAACCATATTCGCAATATCTGCTCTGGAGAGCGTAAAAGAAAGTAGATTACTTTTTTTATCTATATAACCAAAACAATCAATTAGTTTTAAGAGAACTATTGCGATTCTTTTTTTTGGATCGAAATTTAATAAGCTATCCATACGATCTTCTGCCTCGCGCAATTCTTCAATAAAAAAATCAAGAAGATAAACTGCCATATTAGGATTAGCTTTTACGATTTTTAGAAATATATTAATAGGTAAAAAGGTTAAAGTTGTGTCAGTTAAGGCCTCTGACGAAATGTGGTAATGCTTATAGTTAATACCTCTATGCCCTAGTATCATATCGTTACTTGCAATACGAATAATTTTTTCATCCTTTCCATTAAATCCTGCTAATACTTTCACCTTTCCTCCTTCAATAAAATAAACTCCTTTTACAGGATCTCCTTCATTAAAAATTCTCTGTTTAGCTTTTACATGAATAGTAGATTTATTCATGTCAAATATTGGAAGCCACTCAGCAGAGCAATATTTTTTAAATATTTTATTTGAAAACATAGAAAAAGTATTTACTCAACATCAAATTTAATATTAATTATACGAATATTTAAATGAAATATGCAATTTTTAACTTAGTAAAAAATGATAGCCTATTTAAAAAACTTGAACTATTTCTATAAATTAAACGCTGCCTTAAAGGTAAATTATTTTTACTGTAATTATCTTGTTGCTATTTAGCTCAAAACTTGCCTTTGAAAAATTTGGACGATTACTAAATCCAATAGATTGAAAATTTGAAAAACCAATTCCTTCTATTGGCAAAATAAACCCTTTGTCTATTTCACCATTCTCATTTTCATCATGAAGTATATTTACTGCATATTTCCCTTGAGGAATATTAGTAAAAGTTACTTTTGACGAACCGTTTTGTATTTTTTCTTTCAATATCTTACAACACTTTTTGTATTGTTCATCAGGGATTGTTCCATCCTTATTATATAAAGCAAATTGAACAACACCTTTGCAATTTTGCAACTCTTTTACTTCCACAGTTAAAGAATAGGTTTCTCCCTTTTGGTTATTAAATGAAGAAAAGGTCAATAATGATATGCTGACTAGTGGAAAAAAAAGTAGTTGTTTCATTTTAATTCGTTTTTCTATTTGCAATTTTTTCTTTTAATCTGTCTACTAAATAATAAACCATTGGCACTAAATAAACAGTTAATATCAATGATGAAAAAAGTCCACCAATAATTACCCAAGCCAATCCGTTCTTCCATTCACTTGCTGTTCCTTTGCCAAGGGCAATTGGCAACATTCCTATAATCATTGCTATGGTTGTCATTAAGATTGGACGCATACGACCTTTTCCTGCAATTATTAATGCTTCTTTGAAATGTTTTCCCTCCGCTTTCAATTGATTTGTAAAGTCTACAATTAAAATGGCGTTTTTTACTACTAATCCCATGAGCATAATCAATCCAAGCAAAGCAAATAAACTAAGATTATTTAATGATAAATTCAATGCCAAAAACGCACCAATAGCTGCTACTGGTATTGAAAACAATACCACAAATGGGTAAACGAAACTATCATATAAAGCCACCATGATTAAATAAATCAATAGAAACGAAATTAATAGAACAGAACCTAATGCGCCAAAACTATCATTTTGTCTTTTGATATCACTTCCCCAAGTCATTTGAATTTCATCGGGTAAAGGATTGTTTTTAAGATAAGCTACTACATCATCGGCAACTGTTCCCGAAGGTCTGCCAAGTGCGTCAGATGTAAGCGTTACCGCTGGCTGACGATCTTTTCTTTCTAATAAGGATGGGGAATTATCTCGTTCTACCGTTGCAAACTGCGAGACTTCAATTGGCAACCCCATTGGATTAACAATTGAGAGGCGTTGTACATCTTCATAGCTTTGTCTACTGTAACCGTCAAACCAAATTCTTACAGGATATTCTGTTCCGTTTTCTGTTAATGTTGCATCATCATTTCCGGTAAAAGCTGTTCTTAAATTCATGCCAACATAAGCAGTCGTTAAGCCTAATCGTTGCATTTTATCTTTGTCAGGAATTATTTTATACTCGGGACTTCCTTGTTCTACTGATAAACGAACATTATCTGACCCCGGTATTTTTTCAATCACAGATTTTAAATCATTACCAGTTTTCATTACCAAATCTAAATTGCTTCCGCTTAAGGTAATTTCTATTGGGGCTGAACGAGGTATCAATCCTAATGCAGCCATTGAATAATTTATTCCGGGGAATTTCATTTTTAATTCTTCCCTCAGCTTTTCATAAACTCCTCAGTAGGTTGCTTATTGCGTTCTTTAGCAGATTTTAACTGAATAGTAAATTCAGTTTTATTTGCTGATCCTACACCTAAACTTCCAATGCCTGTGCTCGGACCACCTATGTTACTAAATACAGTAGACACATCTGCTTGCTTGATAATATAGGTTTCTATTTGCTGAGCGATTAAATTGTTTTGTTGAATGGAAGTTGATTTGTCAAACTCTAAAGCCATACGAAATTTACCCTGATCTCCGGTAGAGATAAGCTCTTTACCAATGATACCTTGTTTCATTATTCCCAAAGTAACAGCGAAAAGTACAAGAACTATTCCTGTAAAAATTAACTTATGACTAAGTATCCATTCTAATTGTTTGCCATACCAATTAGTGAACTTTTCTAACTGATGTTCAAAACCAAGTAAAAAACGGTTGAAGAAGTTGGTAGGTTGTAAATCCTCTTTCTTGCCTATTCTTGAAGCTAACCAAGGTGTAAGCGTAAAGCCTACCAATAAACTTGTTAGCGTAGATGTTACAACAACTACCGAAAATTGTTTGAGCATATCCGCAACAAATACTTGTAAAAACAATATCGGTAGAAACACAACCACGTCAACCAAAGTGATCGACAATGCGGAAAATCCAATTTCCATACGTCCATCCATTGATGCAGTACGTTTTTCTTTTCCCATATCTAAATGCCTTTGAATGTTTTCCAATACCACAGTAGCATCATCAACCAAGATTCCAATAATTAAAGACATGGCAAGCAAGGTCATTAAATTTAAAGTGTATCCTAAAAACCACATAACTGCAAATGCTGTAACCAACGAAGTAGGAATAGCGATGATAACAATTAATGAATTTCTAAAACTTCGTAAAAACAAAAGCATCACTAACGAAACTAAAACAACTGCTAAACCCAAGTCAAATACAACCGAATTAACTGCTGCAATTGTATTATCAGTACTATCATCTGCAATGATGAATTTCACGTCAGAATTTTTGTTTTGTGCTTCAATGCTTTTAAATTTTGCACGAACCATTTTTGAAACATCAACAGCATTGGCATCGCCTTGTTTTTTAAGTAAAATTCCGATACCATCTTTTCCATTATATCTGCTAATAGATGTAGTTTCTTTTATTCCATCAACAACTTGAGCGACATCTTTTACATATACAGGGCTACCCAGCATTGGCATAGCAATCTGAACATTTTTTATGTCATCAATTGTAGCAAATTTTCCTGTTAAACGAACTGAGTTATTCTCCTGATCCGTTTGTACTTTCCCGGCAGGTAAGTCTAAACCTGAACGATTAATTGCCTCAACAACCTGATACAATGAAATCTTATATAGTTTTAATTTATCTCGGTTTGCTTTAACCTGTATCTCTCTTTCTTCTCCACCTAAAATCGTAAGCTCTGCAACCCCTTTTATTTGTTGAATTTGTGGAAGATACTCGTCTTTCATTTTTTGATAAAACTCTGTTGCAGGCAAGTTACTTGTTGCACTAATTGACATGATAGGTAAATCATTAGGAGAAACCTTACTCATTACAGGACTTAAAATATCCTGCGGTAAATCTTTGCGAATATTGTCAATGTAGCGTTGAGCGTCTTGCATGGTTTTATCCAAATCAGTTCCATATTTTAAATTGGCAATGATGATAGATGCATTTGGGAAAGATTTAGTTACCAAATAATCCACTCCTTCTAGGTTAGAGAAAGCATCCTCTATTTTTCGTGACACCGAAGTTTCTACTTCGTTGGGCTCTGCCTGGGATACACAGTTTTAATAACCACAACAGGTTGATTAAAATCAGGCATCAATTCATAACTCAAGTTTTTATATCCTATAACTCCCAATAAGGTAAGTACGCTGAAAAGTACAATTATCAGCGATGGTCGTTTGATTGATATTTCTGTAATATTCATAATTCTAATATTTTATTTAACAGTTACATTCGCATCGTCAAATAGATTAATAAATCCATTTGTTACGATCACATCACCTTCTTCTAATCCTTTTGACACGACAGTTTTATTTTTTATTTTTTGTGCAATAGTTATGTTATGCAAAACAGCCTTTCCGTTCTTCACTTTATAAACTTGAGGTTGACTTGACGATCCAACAATAGCAGAAGCCGGTATGATGATTCCTGTTTTTTGATTGTCACTTTTCAAATTTACTTTACCAAACATTCCTGATTTGATTTTAAAATCGGAAGTGTTATTTACAATAAACTGAACAGGAAAACTACTGCCCATATTGGCTTTACTAGCTATCATTGTTGCTTTACCCGATAATAGCACATCCGAATAAGCATCTGCATTAATCGAGAAGGTTTGATTTAATTGAAATGAACTCAAATCATTTTCAGAAACATTAACGGTAAATTTTAAAACTGAAATATCTGTAATTTGAAGCAATGGCACACCCGGTGCAGCAAATGCTCCCTCTTCAGTAAGTTTAGCAGTAACCACTCCATTAAACGGTGCTTTGATGGTTGTTTTATTAATTTGTTCAAGTAAAGTTGCTCTTTGAACTTTTGCAGATTTTAAACCTAACTCTGCTTTTCTAATTGAACCCCTTGTACAGCATCTGCATTCGCTAAAACAGTAAATCGTTTTACATCAGCTTCTAATCCTTCAACTTGAACCTCCGCTGATTGTAATTGCAATTTCAATAGTGAATTATCTAACTGAATTAATGATTGCCCCTTTGTTACAAAAGCTCCAACATCAACTAAAACATCATTTATCTTGCCTTGTATTTCAGCGCTAAGCTTAGTTTCTTTATTAGGTTCAAATGTTCCTGAATAAGCAAATTCAGCTCCTATTAATTCCGATTTGATTGTATCTACCTGAACATGGATAGCTTGCTCTTTATCATATTGATAAACTTTATCTTTTACGATTTCTTTATTACTTTTTAATTTTATGACTACAATTGCAATTAATGCCAATGGTATGATGATGTATAAAACCTTTTTCATTATCTGTTATTTTTAATTATTAATTTATTTCGTTTTTAAAATATTTCCTGATACTTTTTTTTAGTTCTAAGTCTGCCTTCATCACATCTACCAATGCCGACAAATAATTTTGTTGTGCTTCCTTTTGGGTATTATCTGAAAGTAAAACATCTGTTAATGAGGCAACACCCTCCTTTTGCTGAATAAGTGTTTTAGAATAAATTGTTTCTGCTAATGTCAATTGTGATTTTGCATTTAATAGATTAGAATTTGCAACTTCATATTGCATTTGTGCATTTTCTATCTGAACGTTTTGTTTATCATTTAATAATTCTAATCGAGTTGTATTTTGCTTTATCTCTTCTCTCTTTTGAAAACCTTGTGTTCTAAAGTAGTACCGGAGAATATCATCCAAGACATTTTTACCCCGGCAAATCCAATCGGGTACGTTTTAAAGAAATCATTTGTACCACTGTAGTTTCCAAATCCAGTAGTTCCATAAGTACCATAAAGTGAAAAAGAAGGAAAATGTGAAAGTTTTAATGTTTTTAATTCAGATTTCAAGAGCAGTTCTTTCGTATTAAACAATAATATATCAGAGGTTGGTTTGCTTGTATACTTTACTACTTCTGACGAGGTACTAAATGTTTCTTCAATTGTAATTGGTCGGGTTGGTGTTATGCCTAATTGAAGCTTTAATAAATTTAGGATTTGTTTGTACTGTGCGTTAGTCTTACTTAATTGTGTGTTTAGCTGACTTTGCTGAAGTTTAATTTTATCTACATCTGTACCCTTTGCCATTTGTTGTGAGTAAAGCAATTGAATATTGCTAAGTAGTTTTTCGCTATTACTTAATCCGTTTTTGATAAACACAATCTGATTTGATACTAACTGTGCATTGTAATACAAATTAGAAACATCAAATACCACTTGCTCCTCGGTTTGTTGAAACTGTATTTGATTTAATTCTTTTGCTCTTTTTGAAATCGTAATTGCTCCAATAGCTTGAGGGTTGTATAAAGGCACATCAAGCGTTAGATTTGCATTCAAATTGTGTGGCGTTCCAAACTGAGCCTCTTTGTAAATACCTGCCGGTCCACCAAAAACGGATGCAGGGAGTAACTGATATGGAAGATCGGTGTAGTACCGATAGTCAACATTGCCATACAATTTTGGCACTAAACCACCTTTGCTTCCTTGTTCCTCTCATTGGCAATCTCAATATCGCCTTGTGCTATTTTCAACGTTTTATTATACACTAATGCTGTATCAATACATTGCTTTAGCGACCAATTTTGAGCCTCAGAATTGGTTGTAAAAATTAAAATGGTGAGAACCATTAATAATTTCAATTTTAATAAGTGAGTATTTACTAACATAACTGGGCAAATTTTTTTATTTAATTAATAGTAATTGAGTGTCTTCTATTCCTTCTACCCAATGTTTTACGTTTTGGCTCAATGTTAACCATATCGCCACTTGAAAGATTTTCTGTTACCCCTTTTTCATTTTTAAAAACTACATTGCCATTAATACAAATAAGTAATGCAGGAACAGTTGTTATATGTTCTTTTAATGTGCCGTTCGCTTTGATTTGTAAAGCAGTAACATTTCCTTCAGTTGTAGAAAATAATTTCTTTGCGCTGACAGGCTTTTCTTCTGTATGGAATGATTTTATGTTCATGATAATTGTTTTAAAACGTTAATTTATTTTTTATTTAGTGAATCCCATTTATTATACCAGCTATCACTTGATACATCATTATCAAACAAATAACTAGCGATTATTTTTACTTCTTCTTCCTTGAAATTTTGTTTTGGCATTAAACTGAAATTTCTGACCGCTCCTGGCATAATTGACAATTCTTCAGAAGGGTTTTGTACAAATTTCCAAATGGCGTTTACAAATTCAACCTTAGT
>JADJSH010000038.1 GCA_016711805.1 Bacteroidota bacterium
AACTAATATTTCGTATTCTTTTTTCGTTAACTGCAATTGATTTCCGTTTGCAATTACTTTTTTCTCGGTAGTATCAATCTCTAATCCATCAAAAGACAAGGTGTTTTTTCCACCAAAATTTCTTCTACGTAAAACAGAGTAAATTCGAGCGCTTAGCTCAGATAAATGGAATGGTTTAGTTAAATAATCATCCGCTCCAATTTTCAATCCCTCTAATTTATCTTCCAAAGCATTTTTAGCGGTAACAATAATAACTCCCATTTCAGGGTTGTTTTTTTTGATATGTTCAACCACTTCAATACCTGAACCATCTGGTAATCCCACATCTACCAAAGCACAGCTATAAACAATATCGTTTAATTTTTGCATCGCACTTTTAATAGTGGTTGCAAAATCACATTTATAGCCATTCTCTGTTAAATAATCAACTACATCTTCGCGTAATGATTTTTCGTCTTCAATGATTAAAATTCTCATAAGCCAGTTTTTGATTAGCTAAATGTAAAATAAAAATCAAATAAAACACTTTTTCCAAAAAAAATACATTTTTTAAAGATATTACTATTTTACTAAAAGGCTATCTAAGAGCACTTTCCTTGACTTTTGGATCGATAATGAGTTGATTTGGTGCTAATCCAAATTTCTCATTTACCTCAAGTAAGGCCGCTAAAACCAATTGAGAGTAATTTTGTGAAGCCGACTTAAAATGTTTGGTTTCGGTATGCCAAAGCGTGTATATTAAATTCATATCGCCTTTGGTTGGTCTAAAACTAAACAATGCTTTTTTTACATTACCTGCGCCGGCGTGGTAGGAGTGCATTACTAGTAATCTAAACCATAAGTCGTTTTCCTTATAATCCTTGATACCTAAGGAATCTAAGATCTCTTTTGTTTTAGGAATACATATCTTTTTAATCAAACTCGATGCTGCATAAGCTGATCTATCAAAATCAGCCCGCTCATCTATACTTTTATTTACTTTTAAGCCAAACAAGCGTGCTACATCTTTCATTAACTGAAACGAGCCATAAGCACCTGCATTTGATTTTTGTAATTTATTAGGGCTTTCAATCATTAATATAGCTTGCGCATACCATGGGTCAACTCCATTGGCAATAAAATCATTGATGCCACGATGAAAGTTCGCTGAAGCTTTTTCAAAGTCATAAAAAAAACTTTTACCATTAGTTAATAAAATTCTTGCTGAATCTTCTAAACAATACCAATTACGAAGACTGTCTTTATAACATGATTTTTTCACTAAATCTTTACTCTCCCAATCTTTAATATGTTCTTTACTTAAAACATTTCGAGTATGTGGTGTATTGAATAGCGCAGAATCTTTATGTAAATTCATAATGGTCCTCCAAAATTTTACGTTAGGCATTGTATCACAACCTAGCTGATAAACTTGCATATTAAAAACAAAGTCCATTTTTTCCTTTGTTTTAAAATTGGGAACCGAAATAACATCTTGCCTTAAATCAAAAGAAGAATCAAACACCAAATTACTATCAGGAGGCGCCGTTATGAACTTTAACGTAAGAAGTATGGAAATAAAAAATTGCATGAGTTTATAACTTCCAAAAGATACTGCTATAATACCTAACCAATTAATTAGTATCCATGTATTTTTCAACACCTTTTTTTTACTAAAGTAGCAATTTTATAAAAGCGTACATTTTAAGAAACGAGGCAAAATCACCCCTTATTTTATGGATACACATCTATTTTATTGAATTCGAAAAAAACATTAACTATTTGTCTATCAATGAATTGATGATTCAAAAGAATAGTTTTTAGGCATTAAATTAAATTATTTGACGGTTTTTTTTAGTTAAAAAGCATCAGAATCAAATAATTAGCCTATATTTGCAGCCCTAATTTAAAATAAATAATAATGGAAAAACGCTATGAGACGGTCTTCATTTTAACTCCCGTTTTGTCTGATGATCAGGCAAAGGAGGCCGCAAAAAAGTTTGAAAAAATCCTAACGGATTTGGGAGCGAAAATTAATCACAGAGAAAACTGGGGCCTAAAAAAATTGGCTTACCCTATTCAAAAGAAAACAACTGGGTTTTATCACCTACTTGATTTTTCTGGAAAAGGAACTGAGATTGCAGAATTGGAATTACAATTTAAACGTGACGAACGTATTTTACGTTTCTTAACGATTGCATTGGAAAAACATGGTGCAACTTGGGCAGATAAAAGACGTGGTAGACAAGGTGAAGCAAAGGCTGCAAAAACAACTAAAAAAGCAGAAGCTTAATTATTAACTCCAAAAAAGAAATTACAAAATGGCAAAAAATGAAGTACGCTTTTTAAACCCTCCTACAGTTGAGGCTAAAAAGAAAAAATACTGTCGCTTTAAAAAGTTAGGTATTAAATATATTGATTACAAAGACGCTGACTTTTTATTAAAGTTCGTGAATGAGCAAGGTAAGTTATTGCCTCGTCGTTTAACTGGAACTTCATTGAAATTTCAACGTAAGGTATCTCAAGCAGTTAAGCGTGCGCGTCACATTGCTTTAATGCCTTATTTAGCAGATGGTTTAAAATAATTTAAAGAGGAAAAAACAACATGGAAGTTATATTAAAACAAGACCTTAAAGGGTTAGGATATAAAAACGACATCGTTAAAGTTAAAAACGGTTATGGTCGTAACTTTTTAATTCCTCAACGCATTGCAGTGTTAGCTACAGAAAGCAACAAAAAAATGCAAGCGGAAGAAATTAAACAAAGCTCATTTAAAGAACAAAAATTACGTAACGAAGCAACTGCTATGGCAGCTAAATTTGCTGATGTAACTGTGAAAGTTGGTGCTAAAGCTGGAGAATCTGGAAAGATTTTTGGTTCGGTAACAAACATTCAATTAGCAGATGCATTGAAAAAAGCTGGTTATGAAGTTGAACGTAAAAACATTGAAATGAACGAAGATGCTATTAAAGCATTAGGAACTTACTCTGCTAAGGTTCGTTTATTCAAAGAAATTTCTGCAACAATTAACTTTGAAGTTATTGCTGAGTAATTTTTAATTCACACAAACAAAAAGCCCTTAGTTTTCACTAAGGGCTTTTTTATTTTCCAGTAAATAAATAGATTACTCTTTCTTTCCCATATCTTTTAATAAACTTCTCGAAAACATAAAGATGATCACACTTCCAATACCTAAACACAACCATAAAAACTGTTGCGTTTCGAAAAAGGATTTTTCTTTTTCTTTAACTGCGGGTTCAACTTCTTTAGCCAATAACTTCATTGGTTCTAATTGTGCTTCGGGTAATAATTGCGGGATTTGCGAAACGAAATTAATCAAATCATATTCTGGCTGTTTCAATTTATCGTTCCCGCATTTTAAGGTGTAATTTTGATTTGCTACAAAATCACACACTAAATAACTCGCTAACTGTTTACAACTAATTGTTTCAATTTCTAAAGCTGGATTATCTTTATTTTCAATTTCAATAAACAAATCCTTTTCATTTAATTGTGGCACATCAAAAAATAACACATTATCCGATTTTAAATCAAACTCAAATAAAGTTTCTTTGTAGTGTTCCTTTTGATGGTGTTTCAACTCCCGCTCACGATCAACATATATAATAGCATGACGCATATATAAGCGTGGCGATTTAATTTTAAAATCAAAACGATTAATGGCTTGGTTATTAGAAAATGACAAATGAATAATTGTTTTTTTACTCTTAGAATCTTCTGTGATGGATTTAGAAAATGTGACATCATTTAATTTACCTGCAATAACTGAATTTTTAAAGCAACCTGCTGAATTTATCTTTAAGGGTTGAGCATGCCAGTCGTCAACTGTCAATTTAAAATATTGATATTCGTTTAAAGGAAAGTAAATGCACTTGTATTGGTTTGTATACAGTTCATTATAAGCTAAGCTTAGCTCTTGAAGCTCACTTACACTATACCACTGTTTCATATCATCACTACCTTCAATAGAACAGTATTTGTAGGCATCCGAATTATTAATATTAAAAGCAATATTACTGATCTTGTCTTTATTAGCATTTCGAATAACAATTTCGGAGTGCGAGTTGAAATGTTTTTGAGAAACAATTTCATAAGGCACAAAATCGGATTTTGCTTTCAATAAAGATTCGCTCAAAACTACATAAGGAACTTCTTTATTATTAGAGTCGTAAATCCTCATATCATGTAAATCCGAGCTCATGAATTGTTTATACTCTGGATTTAATGGGATTTTATAAAGGGAATTTTTTTTAACGCCCCTGATAATCGCCTCATGTGAAAAGGATTGAGCAACAAGAGCGTTCACACAAATAATGGCTGAAAATATAGTTACAATAATATGTTTCATATTATAAATTAGTTTTTTGGTTCCGCATTATCCAACTCATCTTGCTTTTTAATATCATCCAGCAATAATGCCTTTATTTTTTGATACATAAAAGAGATAATTAATAACACAACGCCCAAAATAATAAAAGCTACTATTTTTCCCGCTTCAGAAGCATCCTTGATATCGTAAGTAAACAGTTTCAGTAAATTAATAGCTATTAAAACTAAGGTCACAATTCTAAATGTTTTGTTGGACTTTTTCATTCCAATAAATAAAAATAAAAATGATAGCATACCCCAAAGAATTGGGAATCCAATTTTAATAATATGTATTCTTGTAATATCATACTGAGTATTCTTAACTTCAAGACTATCAGCCGCAGATAAAACCAATTTAAATACATGTAACATCAATTCGATACTACTCAAATACACGATAGCTAAAGACAATAATACTGTATTTAAAACCTTACTATAGGTAATATTAGATTCTGATCTAGTAATAGCACGATGCATTTGATAAATAGTAAATGTGAAACATGCAATGGAGATATAATGGAAAACATAGCCTATTTGAACATCATACCCATCCATATAATTCTCTTTAAAATCAACTAAAGGAAGAATGGTAAAAAATAAAATGAATAACACTGCATTAATAAAATTGAAAACATAGAGTGTAACTGTAACAGGTGTTCTATCCAACTTGTTAGAC
Source organism: Bacteroidota bacterium (assembly GCA_016711805.1). Taxonomy (GTDB): domain Bacteria; phylum Bacteroidota; class Bacteroidia; order B-17B0; family Aurantibacillaceae; genus UBA4416. The sequence continues at coordinate 5,045 of JADJSH010000038.1, forward strand.
CCAAAATTCAATAAAGAGAAAAACAACAAATGATAGGTGCCAATAATAATAGCAATGGAAGCACCATAATATACACGCTCTTTCAATTGATAAGACAACTCCAATAATCCTGCAAAATACAGAAGAACTACAAAGCCAATGCCTAATAGCTTGCTATAAGCTTTAGGATTAAAACTAAGTCCCAAATACGTTACAGACTCGTTTTCTTTTCTTAACAACAACAAGGTCCCTAATAGGGTAAATGAAGATACAAAACCTGTTATAAATCCTTTATTTACTAATATAGACAAAGGAACTTCATAATTAGCAGTATATACAGTCATCCAATCCATAAGCAAACTCACACACATTAATCCTGTGATGATGATAGAAGCGAACCTGTACAATACAATATTAGATTTTTGTGCTAGCCATATTAATAAAACAGCCTCCAATGCCCAGAAAATGGTAATGTAATTTCCTTTTAATTGAACGGGTGCCACAAGTGTTATAAATGTTAGCGTTAAACCAATCATTAAATACACCAGCTTAGTATCTGATTTGAATTTCTTGTAAAGCAACCAAGCGCAAACCAAATTAAATAAGGCCATTAGCAAACTAAACAAACCTTTTAACTCTAGATGATAGTTTGATAGAATTTGCATGCCAATTCCGTAAAACAAAAAGGTATTACTAATTAAAATTGATAATTCTTGTATGCCAAATTTTCGTTTTTCTTTAATGTTATTGATGATATTCATTAATACAAACACCACGTAAAAAATGGCCGCAAATATCATCGCGCCTTTATATGGGGGATTAGGCAGATGAATTGCTTGCGCTTCGAACCAACCTAAATAAAGCACCATTGTAAAAACGTACGACATGATATTGATTAAATTCCATTTACGTAAATAAGCCAATGCCAGCATTCCAATGTCTAAAATTAGAACATAGATAAATAACACTACGTAATTGCCTTGACCTGTGCTGACCATGAATGGCACTGCAAAACCGCCTATTAGTGATAGAGCAGCTAACTCTACTCTATCATACACTACAGAAATAAATACACTAAAAACCGTAATCAACAGCATAATGATAAATGCCGTGGTTTGATTGAATAAATGGTATTGATGAAATGCAATACCAATTGTAAAATAAAAAATAGCAATTCCTCCCGCCACTAAAACCGAACTGAAAGCTTTAAATCTTTTATGCAATCTATGCGCAAAACCTAGAACGATAGCGCCGCACAATATACCAATACCCACGCGAGCAATCTCATTAATCCACTCTTTATCAATTGCAAACTTCACAAAAAAAGCAATACCAATAACTAAGATAGTAATGGCCACTTTGCTCAAAATGTTTTCGCCAATAAATTTTTCTAAATCAGGATTGTTTTTTCTGAAGTTTTCATACCAACTTTCTTTTGGCACTTTAGGCTTAATTGGTTGTTGTATTGGCTGTTGAATAGGTTGCTGAAAATGCTGAACCTCCGGTTTTTTATCAACCTCTTTAATTGGTTGCAGTACCGGATTATTTACAGGAGTAACAATTGGCTCTTCTGTTTTTTGAACGGTGATGACTGGTGGCGCAACCGGTGGTATTGGTTTTTGAACCGATTCCTCCGTGTGTTCTGTTTTCTTAGAAACAGTTTGTTGAGATTGAATGAACTGAATTTTTTTGAGGTAATCCTCAATATTTGATAGTTTTCTCTCAAGATTACTAATCTTTGAGTTTTTAGCAGAATTAAAAATAACAAGCAATAAAATTACAACTAACAACAAAAATATATCCATAAATGAAGGTTTGCTTTATATAAAGATACACTTTTTAGGAAATAAAAAAATTTGAGATCAATCGTCAATTATTCTTGTAACTCCATCCAACGCATGGTTTTTTCATCAATTTGAGAAGAAATAGTCGTAAATTCATTTGACAAGTTTTCTATTTCTTTAACATCTGTGATGCCACTTGCCAGTAAAGTTTCGATTTCTGCTTTTCTCAATTCTAATTTTGGTAATTCAGCGTCTATCGTTTCCAGTTCTTTTTGCTCTTTAAAAGATAACTTCCTTTTCTCGGCTATTGGAGTTGCTTCAACCACAACTTGTTTCACCGGTTCTTGAACAATTACTGTTGCCTGTAACTCTTTATGTTTTTGTTCTTTGGCTAAATCGTCAGCCTCTGCTTCAGAATCATATTTCCATTGACGGTACTCACTATAATTACCTGGAAAATCTTTCACTACACCATTGCCTTCAAAAGCAAAAACGTGATCTACTAATCTGTCTAAGAAATAACGATCATGCGATACAATTAACACGCAGCCTTGAAAATCTAACAAGAATTGCTCTAAGGTTTGAAGCGTGATAATATCTAAATCATTTGTAGGCTCATCTAAGATTAGGAAATTTGGATTACGAACCAATACCGTTAGTAGGTACAAACGGCGTTTTTCTCCTCCGCTTAATTTACTAACATGTCCGTATTGAACTTCAGGAGCAAAATTAAAACGGGTTAACAATCCTGACGCACTTAAAGAAGTACCATTCGCTAAAGGAATAAACTCAGCGATATCTTTTACGACTTCAATAACACGTTTGTCATCCGCTACTTGAATGCCTTTTTGAGAATAGTACCCAAATACAATTGTATCTCCAACCGTTACAGTCCCAGCATCAGGCGGCTCAATACCTTGCAACATATTAATGAAGGTACTCTTGCCTATTCCATTTGGACCAACAATTCCAATTTTTTCACCTTTGATAAATGTGTATGTAAATGGTTCTAAAATTTTCTTTTCGCCGAAAGCCTTCTTCAAATTTCGTACTTCAATAATTTTACTTCCAATGCGCTCGACCTTCACGCTTAATTCAATTTTTTTATCTACGCTTTTTTTACGTGCTTTTGCTTCTACATCTGCAAAGGCATCCACACGCGATTTAGATTTAACGGTGCGTGCACGTGGTTGTTTACGAACCCATTCTAACTCTCGGCGGTATAAGTTTTTTGCTTTTTCTAATTCGGAAGCTTGCATTATCATGCGTTCCGCTTTCTTCTCCATGTAGTAATCAAACTTGCCTTTGTATTCAAATAATTGATGATCATCAATTTCAATAATACGATCGCACACTTCATCTAAAAAATAACGATCATGCGTTACCAACAAAATACTTTTTTTATAGCTTCGTAAATATTCTTCCAACCACTCAATCACTGTTACATCCAAGTGATTGGTAGGCTCATCCATAATTAATAAATCAGGTTCATTTAAAATAACTTGAGCAAGAGCTAATCGTTTTTTCTGTCCACCACTTAGGGTACTAACTTTTTGAGTTAAATCATTCAATCCTAAATTAGCGCACACTAACATGATTTGTGTTTCCACATTCCATGCTTCTAAATCATTCATCTTATTAGTTAAGATGTCTAATTGATTTTCTGTTTTTTCAGTTGGATTAGCGTAATGCGTTTCTACTAAATGTGTATAATCAATGGCTGTTTTAACCATTTCGCTATCGCCTGCATAAATAGCTTGTTCAATCGTATGATTATCATCTAAATTAGGTTCTTGACTTAAAAAAGAAATACGTAACTCTTTACGGAAAGCAATATCTCCGCTATCCGGAATTTCGATGCCTTGTAAAATTTTGAATAAAGTAGATTTACCAGAACCATTCTTTGCGATGAGTGCTACTTTATCGCCATAGTTGATTCCGAAATTAATATTTTGAAATAATTTTTTGTCGCCAAAACTTTTACTTAATTGATTTACTGAAAGAAGATTCATTACTATTTATGTGTTTTAATCAGCAAAGAGCGCAGAGATTAAGCAAAGAGCGCAAAGAGATTTTTGTTTTATTTTAATTTTTTAGATTTTTTTCGATGAGATACCTTAACTTATCTCTATTTAAATTAGAATTTATTTCGCCATTCACTGTCAGCGATACGTTACCTGTTTGTTCTGACACTGTAATTGCTATGGCATCCGTTGTTTCTGTTAAACCAACTGCCGCTCTATGTCGCATTCCAAAATGAGACGGGAAATTTTCGTTTTCTGTTACAGGTAATACACAACGTGCAGCTATGATGCGATTATCTTTAATAATAACCGCACCATCGTGCATAGGACTGTTTTTATAAAAAATATTTTCAAGCATTTTGTCTGTTAATGCCGAATCAACCATTTCTCCTGTATTGACATAAAATTTTAAATCCGATTTACGAGAAACAATAATTAAAGCGCCAGTTTTAGATTCACTCATATTAAAACACGCATTAATAACTGCATCTGCATCTAATATAAAACGGGAAGAAACGGCTGAGTGATTAGTAAAAGAGAAAATGGTTTTCCAGTTTTTGTTTTTTATAAATTCGTTTGAGCCGATATATAACAAAAATTTTCTAATCTCTTGTTGAAAGACGACCATTACGGCAATAACTCCAACATTAATAAATTTACCTAAAATAGAACCTAATAATTTCAATTCAAAGGCACGAACAATAATCGAAACAATATAAATTAAAGCTAAGCCAATAAATACATTTACTGCTGCGGTTCCCTTTACCATTTTATACAATTGGTAAAGCATAATTGCTACCAAAAGAATATCAATGGCATCAGTAATACCAAAAGAAAGAAATAATATAAAGAATTGATTTAACACGGCGCCAAAGATACCTTTTTTATAGCTTATTTTGACGATTTTTTAGCATAAAATACCTAAAACACTATATTTTAATGCCAATAATCAATACATCATCTACTTGTTCTAAATTGCCTTTCCATGAATCAAAAGTTCTAGTTAATACATCATGTTGTTTAACTAATGGCAGTGGATTGACTTCCTCTAATAATTGATTTAATGACTTATACTTAAATTTTTTACCTTTTTCTCCTCCAAATTGATCAGCATAACCATCTGTGTATAAATAAAAACTATCTCCTTTTTCCAAATCGATAGAAAATAAACTAAAGCTATTCATTCTTTCTCCTTTACCAACTGGCATTTTATCTTTTGGCAGCAATTTAATATCATTTGATTTTACAAGTACTGGCCCATTATTAGATGCGGCATAAGTAATTTTTAGTGAATCAACATCATTAATATTTGGTTGCACATCAAAACATATTAGTATACCGTCCATGCCGTCTTGCTGCTCTTCTTGGCCTATACTTTCGATCAATCGTGTTCTTACGTAATTAAATATTTCATTAGGTTCAACTATATTTTTTTCTTTAATCGCTTCACTCAAAAAACCAATATTCAATAAACTCATGAATGCTCCTGGAACTCCATGACCGGTGCAATCGCAAGCTGCGATGTAAAATTTACCGTTATGTTCGGTTGCCCAGTAAAAATCGCCGCTTACAATATCTTTTGGTTTAAATAACACAAAATGTTCAGGTAAGTATTTGTCTATTAATTTAGAATTCGCTAGTAAAGCATATTGAATTCGTCGAGCATAATTAATAGAATCTACAATCTCTTTTTGATGGACTTCTAACGACATTTTTTGATGTTCAACAATTTGCTTTTGCTCTTCAATATTTTTATTTTTCAAAGAAAGTTCCAGATTAGCTTTTTGTTTCACCCTATTTCTGCTATACAATGAAAAAGCTAAAAAACAAGCAACAATGATCCAATAATCAATGAATTACGAAGCCAAACCGACATTTCTTTATCTTTCTGAAGTAACGCAATTTCCTGCTCTTTTTTATCAGAATCAAACTTTGCTAACAACTCGTTTATCTGCGAGGAATTTTCTTCATTAAAAATAGAGTCTTTGATTTCCACATATTTTGCCAAATAATCGTGCGCCAATTTAAAATCATTAAGTTGCAAATAGCAATTATGTAATCCATCATAACTAGATTTCATATCGGATAATGTTGAGTTTTGCTCTGAAATAGCTAAAGAAGCTTTATAATTGTCTATCGATTTTAAAAAATCTCTCTTCCTGTAATAGATCTCAGCAATATTATTTAAACATAAAGCAATATTTTCTTGTGAATCAATTTCTTTATATAAACTGAAAGCATTTGTATAATAAGGCAAAGCCTCATCATACTGTTTCTGTTCTGCAAAAATACTTCCAATATTATTAAGCATTAGTGCTTCACGTTTTTTATTGCCAACTTCTCTAGAAATATCTAAACACAAGTTGTAGTATTCCATTGCTTTACTATAATTTCTCATCGTAAAGTAAGTTTTACCTACATTACCATAAGACATCGCAATTTCATTTTTACTACTTTCATCATTACGACTATTTTCTTTACGCATTTTTAATGCTAATAAATGATGATGTAATGCATTCACTGTATCCTCTAACTCCAAATAAATACTCCCGATATTATTATGGCATCCCGAAATCCCTGATTTATTGCCTTGTTTTTCGCAAATAGCTAAAGTCTTTAAAAAAAACTCAACGCTATGATTAAAATCACTTAAAAAATAATAGTTATAACCTATTTGGTTTGTGATATCCGACTGTATTCTGAGATTATTTGTCTTTATTGAAATATCGTATGCTTTTATTAAATAGTCAATTCCTTTATTTGGGTCGGAGTCATTATATAACTTAGATAAATTATATAAGGTTTTTGCTTTATCCGTATCATGCTTTGATTCTTTTAAAACAAGAAGTAAACTATCTTCTGTTGACTGACAGTATAAATCATTGCCAAAATTCAACAAGAGAGTAATTAAAAATATTTTACTTAAAAAAACAAACTTCATAAAACGTTTAAATATAGCAAATTAAATACGTATCCCTATTACACACACGTCATCCACCTGTTCTAAATTACCTTTCCAATTTACAAATTTTTGATTTAATAGTATTGACTGATCATTTAATCCCAAGGACGAACTTTCTATCAATAATTCATTCAGTTGCTTGTACTTAAACTTCTTCCCCTTTTCACCCCCAAACTGATCTGCATATCCATCAGTATATAAGTAAATCATATCGTTTTTTTGCGCTTGTATATGAAATAGATTAAACTCACTATTTTTCCCTCCTTTACCAACAGGCATTTTATCTTTCGGAAGCTCCTTAAACTCTCTCTCTAAATTATCTCTGGAAATTAAGATAGGAGCATTATTTGCTGCAGCATAAGAAATAGTATTTGCTTGTTTGTCAAAACAAACTAATATACCATCCATACCATCTTGTTGCTCTTCCTTCCCAATGCTCTCTATTAAGCGAATTCGAACATAATCAAATATTTTATTAGGCTCTACAATCCCTTTCTCATTAATTGCCTCACTTAAAAAACCAATGTTTAATAAACTCATAAAAGCACCTGGAACTCCGTGACCAGTGCTATCGCATACAGCTAAATAAAATTTATCATTTTTGTTTGTCGCCCAATAAAAATCTCCACTTACAATATCTTTCGGCTTAAATAAAACAAAATGTTCATTCAAATTATTAGCAAGCAAATCTTCGCTTGCCAATAAGGCATATTGAATACGTTTAGCGTAATTAATACTATCTACAATCTCTTTTTGCTTTTCATCAACTTCATTTTTCTGAAGTTCGATTTCCTTTTTTTGCAGCGTAATAATCTCTTTTGATTTTTTTGTTATTCGATAACTTCTAAAAACAACTATACTAATGCCTATAAAAAATAATAATGCTAGTGCAATAATTACCTTCTCTTGATTTTGTTTACTAATTTCAATTTTGTTTTTATTGATCTCGAGTTCTTTTAAAGCGTTTGTATTATTTAACAAAGCAATTTCTTGTTCTTTCTTTTCTGTTTCATACTTTGTTTGAATTTCTTCTATTTTCTCAATAGACTCTTTATTAAATAATGAATCTTTTAAACTCGCATATTTAAACAGCATACTGTAAGCTTCTTCCAATCGATTCGACCTCCTGTAACTTCCAGCGAGTGCATGATAAATATTAAGTAAATTTTGTTTAGAATCAATTTCACTAGCTACAGCTAGTCCTTTATTGAGACACTCAATGGCTTTTGCATATTTCTTGTCATTCATATAAACAGCTCCAATATTGTTGTATATCATACATACCGAAACTTTGTCTCCTAATTCAATTCTCGCTTTTAACGCTCGATCATAATATTGTAAAGCCTCTTGTGATGAAATAATGTTGTTTAATCCTGCCAAATTATTATATATCACTGCAATTCCTCTTTTATGATGAATGCCTTCAAATAACTTTAATGCTTCTAAATACATTGTTTTAGCAGTATCTTGACTGCGTGTATCTTTATATACATTGGCTGCTCTTGTAATAGCATTTGCGATTTGCGCTGTATCCTTTAACTGTATAAATAATAGTTTTGCTTGATTCAAATACTCTAAAGCTCTATTATACTGCTTTTGATCGTCGTATAAAATTCCGATATTAAGTGTAGCTTTTGCCTGACCTTTTAAATTTTTATCTTTTTCATAATATTTAAGTGCCATCGAAGATACCTCTACTGCCTTTTCATACTTTCCCATTTCTCTGTAGGCTGTTTGCATACACAGGTAAGCATCAGCTATCTCCTTAGAATCCTTCAATTTTTTTGCTAATAATAATGCTTTGTTACATGCTAAAATAGAAGAATCGTTATTTCCGTTATAGTAATAATTAATAGCGAGAGTTCGGTAAATTCCACAAGCTGTTTTAGCAGACGTAGTTGAATTAATTGTTTTTAATTCCTTAAGTGCTCTATTTGCATACTCATTTGATTTATCTACGTTTTTTGATGTTTCTTCAGAAGCTATCTTTGCCAACAATTCTACTCGCTCATTTGAGTTTTTACATTTTGATAACTTAACATCGATTGAATCTACTTGTATCGAAGCAAAACTAGCAGCGGCTAGTAGAACACAGGAAATTATATAAAGTAGCTTTAATGCCATTCAGAAAGATTTAAACCACTACAATTTACAAAATAAAATCTATACTTTTATACCAACAACTAGTACATCATCTACTTGTTCCAAACTTCCCTGCCAATCTTTAAATGTAGAGTCAAGCACTTCCTTTTGACTACTTAGTGGTGTATGATGTATTTCCAATAATAAATTATTCAATGGTTTATACTTGAATTTTTTGCCCTTTTCGCCACCAAATTGATCAGCATATCCATCTGTATAAAGATAAATGGAATCACCCTTTGAAACATTCATATCATATAATGTAAAAGATTCTGATTTTTCTCCCTTTCCAACTGGCATTTTATTACACTCTAAATGTTGTAAAGCATTATTTGAAATAACAATTGGATGATTATTAGAAGCTGAATAGGTAATTGTGTTAGTTAATTTATTAAATCGCAACAAGATCCCATCAAATCCATCTTTTTGATTTTCATTGGTGATACTTTCAATTAAACGTTTTCTAACATAGTCAAACACTTTATTTGGTTCTTGTATATTTTTCTCTTTAATAGCTTCGCTCAAAAAACCAATACTCAATAAACTCATAAACGCTCCAGGAACTCCATGCCCAGTGCTATCGCATACCGCCAAATAAAAATTATTATCATGCTCGGTTGCCCAATAAAAATCGCCACTTACTATATCTTTTGGCTTAAATAAAACAAAATGAGATTCCAAATTTCCTTTTAATAAATCTTCATGTGCCAATAGAGCGTACTGAATGCGTTTAGCGTAATTGATAGAATCAACCACTTCTTTTTGATGTGCCTCAACAATTTGTTTTTGTTCTTCAACTACTTTTTTCTGTTCTTGTATAGTCACATTTTGCCTTTGAGTAACTTTAAATCTGTTATAAATAAACACTCCAAAAAAGAGACACAATATGAATCCAGCCACACTTGCTATGATAATAATTTGTTGCTGCTTGGATGTTGCTTGATAAGTCAATTCCCGTTTTTCTTGATCTGCTTTCGAGATCACTTCTCGTTTTTCAAATTCATATTGCAATTGTTTTTTGAGTGTACTTTTATGTGTTTCATCATTACTTATGCTATCGCGCATTTTTACTGCCAACTTGAGCATTTCATGTGCTTTATTATACTTCTCTTCTTTTAAATAAATATCTTCCAAAATTGTGGCTGCTAAACTAATGTTCTCTGGATAACCCATTTTTGTGACATTTCCAATCCTTCTAACGCATATTTTTGAGCTAAAGCGGTGTTATTATCTTCTAAATAAATTTTACCCATATTACACAAAGCATACGATATCCCTTGAACATCGTTAATTTCACGTCTTATTTCCAAACTTTTTTTAAAATAATATAAAGCACTAAAATAATTTTTTTGATTAAAATAAACGGTTCCAATGTTTTGAAGCGAATATCCAATTCCATGCTTATCTTTAATTTTCTTTCTAATGTTTAAGCCTTTAAAATAAAAGTAAAGTGCTTTTTTTAAACTTTTTGATTTATCATATACGTTGCCAATATTACTAAGCGATTGTGCCTGACCATGTAAATCATCAATCTCTCTCTGCAATTCGTAACTTTTAATATAATTTTCTAAGGCCTTTAAATACTGTTTCTGGCTACTATAGATATAACCAATATTATTTAAGGAATAAGATTGTCCAGATTTATCCCCTATTTGTTCTTGAATTTTTAAGCTTTGATGAAAATAATCTAAAGCTTCTGTTATATCGCCTAAATTATTACTTAAATATCCTTTATTATTTAAATAATCGCCGTAATGCCTCGTTGCCTTTTCTTTTATTTTTAAATCAGTGCTTAGCATTAACTCCTGAGCCAAGGGCCCAAGTTGATCATTGTATTTCGACCAGACCGCATCATCACTGATAGCTTCAATGACTCTAGTTAGCACAGATAATTTATGAGTATCGTCTTTCGCTACTTTTGTATATTCAATTAACGAATCTACAAACCGGTTTTGCGCAAACGAAATATTTACTTTTACTAAAATAAAAAGTATTACTATGTATATTACATTTTTCATAATTTAATCCCAATAACACATACATCATCCACTTGCTCTAGATCCCCTTTCCAGCTATCAAACTGAACTGTTAATGATTCTAACTGTTGACTCATCTCTTTCGTTGAGTAAGTTAGCAAAAATTCATTAAGTTGCTTGTACTTAAATTTCTTCCCTTTAATTCCGCCAAATTGATCGGCATAACCATCCGTATAAATATAAATAGTAGCATTCTCTTCAGGCAAAATTTCAAACTCGGCAAATGGCATTAATTTTTCGCCTTTTCCAACAGGCATTTTATCATAACTTAAATGTTTTAAAACGCCGCTTGAAATAACAATTGGATGATTATTAGCAGCAGCATAAGTAACCCTTTTTGTTGACTTATTAATTCGTATAATAACGCCATCAAACCCATCTTTTTGATCTTCATTATTTACACTCTCAATCAATCTCTTACGAACGTAATTAAAAATCTCATTTGGTTTTTTTATGTTCTTCTCTTTAATTGCTTCACTTAAAAAACCAATACTTAACAAACTCATAAATGCGCCAGGGACACCATGTCCTGTACTATCGCAAACAGCCAAATAAAAATCATCTTCATGTTCAGTAGCCCAATAAAAATCTCCACTCACAATGTCTTTTGGTTTAAATAAAATAAAATGTGACTCTAAATTTTCGGCTAGTAATTTATCGTTTGCTAATAATGCATACTGAATACGTTTTGCATAATTAATAGAGTCCACTATTTCTTTTTGTTTTAATTCAATCACCTGTTTTTGAAACTCAATCTCACTTTGCTTTTGTTCAACCTGTTCTTTTTGTTTAGTAATTAATTGGTGCGCTTTCTTTTTTTGAGAATAAACACGATACATAAATACTCCAAATAACATTGAAATAATTAAACTACCAATAATAAAATAGCTAATAATGCTTTGTCTTTGAATGCGCTCATTAGATAAATCATTTTGTTTTTTTAGAATCAAATTTTGCTGCTCTTTTTTCTCGGTTTCGTATTTTGTTTCGACTTCTAATAGTTGCTTGTTTTTTTCCACACTTAAAACAGAATCTTTAAAGCTGATATATTTATCAGAATACTCTAATGCTTTTTCGAAATTATGTTGTTGTTTGTATACCTGAGATATATTTAAACTAAGATGTTTCAAATCATCATAGGCTTTTCGTTCTTCAAAAATGGGAAAGGATTTCAAAAAATATTCCAGGGCTTTATTGAAATTCTTTTGTTTTTTATAAGCTTCCCCCATTACTTGGTAAGTAGCAGCTATTCCGTAAGTATTATTTAATGTTTTAAGTTGTTCAACCGCTTTATTAAAATTTACAAATGCTTCATCATACTTATTTAATTCAACAAATGCATCACCTATTAAAGTATATGATACAGATAATGGATATAAGGCAACTGGAGGTTTTTCAAAAACATTTTTGGCTCTGGTAAAAAAATAAATTGCCTGGGTAGCATCCTTTTTTAATAAATAAATATTACCTAATCCAATAGATGAAATTCCCATCATGTATTTGTTAGAGTCTTGATAAGCTATTTCATAACTTTGAGTATAAGCCTCCAAAGCTTTCTTCTGATTATCAATTCCCAAATATGTATTGCCAATAGAGTTCATTAAATTACTCATGGCTTTACGATTTTTATTTTTCTCGTAAATTTTATAGGCATTAATAAAATTTTCTAAAGCCTTTTCGTAATCACCTTTACTATTAAAATATTCGCCAATGGTATTATATGATTTTCCAATACCATTTAAATAATTTACTTTTTGAGACAATACTAATGCAGAATTGGCGTAATATAAGCAGCTGTCATTTGCCTGCTCCATTAAATATAGTGCAATATTGTTATTTGTGTTAATTTTGGCTGTATCTGGGATATTTTTAGCTAGCTTTTGTCTAAGACTATCTAACACATTTATACTAAATAATGTGGGCAAATAACACAATGCAACTATTAATAACCGTAACTTATTCATCTCTATTTAAACCTAATACCAACTAATAAAACATCATCAACTTGCTCCAAATCACCTTTCCATCCTTTAAAAACAGTTACTAATTCTAAATTTTGCTCATCCATAGGCTTGTTATTTATACTTAGTAATAATTCGTTTAATTGTTTATACTTAAATTTTTTGCCCTTCGGTCCGCCAAATTGATCAGCAAAGCCATCTGTATAAAGATATAACATATCTCCTGATTTTGCAGATAATTGAAAAAGAGTAAATGGTTCTGTTCTTTCACCTTTACCAACTGGCATTTTATCAGCCTTATGCTCTATGATTGAATTATTGGAAACAAGTACTGGCTTATTATTAGCGGCAGCATAGGTTACAATTTGATTGTTTTCATGATAATCAATACACACTAATATAGCATCCATACCATCTTGCTGCCCATCACTACCAATACTTTCTATTAATCGTTTTCTAACAAAGTTAAAAACCTCGTGAGGCTCAGTAATATTTTTTTCTTTAACAGCCTCATTTAAAAATCCCATATTTAACAAACTCATAAATGCCCCAGGCACACCATGTCCCGTGCTATCGCAAACTGCTATATAAAATTTACCATTATGTTCGGTCGACCAATAAAAATCACCACTTACAATGTCTTTCGGATTAAAGAGTATAAAAAAATCATCGAGGTTGGTTTTCAATAATTCTTCATTCGCTAATAAAGCATATTGAATTTTTTTCGCATAATTGATGGAATCCAATATTTCCTTTTGCTTATCATCAACCAGTTCTTTCTGCTGAGCAATGAGAATATTCTTTTGTTCAAGTTCCTTATTTGTCTTTTGCTTAAGCCTGAATCCCCTATAAATAAAAATGGCTAACAAAATAACTAGGCCTAAGCCAATTCGAATCGCATTAATCTCATACTGCTGTTTTTTCAATACCACCTCTTTTTGAATGATATCATATTTCACTTCCATTTCCAACATCTTTCCTTGTAAACTTTCACTTGCCAAAGAATCATTTAGATTTTTAAATAAAATGTGATTTTGAAATGCCTCAGCATCATTGTTTAATCGATGGTAAGCTTTTGACAGATTGTTGTAACAATCTCTCTGAACTTCTAATAAATTTAGGTCTTTAGCCAAATCCAGTGATTTATTTGTGTACAATAATGACTTTGGATAATTATCAGTTTGATTATAAATTAAACCAAGAACATAATAACAATTACATAGCCCCTGTTTTTCATTCAAAATTTCGTAAATATCAATTGACTCAAATACTCTAGATTCTGCCATTTGAAAATCGCCTTTTTTTAAATAGAGCTCCGCTAAACCTAAAATAGAATTTGCAATTGCAGAAGATGAATTATTCTTCTTATAAATCAAAAGTGCGGAAGAACAATACGTTAGTGAACTATCGTAATTACCAGTATTTAAATATAAAATAGACAAATTATTAAGTACGTTAGCATATTTCTGATCATCATTTTTAGAAAATTGGAAATCTTTAGCTTTGTGATAAAATAAGGCGGCTTCAGAATATTTTTTTTGTCTGCTTAATAAATTTCCATACATATTGTACGATGCTTGAAGTTCATCATTCATGTTATTTTCAGTCAAAAATTGCTCATAATCATGGTAATAGGCAATAGCCAAATCGTAAATACCGCGTTGAAACAGAAATCTTATTACGTTAGAATAATGTCTATTTATTCCGGAGGTGAAATTTATCTTTTGTGAAAGATTTAAAGCTGCTAAATTTATTTCAAAATAATCCTTTGATTTAAAGATATCAAATTGCCTTGAAAGGGTAAAATATAAATTCACTTTATTACTATCATCCGGTGCTTTGGCAATTAAAGTTCTTAAAGAATCTACAATTCTGCTATTCTGGGAGAATAAAGAAAACGTCGATAAAAACAACATCAAGAAAACTATTGGTTTAAAAACTTCCCTCATATCTTTCACACCTTAATCCCTATTACACAAACATCATCTACCTGCTCTAAATTACCTTTCCATTGATCAAACGTGCTATCCAATTTCTGTTTTTGTTTTTCCATCGGTTCACCAGCAATTGAGACTAAAATTTCCTGCAATTGTTTAGTCTTAAATTTTTTACCATTAACACCGCCAAACTGATCTGGGTAACCATCTGTTAATGTATAAATAGCATCGCCTTTTTGTAAATCAAAAGAATGCAACTTAAATGGTGTTGTATCTTTATCATGTTTGCCAATCGGCATTCTATCCGACTTTATTTCTATTAATTCTCCCTGTCTAACAATCCAAATAGGATTATTTGCGCAAGCGCAAGTCATTTTATTGTTCTTAACATCAATGCATATTAAACTAGCATCCATTCCGTCTTTTCCGCCCTCTTCACTTCCGTCGTTTTTTAAATTCTCAATCACTAAACGACGCGTTTCATTTAAAATTAAATCTGGGCTTTGAATTCCTTGGACAATAGCTTCTTTTAAACTAGCAATATTTACAATACTCATAATGGCGCCAGGCACACCATGCCCAGTACTATCGGCGGTAACAATAACAAAATTACTATTACTTAATGTTGTGGCCCAATAAAAATCTCCGCTAACAATATCCTTTGGCTTAAATAATACAAAATAGTCGTTTAGATTATCATCTAACATTTTTCTACTTGCTAGCAGAGAACGTTGAATTCGTTCAGCATAATTTATACTATCGGTAATCTCTTTATGCTTTTCCTCTAAAATTTGGCGTTGATTATTGATTTCTATGTTCTTACTTTCTAAACTTATATTTTGCTGCTTTACTTCTAAGGTTCTTTCTTCTACTATTTTTTCTAATTTTTTATTGTCTTGTTCTAACTTTCTGGTTTGAAAAAAAATGATAAGCGATAAAAACAAATAAATAGAAGCAATTGATAGTGCGATAAATAAAAATTTAAAATAATAGACATTGTTTTTGGTATAACTTAAAAACACCAACTTCTCGTCCTTACCACAAATATAAAAGCCCTGTTTTGTTTCCTTATAACCAGTTTTTTCGAAGTTAGCTCTATAATCCATTTTAAATGGCAAGCCAGCAAAAACAACATTTTCAAAATTATTATCATAAATCAATAGCCCCTTTTTACAAACTAGTACATTTTCAATAATGCTATCCGAATCTAAATCAAACTGTTTTAATTTGGTTTCAGAATCAATTTCTTTATGTATAACGAAAGGAATAAATTCTAGTTTATTATTTACAATAAATAAGGTATCCGAATTGCCAGCGTACAAAATAGTTTCTTTATTATTTATAATAGCCTTTTCAAATATGCCTCTATTAAATTTATTAAACGACTCGTTATTTAAACGAAGGTCAACTCTTTTCTCTTCAATAATATCTAAATTTTGATTAGCAATTTTTAAAACAGATAAACTATCCGATTGATTTATATAAGTTTCATGGATAAAATAAAACAATTTACCTTCCTCATAAAAAGGCAAAGCCCTAATCATACCTGTAAATCCATCTTTCTCTAGCTGTTTGCAAATCGGTTTAAACTCTTGATTTAAAATTCCAATATAAGCTTTGCAATCCGTTTGATAATGAGCAATCTCGTTAGTATCTATACTCATTTTCTTTAAGGCTAAATTTAGCTTATCCTCAGGAACATTACAATTAGCATAAGATGTGTATACCAACTGAGTTTTATCGTTCATTTTAACTGCATGAAAATTTGTGAAATAAGCAAATGCTAAATCCGTTTTTAAAAGTCTTCTATTTTTAAAGTCATAGGAAATAATAGCTCTATTTTTAGCTCCAGCAGCAAAAGTAAATACGTATTCTTTTACATTGTCATCATTTAAATCGAGTACATCATTCTTAAAACATTCGGTTACATTTTTTTCAGCATCATAGGAAGCAATAAATTGATTGACTTTAGGAACTAAAATGTTTGTTTTGTTTTTTATGTCAAGTTCAAATGAAGAAAGAAATAGAGAATCATTAAATGTTTTAAGATAAATAGCATCTAGCAAGCCATTGTTATCAATATCATTCCAAATTAATGTTCCTTTAACTAAATTACCTTTTTGGGAAACAACATTTACTAATGTTTTATCATTCCATATTTCTCCATAAATATGGTCTTTTTCGATATTACCAATATCAAAGTTTTCTGTAATACCATCTCCATCTAAATCAATGTTGCGTTTGTATTTTGACCAATCTTTAAGAACTTCCAACTCGACATTAAACTTTTTGTAATGGTCGTTAATTAAATAAACAATCGGTAAACTAAGTAAGACACTTGTTAAAAGTTTAATAAAAAAGCTATACTTATTTTTTGATTTCACTTGTTATACTTATTAAAATCTAATTCCCATGATACACACATCATCCACTTGTTCTAAATTACCTTTCCAACTAGTGAAATTTGCATCTAACCCCTCTTTTTGTTTTTCTAATGAATGGTTACTGAATGACATTAACAATTCATTAAGAGGTTTGTATTTAAATTTCTTGCCTTTAGGTCCTCCAAACTGATCGGCAAAGCCATCTGTATATAAATACAATACATCGCCAGGAGCTGTAGTTATTGATCTTAAACTAAAAGACTCCATTCTCTCACCTTTACCAACAGGCATTTTATCTTTCGGCAATTCAATCACTTGATTATTAGAAATCAAAATTGGTTCATTATTAGCTGCTGCATAGGTAATCTCATTTGTCTTTTTATCGATACAAATAATAATTCCATCCATCCCATCTTTTTGCTCTTCGCTACTAATCGAATTTATTAATCTTAGTCTTACGTAGTTAAAAATCTCATGCGGATGTTCTATGTTTTTTTCTTTGATGGCTTCACTTAAAAAACCCATATTCAGCAAACTCATAAATGCGCCAGGGACACCATGCCCTGTACTATCACAGCAAGCTAAATAAAATTTTTCGTTATGCTCGGCTGCCCAATAAAAATCTCCACTCACAATATCTTTAGGGTTAAATAAAATAAAATAGCTCAATAAATTTTTCTTCAATAGATCTTCTTGAGCCAATAAAGCATACTGTATTTTTTTCGCATAATTAATACTATCTACCATCTCCTTTTGATGTTCTTCGATAATAGATTTCTGTTTATGAACTTCTTCCTTTTGCTCGGATATAATTTTATTAGCTAAACGTTGTTTTTTTAGCCCATTGAAAATAAAAAAAGCCAATATGACAACTAAAAATAAAACAATGCTTATGGCTAGTATAACAATACGTTGCTTGTTTTTTTCTTCTTGAGCAACTGCATCTTTCTTATCTTGTTCAGCTTGCTTGATAGACTCCTTTTTTTCAAACTCAATTTTCAACTGTAATTCTTTTAAACGTTCAGTGTTTTCAGTATTAAAAGTGGAATCATTATAGCTCTTGTATAATTTATAGGATTTAAAAGCGTTTGCAAAATCTCCTTTTAATTCATAATAACGAGCGTAGTTTTGATAACTCTGAGCTAAGTCATCTGAAGATTGTGATTTAATAGAATAATCATTTGCTTCTTTCAAATACTTCTCTGCCATTTTAAGATCATTTAAATCTAAATAAATACCAGTTAAATTATTATATATTAATGCGGCTTGAGGGAAAAACTCATTTTCCTTAACAAGCATAATAGCTTCACCAAAATATTCAATAGCCTTATCATATTGATTTAAATCAGCATATACGTTCCCCATATTGGCATAAAGCATAATAGGATTTCGATAATCACCATCTTCAATTTTTGAAATTACTTGTTGCGCCTTGATATAGTTATCTATAGCAAGTTGATTTAAATATTTGTTGTTTTTTAATTTGGCCTTTTCATTATAAATATTTCCCTTATTTGAATAACCAACAAATAGTGTTTTAAAATCATTAATTGAAATACCTATTTGAATGGTTTTATTAAAGTACAATAAGGCCTCATCGTACTTTTTTTGTTCTTTTAAAATTACTCCAACATTACTATTACCTTTTGCCTTTTGTTTATCATTTCCCGAAATTTCAGCTTGCTGTAAATACCTTGAAAAATAATCATAAGCATTGATGTAGTCACCTATATAAAAATAGGAGTTACCTAGTATGTTTACTAAATCAAAATAAACTACATTGGTTTTATCATTTACCTTAAGTAAAGCCTTTTTATGATAATAAATTGAACTATCAAATTCTGACCTGTCAAAAAACAGATCACCTATTCTTCGCAAACTATTAATATAACCTTTGTCATACTTTTTTGCTACTGACAATGTATTGGCCAATTGCCCGTGAAAGTAAGCACTATCAAATAACTCTAATTTATTAAATGTATAACACAAATAAATATGACTTTTAATAATAGACGTGTCAATTTTTTCTACTTGAAGTCGCTTGTATACAGAGTCAACCTTCTTATTTTGAGAAAAACTATTGGCATAAGCAGAAAGCAATATAATTAGGACTAACCAATATTTTTTTACAAAAATCATTTTGATTTCTTGAGTCATAAATAATTTAAATTCTAATCCCTATTACACAAACATCATCTACCTGCTCTAAATTCCCTTTCCACTTATCAAACTCGTTAACAAGCAAATTAGATTGATCATTCATTGACTTTTTAGAATTAGCTAGCAATAAATCATTTAACTGTTTGTACTTAAATTTTTTGCCCTTTGGTCCGCCAAATTGGTCAGCATATCCATCCGTGTATAAATACAACACATCTCCCTCCTGCAAGGAAAGTGATTGTAATTTAAACGACTCCATTCTTTCTCCCTTTCCAACAGGCATTTTGTCTTTTGGTAAACTGATAATTTCGTTACTACTTATCAAAATAGGTTCGTTATTAGCAGCTGCATAAGTTATGGTCTTCGATTCAGTCTTACCATCAATACAAATTAAAATACAATCCATACCATCCTGTTGACCATCACTTCCAATACTTTCAGTTAATCTAGTTCTTACATAATTTAGTATTTCGTTTGGCATAAGAATATTTTTTTCCTTAATAGCCTCGCTCAAAAATCCAATATTCAATAAACTCATAAAAGCACCTGGCACTCCGTGACCTGTGCTATCACAAACCGCTAAATAAAATTTTCCATGATGCTCGGTCGCCCAATAAAAATCTCCACTAACAATGTCTTTAGGCTTAAACAACACAAAATGTTCGGGCAAATTTTTACTTAAAAGGTTGTCATGCGCCAATAAAGCATACTGTATTTTTTTTGCATAATTGATAGAGTCAACAATTTCCTTTTGTTTTTCCTCAATAATTTCTTTCTGATGAGAGATTTCAAGATTAGCAGATTGTAATGCATCGTTTTTAGCATTAATCATCTCATTTTTACTTTGCAAAATATTAGCATTATTTCTCTTTTGAATAAATGCTCTTATTAAAACAATACATAAAATAAGCACACAAATTAATGCTCCAAAAATAAGATAGCGCTGTGCTTTTTCTTTTTCAAGCTGTTGTTCGTTTTTTATAATTTTAAGTTTGTCAATTTCTTCAGTCTTTTTAAGCTTATCAATTTCATACTGCTTTTTTTCTGATTCATACATTTCCTTGTATTCAGCTACCGCTTTCTGCGTTTCTTGACCAAGAATAGAATCCTTTACAACAATAAAATCTATATGGTATTTGTAGGCATTTTTAAAATCCCCAGTCATTCTATAAATCATCGAGGTTTTTTCTAAAACCTTAGAAAGCAAAAACAAATCCTTTTGATAATCAGCAATTTTCTTTGCTTCTGCAATGGCGCTGAATGCTTTAGCATATTTTGCTTGTGCAGCATATTGTGCAGACAAATTTATATAAATAGTAGCCATGCCACTCTCGTCTTCCGTCTCTTTTTTAAGCACCAAAGCTTCTTCTAAAATTTTTATTGCTTTTGGAATATTATGGTAATAATCCGATTCAATAGTACCTAAATTTGTTAATACTGTACCTAATGCTCTTTTTTCTCCAATACTCCTATATATTGTTTCTGCTTTGTTAAGATATTCGACTTGTTTATTTACGTCTTTTAATCCATCATAAGCTTGAGAAATAGAGTTATACTGATTAGCAGTAGCCTTTTTGTTTTCAAGTTTTATAAAAATACTTGCCGATTTTTCAAAATAACTTACAGCTTCTTTAAATTTTTCTAACCTTACCGACACATTTCCTAAATTACCATACGAAGAAGCTTGCATCGATTGATTTCCTAGCTTTTCGGCACATTTTAAAGCATACGTATATTGTGCAAATGCCTCTTTAAAATTACCTAAGCGCTCATATACCAAGCCACAATTTCCATGACCCTTAGATTCCATTAAAGTGTCTTTTAAAACCACTGCAGTTTTTATCAATGTATCAAAATATTGGAGCGCTATTTCGTTATCTCCAGTGTAGTGAGTGGCTAATCCTAAAATATTATAGGCAGTCAAAAACTGTCTCTTATTTTTTCCATGTCTAGTAAATTCGAGCAACTTAATAGATGCTTTTTTACCCATTTCATAATCAGTAAAAACTATAAATTTTGAAAACGACTCAAGTGAATCGATTTTTTTTTGAGTAGGTGTTATGCTTAAAATATTTTTAAGATTTTGCTCGTACTCATTTTCTTGAGACGTTGCATTTAATGTGATAAGCAGCGACATCATAAATAGATACTTCCAAAATGATTTTTGCGGAGTAATTTGAAAAAAATGTAACTGCTTCATCGCTGTTTTATAAATATAAATGAATCATAAAATGAATCTGACTTAGTATCAAATAAAAAAAACAAACTACTCAATAATAAAATTGAGTAGCAATTGTTTCATATTTTTTACTAAAACTAGAAAAATACTTTAAGCTGTTGGATTACCATCTACGGCTTTCACCTTGTCTGTATCTCTATTTGCAGCAAGTAATTCATTTGATGGCAAAAATGCTTTTTTGGTTGATTTTGAATCAACTACTTTTGCAACTATTTTTTCTGTTTTTTTAGAACCCCATTTAATTTTCATGATATTTGGTTTTAGTGTTATTAAATATAATATTAAATTCTAATTTTCACAATACATATCTCTTCAAAGTCCAAGTCTGGTATTATCATAGCAATTTTTAAATACGAATACCGATAACACACACATCATCTACTTGCTCCAAATTACCTTTCCAATTAACAAAAGATTCTCTTAGTTTTTCTCTTTGAATTTCTGTAGGTAATGTTGCAATAGAAGTCAATAATTCTTTTAACTGTTTATACTTATACTTTTTACCATTTGGACCACCAAATTGATCAGGTAGTCCATCTGTTAAGGTATAAACTGTATCTCCTTTTTGCAAATGAAACTCGTATTGGGTGAAAGATATTTGATCTTTATCATGTTTACCCACAGGCATTTTATCAGAAACTAACTCAATTAACTGACTCTCTCTCACAACCCACACGGGATTATTGGCAGCTGAGTAGGTAAATCTTGAGTTTTTAAAATCAAAACAAAGCAAGCTGCAATCCATACCATCTTTCCCTCCTTCGGCACTTCCATCTTTTTTTAAACGGTCGATAATGGTTTTACGTGTAGCATTTAAAATATCAGCAGGTGACGTATTGCCATCTTTCAAGGCTGATTCAATACTTGTGATATTCAATAAACTCATAATAGCGCCAGGAACTCCATGCCCTGTGCTGTCTGCGGTTACAAGATAAAATAGGTTTTGATTAGAGTCAGGGTGGCTGAGCGAAGTCGAAGTCGCCCAATAAAAATCGCCGCTCACAACATCTTTAGGTTGAAAAAACACAAAATAATTTTTCAAATGTTCTTCTAATAATTCATCACTTGCTAAAAAACTGCGCTGTATACGTTCTGCATAATTAATACTGTCTGTAATTTCTTTATGCTTTTCCTCCACCAAATATTTTTGATGCTCAACCATAATTTTTTGTTCAGAAATAATGGCATTTGCTTTTCGCTGCTGCTTTAAACCTCTATAAACAAAAAGAACTAAGAGCATCAACAAAACCCCACCTATACTAACGGCATAGATAATAATAAGTTGCTTTTGCTTTTCTTCTTTATTAAGCAAATCTTTTTGCATTTGCTCAGCCTTCGCTTTTTCTTCTTTTATCTCGTATTGATTGGAAAGCTCTGATTCAATTAAATGTTGTTTACTATCTAAATCAAGTAAACTATCAGCAATTAAAGTTTTTTGTTTGAAATAAAATAAAGAAGAATCAAATTGATGCAACTTTTCGAAATTATTACTTAAACCTTCATAGGATCTAGAAAGCATAGACATTTCCATATTAGGAATTGTAAATGCTAAGGTTTTCCAAATTAAGGCATTAGACTCTTTATACTTTCTTTTTGCGGTTAACACTTTTGAATATCCCAATTCTGACCAAGCAATTGAATAAACGTCTCCTTGCTTTTCATATATTTTAATAGCTTCTTTATAATACCTTGCTGATGAGTCTGGAAGATTTCGCAGTAAAAAATGTACGCCAAAATTTATATATGAAATAGCTAGCCCCATTGTGTCTTTTAATTCCCTTTTAATAGACGCACTTTCACTATAATAATAGTAAGCAGAATCAAACAATTGTAAATTGTCAAATTCAATTCCAATATTGCTTAAGCACGAAGAAATCGACGCCTTGTTTTTTAACGCTTTTCTAACTTCAAGTGCTTTCCTATAATAGCTAAGCGCTTTTAAATAATCGCCTTGTTCATTAAATAAACCACCTAAATAGCCATAGGAAGAAGATATTCCGCTATGATTCTGAATACTGTCACTTAGTTTAAGTGCTCTAAAATAATAATAATTAGCCTTATCGAATTGAGCGATAGACTGTAGATAATTCCCTCTTAGATTATAAGCGAATGCCGTTTTCTTGGGATTTTTTTCCTTAATCGACAAATTAGAAATCTCAATAGCGTATTGATTCATCAAACGCCAATCGCCCATTTCTTTAAAATACATTGCTCTTTGAGACAGTTCTTGAATCTTAACTGTATCATGTAATTTGGCTGTTCGCAATAAAAACGTATCTGAACCCTGTGCAAAACTTAAAGAGCAAATACATACAATGAATAATATAAAAAAACACTTCTTCTTCATTTGTATTTACTCTTTGTGAGTTTAATCTTGATTTTTTAATTTCACCATCGTCAAAATAGTAGCAATACCAACCGTTTGTCCTGCTTGATCTACTGCATCGTATTTTTCTAATACTTCTGGTGAACTTGCATCATAAATATCTACGACCCATTTTACAATACCCACTTTTACTTCTGTTCCATCAGCAGCTGTTAAAGGTTTATCGTTTTCTAGTTTTTCTTTGCACGTAAACTTTACACCTATAGTCATACCTGGGTAGATAGGGCGAGTAAAACGACACTCATCAATACCATAGTTCAATAACACGGGACCTTTTGGTGGATCTACAAATAAACCAGCTGCCCTCGATAAAATAAAATATCCGTGAGCAACGGTTCGTTTGAAGATTGTTCCTTCTAGGCCATTAGGTTGCAAATGCGCGTAAAACTTATCTCCTGTTAAGTTCGCAAAGTTCACTAAATCATCTTCACTAACTGTATGTGTTGGTGTAATGGTTGTTTCGCCTACTTCTAAATCTTCAAAGTATTGACGGAACGGATGCACATCTTTAATAATCATTTTAGCGCCCACTTGGTAGCTATTTAAAATTGCCGTAATCATACTTGGTGAACCTTGAATAGCGGTACGTTGTAAGTAATGAAACACACCACGTTTTCCACCCATCTCTTCTCCACCACCTGCTCTACCAGGACCACCATGCACTAACATTGGCATTGGCGAACCATGACCAGTACTTTCTTTAGCACAGTCTGCATTTAACACTAAAATACGACCATGCATACAAGCTGCGCCAATCGTGTATTTACGAGCAATGGTTTCGCTAGCTGTTACTATAGAACTCACTAAACTTCCTTTACCCATTTTTGCTAACTGAATCGCATCTTCAATAGTTTTGTATGGCATAATTGTACTTACAGGACCAAAAGCTTCTACGTTATGGCAATCCGTATTAATAAATGGTTTTTCGTTTAAGAAAATGATTGGCGGCATAAAAGCACCTTTGTTTTTATCAGCACCTTTTACGTCAAAGTTTTCGAAATTACCGATGATGATTTTTTGTGTTTTAGAAAGCATTTCTACTTTTTCTTTTACTTCAATCAGTTGCGATTGCCCTGCTAATGAGCCCATGCGAACACCTTCTACATTCGGGTCGCCAATCACATTTTGCGCTAAACGTTTGCCTAAAGCAATTTGCACATCTTCTACCATGTTTTCTGGAACAATGATACGACGCACGGCTGTACATTTTTGCCCTGCTTTTGTTGTAATTTCTCTCGCTACTTCTTTAATAAAAATATCAAACTCAGGCATCGCTGGTGTCACGTCTGTTCCCAACACACAACAGTTTAACGAATCAGCTTCCATATTAAAATGAACTGCTTCTTGCAATAAACGTGGGTGCGCTTTCAACATTTTGCCGGTTGACGCAGAACCTGTAAACGTCACTATATCCTGACTTTCAACATGCTCTAAAATTCCATTAGCGCTGCCGCAAATTAATTGCAAAGCACCTTCTGGTAAAATTTTACTCGCAATAATTTCTTTTACAACGGCTTCCGTTAAAAAAGACGTTAATGCTGCAGGCTTAACAATTGCTGGCACTCCCGCCAACCAATTAACCGCTACTTTTTCTAACATACCCCAAACAGGGAAGTTAAAGGCATTGATATGAATTGCCACGCCTTCTTTAGGTACACAAATATGGTGACCAATAAAAGTGTTGTTTTTTGATAAACGCGCTACATCGCCCTCATAGCAATACGTTTCGTTAGGAAACGATTTACGTAAAGAGGCATATGCAAATAAATTACCAATACCGCCTTCAATGTCTACCCAACTATCCACACGAGTAGCGCCTGTTGCCCAGGAAATTTTATAAAAATCTTCTTTTTTACTTTGTAAGTGCAAGGCTAAAGCTTTTAACATTAAACCTCTTTGTTGAAAGGTCATGTTGCGAAGCTTTGGCCCGCCAACGGTACGCGCGTAATTACACATCGCTGCAAAATCTAATCCTTTGCTACTAACCGTGGCAATTGCCTCACCTGTAATAGCGTTATATAATTCCTGCCCGTTTTCGGAACCAGCAGCCCATTGCCCTAAGGCGTAGTTTTGTAATTTGTTCATAGAAATAAAGAGATAATACGCATTAAATATAAAAAAAATGGGGGAATAAATGGGCTTTTTTTATGCTTTAATTAGCACGAAACCAGATTTGATGGTTTGTAATTTTTGTATATTTATAATTAATATGTTCGTGTTATACAAAACAACCTAATTTAGCTAAATAATTTTATGAGATATCATATAAATTAAATTACCCGCAAGTTTAAATAAAACTAAATGTCAAATATAGATTTTCACATATTTAAAAATAATACTGATGCAATTGCGACAAATAAAGGGTTTTACTACCAGTACTTATCTACCGTAAGACTTTGGTTAGAAAATTTCATAAATAACATTGATAATGAGATATTTTGCGAAAGAGAAGATGATATATTTGAACTTAACACAAAAAGAGAAATTTATAAATTTCGTCAAATTAAATGTTACAGTGATGGATTTAGCCTTAATAGTCCAGAAATAGCTTCCTCGTTACTCAATTTTTATAAATTATATCAAAAATACAAAACTCAATATAAAGGAACATTTTGTTTTCAGACTAATTCAACATTTAAAAAAAGAGCTGGAACTTCACTAAGAAACTGGTATAACAAACAAGTTAAAGGTGATTTTTCACCAACAGATTTTATATCAGAAACAAGAAACGTTCTTTTAAATTTAGTGGAAGAAAAACTAAATAAATATTTAGAAAAAACTCCTGATAAAGAGAAAATTCATGAAGCAAATGAGAAATATTCTAATTATGTTGGTCTCATAAATTCTAACGACTTTGTGCAATTTCTTGAGCTTATTCGTTGGGAATTTTCTAGTAATACCAATACGGAAGAAGCAATTACAATTTTAGTTAAAGAAATAAAAGAAATAATTATATCTGAGAAACTAAAATTTGATAAAGGAATAAGTATAAATTTCATTTTAGGATACCTTTTATGTACTGTTATAGAAAAGTCAACCGAAAATGAAGCGGATAATCGTCTACTAAATAACAAATTACTTCAAACAATTATTAACTCAGCAGATTTAAAAGAACATTTAAAAAACAAGTTAAATAAGGAAATTATTATATTGATGCATAATGATTTCCAAATCATTGAAGAGTTAGAGCATATTAATAAAATAACAACCGACACCCATAAAATGGTTGCTGAACTTCATAAGCTCGTCGTAAAAAAAAATTGTGTAGAATCAACATTAATAACGAATTTAACAACACAAGCAAAAAATTGGTTTACTGCAATTGGGTATAAATTTGAAAATCAAAAAATAATAGCAGACAAAGAAAGCAATGGATTTATAATAAATATTAATAAAAGAAGGGGCTACGATAGGGTCTTCATTCTATGTATTTCGGAACCAGTTGATGCTACTCATTTAAATAAATTATGTGAATTTACTAAAAGTTTCAAGTGCGATGAGGGTTGGATTATAACATATAAAAGAATTAGTGAATCAGTAAGAAATAAATCAGGCAAAGAGGAATTTACAAATCTATTCTGTTACACATTAGATGAATTAATCGATAATGATATTGATTTTTTTGGATACTTTGATTGGTTAGATAATGAAGTCATATCAAGAGAAATAAACAACAAGTATATACCGCTTTATTGTAAAAAAGATATTTTCGATAAAGACAATCATATTAAATTAGATACAAGTCAATATTTAATTGAAGAATATATAGACCAATGGTTAGACGATCCATCAAAAAAACATATTTCAGTTCTTGGAGAATTTGGAACGGGGAAAACATGGTTTGCTCTTCATTATGCATGGACTAAATTACAGGAATACAAAAATGCGATGCGCAGAGGCATAAATAGACCAAGAATACCAATATTTATAGCTCTTAGGGACTTTGCTAAATCTGTTAATATTGAAGGTGTATTTTCAGAGTTTTTCTTCAAAAAACATAATAGCCCAATACCTACTTATGATGCTTTTGTTGAACTTAATAAAATGGGAAAGCTATTACTGATTTTTGATGGCTTTGATGAAATGGCAGATAGAATTGATTCTCAAAAAATGATTAATAATTTTTGGGAGTTAGCAAGAACAATTGATGAAAACTCAAAAGTGATACTAACATGTAGAAGCGAACATTTTCCTGAAGCAAAGCAAGGGAGGGCACTACTCAACGCTAAATTACAAGCCTCTACTCAGCATTTAATCATTAAAACTCCTGAGTTTGAAGTCTTAGATTTACTAAAACTTAATGAAAAACAAATCAAGAAATTACTTAATTTACATACAAATAAAAAAGTAGTACGTAAAATAATGAAGGACCATACTCTTTTAGATTTGGCAAGCCGTCCTATAATGATTGAACTTATTATAGACGCCTTAAAAGATATAGAAGAAGGGAAAGTAGTCGATATTTCGAGAATATATCTTTACGCAATACGAAAAAAACTCAAAAAGGATATAACAGAAGAAAGAACTTTCACCTCAGTTTCTGACAAACTATATTTCATGTGTGAATTATCATGGGAGATGATTTCAACAGATAATATGAGTATTCACTATCGCTTATTTCCAGAACGTATTAGAAATTTATTTAGTGATATTGTTAAAGAACAAAAAGATATAGATCACTGGCAATATGATATGATGGGCCAATCTATGTTAATTAGAAATGATGATGGTGAATATAAGCCTTCACATCGTTCTTTATTAGAATTTTTCACTGCTTATAAATTTGCTGCAGAATTAGGCGTATTAGACAATGACTTCAAAGAACTTACAGAAGAAAAAGAAAACAATTCAACCATATTGCCACAAAGTTACGAATGGAATGACTATTTTAAAAAATCTAATTCTGTAAAATTAAAAGATTTCAAACGTATTAATATATCACAACTCAAAAACACTTTTGGCAATCAAGTTATATCTAGAGCAATCTTAGATTTAATTTCAAATATGATTTCAATTAAAAGCAAACAAACACTTGAAACTTTTAATGAAATAATTGAAGAGTGTCGTTCAAAAATATTTGAAGATGTAAAGTATATTATTACCAATTTACTAATAATTATTACTAATGACCAACCCGACTACTTTAGAGGGAAAGATTTATCTAATTTAGTAATCAAAAATTTTATGATTCCAGAAAAACCAGATGACGCTGAATGGCTTTATCATGGAGGTATGAAAGCTGTTAATTTTTCAAACACTAACTTTTCAAATTCAAATTTAACAAATGCAAATTTTGGTTTTAGCTCTTACGAAGAATTTCCGATTAGTAACATAGCAAACACAATATTTAAAAACGCAAATTTGCAAGATTTTCATTTTCATTTCAATCAGATTAATAGTATTGCATTTTTAAAAGATAAAAATATAATTACAGTTGGTTCTCCTGATGAAATACGAATATTAAACGCAGATACTTTAACAGTAATGAAATATATAAATGGAACGGGATGGGATGTAGTGTTTTCTCCAAATGGGAAATATATGGCGCACTCTGGTCACGGCGTACTCTATGTTAGAAATACAATTGATTTTGAAATTGAATTGGAACATGTATTATCAATACAAACCAATATAGAAGCACAAGAGGATGGAAAAAATTTATGGACAGGCGGATTTGTCTTTTCTAACGACAATAAAAGAATATATACAGCATGTAATAATTCATTTGTATACGAGTATGATATTGTAGAAAAAAAGGAAATTAATACTTTTCAATGCTTCGAGGGTGCAGAAACAATTTCTATATCATGTGATGAAAAATATCTAGCGTGTTCTGAATTTAATGCTTTTAGTTTGTGGGAAACAAAAAGTAAAAATAAAATAAAATATGAAAGAACTCAAAAAGACAATTTAAACAGATATTATGCTAGATTTCATCCTCAAAAAAACTTTCTTTTTATTACTGACGAAAATAGGATAAGATTGTATGACATCTTAAATGATAAATTTCAATTTGAAATTGAAATCGAAAATATTGGAGATTTTTGTTTTTCATTAGATGGGAATACAATTTATACTCACAATGATTATAATTTATATTTTATAGACTTAAACGAACAGAAAATAATAAATACATATCGAATCGAAATACTGAATAAATTAGAAAAAAAATCACATGAAAATATAGAAAAAATTATTTTTGATAGTAATACAGATAACTTAATTTTAATGACTAGAAAACAAATTGTAATTTTTAATCTTCATGTTGAAGATGTGATTGATACTTACCAAAACATAATAAACTTAAAAGGCTCTAATTTTAAAGACGTTTTGGGATTAGATGTAGAAACATTAACTCAACTTAAAAGAAATGGAGCTTTGATATAAACAAAATTAATGAACAAAGACATCCAAGCTTATCACAAATCACAAGCAGCAGGAGACAAAGCTATTTGTGAAGTGTTACATGAAGAAATTTGTAAGCATTTGCCAAAAGCAGAAAATAAAATTTGGCATGGGCATCCCGTTTGGTTTTTAGATGGCAATCCCATTGTAGGTTACAGTAAATTAAAAGCAGGCTTGCAGCTGCTATTTTGGAGCGGCGTTACGTTTGAAGAAGAACAGCTAGTACCTGGCAAAAGCGGAAAGTTTAAAGATGCATCTATTACCTATACATCCGCCGAACAAATTAATACCAAAGATTTAAAACGTTGGTTAAAGAAAGCCAATGATATACAATGGGATTATAAAAACATTATGAAACGTAAAGGTGTTTTAGAGAGGTTGAAGTAAATTATGATAGCAGACTTGATAAATTTTCTTGTTGAAAAACATAGACGATGGAAATATAAAGAAGATTACGAAGAAGAGGCCAAAATAAAATTTGGTCCCCGTAATATAGGATTGCAGTTTAAAACAAAAGGCAAAGAAACCTATATTGATTTTAACTATCCAATATTACATGTAACATCCATAGGCATTTGGGATAATGGAGAAGTTATTTCAGATACTGAAAAAGCTTTAATGTTTATTGATCTGCTAGATTACATATATAATTATGCGGGAACCAAAGCAACCATATCTATTGACATAAATCATCCTGATAAAGAGTTTTGGGAAAGTAAATGTATTCGCCAAAAACATAATATTAAAGAAGTAATTTTATTTGACAAAGAAGTTGAATTACAAAAACAAATAAAGAAAATATCAGTTTTATTTGATCAAGGGAAAACTGTTACTGTAGGTGACATTACGGTTGATAATATAGTTGATCTTGAAAAAGAACTTAGAAAACATATTTAGATTTTTGAAAAAAAAGCACAGACCAAATAAATTAGAAACAAACTGGTCTTTAGATAGATTAAAGTAAAATACTATCTTTATAAACTAAAATTATCTTTTAAATAGTACAGTTAAATGATAGAAAAAAACAATAAGGTAAAAGAACAATGGAATTTTATTTTTAAAGTTTTCCCTTTGGTGGATTTACCATTTAATGCCTTAGCTATTTATTCATCAAATCATTGGCAAATTTCATTAGCGATAGCCATCATTATTCCAATTGTTGCCTCCAGTATTCTTTATTTTTCTGAGAAAAAGAATTTTCAACCTGGTTATTGGATTTTAGCCATTAATGGATTGCTGTTTTTTCCCTATATGTATTATTCAGGAGCACAGTCGCCAACATGGTTAACTTTAATAAACATGACAGTGGGTTCATTTTTTATGTTTCAAAATTATAAAATAGGGCAATACTTTATGTCCTTTTTATCCATTATTACAGGTCTGTTTTTTTACTACATGGGTTCAAGCTTAGAGTATGCACTCATGATAATTTTTGTAAATCTTGGATTTATAATCTTATTTAATAGAGCATACGTTTATATGCAAATGCAACAAAGTAAAATTGAAGAGAAGAATACGGAGATAGAATCGAAATCAAAAGATATTACGGACAGTATCAACTACGCAAAACGGATCCAATATGCTGTATTGCCGCAAGAAGAACTAATTTACAAAAACATACCATCATCATTTATTTTTTACAAGCCAAAAGATATTGTGAGTGGAGATTTTTTTTGGTATCATGAACTTAATAAAGAAGAATATATTTTAGTGTGTGCCGATTGCACTGGTCATGGCGTTCCAGGAGCCTTTATGACAGTTATTGGTAGTAGCTTATTAAACCAAACTGTTATTGACAATAAAATTTACAAACCATCTGCTATTTTACTGGAACTAGATAAACAAATTAACTTTACCTTAAAACAACAAGAAAACGGCAATTTAACTGTACAAGATGGGATGGACCTTACTTTAATAAAAGTAAATAAATCTAAAAGCGAATTAATTATTACCTCTGCAAAACGTCCAATTATTTTAATTCGGGATAAAGAAATTCAAGAATATAAAGGCAGTAAATTTTCGTTAGGCGGTATGTTAACTGGCGATAAAGATTTTGAAGAAACCATCATAAACTATAAAAAAGGTGATCAACTTTATATGTTTACCGATGGCTACGTTGACCAATTTGGTGGAGAAAAAGAAAAAAAGTTTTCTTCTAAACGATTAAGAGAATTGTTTCTTGAAATCAATCACCTACCGATAAAAAAACAAAAAGAGATGCTAGCCAACTCTATAAACAATTGGCAAGGCTCCTTAGAGCAAGTAGATGACATATTAATTATCGGTATTGGATTTTAAAAAATCTAGAAGTTTAAATAACTGTAACTTTATCGAAATACTGCATTATATGAAATTGTATGTGTCGTTTTAAAATCTGAAATATAATGTATGCAGTATAAAAATAGTAAGTTAAAAATTTTATTATTAGTTTTTATTGTATCCATCATTTGGCAATCTTGCCAATACCGTCCTTTTTTAAAACATTATTTCCCTTCCAAAAAAACACATCTCGCAAAATTTACCAAATGGGAGAAATCAGTGTACTCCAATTCAAATTCTATGCGCTCCTGCTATAACATAACCTGTTACGATTGGTTAATACACGTTCATCCTGAGAAAAAACAAATAAATTCTACGATGAAAATTTACTTTCAGATGGAATCAAATCAGGACAGCATTATGTTGGATTTGCAAAAACACTTATCTATAGATAATATTAAAAGCTCCGTTCCACTAAAAAAGATGAAACGAAAAAAAGATATTTTGTTTATTGTTTTTAATCGCAATTTACAAAAAGGAGAAAATGTGCTCTTAGAAATTTCTTACCATGGTCAACCAGTTCATATGCTCGAAAATACTGCCATTAACTGGAACAAAGATAAAAACAACAAACCATGGATTTGCACTGCCACTGAAGGAATTGGAACACATCACATGATGCCTTGCAAAAATATGTTAGCAGATGAGTCCGACAGTTGCTTTATTCGCGTAGGTGTTCCAAAAGATTTAGTAGGCGTAGCTAATGGAAAATTAGATAGTGTTACAGAAACTGCATCCGAAAAAATTTATAATTGGTCTGTTCATAATCCAATTAATATCTATAATATCTCATTTAATGTTGGAGATTACGTAAAACTTGAAAAACCTTATAAAGACATAAACGGCATTGATCAAAAAATTCAGATATACGCTTTAAGTTACAATAAAAATATAGCTGATACTTTTTATAATCAAGTGCCAATCATTTTGAAAAAATTTGAGGATTTATATGGCGTTTATCCTTGGTGGAATGATGGATTTAAGGTGACAGAAACCAAAATGCCAAACGGGTTATGCATGGAACATCAGTCGGGTATTTCTATGACAGACGCTTATATTAATATATTTAAAGGTATTAATTTAATACTAGTGCATGAGATTAGCCACGAATGGTGGGGTAATAGCACAACCGCGTTCGATTATGCCGACCTTTGGTTGCATGAAGGCTTTGCAGAATACTCAGGACCATTGTTTGTAGAAACCAATATGGGCAAGGAGTATTACAAACGTTATATCAACAATTGCTATAATTCTGTACATAATAAACGTCCAGTAATAAAACCTTATGATGTTGGATATAACAACCTGATTCATCACGATGATCAAGATATTTACAATAAAGGTGCTTTATTATTACACACGCTAAGAATGGAATTGAATAATGATTCTTTATTTTTTAAAACCCTTAAATTATTTCAGCAACGTTTTGCAAAAAGCAACATCACTAGTCATATGTTTATATCATTTTTTAACGAGGAAACAAAAATAGACTTCACACCCTATTTTGATGTTTACCTAAAACAAATTACGCCGCCTATTTTGGAATACCATATAAACAGATCTCAAGCTGATTCTATTACATTAGAATACAAATGGGCAAATAAGTTGCCAGAGAATTTTAAATTGAAAATTAATTTTTGGAATGAGAAAAAATTAAATCCTTTGTATCCAACATCAACTATACAACAAATAAAATTTCCATCAAAAGATAGATATGTGTTTGATATCGAAACATCTGGATACTTTATATTAAAGGAAAGGAAATAGATGTAATTCTAAACTAATCTCTTCAAAAAGAAAGTCCCGAAAGGCACTAATGACAATAGAAAAGCGAAGCAGGCATTTTTAAAAGAGAGTTTTACTTTAAAAAACATCAAGGCTAATAATAGCATAAAAGCTACAAACAATGCACCATGTATGGAACCCATTGGTCGCACATACTCTGGTGTATTAAATATATATTTTAAAGGCATGGCAATGAATAGTAAAATCAAATAGCTATAACCTTCTACTTTTCCTATTATTAAAAACCATTTGGTGATTGTTGAATTTTCCATGTTTTATAAATGTAACAAATCTTTTCATTTTAATTAAACTTTTGTACCTTCATTTAGTCCAATGGATTAAACTTTTACGTATGAATAAAACCATTACCTTCTTTTTTGCTATTATCCTTTTTAGCTTTTCTGTAAAATCACAAAGTTTGTATTTTCCTCCAACCACAGGCAATGTGTGGGATTCTATTCTACCATCAAATTTAAACTATTGCCAAGCACGAATTGATTCACTTTACAACTACTTACAAGTAAAAAACACCAAATCATTTATCTTATTAAAAGATGGGAAACGCGTATTAGAAAAATACTTTGGCACATACAAACGTGATTCTATTTGGTACTGGGCATCTGCTAGTAAAAGTTTAGCAGGTTTTATAACCGGAGTAGCTCAACAAAAAGGATATATCAATATTAATAATCAAGTATCACAATATTTAGGGACTGGCTGGACCAGCGCTCCATTGGTTAAGGAAAATTTAATTACCGTAAAAAATTTAATTTGTATGAATAGTGGCTTAGAGGATGCTCCACCTTTACCTTGCGATAATGAAGATACAGCAAAAGCCTGTTTAACGTATTTAGCAGATGCAGGCACACGCTGGGCATATCACACAGGCGCTTACCGAAAGGTGCAAGATGTAGTAAGTAATGCTGTAGGACAAACATATAATTCGATTACTAATAATTGGATTGAAAATCAAACTGGTATGAGTGGTTTTTGGTTGCAACAAGTATATTATAGCAAAGCCAGAGACATGGCACGTTTTGGCTTACTCAATTTAAATAAAGGTATTTGGAATACAGATACAATTATGAAAGACACCGCTTATTATAGAGCAATGGTAAATACGTCACAAAATTTAAATAAAGCTTATGGTTATTTATGGTGGTTAAATGGCAAATCTAGTTTAATGACACCAGGCTTTCAATTTGTATTTCCAGGAACTTTAATGAGTAACGCACCAAGCGATATGTATTGTGCTTTAGGGAAAAACGATCAAAAAATTTATGTGGTGCCAAGCACCAATATGGTAATTGTGAGACAAGGCAATACCGCTGGCGGCTTTAATTTAGCGGCTTCTGCTTTTGACAATGTTTTATGGGACTATATTAATAAACTGGATTGTAGTGTAACAAATATCAATAAAAATACACATCTCAATTACAAATTATATCCAAATCCTGTTACTGATGTGTTAAGTATAGAAAATACCACATTAAACATTTCTAAAATTAGAGTATATGATGTTTTAGGGAATATTATTTATGAAGATTACCAATCTATTAAAACATCATCTATTCATTTAGATTTTTCGTTATTTAGTAAAGCCCTATATTTTGTGGAGATAGAGGATACTAACAAAACCTGGGTGCGTTATAAAATAATGAAATCATAGTACAGAGATTCAGCTATCTTTGTGATAAATTTAGTTGAATTTAAACCACGTTTATGTCCTCATCACAACATTACATTTCTGCCGAAGAAGCATTGCAATTGGTTCAATCTAATCAACGCGTTTTTTTGCATGGCAGCGCTGCAACTCCTATCCATTTAATTAATAAATTAATAGAACAAAAACAGCGTTTAAAAAATGTAGAACTGATAAGCATTACACAACAAGGCATTGATTTGAATAGCCCAGATTTGGAAGGTCATTTTTTTATTAATTCCTTATTTGTTTCCGCATCAAATCGCGTTGCTGTTAATAGTAAAGGCGGAGATTATGTCCCAGTTTTTTTAAGTGAAATTCCATTACTATTTACAAGGAATATATTGCCATTAGATGTTGCTATTGTGCAGGTTTCTCCACCAGACAAACATGGCTATTGCTCTTTAGGCACTTCTATTGACATTGCAAGAGCAGCAGTAGATACTGCAAAAATGGTGATTGCACAAGTTAATCCAAATATGCCACGTGTGCATGGGGATGGCTTTGTGCCTTTCAGTAAATTTAATGCAGCTGTTTGGGTAGAAGATGCCTTACCAGAAGTCAATTATTCAAACGATTCAAATGAGGCTACTGATAAACTTGGTAAGCTGGTAGCAGGTCTTGTAGAAGACGGCGCCACGCTTCAATTAGGCATTGGCACTATTCCTGATTCGGTTTTGAAAAATTTAACTAACCATAAAAATTTAGGCATACATACCGAAATGTTTTCGGATGGCGCCATTCCATTAATCAAAAACGGCACGATTAATAATAGTTTAAAGAAAAAAGTCAACGGCTACTGTGTCACTTCATTTTTACTAGGCACCAAAGCTTTATATGATTTTGCAGATGATAATCCTATTATAAAATCGTTAGAAATTGATTATGTGAATGATCCTCGCATCCTATGTCAAAACCCAAAAGTAACTGCGATAAATAGTGCTATCGAAATTGACATTACAGGACAGGTTTGTTCCGATTCGATTGGTACTTATCAATACTCTGGTATTGGTGGACAAATGGATTTTATAAGAGGCGCTGCTTTATCAGAAGGCGGTAAACCAATTATTGCCTTACCATCTATGACTGGCAAAGGCATTTCTCGTATTGTTCCATTTTTAAAACAAGGCGCAGGTGTTGTAACTACTCGTGGGCACATTCATTGGGTTGTCACTGAATATGGCGCTATCAATTTATTTGGAATGAACATGGAACAACGTGCTAAAGAATTAATAAAATTGGCACATCCACAATTTAGAGAGAAACTAGAAAAAGAAGCTTACGAAAGATTTAAATAAACTTAGGCTTCCACCTCAACTACCGTTGGTGCAATAATAAATTTCTCAATTAACTTTTCAATCTTAGGAGTTAAGTCGTTTGTGAAAACTAAATGCTGACATTTAGGTAAACTCAACGCTAAACGATCTATTTGCCCGTGTAATGCATTTTTGATAATCATCTCTGCATCATCAATTACAAATAATTTAATTTTATTCAAATTAAAATTTTTACGGAAGTAAATTTCTAAAACACGTTTGGCTGTACCAATAACGATATCCGTTCCAAAATAAATAGCCTCTGTTTGTGCATCAATTTTTCCACCGTCAAAAGCCAACTCTGCACGTAAATCCGTTTCACGAGAAAGCAATTTGAATTGCTCTTTCATTTCCAAAGCTTTTACTTCATCAGCAACAATAATTAAAGCCCTCGGTGCATCTTCAAATGCCATTCCCAACTTTTGAATTGCGCTAATAATAATCGTAGAGCTTTTGCCAGAACCTGCAGGTCCAATACCTATGACATCAGCGCCTCCATTAATTTTTGGAATACACTTTTTTTGTAATTCTTTAGGTTCTTCAAAACCATGTTCGGATAATGCAGCTGCTAATTTTTTATTTAATTTCTCTTTGAACATTGCTTTAATTATCGTTTAATTCCTTTTTTATTTAATGCTTCTTGGTAAGCCGATGCATTTTTCATATGCACTTTATAATCATTTGTAAAGTTCGAGTAACCACTAAAATCTGCCTTCGCACAAAAGTAGGTATAATTATGCTTGGTATAATTTAAAACTGCATCAATTACAGAAGGCTTCACTAAACAAATAGGTCCGGGAGGTAATCCTCTGTAACGATAGGTATTATAAGGTGAATCAATTTCTTTATCTATCGAAAGCACTCGTTGAACATCAAAATTACCATTAGCAAACACAACTGTTGGATCGGCTTGCAATTTCATATCTTGTTTTAAACGATTGATATACACGCCTGCAATTTTTTGTTGTTCGGTTTTGATAGCACTTTCGCTTTGTACGATAGAAGCAATGGTTACAACCTCGGGAACAGAATAACCAATCGCTTTTGCTTTGTCTTTCTTAGCTTTGGTCCACACTGCTGAATATGATTTTTCTATTAATGGAAATAAATCTTCGATGTGAGTTGTCCAATTTACTTCATAAGTTTCGGGAACAATTAAACACATGAAATTTTCTGAATTTAAGCCGTACTCTTCGCCTAATATATCTTCGTTAGAACAGTAATCTTCTAATTCTCCACTTTCAATTTCTAATTTATCGGATACATACTCAATAAATTGTTCTTTAGTTCTAATTTGTGAGTTAAACGATAATTTTACTTTTTCTTGTTTGCCACTAATAATCATTTTAGCAATCGAACGATTACTCATCTTAGCATCTATTCGGTATTTACCTGAATTGATATGTTCTGGCAAGTGCATACTTTTTGCCATCCATTCAAAACTTTCATGATCATTAATAATGTTTTGAGAATACAATTCATCTAACAAATCGTTGAACGTGGCTCCCGTTTTAATGTAGATGTAAGTAAATTTTTTGCCATTCAAATGAACGTTGCTTTTGAAAATATTTTCGTAAGCCCAAAAACCACCAAATGCTAATACGCCAAGCACTAGCAAAATAAGTATCTTTTTAATTATTCCTCCTTTAGATTTTGCCACTTCTAACTAAAAAATAATTCTTTAACTAATACAAACACACCCACTACTAAAGTAAACCAACCAAAAGCTGGTTTCAATTTTTGCGATGAAATTTTATTTGACAATAAACTTCCTAATAATATACCTACTCCACAAATAGCTGAGATGCCTATTAAAAACATCCAATCTAAATCTTGATGCCCCAAATTTCCTAAAAAACCAATAATAGAATTTAAAGCAACAATACACAAAGATGTACCAATCGCTTTTTTAAAATTCAATCTCACAAAAATCATCAATACAGGTACAATAATAAAACCACCGCCAGCACCAACAAAACCAGTGATCACGCCAATTAAAACGCCTAATAAAACTACAAAAGGAAATCCTAAAGGCGTTTTTGTAAATTCGTTCCACTTCACATCCTTTATTCTGTTTGGTTTACGACTAATAATCATAGAGTAAGAAGCACTTAAAATTAATAAGGCAAACACCACCATAATTAAATTTTGCTTACTAAACTCAATTCCATTAACAACAAATTCTGCTGGGAGATTAGGCATAATAAACTTACGCATACAAAAAACGGTAACTACAGAAGCTAAAGCAAAATTTAAAATAGCTTCGGCACTGACTTCACCCTTTTTGATATAACTAATAGCACCTACCAAAGCTGTTATCCCAACAATAAACAAAGAATAGGTTGTTGCTAAGTCTGCCTCAATACATAATACATATACCAACACGGGCACTCCTAACAAGGAACCGCCACCGCCAATTAATCCAAGAATTAATCCGATTATTAAAAACGCTATGCAGCCTGCTATGATCAATTATTTAGCTTCTATGGTAGATAAAATATTTAACTCTTTTAATTGCTCGTCGCTAATTTCACTCGGACTATCAATCATCACATCACGTCCCGAATTATTTTTAGGGAAGGCAATAAAATCTCTAATACTATCACTTCCACCAAATAAAGAACATAATCTATCAAAACCAAATGCTAAACCACCATGTGGTGGCGCACCAAATTCAAAAGCATTCATTAAGAATCCAAATTGTTTTTGCGCTTCTTCTTTGGTAAATCCTAATAAATCAAACATTTGTGCTTGTAAATCTTTATTATGAATACGAATACTTCCGCCACCAATTTCAACACCATTAATTACTAAATCATAAGCGTTAGCTCTCACTGCACCTGGATTAGTTTTTAATAATTCAAAATCTTCTGGATTAGGAGAAGTAAAAGGATGATGCTTTGCATGCCAACGACCTGCTAAAGACGCTAATAAATTTGGATCGCCATCGTTCCATTCTAATAAAGGAAAATCAATCACCCATAAAGCAGAAAAATTATTTTTATCTCTTAAGCCTAAACGAGATCCCATTTCTAAACGCAATTCGCTCATCGCTTTGCGGGTTTTATCTTCGCCACCTGCTAATACTAAAATTAAATCGCCAGGTTGTGA
Organism: Bacteroidota bacterium; assembly: GCA_016711805.1. GTDB lineage: Bacteria > Bacteroidota > Bacteroidia > B-17B0 > Aurantibacillaceae > UBA4416. Next base: position 45,677 of record JADJSH010000038.1, read on the forward strand.
ACCACAAGCTACAGACCATGCTTTTAAATCTTCTTCGTTGTAAAATTTATCAACACTTGATTTAATTGTTCCATCGGCATTATGACGAGCGTAAATTAAACCTGTTGCACCTAATTGAGGACGCTTAACCCACTCTGTTAATTCATCTAACTGTTTGCGGGTATACTCTGCTGCACCTTTGGCGCAAATAGCAACTACTAATTCTGCATCGTCAAACACTTTAAAGTTTTTGCCTGATGTTACTTGTTTGAAATCAACAAACTTCATTTCAAAACGTGTATCAGGTTTATCGTTACCATAAAATTGCATCGCATCTGCATAAGTCATATGCGGTACAAAAGGCATATCAATGTTTTTCACAGCTTTAAACAAATGACGAACTAAGCCTTCAAAGGTAGCTAAGATGTCTTTTTGCTCCACAAAGCTCATCTCGCAATCTATCTGTGTAAACTCTGGCTGTCTATCTGCACGTAAATCTTCATCACGGAAGCACTTAACAATTTGATAGTATCTATCAAACCCACCCACCATTAATAATTGCTTAAAGGTTTGCGGTGATTGTGGTAAGGCATAAAACTGTCCTGCATTCATGCGGCTTGGTACCACAAAATCTCTAGCGCCTTCTGGTGTTGATTTAATTAATACAGGTGTTTCTACTTCTAAGAAATTTAATTTATCTAAGTAGTTACGAGTTTCAATAGCCATGCGGTGACGTAACTCTAAATTTTTACGCACTTCATTTCTTCTTAAATCTAAGTAACGGTATTTCATGCGTAACTCATCGCCACCATCTGTATTATCTTCAATAGTAAATGGAGGAGTAATAGATTCGTTTAAAATTTTAAACTCTTTTACTAATAACTCCACTTCACCTGTTGGATTATTTTTGTTTTTGCTTTCGCGCTCAATCACAGTTCCAGTTACCTGAATCACATATTCACGAGCTACGCTCCGAGCTTGTGTGCTCATCACTTTATCTATATCTTCGTTAAAGGCTAATTGAGTAATACCATAACGATCTCTCAAATCAATAAAGGTTAAGCCTCCTAAATCGCGTGATTTTTGAACCCAACCACTTAAAGTAACTTGTTTATTAATGTCTGATAATCTTAATTCGCCGCAAGTGTGTGTACGTAACATAGTAAAATTTTAAGGCTTAAATTTACCTAAAATTGATGATTTTTTGCAATAAAAAAGGCTATTCAGTCAAAGAATAGCCTTTTTTATAATTTTTAAGTAAATCTTACTGTACAATAATTTTTTTAACTGTTTTATTTCCTTTCTCATCCTTAATATTTAGCAAATACACGCCAGTTTCTACTTGAAGTTGATGCTGAGTATATTTAGTGTTAATAGGCTGCGAATACACTTTTGCTCCAAGTAAATTATATATTTCTAGTGAAACAATATTATCGATTGTATTTAACTCAACATTAAATATTCCGTTATTTGGATTAGGATAAATTAAAAATGATGAATTAGTATCGTTTATAGCTATATCAACAGTTAAGTTAACTAACTTCATCTTATGCATAAACGTATTATATCCCCCTATTGAACTAATGTTTGCAATAGAAGAATTCGGGTCAAAATCAGCAGTATTGTTAAATGAACCAGTAGAGTATATACTGCCACTTTGATTAACAAAAAGTGAGGAGGAAATGTCGTCAGCAGGACCACCAAAGGTTTTAGCCCATATAAAATTACCCATTGAATCTAATTTATTTATATACACATCGAAAGATTGCCCGACGGAAGTTACAGGAAGCGAATCGATGCTTGGATCAAGATCTATTTTCTCTGAAAATTTTCCTATAGTATAAACATTTCCCAACATATCGATATCAATCACAATTGGATAGCTATTCCCACTACCTTCGATGTTTTTCGACCAGATTAAATTACCTGATGAATTTAACTTACTTATAAAAACATTTTCATTTAATGAATAATGATTTTGAACTCCAGTATTTGGATCCATATCTACAGTACCTTGGAAACTACCTGCGATATATACATTATTAGAAAAGTCTGTTGTAACGCTATGTATTGCATCAGGATTTATGCTGCCAATATGTTTCGCCCACACAAAATTCCCATTAGCATCTAGTTTACTTAAATATGCATCACTATTGCCGTGTGATGTAAGTTGATACGTTCCAATTCCAGGATCAAAATCACATGTGCCATTAAAAAAACCAGCAGTATAAATATTTCCATTATCGTCGCAAGTTATTGTTTTAGGAAAATCAGCCGCTGCGCCACCTATTTGTTTCGCCCACACAAAATTTCCATTAGCATCTAGTTTACTTACAAATCCGTCAATATTATACATTGATATGAGATTGAAAACTCCAGAACTTGGATTGAAATCTACGGTATCAGAAAAATATCCTGTTGTGTAAACATTACCAGCTCTATCTAGCGCTATACCATAAGATAGCTCATTTTGATATCCAGTAAATTGTTTTGCCCATAGATAATTACCTGCAGAATCAAGTTTTAAAACAAAGGCATCATTGTGTGGAAATTCTCCTATTGGATAAGGGGCCGTTAAATTTGCGATTCCTACTCCTGGATCAAAATCTACTGTTAAGTTAAAAAAACCTGTGCAGTAAACATTTCCAATTGAGTCGATAGCAATACCTGTTGAAAGCGGATTGCCATTTACACCGTTATTTGCGCCGATGTTTTTTACCCATATAAAATTACCTACAGTGTCAAATTTAGCAATAAAAATATCGGTTTTAATTCCAGAGAAACCAGATGTGAGAGAAAATTGACCAACTCCAGGGTCAAAATCCACCGTTCCAGAAAATTTACCTGAAACATAAATATGTCCATACAAATCCAATTTTGAAGCCGAGCTTGTAACATTACTTCCTCCTATGCTTTTTACCCAATCTAATACAGGTGATTGAGAAAACAGACATGAATAAGAGCATAAACAGCAAATAAAAAGTAAAAATTTTTTCATAGTAATAGTTTTAAAAGATTAATGGGGAATTTTACGATGAATCTAAGTACAATTTTTTTCTCTCTTTTTATTATTTTTCTAACTGGTTAGTTTGAGTATATATGTGGCATGTATTTAATCATAATTGGATAAATATTCTTGATTGAAAACACAAAAAAACCCGATTAAATGAATCGGGTTTTAATGAATCTATTTAGCATTAAAAAGCTCTTCGGCCTTTTCCCAATTGGCTACATTCCACCAATTAGCAATATAATCGGCGCGTTTGTTTTGGTATTTTAAGTAATAGGCGTGTTCCCAAACATCTAATGCCATGATAACTTTTACTGTATCATTATCTACTACGCTTGCACGCATAAAAGGATTTTCTTGATTTTCTGTTGTTTCTATCACTAAAGTGTTATTTCGTAAAACCAACCAACACCAGCCGCTACCAAAGTGTTTAGTGGATTTTTCAGAAAACAATTTTTTAAAATCATCAAAGGATTTAAAATCTTTATTAATTGCTTCTGCTAATTTTCCTGATGGCAAATTTAGTTTTGCATCTTTATTTGGTTTTAATAAAGTCCAAAATAATGTATGGTTTACATGTCCTCCTAAATTATTTCTTAAAATAGATTTGCCTTTACTTGTTGGGTCAAATTGGCGGCATTTAGTGATATCATCTACTTGATAATCCATATCTGTCGATTTTATCTCATTGCATTTATTGACGTAAGCTTGGTGATGCTTCGTGTGATGAATGATCATGGTTTGCTCATCAATAAAGGGCTCTAAAGCATTATACGCATAAGGTAATGCGGGTAATGTAAATGGAAGAGAAGATATTCCTTCTTGTCCTAAAGTTTCTAAAGCCTGTAATTGTTCATTGCTTACTAATTTCGTAGCAATTCCTGAAAGCCCTATTAATCCTATCTTTTTAAAGAAATCTCTTCTATCGCTCATTTTAAAATTGAATCAGTAATTGATTTTTTTCAACGGCAACTCCTTTGGTAATGGCTATTTTTTTAATCACGCCATCCGTTGGTGATTTTAAAATATTTTCCATTTTCATGGCTTCCAATACAATTAAACCATCCCCTTTTTTTACTTCTTGTCCTTCAGTTACAAGTACATTTAATACCATTCCAGGCATAGGTGCTTTGATGTCGTTTACTTTTTTTGAAGCTAAAGCATCCAAACCTAAGCTATGTAATAAATCATCGTATTTATCTTTGATATCAAGCGTATAAGGTGTATTATTAATTTTTACGAATAATTTCTTCTCTTCAGGCATATGTTTTACCACTTCTAAATTATAAGATACATTATCCTTTAATAAATGATAAACACCATCTCTTACTTTGATAATATCTGCCTTAAATTCTTTGCCATTCAAGGTTCCTGTAATGTCGTTATTTTTGGCAATGAGTTCAGTTTTAAACTCTTTATTTCCGTTTACTTTAATTGTGTACATGATGTAAAAATAGCTTTAAATTCATACAAATAAAAACGCCCCGAAGAAAATTCGAGGCGTTTAATGTTTTTTATAGTTTGAGATTATTTTTTAATAAACTCACCCATTTTATTATCGTAGTTTAAGAAATAACCGCCTTTAGCTAAGTTAGATGCATCTACTGTTGAACCAAATCCACGTTTTACAACGTTCCCGTATTGGTCATAAATTTCGTACATCGTTTCAAATGGCTTGTCACCAGCTACAAAGCTAATGTCTTTAGACACTTTCATTGGAGCAAAAGCAATCTCAGGAACATCTGATGTAAAATCTACAGGCTTAGATAAACGAGGTTGCCCGCTATAATCTGTTTGACGAACTCTAATTTGGTTTTTACCAGAGTGTGGTGCTATTTTAAAAGTGTAATTATTTGTAGATGGTGTACCTACACCGTCAACTTCTCCTACTTTCACCCATTTGTTCCAACGGAATTGCTCAACAGCAAATGCTAATTTACCAGTTTCAGATTTAGTAGACCATTTTACCGTACCATCTTTATCAACCGTCATTGCAATAACCTCAAAAGTACTCTTAGGTTTTAAAACTTCAGGATTTAATACTTTAGGTTTACAATCTTCTTTATGTTTAATTTTTATTTCAACTTTTTCGCCAATTGTTAATTTATGAGGTTTGAAATCAATTTCAAACGCACTTGAATTCGTTTCATCCGTAGTAATGTTTCCATTAACTAAAACCTCAGTTACGCAAAAACCTACGCCTCCACTACCAAATGGATTTTGTACATATAAGTTCTTACCTTGGTAATTTCCTTCTAATATAATAACACCGCCCTGCGCAAATCCTTTGATAGAAAAGATTAACGAAAGAATTAGTATTGAATAAATTTGTTTCATAGTATGTTTGTTTTAGCACGTCTGCGAAAAGTCTTGCAATATTAAAACGATATTTGAGAAAAACAAAATAAAAAACACTTTTTTATTGAAAAAATGTAAATTGTCAGTAAAATTTCCAAAATAGTCGATTAATTGTTATATTTAGGCAGTCTTATTTTTTAAATACTTATATGAATTTTAACATTTCGATTTTACTTCTAGTCTCTACCCTAGCCTTTTATAGCTGTAAAGATGGCGCAAATAGCGGTAATAATAAACACTCTGATAAAAGTGGCGGTACTTTTGTAATGGCCGAAAATATTGAAATAGGTAGTTTATACCCTGTTTCGGTTACCAATCAAGTGGAGGCTCTTGTTGTTGCTCAACTTCACGAATCTTTGGTGAGATTAGATGCTAAAACATTAGAAGTGATTCCTGGATTGGCTGAAAAATGGGAAATTTCTCCAGACGGAAAAAAATCACCTTTCATTTAACGAAAAACGCTCATTTTCAAGACGACAAGTGCTACAAAGATGGTAAAGGGCCTGAAATTACAAGTAAAGATGTGCTGTTTAGTTTAACTAATATTTGTACTAAAACGAGCTACAATTATCAATTTAATACGCTTTTGAAAGGAAGACTAGTGGGAGCCGATGATTTTTTTGATAAAAAAACACAAGCAGTTTCTGGAATAAAAATTATTGATGATTACACTTTTTCTTTAGAATTAGTAAATCCAAGCTTAAGTTTTTTAAAGCTATTAGCAAATCCAGCGGCTGCTATTATCAACGAAACAGCCTTTAAAGCTTATGGTAACAATTTAAAAACTGGAGCTGGTCCGTTTATGTATGACGCGACCTCAAATAAAGATAAAATAGTATTACTTAAAAACCCAAATTACTTTTTAAAAGATAGTTCTGGCTTTACTTTACCTTATTTGGATACTGTTGTGGTGTTAGTTGCTCCTTCTATCGAAGATGGCTTGTCGATGTTCGAAAATCAACAAATCGATTTAATCAATACTTTACCTTCCCTTCGAGTAAAAGACGTAGTTGAAAAAAACATTAAAGAATTTATCAGTCATCCCCCCAAATCATTATTACAAAGGGAACCAGAGATGTTAAGTCAGTTTTATGTATTTAACACCAAACAAAAACCTTTTGATAATGCTAAAGTTCGTCAAGCAATTAATTATGCAATTGATAGAGAAAAATTAGTAGATAATGTATTGCAAGGACAGGCCATTGGTGCAGCTATTCATGGCATTACACCTAATACATTTACCGGTTACGATATTAAAAAAATTAATGGTTACAGCTTGGATATTGAAAAAGCAAAAAAATTATTAACTGAGGCTGGATTCCCTAATGGCAAAGGTTTTCCAGAAGTTAGGATTTTGGTGAACTCAGGTAATTCACGAAATAGCTCTGTAGCAGTTGAATTGCAAAAACAACTAAAACAAAATTTAAACATCAACGTTAATTTCGAATCATTACCAAATGTTCAGAAATACGACTTACAAATGCATGGTAAAGGCGATATTTTTAGAGATGCTTGGGTAGCTGATTTCTCTAGCCCTGAATCATTTTTAAGTTTATTTGTTGGAGACGCTGTTCCTGCTGATACTAGCTTATCTAGCTATCCTAACACGTCTCGCTATCAAAATGCGAACTATGATTTAAACTTTAAAAAAGGTCGTGATTCAAATAACAAAGATTCGAGCTATGCTTATTTTATGAGAGCAGAACAAACATTAATGGATGATGCAGTTATTATTCCTTTGTGGTATGAAGGCTCTTATCGTTTACTAACAAATAAAGTAAAAGGATTACACCTAAACGCTATGCGTTACTACGATTTAACAAAAACGTATAAAGTAAAATAATAGTTCTAAATTTGATTTTTCTAATTGATTTAGAAAGACAGTTTTTATTTTAATGGCAGATTATTATTCAATATTAGGGCTTACTAAAACAGCCACTGAAATTGAAATAAAGGCTGCTTTTAGGCGTTTGGCAAAGATTTATCATCCCAATAAAAATCCAAACGATCCAAATGCTAAACACCTTTTTGAGAATATACTAAGAGCATATAATGTGCTTAGTAATCCTCATTCCAGAAAGCGATATGATAATTCAAATTTTTTAACTCATAGTCAAACCCACAGGCCACAAAGACCTGGGCAACCCAAACAAAAAGATTATTCGTTTACAGAAGCAGATTTAAAACGCAGAGAGTACTACAAAAAACATTATCAGGCTAAAAAAAATACTGTTAATCAAACGCCTCAAAAACCGCATTACAGCGATTACAAATACATTTTGTATGCCACGCCTATTGCAGTTGGGCTGTTGATGCTTATTATGTCTATTTTTAGTGCAGAACCTACAATAGAAAACATTTCACAAAAAACTGAAGAGGTACCTCCACAAACAAAAACTTCTGTTACCATGGTAAACGGAGATAAACCATACAGCGGTTATTTTGGAAACTTAAAAATGTATGAAACACCACATCACTTAAAAATTAATAATTCGAGCAACTATGATGCAGTAATTGCTGTGTTTGATAAAAAAACAAATAACTATTTGCAGCATTCATACTTGCAAGCCTCATATTCTATTGAGTTTTCTAAACTCCCCGATACAGGTGTTTATTGGAAATGTGTATTGGGAAAAAACTGGAATATAGATAAAGCTTTTTTGGATACAACTATTTATGGAGGATTTGACAGCATCGTGCAATTTCAGAATTGGAAAAACTCTCCCGTTGCATTTTCACAAAATGCAGAAGATGAAATTTATATTTTATACGCCATTAATCCAGATTCAAAAAACAAACAATATATTAGTAACGATATTGAGTTTTTTAAGAAGTAGTAACAATGCTAAAAACCACACAATTTAAAAAAGGAACAGTGACTTTTTCTGACACAGGAAAAGGTAGAGCTGTTGTGTTGTTGCATGGTTTTTTAGGTTCACACAAAATTTGGAATAGCACCATTGAATCTCTTTCAAAATCGTTTAGAGTGATTGCCATTGATTTACCAGGGCATGGCGACACTGATTGTTTTGGCTATGTGCATACCTCTGAATTAATTGCAAAAGCCGTAAAAGCGGTGATGGATAGTTTACGATTAAAAAAATATGTGATTGTTGGACACAGCATGGGCGGCTACGCTGGCTTAGCATTTGCTGATTTATTTCCTGATAATTTAAGAGGTTTATGTCTATATCACTCAACCGCTTTTGCTGATACAGAAGAAAAAAAACGCGATAGAACACGTTCTATTAAAGTGGTTAAAGCCAATCATAAGATTTATACGACGGAAGTTATCAAAAATTTATTTGCGACTAAAAATGCCAAATATTTAAAAGAGGAAATTGCTTTCGCGCAAAAAATTGCCGCACAAACTTCTAAACAATCTATTATTGCCTCCTTAGAGGGCATGAAAGATAGACCAAACAGAGATATTATTTTAGGAATGGCTCACTACCCTATTATGATGGTAATTGGCGAATTAGACAATGTATTACCTTATCAGCAATTACTAGAACAATCAGAAATGATAAGAGAAAAGCACTTACTTTATTTAGAACATGATGGACACATGGGATTTTTGGAAAGCCCTAGGCAAAGTAATGTCGCTTTGAAGAAATTTTTGAGAGCTTGTTTTAAGTAGTTAAATTTAGGATTATAAGAATAAACATGTTAAAACATAAAATCATCGTTTTTTTATATATTCTTTCTTTTATCACTCAAAGAATATTTTGCCAAGAAACTTATTCTCACAAAAAAGCAGACAGTTTATTTAAAATAGGACTTTATGCTGAAGCTCTAGAAGTAAATATCAAAGTTTTTGAGGCTGCTCAAAATAGACAGGACTGCAAAGAATTGGCATCTGCCTATTTACAACTAGGACATAGTTATTACTACTTATTTAAAAAACAAAAAGCATTACATTATTTTAAGTTATCTGCTTTGTATGGAGAAAAGTGTAATTTGGATACCATACTGTCAAAGTGCTATAGAAATCTTGGTGCTATGTACATCGAATTAAATAACGCAGATTCAGCTACATATTATTTTACCTTGGCAAAACCCATTCTAAAAAAATTGAATAATCCTACTGATCTAACATCATTCTATGCTTTACTAAGTGCATTTTATTTAGAGACATATCCAGACAAAAAACAATGTGAATTAGCGTTAGACTCGTCATTTTACTATGCTAAAAAAAGCAATAACAATCAACAATTAGGTTATTGCCACATGAAAAAGGGGCTTTACTATAGACATTATGAGGATTACAAAAAAGCAGCATCTGAATATAATATTGCAACTAATTACTATCTGAGCGACAAATCTACCGAGGGATTGATGTATGCTTATGAGCAACTTGCTTTTGTTTATAAAATGCAAATAAATGCTGATAGTTGTTTCTACTTCTTTAGCAAGTTTAAGTATTTACGCGATTCTGTTTACAGTAAAAAAACAGCAGAAAACATAGCCAAATATGAATCGCTATTTGAAACTAAGAAAAAAGAAATTGAAAACTTAGATTTAAAACAAAAAAACCAACAGCTTTTTTGGTTAATCATTTTTGGAGTCATAATTGCAGCAGGAACATCATTTTTTATATTCAAAATAAAATCAATCAGAAAACAAAAAATATTTGATGAACAATTACGAGAACAACAACGACTCAGGTTTTTAGAAGTAATGCAAGTTCAAGAACAAGAGCGAACAGGTATCGCATCCGATTTGCATGATGGCGTTGGACATTTGTTGTCTGCTATCAAATTAAATGTTTCAGCCCTTTCAAAACAAAATCAAGGTGATATAAATATTACTAATAATCTAAATGATATTATTGATACCGCTTCTTTAGAGGTAAGGCAGATTTCACACCAATTAATGCCCCAATCGCTTTCTGAATTAGGCTTATTAACATCCTTAAATGAATTAGCGCATCGCATAAACAAAAGTAACTCCATCGTATTACTCGTAAAATCTAATATAGAAAACATATCTTTAAGTAAAAAATCACAAATTGTTGTTTATAGAATTATTCAAGAAATTCTAAATAATATTATTAAACACTCTGGAGCAAAAACAATTCAAATAAATGTAACTTGTGATGATCCAAAACTAATTTTATCAATTACGGATGATGGCAAATTTTTTGACAGTAAATTAATACGTTCTACTGAAGGCATCGGATGGAAAAACATAAAAGCTAGAATTGAACTATTTAATGGTATGTACGAAATTATCTCTAGTAATACCAATGGAACAAAAATAATTGTCACATTATTTCCAGAATTTGAAACAACAAGTTTTTAATGCAAAACGAGGTTAAAAATATATGGGTAGCCGACGATCATCAATTGGTAGTTGATGGCATCAAATTATTGCTTTCACAAAAAAACAATGTAAAAGTAATAGGCGAATCAAACAATGGTAATGATCTAATTCAAGCACTAAAAAATCATCCCATTGACTTTATTATTTCAGATCTAAAAATGCCAGGTTTAAACGGGTTTACCTTAATGTCAATAATAAAAGAAAACTATCCTAAAATTCCTTTACTGGTAATTAGTATGAGCGACGAACTAGAAATTATTTATAAACTCTTTCAAACTGAAGTAGAAGGCTATATTCTAAAAAACTCTGGTAAAGATGAATTATTTAATGCGATTGACAATATTCTAGATGGCAAAATACATTATGAGGGAGTATTAATGCAACAAATACTCGAAAAACAACGACTAAAATCAGTCGCTTCAGAAAATAAAAACACAGAATTAAGTGCAAGAGAATTAGAGGTTCTTAAACTCATTGCAAATGAAAAAACCAGCAAAGAAATTGCTGAAATATTATTTATAGGTAAACAAACCGTGGATTTTCATCGTTTAAATATATATGAAAAAACGGGCACTAAAACATTAGCGGGACTGATCAAATATGCCATTCATCATCAAATTGTTTAATAAAACCCATATTTGTATGAGTTGACCTTTAAGCAATAAAATTATTCCTTTACATAAAATAAATAAAGGATATGAAAACTAAATTTTTACTACTAAACTTATTCATTACAGTAATTACTTTTGCTCAAAACTGGAGTTATATTGGCAATTCCTCGGTTACTGGTAATACTGTTGCTACCCAAGCATACGGAAGCGCAGAGACGGTGTTTAAGAGCGATGGCACGCCAATTTCAGTAAGCTTAGGAGGCAACCCATCAGCAATTTTACCAAAGATATATAATGGCACGTCATGGCTTAGTTTAGGAACATTTACTACGTCGGGATACATTGGAAATTTTGATTTAGAAATTTATAATGACGAACCCTATGTTGCCTATTATGCTTCTGGTTTAAAAGTAAAAAAATATAATGGATCAAGTTGGGTGGATGTAGGACTTTCATTGCCGGGATATGCTTCATCAACTAATTATGATTTTGCTATAGATAATGCGGGTGTTCCCTATGTCGCTTGCTTTGATAGAAAAATTTTTAAATTCGATGGAACTGCTTGGATTTTAGTTTTCACACTACCACAAACAGCATCAGGAGGTATTACTTATTCATACCCTTTTACAGGAGACAACACGCTCACCTTTAACACCAATAATGATTTAGTTTACAATGTGACTTCTAATAAATCTTTGAGTCCTATTTACAAACAAATTGTAAAAAAATACGATGGCGTCACAGAATCTATTTTAGGTGATACAATTATCTATAACACAGGTTTTACAAGTTATGGCTCAAAAATATACTCAAACTCATTAAGTGAAACATTTGCTTTTTTTCACAAGGCCACTACAAACAACGTTGTTGTCAAGAAATATAATGGTAGCAATTGGATTACATTCGGAGATACAACAAACTTTAGAAAAAATTTAGCACAATCAACATTAGCATTTACTTCGCCTAATTCATTTATTATTTCTGGTTCAGGATTAGCAAGAACTATCTATAGTTGCAATGGGCAAAATTCAGGATTTCAAATGATAGACACACTCAATGTTTCAGGTTTAATGAACTTTGCACAAATTACAAACCTTGGAGTAAACCCAATAAACAATGATATCTATGCCACATTCAATAGTTTTCCAACATCAATTCAAGATTATTCAGTAATGAAACATAATGCGATAGTAACAGGCATAAACAATTTTCAATCTAAATCTAATGCTGTTAGTGTTTTTCCTAATCCAGCACAACAATGGATTTCAATAAATGGAATAACCTCAAATGAGTTGAAAGAGCTAAAAATAACTTCAATTGACGGGAAAATTATTCACCAAGAAAATATAACTACCTCTAGTATAAACATAAGTCATTTGGTTTCTGGAATATACTTCATTGAAGTTAAAATAAATAGCAACGAAATAATAAGGGATAAATTTATTAAGGAATAGACTACAAAGATATAACTAGCTGTTTAAAAACACTCTAATAGCTTGTGTTTTAGAGGTAACGTGCAATTTTTTGTAAATGTTACTAATATGGTTTCTGATGGTATTTGGACTAACACTCATTTTCATTCCAATTTCTTTGTATTCTAACCCTTCAACTAAAAAAGTCAATACTTCTTTTTCTCGATCAGTTAAATTATACTCATTTGTTTTTTCTACTGAATCTTTTTTTGAAACTTCTAATTTAGAATTCATTAATAAATTTAAAGCGCGACGGGCAATACTTGGGCTCATGGGCGCACCTTCATCATTCAATAAATTGATAATCGCTTCTTTAATTTTTTCAACTGGTTCATCTTTTAATAAATAACCATCCGCTCCAGCTTTAATGGCGCTAAATATTTTTTCATCCTCATCAAAAATCGTCAACATTAAATATTTTGAATTCGGATAGCGTTCCTTACCTTTTTCAACGGCTTCAATTCCATTCATAATGGGCATATCAATATCCATTAACACCACATCAGGTTCAATAGACTTGCGCGCTTCCATCATTTTTTCTAAAAAATCTTGTCCGTTTTCGGCAGTAAATAATACTTTATAATTATCGAAAGTGCTTAAACGATCTTGCAAGGCAGTTCGCAATGTCTTTTTATCATCTACAATGGCAACGTATGTCATTTCCTTTTTTTTCATACAAAAGTGCTGTCTATTTACCTTGAAACATATAGTGCATTTATACTAACAACTTATATTTAACTCCATCATTACGTTTTGATTCTAATTCTAAAGTAATACCTACTTCAGCGGCTCTACTTTTTATGTTAGCTAAACCAAATCCATCTTTTTCAACCGACTCTATATCAAAGCCTACGCCATTATCAAATATCTCAACTATCACCTTGTCTTCAGATGTAATGTTTACTATTAACTCAGTTGCCTTAGAGTGTTTAAATGCATTATTGATAATTTCCTGACAAATACGGTACAAATTTAAACCCACTAAAGAATTTAATTGTGTGTCGATTAGAATATTTTCAGTAAAAGAAATTTTGGTTTCTGTATTTCTAAACATCGACCTAACATATACTTTTAGCTTATCCGAAAAATCATTAATGCTAATTGCTTCATCATTAATTGCCCATATAGTTTCACGTAAATTAGTAATCACGTTTCTAACCGATTCATTAACATTACCAGTAATTTCAGTCCTCTTACTTTTGTCATCTGTATTAATTCCATCTAAAGAATATAAAACGTATGACAATTGCCCGCCAACATTATCATGTAAATCACGCGAAATACGTTCTTTTTCTTTTTGAATAGCTTGTGCTGCTTCCAACTCCTTTTGTTTCTTCTTTAAATTAATAATATTAATACGCCAAATGACAATAAATACTATTAATAAAATACCAATCACAAGAGCAATAATCGTTTTGTTTCGTTCATCAATTTTTGATTGTTTTAATAAATTATCCTGTTGTAACAATCTATTTTCAGTTTCCTTTTTTTCGGTTTCATATTTAGTCTTGTAATCTGCCATTTTATTAGCTGTTTCTGCTTTAAAAACCGAATCTTTTAAATTAAGATACCTCGTATATGTATCTTTAGTTTCCTTATTACCATTTAAAGCCATTGATTCAGCCAATACTTTTAACCCGTACATAATGCCATCCGTCCTTCCGTTCTTTTGATAAACACTTAAAGCTTTTTTTGCATACTCTACCGCTAAAGGGTATTGTTTTATTTGGCGATAGTATATAGAATACTTAATGTTTGCAAAAGCTATTAAGCTTTCGTCATTTGCTTTATTTGCATAAGCCTCTGCTTCTATAATATTTTTTTTTGCTAACTCAAAATTACGCGTATGATTTAAGTGCAAATCGGCAATAACGGCGCATAACCTTGATAGACCAGTATAATCTTGGATGTTATACATCCCTAATTTAGACTCATTTAAATAAACTAAAGCTGTATCCGTTTTGCCAAGTTCTGTGTAAATAACACCGATATTAGATAGAAGATTAGTTTTTAGAGAATCAATTTGATGTTTTTCAATAATCGTCTTAGCTACAAAAAAATAGTTCAAGGCTAACCTTTTTTCATTTAAATAATAATACATTTTAGCAACTTGAATATTCGCGTGCGCAAGCATGCCTTTATTCGAATTATCTTTTTCGATTAATTTAAGTGCCTTAATATTACAATTTAATGCCTCAGCATAATTGCCTTTATTAAAAAATTCTTTTGATTGAACATATAAATTATCCGTTTTTGCTTGACTATAAATGCCACAATGAAGCCATGTCAAAAAAATAAAAATGAATATAGCTTGTATTCTATTCAAGAAATAAGATTTTATAAATCTAATATACAAATTTTTGTAGTACTGAGAATAATCGTTGATTACACTACTAGTACAAATGCACTATTTGAGAAAAAATAAAAATAAAACACCTTTGAACTATAAAATCATTAAATAGAAAATTATGAAAAAAACAACTTTATTAAACTCAGCTCTTATTATTTTACTATCATCTGCCATTATTTTTTCCTGCAAAAAGAAAGATGATAACGCTCCAGATGACACAAACTCTACTACCACTGGAGGAACAACTGGTGGTGGAACAACCGGCGGAACACCAACTCCATCAGTAAATTTTGTATCAATAGCTGGAGGCTCAACATACAATATCGATTCAATTCAAGTTGGAGGTTATACTGCTGTAACCCAAACGTACCGCCAAAAAGGAACCATTAAAAACAATGTGAATTTTGGTTTAGTGTTGGATTTATATGGCTACCTAGCCCCAACTGCAGGAACTTACATCATGAAATCAACTGGAACAGCCAATAATGACGCTTATGTTTCATTAACATTACCAAACGGAAGTGGAGGAAATTTAGCTTATACTGCTATATCAGGAACAATTACATCCACTTTAAATGGCGGGAAATTAACTTCTTCTTTTAATAACGCTGTATTTCAATCGTCTTTTGGTTGGCCAATAACTACTTATACAGTAAGTGGATCTATTACCAATCCATAATTAACCACAATCAAATACAACTCAATTTTTAAAAGCCCTTGGAATTTATTAATTTCAAGGGCTTTTAATTTATACTATGGCCACTACTTTTATCCACGCCCAACAATCCGATTTACAAAAAATTGTAGCAACTTACAATTCAACCGTTGCTTCACGTATAGTTACTGCCGACTTAGAACCTGTATCTGTTGAAAGTAAACAAGCATGGTTTGACGCGCACAGCGCAAATCGTCGTCCATTATGGATCATCGAAGTGGACGGAATTTATTCGGGATGGATGAGTTTTAATTCGTTTTACGGACGACCAGCTTATGATGGAACAGTTGAAGTTAGTATATACTTAGAAGAAAGTGCCCGAGGAAAAGGTTTAGGAAGAACATGCTTACAAAAAGCATTTGATGTTTGCCAAGAATTACATATTAAAACGCTCTTAGGTTTTATTTTTGATCATAATGAACCTAGTTTGCAATTGTTTTATAAAATGGGCTTCGAAAAATGGGCTCATCTTCCAAAGATTGCTAATATGATAGATGCTGAAAGAGGCTTGATTATATTGGGGAAACGAGTTTCGGACTAAGCCTTTTTTAAATTAAACAAACATCCTCCGTCCTGCGGACACCTCCTTCAAAGGAGGAATTGGTTTAATTTACAAATCAACTTTTAATTATTTTTTATTCATTAATTCTGTTTGAATACGAATAGATTCTTCGTGCAATAACTGACAAATTTTTTCGGTATGAGCTCTTGGAATACCTAATTTTTCGGCCCATTGAGAACGAGTGCGCAAAATTTCTTGCCAACGGCCTAATTGAAAAATAGTTAAATCATGATCTTTTTTATATTCTCCAATTTGCTCAATAATGGTCATGCGTTTCTTTAACACATTAATTAATTCATCGTCCACTTCATCAATCATTTTTCTGAATTGTGTTAATCTATCAACGCAATCCGGATTTTGAGTAGAAGATTGGCGATATATAAGTCCGTCTAATAGCTCTTTTAAAGCTTCTGGCGTTAATTGCTGTTGCGCATCGCTCAACGCTACTGAAGGATTAATGTGAGATTCAATCATTAAGCCATTCATGCCTAAATCCAAAGCTTTTTGAGCAACATGAGGGATTAACTCTCTATTACCACAAATATGACTAGGGTCGCAAATAATAGGTAATTCAGGTAAAATGGTTTTTAACTCGATGGCAATTTCCCACAAAGGCTTATTCCGATATTTTGTTTTCCCTGCATAATGAAAGCCGCGATGAATAGCTGCTAACTTTGTAATACCCGAATTTGATAAACGTTCAATAGCACCTAACCACAACTGCATGTCGGCATGGATAGGGTTTTTTATAAATACAGGAATATCAACGCCTTTTACCACATCCGCAATTTCTTGCACACTAAAAGGGTTTCCAGTAGTTCTTACTCCAATCCACAATACATCTACCCCATGTTTTAGAGCCAATTCGGTGTGTTGAGCATTTGCTACTTCCACGCATGTTTTTAAGCCAAATTGCTTCTGAACTTCAGTTAACCAAACCAATCCTGGCTCGCCGACACCTTCAAAAGCATTGGGACGAGTGCGGGGTTTCCAAATACCCGCTCTAAATAATTTTATACTTTCAATTTGTGCTAATTCTTTGGCAGTTTGCAATATTTGCTCTTCCGTTTCTGCACCACAAGGCCCAGCAATAATGAGTGGTTCATTACCTTTTGTAATCCAAGTATTTAAAGCTTGTATATTCATTTTACAGAATACAAAGTAAACAATAAATTGTTTGATATTTTTATCTAATCAGCCAATTTATTAATATCACTTACTACAAAAAAATCTGTGAAAATCCGCTTTATCTGTAAAATCCGTGTTCCTATTAAAATGGGGACACAGATGAAACGGATGTGACAGATTCATACGGATTTTTAAACTTTATAAGTAGAAGAGATGAACTACCATTTTTGAGGTATTGTTCCAATTCCTAGAAATTGCCAAATTTGAAATATGAACGACGACTTTAAATTTGAAAAAACGATGCAGTTAAATTTAAACTGCCCGTTATTACCATTTATTGATAGTTGCAAAAAAGGTAAAGATTGTTGCAAAAACTTTAAAAAAGGTGATCGCTGCAAAAAATGTCCTGGTAAGAAAAAATAGTTTACCGACAATACGTCTGCAAAGGTTGCTGAGCAGCTGCAAAACCTAAATCAACCGCTTTTCTTAAATCAGCACAAGGATTTTGTTTCATATTCACTTTAACTACTCCTTTCCAATAATAAGCTTCTGCATAATTCGCATCTAAGTTTGTACAAGCCTCTAAATCTTGCAGGCAAGATGAAAATTGTTGCATTTTACCATAAACGATGGCTCTTCTTAAATAGTACGTTGGATTTCTTGAATCTAATTGAATGGCATTACTATAATATGGTAAAGCTTGGTCTAACAAATTTAAATCATCATAACAGTTAGCTAATAAAAACTGTGCTTTTACATTTTCAGGATCTATCACTAAAGCGGTTTTAGCATCTTCAATAGCTTTAGGCATATCTTTTAACTGGTAATATACATTTCCCCTAGCCACATAAGACTTATAATGATCGCCACGTCGATGCAAACTAATCGCCTTATTCAAATCGTTTAAGGCGTTTTTAAATTGCTGCAATTGCATGTAAGATAATCCTCGATTATAATAAGCCTTATAATAATTTGGAGCAACTGCAATCGCTCTGTTTAAATACGTAATGCCATCATTAGGTTTGCCAATGGTATTATACTCTGAACCCAAACTGTTTAACACCAAAAAAGAATTAGGTTGTTTTTTAACTGTATCAGAAAAAACAGTGATGCTATTTTTCCAATTTAAGGTGCGCATAAAACTCAAAGAACCAAAATAAATAAGAGTTGCAAAAACAATGAAATTAATGTGTTTATCAGAAAATTTAAAAATGCTAATTAGTAAAAACCCGAAACCAATTAACGGCAAATACATATAACGATCGGCTGTAATAACTTCTCCAAAAGGAATTAATTGAATAACCAATAAAAAATTAGCTAATATAAAACCTATAGCGCCAAGAATGACTAATTGCTTTTTCTTATATAAACGAATGATAAGGATAGCAACCAAAAACCAAACTAAATACCCTAACACAATCCAAATTATTTTATTGTCAGGGTATGGATACACTAAAGATAAATTAACAGGAAATAAAAATTTCACGAAGTAAAAAGCTATACAATAGCCAGCGTAACCAATTCGTTCATAAATTGGAATATCGATGTCTGAGGTTATGAACTTATCTTCTGTACGTGTATAAAGCGTAATAAAACCCATTAATAAGGCTACAGCAAAAAATGGCACTTTTTGTAAAATAGATTTTTTGGAAACTGGAATTTGAAGTAAATAATCAATAGCAAACAAACATAAAGGAAAAGCAATAGCCGATGGTTTTGACAAACAAGCCACAACAAATAGTACAAAAGAAATAACCGCAAATTTTAGTTTTCCTTCCCTACAATAGTGTATGTATGCAATAGCTGCTAATACATAAAATGTGGTGTAAATAATATTGTTTTTTGCTGATACCCAAGCAATGGTTTCTACTTGCATAGGATGCATAGCAAAAATTAAGGCAACCAAAATAGCGTAACGAAAATTAGAGAATAACAACAACGTTAACCGGTACACTAAAAACACATTTAAAGTATGTCCTAAAATATTAGTAGCATGTTGCCATACAGCATCTCCATGAAATAAAAGCCAATCCGTAGCAAATGCAATCATAGTAATAGGAGCGTAATTTCCCACATAATGTTGACTAAAAAATGCCTTGATATTAAACTGATGAACGTCTTCGTTATTTAATAAAATATCTTTATCGTCCCAACCAAAAAAACTGATGCCAAAAATTTTAAAATAAACAATTGGAACAAGCAATAACAAAACTGCCAAAAAAAGTTTTTGACTTTTGTTGTTTATAGTTGATGCCTTTTGGTTCATGTTTACAAATATAAAATTATTACCTTTAACCGATGCCACAATTATCTGTAGTTATTATCACTTTTAACGAGGAAAAAAACATTGCTCGTTGCTTGGAATCTGTGAAAGAGATTGCCGATGAAATAGTGGTGCTTGATTCTTTTAGTAAAGACCGTACAAAGGAAATATGTGCCTCTTTTGGCGTTAAATTTTACGAACATGCGTTTGATGGGCATATCCAGCAAAAAAACAGAGCCATTACTTATGCTTCACATCCCCATATTCTTTCTTTGGATGCTGATGAAGCACTAGATGAAACTTTAAAAAATTCCATTTTAGAGGTTAAGAAAAATTGGACTCATGATGGTTATTATATGAACCGCTTAACTAATTATTGCGGGCATTGGGTAAAACATTGCAACTGGTATCCCGACACAAAAATGCGTTTATGGGATAGCAGAAAAGGCTCTTGGACAGGTATTAATCCTCACGATAAATACGAATTAAAAGAAGGTGATAAAAATACCAAACATCTTAAAGGAGATATTTTACATTACAGTTACTACACACAAGAAGATCATTACAAGCAAGTAGAATATTTTACGAATATTGCCTCCAAAGCTTTTGTGGAAGCAGGAAAAAAAGCACCGTTCTATAAATTAATTGCCAATCCCATTGCTAAATTTATTGATCACTATTTATTGCATTTAGGGTTTTTAGATGGAAAGGCGGGCTATTTAATTTCTAAAATATCGGCTTATGCCACTTATTTGAAATACAAAAAAATCAGAGACATCTACAAACAACAAGCGCTTGCAAAATAATCCTGTTATAATTATAAGCCGAACCGATAGTATTGGCGATGTGGTATTAACCTTGCCTATGGCTGGCATTATTAAACAGTTTTTGCCTCAAAGCAACATTATTTTTTTAGGAAGAAATTACACTAAGGATGTAATTGCATTATCAGAACATGTGGATGAATTTGTGAGTTATGACGATATTTTAAAACTCAATCCTAATGAACAAATTGATGCCTTTAAGAAATTAAACGCCACTCATATCATTCATGTTTTTCCTATAAAAGAAATTGCACAACTAGCAAAAAAAGCTGGCATTGCACATCGCATTGGTACTACCAATCGTTTATGGCATTGGTTTACATGTAATGTAAGAATTAAGTTATCTCGTAAAAATTCTAATTTACACGAAGCGCAGTTAAACACTAAATTATTAAATCCACTTGGTATTCACAAAGACTTTAGCATAGAGGAATTAGCGACGAATTACGGTTTTACTAAAGTTCCTACATTAGAAAAAACACATTTAGATTTAATTGATAAAACAAAAATCAATGTCATTCTTCATCCAAAATCAAAAGGCAGTGCTCGCGAATGGGGCCTAGATAATTTTTCGAAACTCATTACTCAACTTGATAAAACAACACATCAAATTTATATTAGTGGTACACAACAAGAAGGAGAATTAGTAAAGGATTTGATTGCCAAGCATCCTGAAGTGATTAATTTAACAGGCAAATTATCCTTACAACAATTTATTGCTTTTATTAATCACTGTGATGTATTGATAGCTGCTAGTACTGGGCCTTTGCATATTGCATCTGCACTTGGCAAAAAAGCTATTGGTTTGTTTGCGCCCATGCGTCCAATTCATCCAGGCCGATGGAAACCAATTGGCGTAAAAGCTAATTACTTAGTATTAAATAAAGATTGCAGTGATTGTCGTAAAACGATGAATTGCCATTGTATTAGAGAAATTAAAACGATGGACGTTATAAACGTAATTGATAAATAATGAGTGAATTAAACAATAAAGTCATTTGGATAACAGGCGCTTCATCAGGCATTGGTGAAGCTTTAGTATATGAGTGTGCGAAAAAAAATGCACTAATTGTTCTATCTGCTCGCCGTGAAGGTGAATTATTTCGTGTATCAAAAGCAGCAGGATTAACCTCAAGCAATTCACTTATTATTCCTTTTGATTTATCAGACACGAGTCAAGCAAAAGAGTATGCTCAACAAATTATTACAAAGTTTGGGCGAATAGATATTTTAATAAATAACGGCGGACAAAGCCAGCGTTCATCCGTTATAGAAACCTCAGCAGAAACCGAAAGACAATTAATGGAAATTAATTTTTTCAGCGCGGTTAACTTATCCAAAGCAGCATTACCAGTGATGTTAAAATATGGTAGTGGTAAAATTGTTGTAGTGAGTAGTATTGCAGGAAAATTTGGATTCTTTTTACGTTCTTCATATTCAGCAGCTAAACATGCCTTACACGGTTACTTTGAAAGCTTGCGTTTAGAGGCAGAGAAAAAAGGAATTAGCGTATTAATGGTTTGCCCAGGGAAAATAAAAACAAACGTGTCTTTAAATGCAGCTGGTGCCGCTGGTGATTCTCATAACAAAATGGATCCTAGTCACGAAAATGCCATGAGTGCTGAAGAATGTGCCAAGCAAATTATCGCTGGTATAATGAATGACAAAGAAGAGATTTTTATTGGCGGAAAGGAACTATTAATTGTAAAAATCAAACGTTTTTTTCCAAAGCTGTTTGGGAAATTGATTAGAAAGCAGAGTCCTTATTAGTTTACCTTTTCAGCAAAACTATACTCCTTCTCTTTAATAGCAGGAATCAAAACTTCCAATAATTCAGGCATAAAATCTAAACGATCGTGAAGTAGTATAATTGCACCTGGTTTTAATTGAGATAACACACGTTGTTTTATTTTTTCGACATCTTTTATGGAAGTATCGTAACTGCGCACATTCCAACCGATAGATTGCAAGTTTAGTTGTTTCAAAGCTTTGGCAATGTTAGGATTGGTTACTCCATAAGGCGGACGAAACAACTTTGATTTTGGTTGATAGTGTTCAATTAATTTTTGGCAAGTCGCAAAATCTTCCGTTACTTTTTTTGTTGACCATAAATCAATGAAGTTGTGATGAGAATAGCTATGATTCCCAATTTGATGTCCTTCAGCTACAATTTGATTTAAGATAGATTCATTGCCTTGTATGTTTTTCCCAATAATAAAAAACAATGCCTTTACATATGTTTTTTTAGAACTTCCAAAACCTTAACTGTATTGGCATGCGGACCATCATCAAAAGTCAACAATACTTTTTTATCAGATGTATTTAAACTATTGATTGAGGTTAAATGAAAATTTAATCCAATAAAATAAGCTCCACAAAACTGGACTATAGCAAATAGTTTAATCCAGATAATCAAATACCAATAACTTAAATGAAGGCTAGGCTGGAAAATAAAAAAGGCAATTAAGCCTAAAATAAAAGTAATGGTTGTTGGCCAAAATTTTAGCATTGTGATAACAACGTAAACGAATAATTAATACCTAAGTACTGATTAATAATTAAAACATGTTTTATTTGAGAAGGTGCTTTATCAGAAATTGCTAATACTTTAGGAAATTTTTGCTTTTCAATTAACTTGGTAGCTGTCCACATAGCAAAGGCAGATGCAGTGTGATACTCTCCGCACACATTTTTAAAACAAGCTGCTATCGATTCTTTTTCGATGTTAGTAATAACTCTTGTAGTTTACTATCAAAGTTAACATCGCCACTAAAACCCATTAAAGTTACATCTATATCCGCTAATGTAAGACTATGTAATTTTAAAAAGCTGTGTAACTTATTTAAAATATCAGCCGATGTTTTTGGTTTGTATAACGTTTGTATACCATCCACACTGGCTAAACTTTTGTCCGTCTTTGTTTTATTCAAAATAAAGCAAGCCGTTCCTTCGCTCATTTGAATACCAGGCGTGGTTGATTTCCAAATTGGAGTAGTTGAGGATACTTCTTGAAATTTATGTGCTCTTCTGTTTAGGATAACAAAATTTGGTGTGTGCTCTTCAATACCACCAACTAAAATCGTTTCTTTTCCTTCTTCAAATAACATTAACGCATCTTGTATGGTACTTTCAAAAGAAAAACCTCTATGCACGTACGTAAAGTTATAATCATGGCATTTCATGAGTAATGCTATTTGAGAGCCTACTGTGTTATGCGTTGATTGTATAAACGACGTTGGTGTTAAAAATTGTTCTTCGTTATTTAAGAGTGCTAATAAAAAACGCTCGCTATCTTCAAAACAACCTAAACCTGTTCCTGTAATAATAGCATCTACTTTTTTAGCGTCAGCTTGTTGTATAGCAATATTACCAGCAGCAACGCCCATTTTAATAGCACGACCCATTCGGCGTAATAAATTGGGAGCTATAAATTCTTTATAAGAAGGTTCAATGGCATCAAAATAATCGCCTTTAGCAGGATTAATGGTGTCAAAAAACCACTCACTATCAATTGAGTTTTGTGGCGAAATGCAACCAGTTCCGTTTATGTATGCCTTAGTCAAAATATTATGCTTTCTTAAAAATTAAAGATGAACAGTTTCCGCCAAACCCAAAAGAGTTTGAAAGGATCGTGTTTAAAGGAGTATTTACCAATTGAGTCTCAGGAATTAAATTCATGTCGGCAATTGGTGTAGTAAAATTTAAGTTTGGAAATATCATACTATTTTGTAATGATAAAACCGATATAACGGCTTCAATACTTGCTGCGGCGGCTAATGTGTGTCCTGTAAATGCTTTAGTAGAACTAAATTTAGGAACTTGATTTCCGAATACAGCCTTAGTAGCCATGCTTTCCGATAAATCATTATTAGGAGTACCAGTTCCGTGCATGTTGATATAATCAATTTGAGATGGCGCTAAACCACTCATTGCTAATGCTTGTGTAATTGCTAATGTTGCTCCGTAACCTTCGGGCGAAGATGCTGTTTGATGATAGGCATCATTGGCATTGGCATAACCAACCACTTCTGCTAGAGCTTTGCCTTTTCTTAAATTCAAGGCATTCTCTCCTTCAATCACCAAAAAAGCGGCTGCTTCGCCTAAGTTTAATCCTTTTCTGTTTTCATCAAATGGCTTACACCATTCTCTATCTAAAATCATTAAAGTATTAAACCCGTTGAATGTAAATTTTGATAAAGCATCTACGCCACCAACTACTACTCTATCCAATTGTCCATGCTTAATCATTCGACAACCTAACATAATCGCATTTGCTGCTGATGAACACGCTGTTGAAATAGTGGTTACATAATCTACATTACCTAAATAATCCGCAATGCGTTCCGGTGCTATCTCCGCAATCGTGTGTATCAAGTACATCTAAATGATCATCTTTTTCAAATAATTCTTTATAGTACAATTCGGTTTTACCCATTCCCGCTACTGTTGTAGAAGAAATAACGCCTGTGCGCAACCCATCATTGGTATCGATACCTGAATTGATAACCGCTTCTTTAGCAGCTAACATAGCAATGTATGAATTACGATTTAATGCAGGATTATTGTCTTTTACCAAATCCACTAAATCAGCATTAGATAATTTTATTTCACCAGCTAAAAACTCGTCTTTGTAACGCGTTGTTAAATGGTTAATTTTTCCAATACCAGTTTTTGATTGAGATAAGGACAAAAAAGATTCAGACACATTGTTTCCAATAGCCGAAATCATTCCTAATCCAGTAATATAAACTCGCTGAGACAATTCTTAAGATTTACCTTGAGATTTAATGTATTCTGCCATTGTTCTTAAAGATTGGAAAATAGTTTTTCCATCTTTAGGATCTTGGATTTTAATACCATAGTGTTTTTCTAACAATACAATTAACTCTAAAGCATCAATTGAATCCAATCCTAAACCTTCGCCAAATAATGGAGAATCTGGATTGATTTCTTCTGGTTTTACTTCAGCTAAGTTAAGTTGCTCAATAATTTGTCCTTTTAATTTTTCGATTAATGCGTCCATATGGTTTGATTGTATATTGTTATAACACTTGTTTTATTAAGAGGTTTAAAAATACTGCTTTTATTTATATTTTCTGTGTTTTCTGTTAAAAAAATGAAGGCTTCAAAATTGGCTCCGTCAACCTCAACCCAACCAACAATAGCGGCCTTTGTGTTGCCTTGAAACAAGGTTTCTGTGTAATTCACTAATAAATCAGCATCTAATTGCTCCGACACAAAAAAGGCATTTTCACCCGTAATTTTATGTTTAATAGCTAATTCGCCAATAGTGATATTAGGAAGCGTGTAAACAAATACGGCTGGAGATGGAAAATAATTGGATTTATCGTCGATGGAATGTTGGTGCACTCTGTCGGTTTCTAAACTCGAGGCGCAATTGGATAACACAATCGCTGTTTTTGATAAATTGTTTTCAGTTAAAAAGTTGGTTCCTTTCAAAGCAAATTCTGCACATAAAAAACCAAGCTTACATTGGGCATCCATTTTATGAAACTTAGGATAACTGGCACCCAAATTTTTATAAGCTTCGGATAAAAACTCTATCAAGGTTAAAGATGAGTTAGATTGAAATACAACCTCACCATTAACCGAAACTTGGTTATGTTTGATATGCGCGTATGAAGTGATTGTATTCATTCTATATCTTTCTAAATAAAGCTGCTGCATTGCAACCGCCAAAGCCCGATGCTGTTTTTATAAACGATGTAAATGATTTATCCTGATGTGATTCTATCATCGTGATATTTCCACTAAAGCCTTTTGTCTCAAAACCTTCTGATTTAATTAAGCGTTGATGCTTCATGGATTCTAAAGATAATACAGTTTCTAAAACGCCTGCTGCTCCTAATGTATGTCCGTAATAGCCTTTAAAACTATTTACTGGTATTGTATTTAATCCTGCTCTATCAAAAGCAATGGATTCCATTTCGTCGTTAAACGGAGTAGCCGTTCCATGTGCTGAAATAAATCCTATATCGTTTGTATTCTTATCTAGTATTTGTGTAAGACATTGAAATAAACCATCGCCCGTGCGTGACGGACCAGAAATATGATTCGCATCGTTTGCAGAAGCACCACTTATAATTTGTGTATTGTATGGTGTTGCTAATTCTTTTTTATTGGTGATTAAAATAGTAGAAACTGCTTCTCCTAAATTAATACCTACTCTGTTCCCATCAAACGGTTTACTTGGCTCATTACTCAAAGCATTGAATGATTTAAATCCACTAATCGTAAATTCAGATAAAATATCTCCACCACAAACTAACACGTTATCATAAGTGCCTTGCTCAATAAAACGTTTAGCAATGATAATGGCAAGAATGCCAGAAATACAAGCGTTTGACAATACTATAGGAGTATGTGCCAATTGAAAATAAGATTTCAAATGTTTAGCGAAGACAGGTAGATAAACTCTTTTCGAATCGATGTTTTTATAAGTGTTCTCTAATACATCAATGTTGCCTTTTGTAGTGGAATAAATTAAAAGGGTACGACTATCTTTTGGATTAATCCCGCTTTGATTTAATACATCTTGAATAG
Organism: Bacteroidota bacterium; assembly: GCA_016711805.1. Taxonomy (GTDB): domain Bacteria; phylum Bacteroidota; class Bacteroidia; order B-17B0; family Aurantibacillaceae; genus UBA4416. The sequence goes on from JADJSH010000038.1 coordinate 72,838, forward strand.
ATAAAATACTTAACTGCTCTAGTTTTGTATGAGTGTCCGCATTTTTAATTTGAGAAAGATGCTCTTGAATTTTGTCATCACTAATTTTCGCGACACAAAATTCATCTTGCGAAAAAGGTAATTTCATTTTTTTTACTCCAACCTTAGAATTAGAAACAGCTTGATAATTTTCTTGTGTAGAAAATCCGAGTGGACTAATAATATTATTGTAAGACGTAAAAATCATTTCTGCTTTAAAAATTCATCTTTTAAATGTAATAAACAAGTATTACAAACACAATTTGAATATTGCTTTGCAACATAAGCAATTTCTTCAACGCTCAGCTGAATTTTTGAGCAATCGCAAGCCGCAATATTTGTGGGGTTACAAATAAATAGTTGTTTGCAGCGTGGACAAGTGGTGTTATTTTCGGTTGACATATTAAAAAAATGGAACGCTGATGAAACGGATTAAGCTGATTCTAGCTGATTTTTTCATCTGTGTAAATCGTTTTCTATCTGCGTCATCCGTGTTCTATTCAATTACATAAGTTTAAACAAAAAAACCTCCTCGATTTCACGAGGAGGTTTTTGAATATATGGTATTCAAAAAAATTAAGCTTTTACTGCTTTTTCCATTACTACTTTTCCTTTGTAGTAAAGTTTTCCTTCAAACCAGTGTGCACGGTGAAATAAATGAGCTTCACCTGTTGTTGTATCTTTAGCAATCGTCATTGTTGGCGCTTTGTAAGTCGAACGACGAGAGTCTCTACGTGATCTGGATAGTTTTCGTTTTGGATTAGGCATGGTATTTAATTTTAATTATTGTTAAACTTTATATTTTTTAATTTATCCCATTCAGGATTTTCACTCGGTTCTTCTTCTATTTTAAGTTCGTTATATTTAGCTAAAGTTTCTTCGTCACACTCTACATCTATATCATTCTCTTCATCTTCGCAAGGCACTTTACGGCTTGGAATAGATAATTCGATGTATTCGAATAAGTATTGTGCAAAGTTGGCTTCATCAATCCCTTCTTTCAGTACCAATATTTCATCGTTACTTTCTTCAGGATTACCATGTTTGATGACTAATTTTTCTTGCCCAAATATGGGACAATTATAATCAACCAAACAACGGTCGCAGCTTAATTTTACAGTGCCTTCAAAAGTAAATAAAATATGCATCAACGTATTTTGCTTTACTAAATTAGCCTTTACCTGTATATCGGCTTCGGTTATTTCACTTTCACTAAATTGTTCAAAGAACTTTCCTTTAATATCAAATTCAAATTGGTGTTCTCCCATTGATAAACCGCCAAACTGTATTTTGTACTGACTTTTACCCATAGCTTATTTTCCAAAATGGACGGCAAATATACACTTTTTTTCAATCTTATCAACAAATTAGCAAAAAACAATAGCATTTTACTGAAATATGTAAATGACTATTTTTTAGCCTTTTAACTACTCATTGCTTTTTACTAAGCATTTTGGCAAAAACCACTTTCCTTTATATTTTTCTATTAAAATTGCTTCATTTTGACAAGAAATGTACTGATTTTGACTATTTTTCTTCAATTTCCACGCATTTCCTTCTTTAATTTGGACTATAATGAGGTTTTTCAACTCTTCTTTTGACACATTTTTACTCTTTTCGCCAATTTCAAAACCCAATTCATTGTTTCTTAAATCCATTACGCAGGCCAAACTGTCCGCTCGTTCGCCAAATTCTTGATGATTTTTATAGAAAAAATATTCATTACCTTTTTCATGTGATTTTCCTAGCTTTCTAAGTTTATCTATTTGCACATAACGCACTAAATAGGCCATCGTAAAGGCATGTCGAAACGCATCTAATGTTCCGCCATTTTCAAAACCATCTAATTCATTGGTATTTTTAACTTCTTTGTAAACATCCATTGCTTCAGCCAAATGTTTTTGCACCTTTTTAGCAGCAAATGGATGAAGCATTGCCCAGCGATATTCGTATTTACTTATTTCGTGTTGAGAAAATAAGGTTGCCGCAAAACCAATCATCAAACACATAAAAAAAAGATACTTTGATTTTAACATTGGTTTGTTAGCAATAGTATGGTTTAAAATGCTAAGTTAATCAATCCATTTCATATCTTTGAAATTGATGGACTTTAAGAACGACATAGCAAAACGCTTTTTTAGCAAGCAAGATATTGGTGGTGCCGAAAGCATCAACGATTTGCGCGATAAGGAATTTAGCGGGAAATCGTTAACGGCAGAAGAAAAATTTGCACTAGCAAACTTTGATAAATACAGATTAAAAATCTTAAATTCTCAAGAAAACGAAGAGCAATTTCATTTACATTACCGCCAAATACAAGTCATTTCAAACCTTGGTGATTGGAGAGAGTTTTTAAAAGACGAATACAGTAAATAAATTCATCTAAAATATACTAAAAAGTGCTTCCTAAAACGAAGCACTTTTTTATTTTTATATTAATAATAACTTTACCTTTGCAACACTACGCTTTGTAGTACTTTAATAGGATTATTAACTCAAAACATATTTAACATGTACGCAAAAACATTAGGTCAGTTTATTATCGAAAAGCAAAACGATTTCCCATTTGCTAAAGGCGAATTATCTCGTTTACTACGCGACATTGCTATTGCAGCAAAAATCGTTAATCGCGAAGTAACAAAAGCTGGTTTAGTAGAAATATTAGGTGAGACAGGCGACACTAACGTGCAAGGTGAACGCGTAAAAAAACTAGACGTATTTGCGAACGATCAATTTATTGCAGCCTTAAAAGCAGGTGGCGAGTGTTGCGCTATTGCTAGCGAAGAAAACGAAGATATTATTCCTATTGATTCTGAAATTTCTAAAAACGCACGCTACGTTGTTGCGATGGATCCATTAGATGGTTCTTCAAACATTGATGTAAACGTTTCTATTGGAACAATTTTTTCTATTTACCGTCGTGTAAGTTTAAACGGACCAGGGACTCACGAAGATTTTATGCAACGTGGCACTGAACAAGTAGCTGCTGGATATATTATTTATGGTTCATCCGCTATGTTGGTTTACACAACAGGTAAAGGCGTTAACGGGTTTACTTTAGATCCAAGTATTGGGGAGTTTTGCTTATCTCATCCAAACATGCAAATGCCAAAAGATGGAAAAACATATTCTATTAATGAAGGAAACTACTTACACTTTCCAGAAGGTGTAAAAAAATACATTAAGTATTGTCAAGAAGAAGACAAAGCAACTAATCGTCCATACTCAAGCCGCTACATTGGTTCGGGTGTTGCTGATATTCACCGTAACTTAATTACTGGTGGTATTTATATTTATCCAACAACTACTAAATCTCCTAAAGGTAAATTACGTTTATTATACGAATGCAATCCTTTAGCTTTTATTATTGAGCAAGCAGGTGGTGTTGCTACTGATGGCTACAAACGTATTATGGAACAAGATATTACGGAATTACACCAACGTACGCCATTATTTTTAGGATCAACAGAGATGATGAAAACATCGATGGGCTTTATGGAAAAATTTAAAGAAGCTTCTGTTTAATTTTAAATTAAACATCTCATTTACTTTTTGGTTATTATTTAGTACATTAGATTTCTAATGGAGTATATGCCTACGACTATAACCGAAAATCAAGTAAAAGAAGAATTCTACAAATCCACTGAGAAAGCTCATGTGCTTGTTAGTTGGATTGGTATTGTATTAAATTTAGTGTGGTTTTTAGGTGACTACTTGAGTATTCATGAGTTTTGGATTCCATTTCTAATTTTCAGAATTGCTGTTTCTAGCATCAGTGCCATTGCCCTATTAGCAAAAAACTATTTAAAGATAAGTATATACACCTGTATGTTTATATTGGTGTTGGGTATTTCTGTTCAAAACGCTTATATGTGGAGCGTGATGGATATTCCGCATTTACAAAAACATGCCTTTGCCTACATGGTATTATTTATTGGCGTGGGTATGATGGTATTATGGGAAATGAAGTTGTCAATTATACTATTGATTACAACCGTAGTTAGTAATATTATCTTCTATGTGTTAAATAGTCCGTTAACGGTTGACGAATTTATTACTAACGGTGGTTTATTGGTTTTAACTGTATTAATATTTTGTGTATTCCTTATCAGAAACCGCTATCGTTTAACTTACAAGGAAATTAAAAGCAGATTAGAATTAGAGAAATCAAAAGCATTAATTGAATTTCAGAAAGAAGAAGTTGACGAAAAAAATCAAGAAATCGTTAGTAGTTTAAGATATGCCAAGCGCTTGCAAGAAGCTTTACTCCCTCCAAAAAATTTATTAGATAGTTTCTTTAACGATAATTATTTTATTTTATACAATCCACGCGATATTGTTTGCGGCGATTTTTATTGGGGACGTAAAATAAAAACGACTCCCACTGAAGGAAAACCGAAAGACTATTTATTAATTGCTGTGGCCGATTGCACAGGACATGGTGTACCTGGTGCTTTTATGAGTTTATTAGGTTCTAATTTTTTGCATCAAAGCGCTGTAGAAAAAGGTGTGAATACTCCTGCGCAAGCATTAGATTTTTTAAATCAAAAAATTATCACCACATTAAATCATGGTTACGGCGGTATAGAAATTAGAGATGGCATGGATATTTCGTTAATTGCCATTGATATAGAAACAAAACAACTTGCTTATTCGGGCGCTAACAATCCTATTTATATTGTTAGAAATAAATCCTTAGAAACACTAAAGGCTAATAAACAAGCTATAGGCAATATGAACGACGTTGTATTACCATACGACAATGTTGTAACACAACTACAGCCTAACGATTGCATTTATTTATTTACAGATGGCTATGCCGATCAGTTTGGCGGACCAAAAGGAAAAAAATTAATGCGTAAACAATTTGAAGAAACGCTTATTGCCGCTTCGGATAAACCCATGACAGAACAACGACACATCCTAGAAACTACTTTTAATAACTGGAAAGGTGATTTAGAACAAGTAGATGATGTGTGTGTAGTTGGAATTAGAATTTAAATGACTTTTTCCGCCATGATGTTTCTTTTAAATAAAAAAGTTTAAAAAAGACTTAATATTCTACGTTCCAAATAATATTAATAATTTTTCATTTTTCTATTATATTCTACCGATGAAGCATTGATTAGAGACTCAGGAATTTCAGCTAAATAGTCTGCTTGAAATCATTTTTTTTTGATTTATATCATACTCCTTTTAAGACATGAGGAATAATTTTGATAAAAATAATAATCATGAAAATCAAAAATATTCTGCTGTTTATCTTTGCTAGTTTACTTTGTGTTAATATTTATGCTCAAAGAACAGTAGCGCTACATTCATCAAGTGTTAGTATTTATTCAGGTATTAACCCGTTAATTGATGCCTATAACGCATCGCAAAATGGAGATACTATCTATATACCTGGTGGTGCATTTGCTGCCCCTAGTTTAATAAATAAACAATTATACATATATGGTGCTGGATACCATCCTGATTCTACACTAGCAACAAATCCAACTGTAATCACTGGGAATTTTAATCTTGGAGAAAACGCAGATAACTTGATGATAGAAGGTATACAGTTTTCAAATCAATTAGTTATTGGGAATAATATTTCTGCTAGTTTTTTGTCTTTTAAGAGATGTAGATTTAATGCTGGAATATCTTTTGCAGGCTCAGGAACTACCAATAGTGCCATCAATAATGCGTTTATTGAGTGCGTAATTATTGGTGATGTTTCACTAAACAACCTAACTAATTCAACTATATCAAATAGTATTATCCAAAACAGAATATTGGACAGTAAATCAAATGTATTTAAAAACAATATATATTTATATAATCCTGGCAGTGGTTATGATGGCATTTTTCACAGACCCAATTATAATGAGTTTTCAAACAATGTATTTATTTCTGCCAATGGATCATTTTTTATTTATGATACTAATGATGGCAATTTATTTTTTAATAATTTATGTGTAGCTGGCAGTCCAAACTTTGGTTCAAATCCTATAACATCTGGAAATTACACTAGCGTTGCAGCATCTTCAGTATTTGTTAATCAAACAGGTAACACATTCAATTATATTCATGATTATCACTTACAAACTCCAAGCTCATACATAGGAAACGAATCCACTCAAGTTGGCATTTACGGTGGCGCATTTCCTTTTAAAGCTGGTTCAGTCCCAGTAAATCCTCATATTGGCGGTAAAACTATTGCTCCTCAAACAACTCCAAACGGAGATTTGCAGATAAACTTTAGAGTAAACGCACAAAATAATTAGAAAACAAAATAATATGAAAACAACAAAACTGAAATTTGTATTAATAGTAACTTGTGCTTTTGTAAGTAATTTATTTTCTCAAGCTCCAGTTGCCTTGCATCATAATGGCACAAGCACCATGTATTACACATCATCTGCCTTTACAGATGCTTACAATACTTCATTAGATGGAGACACTATTTATTTACCGGGAGGTTTCTTTGCTGGCATCACCATTGATAAAAAGTTAACGATTCTTGGCGCTGGATTTCATGCTGATTCCACTTTAGCAACGTATGCCACTCAGATCAATGGAAATATAAATTTAGGCCCAAATGCTGATACAACTCATCTTGAAGGTCTGCATATTACTGGGTATATTCAATTAACTGCGGCAAATAATAAAATCGATAAGCTTAAAATTAGAAGAAATCTAATTGACGGTCAAATTAACATCAATGGGGACAGATTAACGCCTTCAATGCATGTTGAAATTTCAGGTAATGTAGTCAAAGGGGCTTTAGACTTATCTAATACCTCAAATGTAGTCGTTACTAATAATATTTTTAATTCTAGACTGCATTATGTTTATCAAGGAATAATTCGAAATAATGTCTTTACAGCAAATCCATACATAGGCTGGCCAATTCACCAATACAACAATGTTTATGATTGTGATAATTCTAGTATTGAAAATAATGTTTTTGTTCACCCAGATGCAACTTTAGGCTTTGCTTATTGTGATAATTCAATCATCAATAAAAATATTTTCGGCACAAGTAATATAGATTACGGCAATAACTTTCCAACTAGCAACTATGTTGGAATAGGAAGCTCTAATATTTTAGTGAATTGGACATCTAGTGCGTACTTATTTACCGAAAATTATCACCTTCAAAATTCAACAACTCATTTAGGTGCAGATGGCTCACAAGTTGGAATATACGGTGGATTGTATCCATGGAAAGAAGGAGCGGTTCCAGTTAATCCTCACATTGGTTCAAAAAACATTGCGCCACAAACCAATACAAATGGAGAATTGCAAGTTCAAATTAGAGTAAATGCACAAAACGATTAATCAATTGAAAATGAAAAAATTAAAATTAGCAATAATAGCTATCTCATTAACAAATAGTCTATTTGTTTTCGCACAAAAAAAAGTTGCATTGCATCATAATGGAACTACTCAAATTTTTGCAGGAATACAACCATTAACAGATGCTTATAATGCAGCACAAAGTGGCGATACAATATACGTTCCAGGTGGATTATATTCCATACCTACCATTGATAAGCGAATTGCTTTAATAGGCACTGGTTATTTCACGGATTCAACAAATGCAACAGGAAGAACCCAAATTAATGGATTAACTATTGATATTGGAGCAGATAAAAGTTACATCAGCGGGCTATATATTGTTGGCAATATCTTAATGAACGGACAGGCTCAAATTGACAGTATTAAAATACATAGAAACCATATTACTGCAAGTATAAGTTATTTTAATGCGGATATAAACAGGCCTGAAAATCAAAAATCAAAAGGAACATTAATCTATGAAAACAGAGTTAATGTTATTACAGGTGAAAACGCATCCGACTTACGAGTTTTTAACAATGTAATTTTTAACTACGTTGCAGGCGTCAAAATGAATGGATGGATAAGAAATAATACATTTCAGTTAAATCCTAGCTCCATTAATATTACTGGCATAAATGAATCATTAATTGAAAATAATTTCTTTGCATTCGGGTGGTCTAGTGCATTTAATAATACCTTCCATAGTAACATATGCAATTTCAATCCAACTGCAGATTTACAAAATACATACACTAACACTTATATAAACCAAAGTCCGACTTCTGTTTTTGTAAATTGGCAGAGTCCAGATAGCTACACAGTTGATTATCACCTTGTAAATCCATCAGCTTTTACTGCCAATAACGCTAGTCAAATTGGCATTTTCGGGGGGTACTACCCGTTTAAAGTTGGTGGATTATCAAATAATCCTCACATCGGGTCCATTAATATTAGCACTCAAACTAATAGCAATGGAGAACTTCCTGTACAAATAAGAGTAACATCTCAAAATGATTAATTTTTTAACTCATGAAAAATAGCTTTATATTAAGCCTACTTATTTTATTCAGTAAAATAATTCTAGGACAAAATAATATTTCAAAATACGAGTATTGGTTTGATAATGATTATTCAAATACAACCATTACAAGTATTAGTCCTACTAATCAATTGAATTTAAATTCAATAGTTCCAACAGCGGGACTTTCCAATGGAATACATGTGTTTAATTTTAGAGCTCAACAAACAAATGGGAAATACAGTACAGTAGTAAGTCAGTTTTTTTATAAAACTACTCAAGTCTCTTCTGTTAGTCGAATAATTACTGAATACGAATATTGGTTTGATAATAATTATTCTAATGCGATTCACGTTTCTACCCCAAACCAACAACAAGTTAATATTAATCAATTAATACAAACTTCGTCTTTAACATCAGGGATACATACTTTTAATATTCGTTTTAAAGACAATACAAACTTATGGAGCAGTGCAGTCAGTCAGTTTTTTTATAAAGCCCCTACCGTTGCGGCTACTAATAGAGAAATTATTGCATACGAATACTGGTTTGATAACAATCACAGTAACGCGATTACAACAACAATAACTGCGCAACAACAAGTTAATATTAATCAACTTATTCAAACTGCCAGCATCACGAATGGTATTCACACTTTTAATATTCGATTTAAAGACAATTCAAACTTATGGAGCAGTGCAGTGAGTCAGTTTTTTTATAAAACACCTTCTAATAATTATACAAATAGAAATTTAGTAGCATACCAATATTGGTTTGATAATGATTATACGAATGCAATCAGCGTTTCTACACCTAGTCAGCAACAAGTAAATCTTAATCAATTAATTCAAACATCTACCCTAACAAATGGCATACATACATTTAGCATTCGTTTTAAAGATAATTCAGATTTATGGAGCAGCGCATTAAGTCAGTTTTTTTATAAATTGCCGAACCAACAAGGAACTAATAATCATATTACTGCTTATAGATACTGGATAAATAGTGATTTTAACAATCATGTTTTAACGAATTTACCATCACCTGTACAACAACTAAATCTAAATGATGTAATTGATTTTACTCAATTTACAAAGGGAAGATATGCTATCAATTTTCAATTTAAAGATGAAAGAGGCTTATGGAGTGTAGTAACTACTGATAGTTTAACGAAAAATTTACTGCCAATTGCACAGTTTTCAGCAGATAGTTTGAATTATTGTGACCAAGCTACTGTTACTTTTAGTAACACAAGTGTGGATAGCGATACTTATCTATGGGATTTTGGCGATGGAGCTACTAGCACAAATACATTAGCTACACATACATATACCGCACCTGGATTATACGAAGTAAGTTTAACAGCTACAGACGCAAATAGTAGTATTGACAGTGTTTTAGTTAAATCACAATACATAAGGGTTTACCAAACACCATCATCCACCATCAATGTTGTGGGAAACAACCCCATGTGCGCTGGCACAACCATCACACTAAGTGCCACATCTAATGCAAACTATTTATGGTCTAATTCAAGCACGAGCCAAAGCATATATGTGAATTCAGCAGGAATCTATTCTGCCACCGTTTCAAACATTGACTTCCCACAATGTTATGCTGAGTCAAATACTGTAACCGTATCGATATTACCTGCTCCGCAAGCAAGTTATACAGCAACAGATAATGGTTTAATAGTTCAATTCAATAATTTAAGTTCAAATGCTAATACTTATTTATGGAATTTCGGAGATGGTAATACAAGCATCGCTCCATCTCCACAACATACTTATGGTTCAAATAACTTATATAATACCTACTTAATTGCTTACAATACTTGTGGATCAGATACAAGTTATTTAGATATTGACCTGCTTTTTGTAAGTAATGGCGAAGTGATAAAAGTAGATCGCTTTAAAATATTTCCAAATCCATCACAAAACTTTTTTAATATTAGTTTAAATGATCTTAATGAAGGAAATATAGAATGTGTATTAATGGATGCCCAAGGAAAAATTGTACTTCAAAACACGTTAGAATCTCTTCATCAAAATGTATATAAAGTTGATGTAAGTGAATTAGCAAACGGAAGTTATTATCTTGTTATCAAAACAAAATCGGGCAAGACAAGTCACGAAAAAATTATAGTAAATAGGTAGAATATTAAATTCTTTTATTTTATAGATCAACTAAAAGTAGGGCGAATTAAAGTAATAAAATATCTTTCTCTATTCTTTAAATTAGGATTGTTATTATCGATTACAGAAAATGAATCGCCCTAGGCTTAGGCACACAAAATTAATTAAGGGATAATTAGTGGTTTGTTAACTAGATGACGATAAAAATAAAAAAGCCACTTACCCGTCGGTAAATGGCTTATTCATTATATAAACTTTAAATTACATCGAAGCGTAATCTGTTGTTTTCACTACAGTTCCAGCATCATCCCACTGAGTCCAAGTGCCTACTTTTTCTCCGTCTTTATATTCCATTTGAAATAATTTATTTCCTTTATCGTCATAAACCATCCAAGTGCCATCTTTTTTATCGTTTTTGTAACGAGCCTCTGCAATAGCAGCACCATTTACATTAAAGCGAGTCCATAAACCAAATTTTAAATTGTTTTCGTATTGTCCAACTTCCATTTTTTGGCCGTTCTCAAAATACTTCACAGTTTCTCCATCCAATTTACCATCTTTAATCGTTAAAACTTCCTTAACGGCTCCGCTTGCATAATAAAGCGTTTGTTTACCAGTGTATGCCTTTTGATTTTGTGTATAAGAACCATTATCAAAACTAATATCCTGAGAAAAAGCAATGTTTCCTAAGAATAAACACACTAAAAGAATTAAATTTTTCATGATTTCTGGTATTAAATTGTGGAACTAAAAAATCATCTATCGATTTCTAGTACAATTATACCAAAATATACAATTATTTGTTACAACCGTAACAAAAAGCTAACCTTAACTTTACATTAGGATTTCCCTATTCAGATACTAAATCAATAGATAAACTACCCGAATTAGCTTGTAAGTCTTGTAAATTAAGGGTTTTAGAAGAATAACCTACTTGCGAAAACTCCAATGTTAAATTTTCATCGGTATTTACTTCTAAATAGATAAAGAAGTTGCCATCTAAATCTGAATACACTGTTTTTTGACAATTTGCACAAGCAATTTTAACGCCTGCTAAATACTCATTGTTTTTAGGATCAATAATTTTACCACTTAAAATCATGGTTTTTGTTTTAACTGGCTTAGGCATTTCGCCTGCAAAGCCTAATACACAAACAAATACCGTTAATATAAAAATTAATATGATTTCCTTTTTCACGCTACAAATTAAGCTCACTGAGTTTAATTTAAGTTCATGCCAATGTTACCAGAATGTTAAACTTTAATCTAACTTTACTGAATAGAATAAAAAACATGAAAACAGCTATTATTATTGGCGCGACGGGTCTTACAGGTAAAGCCCTATTATATCAACTTTTGCAAGACGATCAGTTTGATAAAGTCATCTTATTTTTAAGAAAAGAGTTAAACATCAAACATGCTAAACTCATACAACATGCTGTTGATTTTAATCAGCTAGGTAATTATAAAGATCTAATAAAAGGAGATGTTGTGTTTTGCTGTTTAGGCACAACCATTAAAACTGCTGGTTCGCAAGACGCATTTAAAAAAGTAGATTTCACTTATCCCACTGAGTTCGCAAAAATTGCCAAACAAAATGGAGTTTCAACTTTCTTACTTCAAAGCTCATTAGGTGCAGATGCTGCCTCCAACAATTTTTATTTAAAAGTAAAAGGAGAAACCGAAAAAGCTCTCCAAAATTTATCTTTTAACTCCTTTGCCACCTTCAAGCCATCCATGCTTTTAGGAGATCGCACCGAATTTAGATTTGGAGAATCTATCGGGAAAATAGTAATGAAATTCTTTTCTATTTTGTTTATTGGCAAGTTAAAACACTACAAAGCCATTCATGTAAACCAAGTAGCAAGTGCTATGATTAAACAATCAAAATTAAATAAACCAGGGAATACTATTATTGAGAACGAAGAAATGATTGATTAGTGAATTCCACTACTAATACTTTCGCGTTTCATTGGTTTAATTGAAAGCACAGGTACATTACTAGATTCCGCAATTTTTTGTGCTGCCGCTCCAACAAACAAATCACCTAAGCTTAAACCGCTTTTATTCATCTGTACAATTAAATCACATTCGTTATTATTAGCATAAGAAATAATTGCTTCTACTACATTATTTGAAGCAATAGACTTATTAGTACACTCTACACCTCTATCTTTAATGAATTTTTTAACTTGATTTAAATAAGGCAATAATTCGTTTTCAAATTTTTCGTCATTTGGACTAAACACTGAAACGATTTTTATGGTTGCTTTATAATACTTTGCTATTTGCACAACAGTACCAACTTTTTCGCGACTCTCGGCGCTTAAATCAATTGGCATTAATATATTACGGCAATTATTACGATTATCAACGGAACGCATGGTGATTACAGGGCAAGGTGCATTCATTAAAAATTTACCCACATTGGTCACTCCAATAAAACTTCTAAAGCGAACCTGTGTATCCAATCCAATAACAATTAAAGAACACTGCAACTCTTCTGCCTTAGGGTCAATTAAATCAAAAATATCACCTTTTAGTAAAATATATTCAGTTGGCTGCCCCGATTCTTTTGCTGTTTTGGCCACTAACTCTTCCATATCCTTTTTATGCTCAGTACCGCCATTAGCAGAGGCATGCATCAAAATAATTTTAGATTTAGTATATTTTGCTAAATTGTAAGATTGCTCAATGGCAATTAATGATTGTTTTGAAAAATCAATAGGAATTAAAATTGAACCGTTTTCTTTAATCAGCATAGCACATGTATTTTCGACAAAGATAGGAAAAATTCGATGAATGTCAAGTTTAGACTGACTAACTAATTAAACATAGTAACAAATTTGAGTTAATAATTTATGAAATAGGGCTAGAACCCGGTTTTAACAAATTATGATTAACGAACAATATGTACATGAACATAATTAGCAATCAAAGCATCGCATAGTTGATCAAAATGCGGTTGACTAAGCTCAAAATACAAATTCTCCTCATAAAAATCACCTTCATAGTAAAACACAATATTGCAACCTTCAATTTTTGGAGTATTGTCTAATTCGTAATAATTGGCGTAAAATGAAATCAACTGAGAGATGGGCAAAGTTTTAGAATGAGGGTTCTTCGTTAAAAAAAATCCTTTTTCTATGATCAAATTTTTGCCTTTAAAATAAACTCTTGTGTATTTTCTTTCTAAATGCAACCAACATAAACCTGCCAAAATAAATAATATATATGCTGGCGGATGTTTGTAGCCATCTCCTAATAAAGAAAAACAACCGAAGATGACAAATAATAAAGCAGCATATATTGCTCCACTATTTGGCAAAACATACTTTAAAAGCGCCCTATTTTCTTTGATGTCTTTACTAATATTAAGCTTCATTAAACTCTCTCTGCAATTCAAAACAATCGAACCATCTATGGCGGTTGTTTGGTTTAATAGTATAGAAGTGTGATGATATAACTCAGGCAAATTAGTTTTAAACTCTTGAGGATTTTCAAAAAAAGTTTCCACAACCACACTAAAAAATTCGTTGATGTTTACGGCGCCATATTTTCTTAAAATGCTAGCGTATCCTTTTCGCATTTTTGTGTATTCTCTAGAGGCACAAGCTAACCAACGCTTAAAGTAATTATCAAAAAAATAATCAGGCTCATGGCCTTGCATTCCGCTAAATCTAAGGGCATGTCCAAATTCATGAAGCCCTAAATTGATTTTATCATCAGGTGTTTTGTTTCCTCTTAAAAAATCAATCCAACTAAAACACATAAAGCCACCCATATTGGTTTCGCCTTTATGCATTTGTCTTGTTTGTGGGTTTTGATACTCGGAAGGATAAATTAAAATCTGACTAAAATAATCTAAGTCCCACGTATCTAATCCTAATGTTAATTGAACAGCTGCTGCAGCTAGAGTTACCCGAACTTCTTGTGTTACTAAAAAATTTTGTCGACCTGTTATTGATTTACGATCAATAAACTTTTCAACTCTGTCGTGAAACTTTGCTTTATCAGAAGATTTCAGCTTTTGGAAATACGGATTCGTATTATTTAAAAACGATGGTATATCCAAATATTCTTTAATATGCTGAATTTTATTTTATCCAAAAATTTCAATCACATATTTAGGTACTAATCCTAATGCAATTGTAAATAAAGTCGTTAATGCTAACAAAAGCACGTGCGATGTTTCCATCTTCACTTCTTCATGCGAATCTTCTTGTTTAAAATACATAGCAATAATTACTTTAAAGTAATAGTAAACACCAACTGCTGATGTTAAAATTGCCAACATGATTAACCATTTAAACGTAGTGCCAATCATCACCGTAAACACAAAATACTTTGCAAAGAAACCTGCCGTAACTGGAATACCTGCTAATGATAACATAGCAACTACCATACAAGCTGCCATAAATGGATGGCGTTTACCTAAGCCATTAAATGCTTCAATGTTTGAACTCCCTTTTGCTTTAGATACATTGTATAAAACAGTAAAGGCTGCAATAGAACCAATTGAATACGCTAAAGAGTAATATAAAATGGCATTAATACTTGCAAAACTTTTTGTATGCGCTAAAATAGCCATTAACATAAATGCTGCGTGGCTAATACTTGAATACGCCAACATACGTTTTACGCTTTGTTGTGTAGCTGCCGTAATGTTCGACACAATTAATGATAAAGCAATAATTACGGCTAATACCATACTCCACGTATCGCTTATGCCACCAAACACAATCACAAATAGTTGCATGAATGCTGCAAATGCAGCCGTTTTAACGATGGTACTCATTAACGCTGTAATAACAGTAGGCGAGCCTTCGTAAACATCTGGTGCCCAAAAGTGGAAAGGTGCAGCACTTACTTTAAAACACATGGCAATTAAAACCATTAATACACCAGCATAAAAGAAAGCTGGCAAATCGCCGTTAGCATGACTAATAAATGAACGAATAGCCATTAAATCAAAACTACCCGTTGCTCCGTAAATTAAAGCGATACCAAATAATAAAAATCCTGAAGCAAATGAACCCATGATTAAATATTTGAATCCCGCTTCATTTGATGCTAAATCACGTTTACGACTTGCAGCTAATACATACATTGGAATAGAAAGAATTTCAACACCTAAAAATAAAGTAGTCATGTTTCTGAAAGACGTTAACATCAACGCACCAACTAATGCAAATAAAACTAATGCAAAATGGTCAGTAACATGATCTTCTTCAAAATAATCATTTGCTAAAATGAACCAGAAAAAAGCGGTTACTAAAATTACACCGCTAAATGCTAACGACATGTCATTGAAATGAATCATGTTATTAAACATTGGAATGGACATGTTGTTTTGTCCCCATTCCATGAGGTTAGCTACGTATGCTCCTATAATTCCAACTAAGACAATTGGATATAACAATTTTTTGAATTTAAAAATCTCGGCCAACATGGCTAAAATTCCTAGTGCACTAATTATAAAAAGACCTTTCATACGTTATTTAAGCTTTATGAATTATGATAATCGTAATTCGAAAATTAATTTGTTATTTGATATAAGTTAAAATTGCTTTTGTTCCTTCTTCTGCTAAATCATTTAATGGTTTTGGATATACACCAAAAGCAATAATGACAAAACAAATAATATACAATACCCATTTATCTGACCTAGCTAAAGAACCAAATGCGATTGCTGAATCTTTGCGTTCTCCTAACATAATAGCCTGGTAACTGCGTAACATATATACGGCTCCTAAAATCACGGTTAAACCAGCAAAAGCTGCAACCCATGCTCCGTATTGATACACACCATTGATTAATAAAAACTCACCAACGAAACCATTAGTTAATGGTAATGCTACTGAACCTAACATCACAATTAAAAATAAAACAGCGAAATTACCATTCATACTTCTGATACCTCCTAGCTTTTCCATCTCGCGAGTACCTGTGTGACGCATTAAAATATCAGCGATTAAGAATAAACCTACCACGTTAACACCATGCGCTAACATTTGCATAACCGCTCCTTGAATGCCTTGTTGGTTGGCAGATAAAATACCTGCTGCAATTAATCCAACGTGAGCAATAGATGAATAAGCAATTAAACGTTTATAATCTTTTTGAACGATTGCAATACAAGAAGCATAGAAAATTCCAAATACAGATAAACCGATTGCTAACCATCCCCACTCTGCTAAAGCTAAAGGAGTCATTGGTAATAACCACTTAATTAATCCAAATGTTCCCATCTTTAACATGATACCTGACAACAACATCGTTCCTTGTGTTGGAGCGTTTACATAGGTATCAGGTTGCCACGTATGTAAAGGAAAGATTGGCATTTTAATTCCGAATGCTAAAAAGATGCTCCAGAAAACAAATGATTGTTGGTTTAACGTTAACGATTTTCCAGCTTGGTATAAATCAGTCACCGCCCATGATTTAATTCCTGTTTCGAAACCTGTATGGTTGTACAAATAAATTAAACCCACCAACATAAATAAAGATCCAAATAAGGTGTAAACAAAAAACTTGAAAGTGATACGTCCACGATTTTCTCCACCCCATAATAAACAAATAAAGTAAATTGGGATTAATGCTAACTCCCAGAACACATAAAATAAGAAACCATCGTTTGCAGTAAATACACCTACCAATGCCATTTGCATTAATAAGATTAAACCATAAAATGAATTCGGTTTTTCATACTCCGTATTAAAGGATGATAAAATAATTAGTGGTACTAAGAATGTCGTTAATAATACCATTAACATTGATAAAGCATCAACACTCACTGCAAAGTGAATCCCCAAAGATTCAACCCAAGCGCAATTTAATATCAAATTTGCATTATCAGGATTGTGTTTGTATTGAAACAATACCACTAATGATAAAATAAATTCTACAACAGATAACCCTAATGCAGCTGTTCTACTAGTTTTTCCTTTTGTGAAAAACACTAACAAACTTGCGATAAGTGGTACAATAATTAATAATCCAACTAACATATCTTTTTATTTATAATTAAATTCTATTTAATAAACGTGTAAAACAAAATGGCAATAATTCCTAGCACCATTCCAAAAATATAAAACCCAATGTGTCCTGTTTGCACTTTACGAACCAATGAACTCATTCCTGTTACAGTCGTTCCAACTCCATCAACAACGCTATCAATAACCTTGGTGTCAATATATTTAAAAACTTCAGATAAGGCATCTAACGGTTTACGAATTAATGCTTCATAAATTTCATCAATATAATATTTATTGTAGATCAATTTTTTAATACCAGTTAACTTCGAATCGTTTGCTTCTGGTAAAATTCGATTTTTCATATACACCATATAAGCAAAGAAAATAGTTGCTAAAGCCGCTGCTGTTGCTAAGCCCATTAGTATCCACTCTTTTTCGTGATTCAACACGCTTGGATTTTTATGAACGATGACAGAATCTAAATGATGGTGCATCCAGTTAGTCATTCCCCAAAATTCAGGTAATCCTAAAACACCACCAGCTATTGATAAAATGGCTAATACGATTAATGGGAAAGTCATACTTTTTGGAGACTCATGTAAATGATGCTCTTGCTCATGAGTTCCTCTAAAATTACCAAAGAACGTTAAGAACAATAATCTAAACATGTAGAAAGCAGTTAAGATAGAAGTAATCATTCCAAAGAACCACAATGCTTTGCTATGCTCGTAGGTATGTGCTAAAATTTCATCTTTAGAGAAGAAACCTGACAATAAAGGGAATCCACTAATTGCTAATGTACCAATAGCCATAACTTTACCAGTGATTGGTAAATGTTTCCATAAACCACCCATTTTACGCATGTCTTGTTCGCCACCCATGGCATGAATCACAGAGCCAGCTCCTAAGAATAATAACGCTTTAAAGAAAGCATGTGTTGTTACGTGAAATACAGATGAACTGTAAGCACCAACTCCTAATCCTAAAAACATCAAACCTAATTGAGATACAGTTGAGTAAGCTAATACTTTCTTAATGTCATTTTGAAATAACCCAATTGTTGCAGCAAATAATGCTGTTGCAACACCAACAATAGCTACTATATGAGAAGCTTCGTCTGACATTGAATAAAATACATTTGAACGCACAATCATATAAATACCTGCCGTTACCATCGTAGCCGCATGGATTAATGCTGATACTGGTGTTGGACCAGCCATCGCATCTGGTAACCAAGTGTATAAAGGTAATTGCGCTGATTTACCCATAGCACCAATAAATAATAATAAAGCGATAATGGTTACTGTTGCATGATTTCCGCTAGAAGCTACAGAAAATACTTGGTCATAAGATATACTTCCGAAGGTTACGAAGATTAATATAATCCCCATTAAAAATCCTAAGTCACCCACACGATTCATAATAAATGCTTTTTTTGCAGCATTGTTATAAGCAGTGTTTTTAAACCAGAATCCAATTAATAAATAAGAACATAAACCTACACCTTCCCAACCCACAAACATAATTAGGTAGTTGTTACCTAATACTAATAACAACATGAAGAAGATGAATAAATTTAAGTAAGTGAAGAAGCGAGAAAAACCTTCGTCATCATGCATATAACCCATAGAATAAATATGGATTAAGAAACCAATACCTGTTATGATTAATAAAAACCAAGATGATAAAGGATCCACTAAAAATTCAAACGGAATTTTTAAGGTGTCAGAATTAATCCATGAGAATAAAGGAACAATATGAGAGGTTACTTCTTTATGTTCTTCTAAATCAATAAATATTAATACGGATATAGCAAACGACCCAAACACGGCTGCACTGGCAATAATACCAGATAGATTTTTGCTAATTTTTTTGCCAAAAAATCCATTTATTAAGAAACCTAATAAAGGGAATAATGGGATAAGGGCTACTAATTTAATCATATACTTAGTTCTTTAATCTGCTTAATAAATCAATATCAATACTCTTGAAATTACGATACACCATCGATAAAATAGCTAATCCTACTGCAACCTCAGCCGCAGCAACCGCCATAATAAAGAATACAAATACTTGTCCGTTTGCATCGTTGTGCAACGTTGAAAACGCCACCAACATTAAGTTTACTGCATTTAACATTAACTCAATACACATAAAAATAATAATTGCATTTCTGCGAGCCATTACACCAACTGCACCAATGATGAAAAGCACAGCGCTCAACATGATGTAATAATTAATAGGAATTCCGTTTAACATAGTATGAGTTTATATTAGTTTGTAGTTTCTTTTGAGTTAATATTTGTGTCGCGCTTACCAATCATAATCGCACCAACAAGGGCTGCTAACAATAAAACAGAGGCGATTTCGAATGGAAATAAGAATTCAGTAAATAATACTTTACCTAAATTTTTCACTAAACCAATTTGAGAAGCGCCACCTTGAACCATTTGTAATTGCTCAGCACCTCTTAAAGCGCCAATCATAACAAATAATAACATGCCGCCAATGATAGCTGCAATGGCTCTTGTAAGAACATGTTTTCGAGGTTCTTCATCTGCATTTAAATTCATTAACATGATAATGTATAAGAACAATACCATGATAGCTCCAGCGTAAACCACAATTTGTACCACTGCTAAAAATTGAGCGTTTAATAATAAATAATGTCCTGCAATGCAGAAAAACGTCATAATTAAATATAACGCTGAGTTTACTGGGCTACGAGTAAAAACCATCATCAAGGCAAACATGATTGCCATTAATGATAATGTTCCAAAAAGCCATTGTGTAATCGTAAATCCTAACATATCTTTAATTTAGTGTTTATGTCCTTTATTTAATTTATTAGCATCAAATAATTCGTTGTGCTTTAATCCTTTTACTTTTTTGAAATCTAATACCGCTTGTGTTTGACGTTTAGTAACATCAATACGAGCATCTATTTTTTCAACCAACTTATCTTTTCCGTAAATAAAATCTTTACGTTCAAATTGTGCGTCAACTAAACGGTCTGTTAAAAAGATTGCTTCTTTCGGACAAGCTTCTTCACATAAACCACAGAAAATACAACGCAACATATCAATTTCATAAGTTGCTGCATATTTCTCTTCACGATACAAATGCTCTTCGCCTTTTTTACGCTCACCGCTAGTCATGGTAATAGCTTCTGCAGGACAAGCCACAGCACACATACCGCAAGACGTGCAACGTTCTGCTCCGTTTTCATCACGTTTTAAAACATGCTGACCAAGATACACAGGTGCAATTGGACGTTTAACTTCCGGATAATTAATGGTGGGTGGTTTTTTAAACAAGTGACTTGCCGTAATAATCATCCCTTTTGCAATAGCCGGCAAATACAATCTTTCAGCAAAACTTTGCTCTTTATTTGATACGACTACTTTTCTGTTTGTTAACTGCATTTTAATTTGTTTTAGGTTTTGCATGCCAACTACCAGTTCTTAAAAAATATTTTTCATAGCTTATTTTTTAAAAATGAATGTTTCCTCTAAAATATTCAATTGCTACCGTTAATAATAAATTAAATAACGATAACGGTAATAACGTTTTCCAACCTAAGTTCATTAATTGATCATAACGGAAACGTGGTAATGTCCAACGAATCCACATGAATAAACAAATGAAACCAAATATTTTTGTCATTAAAGCTCCAAAGCCAATTAATGAAATCCAAACCGAACCATCTGCTAATCCTAATTTAGCGTATAACTCATGAGCAAATGGGAAATTATATCCACCGAAATATAAAGTAGCAATGACTGCTGACGAAATAAACATATTGATGTATTCAGCAAATAAGAATAAACCTAATTTCATGGATGAATACTCTGTATGGTAACCACCAACTAATTCTGTTTCACATTCCGGTAAATCGAATGGTGCACGATTGGTTTCTGCTAATGCACAGATAAAGAAAATTAAAAAACCCAATGGTTGCCAAATAATATTTGCGAAACCAGCATCTTGTCCTTCAACAATTGTTTTTAAACTTAAAGAACCGCCTGAAGAAATGATTAATGCGATTAATGCAATTCCCATAGGAATTTCATAACTAATCATTTGTGATGAGGCACGCACTGCTCCTAATAAAGCGAACTTGTTATTAGATGCCCAACCACCAATCATAATTCCATACACACCAATTGATGCAACACCTAATAAATAAATTACACCAATATTGATATCGGTAATTTGCATATCATATACATCTCCGCCAATGTTTACTGGCTTAGCCCAAGGCACCACGGCACTTGTAACTACTGCTGTAATCATAAATAAAGAAGGTCCTAAAATAAATAAGGCGCGATTAGACACATTAGGAATAATCTCTTCCTTCATAAACATTTTTACACCATCTGCTAATGGTTGTAATAAACCACCCCAGCCTGCGCGACTTGGTCCTTTTCTATCTTGAAGAAAAGCAGCGAATTTTCTTTCCCATAACGTTGCGTAAGCTGCTGCTCCCAAACAAATCAGGAAAACGGCCGCACACATTATTGCTTTATATATTACAAATGCTATCATACTAATTTATTACGGTCTTTTATTAATAGGTATAAATCCAAGTGCTTTTGTTGTTTCATCACTTTTACTTTTAGTTCATTTAAATGATTGTAATGATTTTGAGAAATCACGCTACTTCTATGAATTTGTGATGGTCCTTCAATTTTCCAGTCGGAAGTTTTCTTTCTATCAAAACGGCAAGTATTGCAAATAAATTCTTCTGCTTCACCCCACTGATCTTTACGAGCAGTAACGCGTAATACTTCTTCGCCTTTCATCCATAAACGTACTTTACCAGAACATTTTTTGCAATCACAAGTTGCATCCACTGGTTTCGTAAACCATACACGTGATTTAAAACGGAACGTTTTATCTGTTAATGCACCAACCGGACAAACATCAATAACGTTACCCGACATGTCATTTTCAATAACGTTTTCAATGTAAGTAGAAATCTCTGCGGCATCTCCACGGTGCATCACACCATGAACGCGATTATCAGTTAATTGCTCCGCTACTTTTACGCAACGGAAACACATAATACAACGGTTCATATGTAATTGCACATACTTGCCAATATCAATACGTTCAAACTCTCTACGTGGAAATTCGTAACGTGTTGTAGCAGCACCATGTTCGTATCCTAAATCTTGTAAAGAACATTCTCCAGCTTGATCACAAACAGGACAATCTAAAGGATGGTTCATTAATAAAAATTCTACGACACCTTTACGAGCTTCTAAAACATCTTTATTAATGGTGTTTTCTACAACCATTCCGTCCATTACTTCTGTACGGCAACTAGCCACAGGCTTAGGCATTGGTGTAGGATTAGCTGTACTACCTTGTGTTACTTTTACAATACAAGTACGGCAATAACCACCACTTGTTTTTAGTGAAGAATAATAGCACATGGTTGGCGGAGCAACCTCAGCGCCTATCATTCGTGCTGCTTGAAGAATTGTGGTACCCTTTGGTACGTCAATTTCTATTCCATCTATCGTTACTTTCATTAAGCTCTAATTTTATTCAATCTATCGTAATGAGAAATATCTACAAATTTTTTCTTTTGCGCGATTTCAATAAATTCGTGTTTGAAGTGGCGAATAGCTGCTGCTACTGGCCATGCTGCGGCTTCACCTAAAGGACAAATTGTTTTACCTTCAATTTTACTTTGAATGTCCCACAATAAATCTACATCACTTTCATTAGCCGTGCCATCTAAAAACTTCTTCAATATTTTTTCCATCCAACCTGTTCCTTCACGGCAAGGCGAACATTGTCCGCAAGACTCATGATGATAGAAACGAGAGAATGTAAATAAATTTTTCACGATGCTTGTATCTTCGTCCATTGCAATAAATCCACCAGAACCCAACATCGTACCTGTCGCAAAACCACCGTCTGATAAGCTTTCGTATGTCATTAAACGAGGCTCGCCTTTAGCAGTTTTTAAAATTAGTTCAGTTGGTAAAATTGGCACCGAAGAACCACCTGCTACTACTGCTTTTAATTTTTTTCCATTACGGATACCTCCGCAATATTCATCGCTATAAATAAAATCTTCAACCGTAATTCCTAATTCAATTTCGTAAACACCTGGTTTATTGATATGTCCTGATGCAGAAATTAATTTTGTACCAGTAGATTTTCCTACACCAATTTTAGCGTATTCTTCTCCACCCATATTCACAATTGGAACCACAGCGGCAATAGTCTCAACGTTATTAACAACAGTTGGACAACCCCATAAACCAGCTACAGCTGGAAATGGTGGTTTGATACGTGGGTTACCACGTTTACCTTCTAATGATTCTAACAAAGCAGTTTCTTCTCCACAGATATAAGCGCCACCACCAACTTGTACGTAGCAATCGTGAGAGAAATCAGTTCCTAAAATATTTTTTCCTAACCAACCTGCAGCGTAAGCCTCAGCAATAGCCGCTTCTACAATACGAGCTACATAAAAATATTCGCCACGGATATAGATGTAAGATGTTTTTGCTCCTAATGCAAATGAAGAAGTGATCATTCCTTCAATTAGTGCATGAGGGATTTTTTCCATCAAATAACGATCTTTAAATGTTCCTGGCTCAGATTCATCCGCATTACAAACTAAGTAACGAGGAACGCCTTCTGGTTTAGCCAAAAAACTCCATTTCATTCCTGTTGGGAAACCTGCACCACCACGGCCACGTAAGCCTGATTTTTTTACTTCATCAGTTACTTGATCTGGTTGCATTGTTTTTAATGCTTTCTCTACAGAAGCATAACCACCATGTGCGCGATACACTTCTAACGTATGAATGTTAGGTACGTGATCGTTATGTATTAATAATTTTCTTCCCATCGTTTAATGGTTATAATGTGTTTTTATAATCTAAATCTGTATAACTTCTTAATCTTCCTTCGTTTTTGTAGGTTTCTAAAATAGCATCTACTTTTTCGTAAGTTAAATTTTCGTGGTAGCTAGCTCCGCATTGTAACATCGGTGCTGTACCACAAGACCCTAAACATTCTGCTACTTTTAAAGAGAACATGCCATCCTTAGTTGTTTCACCAACTTTGATGTTTAATTTTTTCTCAATGTATTTTACAATGTCTTCTGCTCCGTTTAACCAACAAGAACTTGTTTGGCAAACTTCTAATACACATTTTCCCATTGGTTTTAAATTGTACATCGTGTAAAACGATGCCACTTCAAAGACCTCCACTGGACGAATTTTTAAAATTGATGCAACATAATCCATTGTTTCTGGACTTAGCCAACCACCAAATTCAGCTTGCGCTAAATGTAAGATTGGCAATAAAGCCGATTTCTGTTTTCCTTCTGGATAACGTGAAATAATGGTTTGTGCAGTCTTCATAGCCTCTTCGCTGAAAACTGTTTCAGCGCGTTTAGCTTTATCAAATTTTTGTGCTCCGTGAACTTGTGAACTCATTTATTATTAATTTAAAAATTAAAAGTTAAAAGTTAAAAGTCTATTCTTTTGGAGAAGACTTATCATCTTTTAAGTTTAAAATTATTTTTGCTATTACTTTTTCTATTTGTTTTAATTCTTCCCAACATTTATTAAGTGCTTCTGATTTATAATCATAACCTTTTGTTATGACTTCAAACCAAAAATCTGTTTCATTTGCAGATTTCAGTGCAATTGCATAATACTTTACCAACTCTTTTCTTGATACACTTGATTTACCCTCTCTAACATTTGCTCCAACCGATGTTCCACTTCTTCTAACTTGATCAACAATATCAAAATCTATTTTTTCTTTTTTTAATAAAGCAGAAAGTTTAACTATTGAAATGGCAAATTCTAAGGTCCATTCTTTTATGTCTTTCTGATATTTCAAACTTATCTGCTTTTTAAATTTTAACTTATATCTTTTTAACTTGAATTAAGCGTCTAATTCTCCTGCAATCACATTCATGCTACTCATGGTTAAGATAGCATCTGATAACATAATTCCTTTTACCATTTCAGGATATGCTTGATAATAAATAAAGCATGGTCTGCGGAAATGTAAACGGAACGGTGTTCTACCACCATCACTAATTAAGTAAAAACCTAATTCTCCATTTCCACCTTCTACACAGTGATAAACTTCTCCTTTAGGAATATCTGTTTCACCCATCACAATTTTAAAGTGATAGATTAATGCTTCCATGTTATTATACACTTGCTCTTTTGGAGGCAAGAAAAAATCTGGTAAATCAGCATGCATTGGTCCTTCAGGCATTTTTTTAATAGCCTGTTCAATGATGCTTAATGATTGCCACATTTCGTGTTGACGAACCATAAAACGATCGTATGTATCACCTTGTGTTCCTACAGGAACTGTAAAAGTAAAATCTTCGTATGAAGAATATGGATTCATCACACGCACATCATAATCAACACCTGCTGCACGTAAGTTTGGTCCAACAAAACTATAACTCAATGCCATCTCAGCACTTATAGGACCGCAGTTAACCGTACGGTCCATAAAAATTTTATTACGCTCTAATAAATTAGAAAACTCTTTTAAGCCTTTAGGATATTCTTTTAAGAATGTATCAATTAAGTCCCAGGTTTTTTTGCTCCACTCTTGATCAAAACCCCCAATACGACCAATGTTAGTCGTTAAACGCGCTCCGCAAATTTCTTCGAAGATTTCGTAAATTTTTTCTCTCCACTGAAAGATGTATAAGAAGCCCGTCATGGCGCCAGTATCAACACCAATTACAGAGTTACAAATAATATGATCCGCAATACGAGATAACTCCATGATAATCACACGGTGGTATTCAGCACGTTTTGGAATTTTTGCTCCTAATAATTTTTCTACCGTCATGTACCAACCCATGTTATTGATTGGCGATGAACAATAATTTAAACGATCGGTAATAGGCGTAATTTGTGCATAAGGACGACGCTCTGCTAATTTTTCGAAAGCACGGTGAATATATCCAATAGTAGGAACGGCAGAGTGAATAATTTCACCATCCATTTTTAATACATTTTGGAAAATACCATGTGTAGCAGGATGCGTTGGCCCAAGGTTAAGCGTAGAATATTCTTTTTCTTCGATAACTTCCTGATTAACGGAATATGTTGTTTCTTTTTTACTCATGATTGAATCTGATTTTTGTGATTCTATTAACGTCCAAACATTTCATCTTTCTTATCCGTTCTTCCTTGATCTTCTAATGGATATTCTTTTCTTAAAGGAAAAATATCCATTTCATCTACGTTTAAAATACGCTTTAAGTTTGGATGACCTTTAAATTTAACTCCAAAGAAATCGTAAGTTTCTCTTTCCATCCAGTTTGCTGCAGGCCATAAATCGGTTGCCGTAGCTACTTCAGGTTTATTAATGTCAAAAAATGTTTTTAAACGAATGCGGTAATTTTTTGGCATGTTATGTAAATGATAAATCACGCCTAAGTGTTTCTCATCTGCTGTTTGCATGCCGCATAAATCCGTTAAGAAATGAAAATTTAGTTCTTCATCTTCCTTTAAGAATTTTAATACGTCGTGTATTCTATCTTTTTGAATAGTAAAAACTGGGTAATCGTAAAGTAATTCCGCAGATTCAATATCTCCGTGGAAGTGCTCCTTTAATTTATTATTAACGATTTCTAAAAGCTCCATAGTAATTTTTAAATTATTCTATTCCGTATGAGTTTAACATTTTCTTGTACTCTTCTGAATTTCTTCTTCTAAAAGATTCGTTTTGAGCCATCTCTTGTATTTTAAGAACACCTTCTAAAATTTGTTCAGGACGTGGAGGGCAGCCTGGTACATATACGTCAACTGGAATAATTTTATCAATGCCTTGTAAAACAGAATATGTATCAAAAATACCACCAGTGCTAGCGCAAGCGCCAACTGATAATACCCAACGTGGTTCCGCCATTTGTTCGTAAACTTGACGTAAGGTTGGTCCCATTTTTTTTGCAATAGTTCCCATCACCATTAGCATATCAGCTTGACGAGGAGAGAAACTTAAACGCTCTGAACCAAAACGTCCTAAATCGTAATGAGAAGCCATGGTTGCCATGAACTCAATACCGCAACAAGATGTTGCGAATGGTAACGGCCATAACGAATTTTTACGAGCCATTCCAACTACATCTTCTAATTTTGTTGCAAAAAAACCAGGACCTTCAAGCCCTTCAGGCATTTTAGCGATTTCTGGTTTTGTACGTTTTATAATTTCTTTTGCCATTTTTTTTAATTTTAGAGTTGAATTATTCTTCCCACTTCAATGCTTTTTTAGAAAGCATGTAGTAGAATCCAACTAATAACAATATAATGAATGTAAACACTTCGATAACGCCTGTCATTCCTAAATCTTTGAAATTTACAGCCCAAGGGTACATGAAAATAACCTCTATGTCGAAAAGCACAAATAAAATAGCCACTAAGAAATACTTAATGGCAAATGGTAAACGAGCATTTCCTTCTGATTCTACACCACATTCAAAAGAATCTAACTTGATTTTTGTTTTACGTTTTGGTCCTAACCAATGTGACGCAATCATCGTCGTTATTACAAATCCGAGTGCAACTAAAAACATTAAAACAATTGGTAAATAATCTAAAGGAGATGAAGCTGTGTTCATAAAATTGCTGTTTAATTATTGATTGTAAGGTTAACGATTTTTGTGGAAATCATCAAGTAATCAGTCTATTTTTTGGTATTTAGAACTATTATAAATAAGGATTGGTTCCTAATTATAACTACGTATAAAAAGATTGTCTTTTAAGTATTGAATAAAAAAAGAGTCATTTACATTTTTTCGTAAATGACTCTTTTTTTATTCATCATGTTACTATTATTGCTTAATAAATTTATACGTTGAGGCCGATTGATTATTATAAAATTTTATCTCGTACGTGCCAGCCGATAAATCTGAGATGTTAATAGATTCATTACTATTTAAATTAATTACACCGCTTTTTGTAATTTGTCCTTGCACCGAGTAGATACTATAATTTATAGATTTCTGAACCATTACTGGACTATTTATATAAATCATATCCTTTGCAGGATTTGGACTGATACTAATTGTATTTTCAAATGAAACGGCCTCGATACCAGTAAATACTACGCTTACCGTAGATGATGTGCCAGCTGGGCAACCATAAAGAGGACTTACGACAACATGATACACACCAGCTTGAGTAACCGTATATGTTTGCGCTGTAGCGCCACTAATAATTGTATTATTAAAATACCACTGGTTATTTGTTGCAGAACTAGAAGTTAACACATTAGCATTTTGAGAAATAGTAGGCGTTGGTGCTGCACTGCCAACAAAAATTGTAGCTGTTTTTACACTAGAACAGGCGCCAGTAGTTCCGGTAACCGTATAAACCGTGGTAACCGTAGGCGATGCAATGATATAATTTGTTGTAGCACCAGTAGACCAAGAATATGTAGAGGCACCTGTAGCATTAATGAGTTTAGAAACTCCAGTTTGACAAATAGTAGGAGTAGTTACTGAAATATTTGGTGGAGAAATAACGTTAACTGTACCACTATATGATGCGCTTGAACCATTGACATTAGTTGAAATTAAAGATACTGTATAAACACCCACCGCAGTATAGGTTACTGTTGGGTTTATTACATTTGATGTTGGTGTAGTTGCTCCAGTTAAAGTCCAGCTCCAAGAAGTAGGAAGTCCAGACGATTGATCCGTTATCACAAATGGTGTGTTTACACAAGCTGACGAAAATGCTGTGGAAAAATTAGCTATTGGTGCAGAGTTTGGATTAGCATATAAATCAGATTGCCAAACTCCTCGTCCGTAAGTAGCTGCTCTCAACTTACTCGTTGGATAAAAAATTTCGAAATCATTTACAATCACATTAGGTAAACCTGTCATGAAAGGCGTCCAAGAACTCATACTTCCATCTCTAAAATAAACTCCAACATCCGTACCAACGTACAACTCATCATTAGTATTGTTTGTGTAAATGATACAATTTACAGGCAAATTAGGAAGGCCTGTTGAGATGTTTAACCAACTAGCTCCGCCATCAGTAGTTTTAAATACTTTATTTGCAGCAGAATATCCCGAAAAAGTAACAAACACATTATTTGCATCTGTATTATCAACTGCAATTCGGGTAATTTGAGCAGAAGCGGTAGGCAACCCACTTGTTATGGTTGACCAGCTGGTTCCTCCGTTAGTTGTTTTATAAATAGCTCCACTAGTTGCTGCATATAACACTAAAGAATTTGAAGGGGCCGCAGCTAAATATAATATTTGCCCACTTCCACTTATATTTCCCATTTGAGTCCAATTTGTACCTTTATTGGTTGATTTGAATACCTGTTGATAGCCGCAATAGTAAGTGTTCGCTGCATGTGGAGATTGAATAATAGGTGCAATCCATGCGCCAGTACCTGTAAGCCCATTGGTTATACTAGTCCAATTTGCTCCACCATTATTTGAAATATTAAAATCTCCATAAACATAACTCTCTACCATCGTATTATTATTAGTTCTATCTATGAAACAATCTGCCCCATCTCCGCCATAAACTTCCGTCCAAGTAGAACCATTCAATAAATTTGTACCATTATCTTGATGACCAGAAAGCACGTAGTTTGCAGTGGTTGTGGATTGTCCTATGCGATAGGATTGAGCAATATTCATTTGTCCATTAATTGTTGTCCATGATGCTCCACTATTTGTTGATCGAGAAATCCCACCATCATGGCCTAAATAACAAGTTGTTCCGCTCACGTATTCAACAGCGTGTAAATCTGCATGCACGTACGGAGCGCCTCCTCCATACCAATGTGTATTTAAACTCCACGTTGCTCCACCATCTAATGACTTCCAAGTATTTACTCCACCACATGTTATTTCTTCTTTATCTGTTGGAGATACACCACAAGCTATATCATACCAACCTTGTCCACCTGTGTCAGAACCATCTGGATCCCAACCAAAAATATTGGGAGAGCTTGATCTTAGAGTAAAACTTGTTCCAGAATTAGTTGAGCGATAAACTCCTCCAAACGAATTATCAGACGCACTTCTTAAAATATATACATAATTTGGATCGGCTGGAGTTACAGAGATAACTTGTCTAGCTCCTGCAGAAGGAAGACCAGAAGTAATTTGCACAAAAGAAGCAGAAGTATTACCGCCCGTTGTAGTTTTAAAAAATGTGGAACTAGTAACCGCATAAACAGTGCTTGTATCGTTAGGTCGGTATTCCATATCTTTAAAACCTCCAGTCTTCACTAGTGTCCATGATGTTCCTCCATTGTTTGTTCTATAAATTCCAGCAGAAGTTGCTGCAAACAAAATATTAGGATTCAATGGGTTAATCAATAATCGACCAATTCTTCGTTGTAAAGAAACTGCCCATGTTAAACCAGTCGGGTTCCAAGTTACACCACCATCTGTGGATTTTAAAACGCCTGTAGCGTAAGTATCTCCAGCATCAATATCACCCGTAGCTAAATACATAATATTAGTGTTGGTTGGGTTTATTGCTAAATCCGAACAGCCTAATACTTCTAACGAATTAGTATTTGTGTTCCAAGTACTGCCGTTATTAGTAGAAACCCATAAACCACCAGCTCCTGTTCCTAAAAAAATTGTGTTTACATTACCAGGCATAAATCGTATAAATGTTACGCGCCCAGCATCTCCTCCTATTGGTGAACCATAAGGTCCCATGGCTGTCCAATTACCTGTTGTAGAAGTTGCATTTGGAGAACTGATCTTTTGCGCAGCAACAGGATTTTGCGCTAAATATATTTTAAATTCCTCTAACGCTTTTGCTCTAGACGCTAATTTTAAATCTCCAGACGGATATACGCGCGGCTCTGTAAGCCATTCCCAACGACGAAATGCTTTGTACCCTTTTCCTCTTTCATAGGTTTTGTTTTGCCAATAGTTATTAAACTCTTGTTGTATGGAATAAAAATTTTGAGTCGAGTCTTGCATTTTATCAACCCATAATTGAGCTGAAATATCAAGATGAATCAGTAAAAAGAAAATTGAGCTTAGTTTGATAGTTAGTTTCATTTGCTGTGTTTTTGAATTTGCACTTGCACTAAGCTATATCAATAATTTTTAATTACCAACGAAAAGCCAATAAAATTAACCCTTTTATAGTAGTCTTAAGCGTAAATAATTTGTAGAAAAACTGTAACAAAAATTTTGTTTAACAATAAAGCCGCTCAAATTAAGCGGCTTTATTCAATTTATTTCTTTTTGGCTGGTAATTGTTGACGTTGCTTTGCCATCTCTTCTAATTTAGCTTGAAAGCCAGATTTTTTTTCTGGTTTCTTCATATTAGCTAAAAGTTCTTCTCTAATTTTTCCATCATCAATGAATTTTTTCATTAACCATGTTTGTAAAAATGTAATGACGTTAGCTAAGAAATAATACCAACTTAAGCCTGCTGCATACTTATTCATTACTGCTAAGAAAATAACAGGCATTAAATACATCATGTATTTCATACCTGGCATTTGTGTTTGTTGCGGTTGCAACATGGCTTGGTTCATCCATGTGTAAATAATAGTTGACACAAACATTAAAATAGCAAACATACTTACGTGATCCCCATAAAATGGCACTTCAAAACCAAAATTATAAACTGAATCGTAAGTTGATAAATCATCTGCCCATAAAAATCCTTTTTGTCTCAATTCAATGGCTGCTGGGAAAAATCCGAATAAGGCAATTAAAATAGGAAACTGTAATAGCATAGGTAAACAACCAGATAGAGGATTAGCTCCTGCTCTGCGATAAAGCGCCATTGTTTCTTGTTGCTTCTTCATTGGATCATCGTTCTTTTCGAACTTGGCATTAATTTCATCAATCTCAGGTTTTAAGACACGCATTTTTGAACTGCTCATGTACGTTTTATAAGCAATTGGAAATAATAATGTTTTTAATATTAGAGTCAAGATTAAAATAATAATACCGCTATTTAAACCAGATAACAAGCTAAATAATGGAATAATCATCCATTTATTAATGTAGCTAAAAACGCTCCATCCTAATGGAATCATATCTTCTAAATCTAAATCGTACGCTTTTAAACTTGTGTATTGTGTTGGGCCAAAATAATAGGACATCCCAAATTTTTCGGAAGAAGAATGTTTGTAGGGAATGCTTAATTCAGCTGTAATTGTTTTTACAAATTCTGATTTATCATTTTGAGATGTCTTAACAAAACTTCCTTCTTTTAAAAATTCTGAATCTGCAATTAAGGTTGAATTGAAAAAATGTTGCTTAAAGGCTACCCATTTAATATCATCTTCGTTTAATAATTGCTCTTCACTTTTCATTGTATTGATATAATCAACGCCTTCTTTTACTTGCTTCCAATAAGCGGTAGCAGCATCTCTTTCTTTTACAATATGTTTTTCTTGAGATGGTAATGCTTGGCTCCAATGCAAGGTTACTTTATTACTTTTACTTGAAATAATATTTTGCATCCCTACAAAATTTACATCAAAATCAAGCATATAATCATTGCCTTTTAACGCATAGATATATTCAATGTAGCTTTCAGGTTTTGATGTTTCCAATTTCAAAATGATGGATTTTGTTCCATCTCCACTTACTACTTCAGAAACAGAAGATGGTTTGAAATAAAAACTATCTGTTGTAAAGCGCATGTTTGTTGCATAAGCATCAAATTGCAAATATTGTGATGTAGAATCTTTGTCAAATAAAATTAAAGGAGCTTTTTGTCCGTAACGATTAAAGTTTTTCAATTCAACTTTTTGAACATTGCCGCCTTTTGTAGAAATATAAATTTTTACATTTTCATTTTCAAGAGTCACTACCTCTGCTTTGCCGGTTGTGGCAACCGAGAAATCTTTGTATAAACTATTAGCAATAACTTGTTTAGCAGAGTCTGATAAATCCGCCATCGGCTTTAATGTATCTGTTGCTAATTTTTTAGCTGCTATCTTTGCTTCTTCGGCTACTTGTGCTGCTTTTGTTGCTAACTCAACCGAATCTTTTATTTGCTTGTTACGTGCAATTTGTTCTTTGCTTGGTCCGGTTAATGATAGCCATACCATTAAAATAACAGCAATTAAACCTAAACCAATAAGCGATTTTTTATCCATGATGGGAATTAATTTTAGGCTGCAAATATAACTGTTTTTCTGAACGAGGATTCGTCAAAAAACGATAAATACGGTGAGTGGATTACTGCAGTCGGTTAAATGTACTTTCGTATTTCAGAAGTAATTTGTTCAAACTCTTCTTTTGAGAGCTTGAGTTTTTCGTTAGCAAAATTTACATCATTCATTGTATTCATCGGAATCAAATGAACATGGGCGTGAGGGACTTCTAATCCAAACACACCAACTGATATGCGATTACATGGCATTGCTTGCTTAATAGCCATAGCAACCTGTTTCGAAAAATTCATTAATCCTAGATAGGTTTGTTCATCCAAATCAAAAATATAATCTACTTCTTTTTTAGGAACAACTAAAGTATGGCCCTTTTTAAGAGGAAAAACATCTAAAAAGGCAATAAAATCTTCACTTTCAGCAATTTTATAACAAGGTATGTCTCCCGCTATAATTTTAGAAAATATACTTGC
The DNA here is from genome assembly GCA_016711805.1 of Bacteroidota bacterium. Classification (GTDB taxonomy): domain Bacteria; phylum Bacteroidota; class Bacteroidia; order B-17B0; family Aurantibacillaceae; genus UBA4416. Next base: position 106,937 of record JADJSH010000038.1, read on the forward strand.
CATTATTAAATAGTGATTTCAATAATCTCAAAAGGAATAACACCAGCAGGTACCGTTACGTCTACTTTATCGCCTACACCTCTCCCTACCAAAGCCTTACCAATTGGTGAGTCAATAGATATTTTGCCAGCTTTTAGGTCAGCTTCATTTTCCGCAACAAGGGTATACTTCATTTCCATGTTGTTTTTTAGGTTTTTAATTTTAACAGTTGTCAAAATACTTACCTTAGTAATATCTAGCTTAGAGGTATCAACAATTCTAGCATTAGAAACAATTTCTTCCAATTTAGAAATTTTTATCTCTAATAATCCTTGATCACTCTTAGCGGCATCATATTCAGCGTTTTCAGAAAGGTCGCCTTTATCTCTAGCATCCGCAATCGCTTTAATTATTAGTTTACGTTCTACAGTTCTTAGTTGATGTAATTCGTCTTTTAGTTTCTGTAACCCTTCTTCTGTGTAATAAGCAATTGTTGCCATTTATATGTATGTTTTTAAAATAAAAGAATCCCGAATAAATTCGGGACTCTAAATGTATGTAATAAAAAACTTAAAAAGTTTTATAGATTAATTCTAACTCCAAAAGAGTGAACTCCACCAAATGGGTTTGTAAAACGGTAAGAGTAATCCACACCAACAGTCGATTTTTTCTCGCCGAAAGGAATTTCTACTGTAGCCCCACAAGATGGTCCTGTAAATGCAGTTGTACGATTTGCTTCTCCTTGAAAAATTCCTTTTTCAGTTGCCATACCTGCACGAATCATTAGCATATCTTTCCAACCATATTCTAGTCCAACTAAGTAATTATCTTTAGTAAATGAATTAGATGTATAATTAGCCGCAATTGTTACACGATGAGTTTTCAATCTACCCGTTGTATCTTTTAATAAATAAATGTCATAGGCTCCTGAAATGTTCAACAAAGCTGGCAACTCAAATGCTGCTGATTTATTAGCTCCTGTTAACTCATAGTCAACGCCGTAAGCATTAGTAACTGTTTTTTGAGAAGAAAGACCATCACCTTTATATTGCATTTTTGGGCCAACATTTTTTAAAGCTACTCCTAAATGTATATGATCGTATTTTCCTGTGTGATATTGAATACCGGCATCAACTGAAACTCCTTGAGCTTTTACGTTATCAATACCCTCAGAAATTACTCTTACGGTGATTCCTCCATAAATATTATCAGAGAACCCTTTTGCGTATGATAAAGCAATATTAGTAAAACGAGGGGTGAAAGTCCCTAATCCACCTTCAGGTTGATCTTCAGTTGTTCTTTCGATTTTGCCCGCATTAATTGACATAATACCTAATCCAATAGCTCCAGTTTCTCCAACTTTTTGAGTTAGACCAAACGTATTAATATTAATGCCTGTTCCAACTAACCAAGCCGAACGCATAAACATTAATTCTGTTTTTTTAGTAGATGCAATACCTGCAACGTTAGTATACTGAGATTCCAATCCTTTAGATCGAGCTCCGTTCGCTCCAGCCCAACCCGCAGAGCGAGCATAAGGGTTAATTAGTAATTGAGATGCTCCAGCTTGTCCAGCACGCTCAGGATTACCTGCGTTTGCTTGAAAACTCGTAGCTATTAAACTACCTGTTAAAACAACACTTAACGATATATTTATAAATGACTTCATAATCTTATTTTTATAATACTATTTAACAACTAGTAACTTTGTAAATCTAAAGGTCTCATAACTCCAAACCATTTCAATATTTTTTCTCCAACACCTGGCACATCAACATGTATGATATACAATCCACTAGCTACAGAAATACCACTTTGATTTTTCAAATCCCAATCTTGGAATGGTAAACGTTTCGCACGAATAAAGTTTGCGTCGTCTTCAATATTGATGTCCTCTTGGCCACTAACATCTCTATCAAACGTTCTAACCAAAGTACCGTTAAGTGTAAATATTTTAATTTTACATTTGTTAGGTAGGTTTGTAATTCTTACCACATTGTCAATTCTACTTCTTTCATAAGTTGAATAAGCATAGTAAGGGTTAGGCACAACATTAATTAAGTCTAAAGCTGATTTACCTTTGTTTACATTATTCACTTCAGAGAAAATATCTTCTGTACTGAATCTATATAATCCAAAGTTATTGTTAGCAGGGTTTGCCGATAAATCTTTACTTAATAATAATCTAGAATTTGCCGCCACCGAAGAGTTTCCAAAGAAAGGCTTAACGTTTGGCGCCCAGTTAATATTAAGTCCAGTTCCCGATACATTCACAATTCCAGAAGACGTGTATAATGAACTATCAATAAATGTATTACTTCCATATGCTGGTCTGTATGCTTTTTTAACTCTCAACGCAACTCTAGCATCACAAGGCATATCGCTTGGATTTTTGAAGTTATAACGAGAGTCAACAGTAACAGGAATATTAACCCACATTGCATCAGTCCAAAAGTTAGTTAATGCTACGTTTGCACTATTTTTAACAGAAGCTGTTCCAACACCATTTGCAGTTTGATAAGCCCATTTGTAAGTGAAAGCAAAATCATGAAAACTTGATGCGTATGTACCTGATCCGATCAACATATTTTTAATCGACGCTGGAGCATAAGCGTGGCTGTATGTAGTACCACTTCTATTATTTCCAAACACATAAATATAATGTCTTCCTCCAAATGCATATCGGTATACTTGCTCAGAAACCACATCATTAGGATTCCACATCATATCATCCCCATTATTATTAGCTTGATAAGAATCTTCTCCAAATGCAATATTTAATCTCTCTCCAGTTTCTAAGTTAACCGCATATCCAGGGAACCAAGATAAACCTGTTCTGAAAGGCTGACCTGGAACTGAGTCAAATGATGCTTCAGCTGTATTACAACCTGGATCACCTAAAGCAATACCTTGTTTATCAACTGATTTTCTTCTTCTTGTTTCTAATTTCTTAGCTCCAGTTGAAGTTGAGCTTGGCTCGTCATTTTCTTCTAAAACAATACAACGTGTCCATTTGCTCTTGTCCTTAGTAAATACTATATCCACACTAGCCAATGTTCTAAGGTCATACGTTTGCACCATTGTTGCAGAACCTCCACCTGTGGTAATCAATCCACTGTGAGCAGGTGCCGCAGCTACATTTGTTCTAGTGGCAGCACATAAAGCGTATGGAGCCCAAGTTCCACCTAATCCCGTTTCAAAATACTGGTTTTCATCTGTAAAGATTGTAACACCACCTGAAATATTATTAGTTGTTTCGTAATCATTTAATTCAAAGAATGTTTCATCTTTATAATTTCCAGATCTAATCCAGTTAAATGGTGTTGCTCCATCCACATCAGGCACGCCAGACAACCATGCTTGAGACGAATTTGAGTAATACGTTTTTAAGCCAAGAATGTCTCCTGATTTAATTATTTTATCTTTTGCAACATCATAAGGGAATCCGATGTGAGCAATATCATTAGCTCCTCCGATATTCACTGATAATCCCAATTCTGAGAAATAATACTCTTCGCCAATTCTGATAGATTTACAAGGATAGTATTCTTTTTGAGAATTAACATCTTTTAAAACCCAAGTAGTAGAATCTTGATTAACATAACCATCTGTAACATTATTTGTTAAAGATAACTTGTTGAAAGGGCGCAATTTATGGAAAGCGCTCGTTCTGCAAGGATCTGTAGCCATTGTATCTTCAATAAGTTGAGCTTGAGCTGCTGTTCCAACTAATGTATCTTTATAATACCAGTTTCTGTTAATTAAAGCTACCGTAAATACTGAATTTGGAACATTTAATGGATCAACTACTTTAATGTTTATTGGTCCACGACCATTTTCATAAGTAATTTCTTTAACACTGTTACCATTCGCTACGATTGCATCGATAGAAGCTTGCGTTAATTCTAGGTCGTTACCACCATTACCTTGTCCTTCTACACGTGTAATTTTTGGACCATATCCATAGATAGAATTTGCAATAGTACCATCTTTTTCTGGAGCTGGATTGTGAGGAATTCCGTATGCTTTTTTAGATTTACGACCTTCTAAATAAGGACGTTTTTGACCTTCAGAGCTTGCAACACCTAAAGCAGTCCAAACTTGGTCTTCTTTGTATTCTCCATATTGGTTATAGCCATAAGCAACACAGAAGAAGTAGTATTCTTTATTATTAATAACTTTTTTATCCTGAGATGTAGAAAATAAATCTTGAGTAAAATGGAAAGTTGATTTAATTCCTTTATCACTTCTATCGTTTTCTTCTACTTTTACATAAGGAATATCTCCGCCTGTTGCAGCGTCATATTCGTAATTTACTAAACGAGTAATACCATTTTGTAAGTCACAATTAAATATCAATTTAGCTTTCGAAGGATCACCTAACTCTTCTTGTACAATTGTATTATTTTTTAATTGGTATAATTTGTAACCTTCAAATCTGTAATAATTATCAATGTTTGGAAAATGAGTAGGATCTGCCTGAATTGTAACATCCAACTCTTTGTATTGATTTAAGTAATTATTTGAAGCTGGTTTATTAGAGAAATAAATAATTAACTCATTATTTAATTCCTGAATAGTCATATCTGGAGCTTCAGGACCGCTCAATACACGGAAACAATTATCAAATAAAGCTTGTGCTTTATCATCAGCCACTTTTAATAATGGAATTGATGCTTTGGGATCTGTAGACGTTGTACGAGCCCAAGGCAAACCAACTGTAATATAGTTAACTGCTCCAGGTTGCAAAATAAATGGTCCTGAAGATTGCATGAAACGTCTATCACCTGGTGTTGTAGATTCTTGCCATGTATTACCGCATGGACCATTAGTATATGTATCCGCTGGATAAACAAAGCTTGTTGGTATAGAACCACCGTAACCATTTCCTCCACAAGTAAATGGAGTTCCATCTCTCCAAAAACCAGTCATATACTGATAATACTGAGTAGCGTTATCTGGGTCAGTTGTTTGCACTGGGGTACCTACTAATGAGTTATTAAAATATAAAAACTTAGTCATTCCCATTTGCTCACCTGGCTCATCTACGCCCGTTAATTGTCCTGGTATAATTAATCCATTATCTCCATCATCATCGATGCCGTTTGCAGTATTAATTGGTCCTTGGAAGAAGTCGCAACCTAAAGCAGGAACATAATTCCCATAACCAATAACACCTGAAACAGTTTCATCATTTGCATCAGCATTGTAGATATATCCCATACCTCTTTTAACATCACAACCAATATAATCATCACCATAATAACCCATATCTGCATCTGTCCATACAGTCATGTACGTGTCGTATAAAGCAAATGAAGAACGGTTGATTAATTGATAATTGTAAAATGTCATGTTATTAATCTCATCGGTAGTTTTGAAAGCGAAAGCCTGAGCACGAATTTCCATACCAATTGCTTTTCCACCATTACCGTGGTTATTACCATTATCGTTATATACCCACCATAATGTCTCATCACCAAATACTCTAGCTTTACAAACACCTAAATTATCTTTTAAACCGCTATTATAAACGTCATAAGAAGGATAGTCTCCAGCTTCTGGCGAATAAACTCCATCAGCATTCATATCAATATAAGGTGCTAATTGTTGATCTTGGTTTAATGAAATATCACCGTTACCTGGCCAATTTTTAATATTTGTTGTTAATTCTCCATCAGCTAATACAAACGCATCAACTTCAGCACGAGTTAACTTAAATATTCTGTCGTACTTCTGACAAACATCTGAAGAAACAGAAGCGTCTCCTGTACTTAATGGACCTGTCCAAAAACTAATACCACCAGATTGTGATTGACGATAAGTTTGGGCCGCCAATTTTAATTGACCTCCAACATCAACTCCACCAAACCATACGTTACCCGCAAAATTTGAATTAGGAAGTTTTGACAAATCTTCACCCTTTGGAACTGTATATCTGGCATTTTGTGTACCAAATAAATCCCACCACATATCCGATCCGGAAAATATTAGGGTTCTTACGTTATTAACAGCAAGTTCGGCAGAAGCTTGAGCAGGTGAACAACCAGCCATCACCTTTTCAGGTGCTGCAGTTCTGGCGCCAATGCCATATTTTTCTTTTGCATTCGCAGACAATGCACTTAGTGCAATGGCTGCTATCAATAGATGTTTGTTTAACTTAGTCATGGTTTCCATAATAAAAATTCGTTATATGATTAAAAATCTAATAATACTCCTATTCTAAAAGTACGTGGTCTTCCGAAGTTACCCGGATTATTTAGGTAAATATTGTATTGATCTGTTACTGAAGTTACTGTTGTTGGATTACTATTTAAGAATAATTGTCCTTGAGCAGAAGCTAAATACCCATCATCATCAGGGTTACCAGTATAGTTATAAACACCTAAAATATTTCTAGTATTTAATAAGTTTAATACTTGAATATAGATATTTAAGTTAGCTGTTTTCTTACTATCATCATCTTTTTTACCCCAAGATAATTCTATGTTTTTATCAACTCTTAAGTCTGTTCTAAATTGCCAAGGTTTGTAAGAACCATTTACTGAACCATTAATTTGTGTTCTTCCACCAATTGGAGAAGCTGCAACGTCACGAGTATAAGGAGTACCTGAACCAATACGGAAAATTAAGTTAGCACCAACATTTTGTAAAATTTGTACGGTTTGCTGTTCACCCTTTTTCTTACGATTAAATTGTGGGCCTTTATAGTCTTTTCCTTCACCAAAACGGTAATCAAAGTTAAGCGTAATTGTGTGACGTTGATCGTAATCTAATGGTAAAGTGATACGTAAGTTAGGTTGATCAGAGTTAGCTAAACTAGCGCCAGAATTTGCATTAGATCCTGAACCTTCAGCAAATTGTAACGTGTAGTTTGCAGTTAAAGAAATTCCACCAGTTCTTCTTAAATCAAATTCAGCACTTAATCCTTTTACTGTACCAAAATCTTTATTTGCATAAGTTTGATAAGTTCTAGGGTAAGCATTTGACATAGAAACTTGTGTAATTTGATTTCTTAACTCACGATAAAATGCAGTTATTTTTAAAGATGCATTTTTCTTTTGATTTAAAATTTGTTGGTAACCTAATTCATAATCAATAGTCTTCTCAGGTTTTAAGTTTGAATTTACAATGAAAGGACTTGCTGTTGAATTAATGAAATAATAACTCTTTGGATCGAAACGCATTAAACCATCACTTGGTCTTTGAGTTAATACATCATAATGTGCAAAGAAGTTAGCAATATCAGAAATTGGGAATGAGAAAGCCACACGCGGCATTACGTTAATTTGAGGTTTATAATCTCTAAAAGCTGCTGTACTAAAAGCATTCTTGCTAGCATAATCAGCATCTTTTAACCAAGGCGTTAATTTACCATCACTTACTAATAATTTTGGATCCGAAATTTCTTTACCTTCGTTAGTATACCAAGTTGTTGTTTGTGTTTTTTCATCTGTGTGACGGTAACCTACCACATTTAAACTAGTTAAATTATCAACATATACAACATAGTCACTCTTAATATTGTCTGGTTTTCCATCAGTTTTTTCACCAGCTGTATAAGCTTCTTGAAATAAGTAAGGATCTTTTAAAACTTTTTGATTGGCATCAAAACGGTCAACACGAACACCTACGTTAAACTTTAAATCTTTAAAGTCAAACTTATCTTGAATATAACCAGCTACATAAATTGGTTTGTATGCTCCTACATGTAATGTTTGATTACCTTTTTCATCTTTATCATTTAAGAATTTATCTAAGTTTGTTGAATTTTTATCTCTATTACCTAAATAGTCAAATCCGTAATAATCAACCAAAGGAGAAATTCCATCTTGTAATAAATCGTTAGCACTAAACATATCTAATGATAAATCATCTGGAGATAAAGCATCTGTATTAATGTATGTTTGGTTATCCGCTGCTAAACCCAACATTTCTCTTAAAGATTTGTCAATTTGAGTTTGTCTTGCGGCATCATAAGAATATCTGTGATAATGTAAATCTAAACCACCAGTTGCGGCAGTACCAGGAATAATAATTGTATTAGCAACTGTAGTATCTAATGACACTAAATGAGAGTTCGTGAAATTTCGCATACGTTCCCATAAACCAATTGGGTTAACGGTATAACCACTTTGGTCGCGTTGATCGTATTCAACACCCACCATAATAGCATGGTTTTTAAAATCGGCAGAGAAACTTGAAGCAAAACGTAATTGAGTTGCTTCAGTTACTTGGTAGCCATTATATTGACGTCCTGTTGAAGCGAATAAACTATGAATACCTTGTGGTCGTTCACCATTAACGAACGCATTATCAGTTTGTGCAGCATTTATTGATCTTACACTTCCTCTGAAATTAAAAACTTGTGTTGAGTAATTTGCACTTATTGGATTTAATTCACTTCTTTCATAAGTAACAGGTCCTGTAACCAAACCTTGATAATCTAAATAATATTTATTGTTTTTGTCATCATACTTAATTTGATAGTTTGAAGTCGTATCTATGGCATAGTGATATTTACCTTGGTAACCATAACGGAACAGTTTGTCTTTATGAGTATCATCTTGGCTAGTAGTTTTTTGTTTCTCATAACTAGCTAAGAATGTAAAGAATGCATTAGAAACAACTGCTTGTGATTTTTCTTTTTCGGAACCGGTTTGCGCTGCTCCAAATTTTTGACTAATTTTTGCATAAGCTCTCCAAGTTGATTCGATGTATTGAGGGTTATTACTAGCGTTAAACAAAGTATAGTTATACACGAAATCATGTCTGTTGATGTAATCAAAGTTTCCACCTACTTGTAACACAGTGTTTGGAGCAACTTGATATTTAATATTACCATTAATTTGAATTGAGCGGTTTGCAATATTTGGGCGTACTGATGTCTGAACCATATCAGCCTTAGTTACATAATCTAAAGCACGATAAAATTTGTCTTCAGAACCAATCGTAACAACTTTTAAAGGGTTTTGCTCAACTTCTGCTAACTTTTCATCTGTTAATTGCCAAATTTTTACATAAGAAGGATCAGGATCTTTTTCATAAGTTCCTTGTCCTGATAAGAAAAAGCCAATAACTGGTTTCTTTTGACCAGTTGAATCTCTTTTTTGCCAAATTGGACCTCCCAAAGAAAAACCTAAAGAGTTGTAGCCATATTTATCAGTTAATTGCGAAGAGATTAACTCGACTCCACCAGCAAATTTACTTTGAGGACCACGAGTTGTAACTGAGATAATACCAGAAGTAGCATCACCATACTGTGCAGGTACACCCCCAGTAATAACGTTTAACTGCTCAACACCTTGTTGAGGAACTCCTAAACCACCAATAGTTTTAACACCATCTACAAAGTAAATTGTAGATGACGAACGACCACCACGTACACTTAAAGCACCACCTTCATCAGCTTGGTACACACCAGCTGTTGTTGCAGCAACTGAATTAATGTTTTTAGTAGCCATATTTTGATACTCTTCACGAGTTACAGTTCCACCTGACTTCATATCACCATCAATCAATGGCTCTTGATAAGCAACAACTTCTACCTCATCTAATCGAACACCTTCACCGTTTGATAACTCAATAGTTACATACGCTGTTTTAGCTTCACCAACAACAACCCCTTTAATCTCTTGGGCTTGGTAACCAACGTAAACACCTTTAACATCATATTTACCTGGAGATAATGGTTTAATCATAGCATAACCATCCATATCTGTCGTTCCAACGCCAACCTGCACGCCACCTTGGTAGGCTACAACGTTCGCAAAAGGAATAGATTCTCCATTTGTTTTATCTTTTAGTAAAACCTTGATAGCACCACCGTTGTTTTGCGCCAATACTGATGCGCTGGCTAGTAAAAGTGTTACGACTGAAAAGTAAATTTTTCTTAACATATTGATAGTTTTTAATTAAGTTCGATTTATACGAGCGGATAAATATATAAATGATAGGTAACTAGTGCAAGTTTTTATGCCCTTTTTTTGTAATATTCTGATTATGTGGTTATTATTTTCCAAATTTTTGTTGTTAAAGGGTATTAAACTTAACAAGAATTAACACGAATTTAAGGAGTTCATTTATCATAATTCTGAAGAACTGTTAAATGGGCGTGGAAAATTGATAAGTGGTGGGTTTTTGCCAATAAGTGGTTGAAATTATGCCACAGATGAAAAGTAAGCTATTGCAAAAGTATTGTTTTTAATACTGTTGCACCTTTGAAGGCTTTTCTTTAGCCCTTTTTGAAGCTTTCCCTCTTTTTTTCTGAAATAGACGCTGAAAAAACGGCTCTCTTTGGTGCGTATTATTTCTAATCGCTTTTCCTTTGTTTCGCTTCATTCTTTTTCGAACTTCTTTTGTTTGAATTCGTTTATGATGATCGCGTATTTTTTTTCGTTCTGCTTTTTCTTCTTTGCGTTTTTCTCTTGCAGCTTTTCTATCCGCTTTAGCTAATTTACGTTTACTTTTAAAAGATTTTTCATGTTTAGGCACATCCGACTTCCCGCCTCCGTCTTGTGATATACAAGGAATTGAGATGAATGATGCGATAATGAATATGAAAAATAATTTAAACATTTTTTAATCTATATATAACGTTTTTCTAACTTGTACTACTTACGATATCTGATAACTTCTACGCCAAACTTTTTTAAAAATTCAACTCCTTCATCTGTTGGAATATTTTTATACTCAGCGTAACTATTTTTATAATACACTCTTTTAATTCCCATCGTATAAATTACCCGTGCACAAGCAATACATGGCGATAGGGTTACATACAAGGTAGAACCATCAATGGTAGTGTTATTTTTAACAGCATATAAAATGGCATTTTGCTCAGCGTGTAGGGCTAATGAGCAACTTCCTTTACTATCACTAGCACACCCATGTTCTGGCCACTCTTGATCGCAATTATGCGTGCCTGCTGGCGGACCATTATAGCCTAACGATACAATACGTGTATCTTTTGTTAAAACCGCTCCAACCTGAGCTTTTACGCAGTGTGAGCGTAAGGCTAGCTTTTCGGCTAACTCCATATATATTTCTTCGTAACTAGGCTTGCTCATTATGCGAAAGTAATTATATAATGCAAAAAGGCAAAGAAAACACAATGGTTTTACTTTGCCTTTTAACTATTTGTGAGATTATATTATTTTGAAACTAATGTTTTACCCATACGTTTACGCTCATTTTCATCTAAATAGATTTTACGTAAACGGATGAAAGTTGGAGTAATCTCAACATATTCATCACCTTGGATATATTCCATTGCTTCTTCTAAACTGAAGTTAATTTTTGGTACGATACGCATTTTATCATCAGTACCTGATGCACGCATATTCGTTAATTGTTTCTCTGTACAAATGTTTACTACTAAATCATCAGGACGGATGTGCTCACCAATTACCATACCTGGGTAAATTTCGTCACCTGCTTCAACAAAGAATTTACCGCGATCCTGTAATTTATCAATTGAGTAAGCAACTGCAGTTCCTTTATCTTTAGAGATTAATACACCTGCAATACGGCTTGGGATTGGGCCTTTCCAAGGTTCGTAATCCTTGAAACGGTGAGCCATAATAGCCTCACCTGCTGTAGCTGTTAATACATTATTACGTAATCCAATAATACCACGAGAAGGAATTTCAAACTCAATATGAGTTAAATCTCCTTTAGCTTCCATGATTAATAAATTACCTTTACGTTGTGTTACTAAGTCAATTACTTTAGAAGCTGATTCTTGAGGAACGTCTACTGTTAACACCTCAATTGGCTCACATTTTTGCCCGTCAATTTCTTTAACGATAACTTGTGGTTGACCTAATTGTAACTCATAGCCCTCACGACGCATCGTTTCAATTAAAACCGATAAATGCAAGATACCACGACCAAATACTAAATAAGAATCAGGAGATGATGTTTCTTCAACACGCATCGCTAAGTTCTTTTCCAACTCTTTATATAAACGATCACGTAAGTGACGAGAAGTAACAAATTTACCATCTTTACCAAAGAAAGGAGAGTTGTTAATTGTAAATAACATACTCATTGTTGGTTCATCAATTTTCATGGTTGGCATTGCCTCTGGAGAATCGAAATCCGCAACTGTATCACCAATTTCAAATCCTTCAATTCCTGTAAATGCACAAATATCACCAGTTTGAACTTCGGTAACTTTAACTTTACCTAAACCTTCAAATACAAATAATTCTTTAATACGAGATTTTTGAATTCTACCATCACGTTTTACAACTGAAACTGGCATATTTTCTTTAATGATTCCACGGAATACACGGCCTACCGCAATACGACCAATGAATGAAGAATAATCTAAAGATGTAATTTGAATTTGTAAAGTTCCAACACGCTCAGGAGCTGTAGGAATATTTTCTAAAATTGTATCTAATAAATAAGTTACATCTGTTGTAGGTGTTTTGTAATCAGCACCCATCCAACCATTTTTACTAGAACCATAAACTGTAGGGAAGTTTAATTGATCTTCAGTTGCTTCTAAGTTAAAGAATAAATCAAATACGTTATCATGAACTTCTTCAGGACGACAGTTTGGTTTATCTACTTTATTAATCACTACAATCGCTTTTTTACCGGCAGCAATCGCTTTTTGAGTAACAAAACGTGTTTGAGGCATAGGCCCTTCAAAAGCATCTACTAATAAAATTACACCATCCGCCATGTTTAATGTACGTTCAACTTCTCCACCAAAGTCAGCATGGCCTGGTGTGTCAATGATGTTAATTTTTGTTCCTTTATAGGTAACTGATACGTTTTTAGCTAAGATAGTAATACCACGCTCACGCTCTAAGTCGTTGTTATCAAGGATTAACTCACCTGACGCTTGGTTTTCACGAAATAAATTACACTGGTGTAAAATTTTGTCTACTAATGTTGTTTTCCCGTGATCGACATGGGCAATGATGGCAATGTTTCTAATTTCTGACATGGTATATTTTAATAAGGGCGCAAAAGTACGACTTTTAAGTGAGAAACCAACTTTATCTGATTGAAAATCTACACTTTATCGTTAAATAAGCGTTAAATTATGACTATTGAGATGATTTTTGCGATTTAGTGCATTTACAAATTGTTATGTTAATTTTGAGACATCCTAATTTCAAATTGTCAAATTCATTAAAATATTTACTTGTTGTTTTAGTTTTTACTATTGCACTTTTTGTTTTTTTCTTGTGAGACACCAGAAGGAAACACAAAAACACAAGCAGTGAAGAAAGACACGTTGATTTACTTGAATCATTCTGACTCCGCAAAGTATGTAGGTATTAACACTTGTAAATTATGCCACCAAGATATTTACAATACATTCGTTAAAACCGGAATGGGCAAATCCTTTGATTTAGCCACTAAAACTAAGTCATCGGGAGGTTACCACAATTCCATCATTCATGATAAAATAGGTGATTTTTATTATAAAGCTTTTTGGTTGAATGATAGTTTACAATTTTTAGAATACCGTTTAAAAGGAAAGGATACTATTTACAAACGCCAGGAAACTGTTGATTTTATAGTTGGTTCAGGGCAACATACTAATTCACATATACAATCTGTAAATGGCTATTTAAATCAAATGCCAATGACGTTTTATACTCAAAAACAGAAATGGGATTTACCTCCTGGTTTTGAAGATGGTCGTAACACCCGCTTTATGCGTAAAATTGGGTTAGAGTGTATGAGTTGTCACAACAACTATCCGGAATTTGTATTAGGTAGTGAAAATAAATTTACGGCTGTGCCAGAAGGTATTAACTGCGAACGCTGCCATGGCCCAGGAAGTGTTCATGTGGCACAACGTCAAAATGGAAGTCGAGTTGACACATCAAAATATATTGATTACAGTATTGTGAACCCTGCTAAATTAAGTATTGATGCGCAGTTTGATATTTGTCAGCGTTGCCATTTACAAGGTAACACAGTTTTAAAAGAAGGAAAATCGTTTTATGATTTTAAACCGGGAATGAAATTGAGTGATTATATGACCGTGTTTTTACCTAAATATAAAAATGCAGATGATGAATTTATCATGGCTTCACATGCAGATAGATTGAAGCAAAGTCAATGTTTTATTAAGTCAATGGAGAAAGCTGCATCCCCCGCCTTTCAGGCACCCCCTTCAAAGGGGGAAAGCCAAAAGTTAAAGCCATACAAAGATGCAATGACGTGTGTGACTTGTCATAATCCGCATGTGAGTGTTAGAGAAACAAATCCAAATGTATTTAATGATGCGTGTAACTCATGTCATACAACAAATGGCAAATCAAAACTAAATTGTAGTAAAAAAGGAATTAGCATTAAATCCAACTGTGTGAGTTGTCACATGCCTAAGTCTGGCTCTATAGATATTCCACATGTAACGGTTCACGACCATTATATCAGAAAACCGCTGACTAAAAAAGACAAAGATGGCATTAAAGAGTTTATTGGCTTATATGCCATTAACGAAAAAAATCCAAGCCCATACACAAAAGCTAAAGCCTACATAAATCAGTACGAAAAATTTGAAGGTAAATTATATTGTTTGGATAGCGCAGCATTTTATTTGAAAGATAAAACAGATGGAGACTTAAAGAACAATATTGATTTATTAATTCAATTATACTTCAATAAAAATGAGTTTAATAAAATCGCAAGTTATGTAGATAAATTAACTGATAATTATTTGATCAACACTAAACTTACTAAAAAATCATACTCGAATGATGATGCTTGGACTTGCTATCGCATTGGGGAGGCGTTTTCAAATTTAGGAGAAATAAGCCGTGCAATTAATTATTACAGACAAGCTGTAAACATAGCGCCCTATGTTTTAGATTTTAAAAATAAATATGGAGCGGCCTTAGCCTCTAATAACTTGCTTCCTAATGCTGAAAAAGAATTTAGTGAAATCTTAAAGGAAAATCCAAAACACGTATCTGCTTTAACCAATTTAGGTTTTGTGAAATTGCGACAAGGCAATGTAAAAGAAGCGGAACTACTTTATTTTAAGGCATTAGCGCTTGATCCAGATTATGAATCGTTATTGTTAAACATTGCTGGACTATATGCATATAAAAAAGACTTTAAACAAGCAAAAACTTATTTGAATAGAATTTTAAAACAGCATCCAAATAATACTCAAGCCAAACAGGCATTAAAACAAATTAAACAATATATACACTAATTACCGTTTGGGCTAAGCCAGCGGCAAAATAAAAGCATTATGGCAACAATAAAAGCAAATTCATATAACATTTACATTGGCGATAAAAGTTTTGATGCGCTCAATACATTTTTAACGAAAAATAAATACAGTCACTATTATATTTTATGTGATGAACATACTTTTGAGTTTTGTTTACCAACTTTATTGTTTCTTGCTCCTTTGTTAAATGAAGCCGAAATTATAGAATTAGAAAGTGGGGAAGATAAAAAAACATTAGAAACATGCTTACAGGTTTGGGGGGCACTAACCGATACAGGTGCTGATAAAAAAAGCTTGATTATTAATTTAGGTGGTGGAGTAATAAGCGACTTAGGTGGATTTGTAGCCTCCACATTTAAAAGAGGAATAGATTGTATTAATATTCCAACAACTTTATTAAGCATGGTTGACGCTAGTGTTGGAGGAAAAACGGGTGTAGACTTTGAAGGCATTAAGAATCATATTGGAACAACTGCTGAACCAAAAGCTATTTTTGTGAATCCAGTTTTTTTAGAGACTCTATCTGAAAGACAAATTAAAAATGGTTACGCAGAAGTGATTAAAATTGCTTTAATAGCGGATATTAATTTTTGGAAAGAATTAAAAAAATTAATATCCGTATCTGAGTTTAGTTCTGAAAAAATTATCACGAAAGCTATTGCATTAAAAAACTCCATTGTAAAAAAAGACTTACACGAAAAGAATCTACGAAAGTCATTGAACTTTGGTCATAATATTGGGCATGCCTTAGAAAGCGCATTGATAAAGCAAAATAAAGATATTCTTCATGGCGAAGCGATTGCTGCTGGAATGATTATGGAAGCTGAAATTGCAAAACCATTAAAACGTATTTCGCTAAAAGAACAAAAAGAAATAACAGATTACATTCGGTCAATTTATAAAAATATAAAAATCACAAAAGAAACTGAAACTCAACTCTTACAATACATTCTTCATGATAAAAAAAATGAAGGAGATGATTTGTGTTTTGCTTTGCCAAATGGAATTGGTGCCTACGAACTATATTGCGGCGTAAAATTGGATTTAATTAAAAAAGCAATTTCAAACTATTAGCTTTTAAATTTTTAAACCGACTACACAAACATCATCTACTTGTTCTAAATCCCCTTTCCAGTTTTCAAAAGATTCATTTAATATAGTAAATTGGTCTTGCATTACATTATCATTAATAGACAGCAATAATTCTTTTAATTGCTTGTACTTGAATTTTTTACCTTTTGGTCCACCAAATTGATCCGCAAAACCGTCTGTAATAGAATAAATACAATCAGCAGAATTTAAAGGAATTACGTTTGTTTCAAAAGACTGCATGTTATCAGAATAACCTACAGGCATTTTCTGAGCAGACAAAACAATTAACTCATTATTTCTAACTATATATATTGGATTATTTGCTGCAGCATACTCTAAAGTATTTGTTTCAAAATCAATTTTGCAAACGACCGCATCCATGCCATCTTTTGAATACCCATCATCCGTTTTTAATGACCGCACAATTTCCTCTCTTAATCTATTTAAAATTTCTCCCGGATTGGTAACACCTCGTTCAATGACAATTTCATTTAATAAATTAATGCCCAACATGCTCATAAAACCACCTGGAACACCATGTCCAGTGCTGTCAGCAGTAACATAAAATAAAGCTTTATCAGTTTTATGAAACCAATAAAAATCGCCACTCACAATATCTTTTGGTTTAAATAAAATAAAATGTTCTGTTTTAGTTTTACTTAACTCATCCAAAATAAATTTTTGACTAGGTAAAACTGCTTGTTGAATTTTTTGCGCATATTTAATACTATCAGTAATGTCTTTATTTTTTTCAGAAAGTTCCTGATAGGCTTTGTCAATAACAATTTTTTGAGCTTCTATGGCTTCATTCTTTTTATTAATAGCTTCTACTATTTTTTGTTTATCAATAAATCTTTTCAATAGTAAAATTCCAATCAAAACGATTAAGACCCCAATCACAATAAGTATAATGATGAAATAATTTTTTCGTTTTAATTGCTCACTATTTTCTTTATCTCGCAATTGCTGAATTAATTTTACTTCAGAGAGTTCTATTTCTTTCTCTTTAGTTTTAAATTTAGTTTCCAACTCGGCAATTTGATTAGCGTTTTCAATATTTCTTAAACTATCTTTTACTTCCATTAATTTATTTAATATAACATTCGCTGCAGGATAATCTTTTTTAGCTTCATAAGCTTCCTTTAAATTTAAATAAGCATATTTCACATCCTCTTTTGCCCCTAATCTATTGGCAATTTCTACAACACGTTCGCTAATTTGAATGGCGTCGTCATACTTTTTAAGAGCTATAAAAATGCTACCTAAATTCTCCATACTTGCCAACATCCCTATAGTATCTCCAATGCTTTCCCTCAAATTATAACTCCTTAAATTAAAATCCAAAGCCGTTTTAAACTCTTTTTGTTGTTTAAAAACTAGCGACATATTATCCAAACAAGCAGCCATTTGCATTGGTCGCCTATTTTTTTCAAATATTACCAAAGCTTTCTTGTAATACATTAAAGCATTATCCAAATCTTTTCGCTCATCAAAAATAATTGCAATATTACCGTAGCTAGCGGCCACGCCATTCTCATCTTTAATCTCTAAGCAAATTGAAATATTTTTTTTGTAGTATTCAATCGCTTTATCTGAAAACCCTTGATACCAATATACAATGCCCATAGCAGTGTAACATTGGGCTAACTTAGATTTGATTTTCATTTTCTTAAACAAATCAGTTGCAATGATAAAATTTTGCAAAGCTGCTTTGTAATTTCCTTTAGCCTCTAAACTATAGCCCAAAAGCATGTGCGATTCGGCTAAAATGGAACTATCTTTTAATATTTTTGCGTTTTTAAAAGCGATGTTCCCGCAAACGAATGCAGAATCAATATTATGATGAACGAGTTCATCTCCATATACTAGAAGTGATTTTGTTTTTAATTTTAAATCTGTTTGTGATTTATAAATATGATAAAGCGAATCTAGATTTTGTGAAAAGCCTGAGTAAGAAAAAAATAATAGAAATATGTATGCTAACGTTTTAATAAAAGCGTGAATGATATCACACTAAGATAAGATTAAAAGCCAATTTTAAAAACTCTTTAGTCTAATTTTAGATTTTAAAGCCTAAAATTGTTACATCATCAACTTGTTCTAATGAATTTTTCCAATTTATGAAAGTTTGATGTAGTGTTTCCTTTTGTAAGGATAAAACATATTGATGATTTTTGAGAAGCATCTCTTCTAATTGCTTGTATTTGAACTTCTTTCCTTTTGGTCCTCCAAATTGGTCGGCGTAACCATCCGTAAAACTATAAATCAAATCACCTTTTTGCACTTGAAATTTCTGACTAGTGAATGATACAAACTCCTTAGGTGATCTTCCAACTGGCATCTTATCAGGCTTTAGTTCTATGATTGCTCCTTGGCGAACTATCCATAAAGGGTTATTCGCACCTGAAAATTCCATCTCCATTGTTTTAAAATCAATTGAAATTAAAACGCAATCCATTCCATCGTTTCCACCCTGACCAGATTCGTCTGGCTTTAATCCAAGAATTAAAATTCGTCTCACGAAATTTAAAATATCAACTGTTGACGAATAATTTTTGCTAAGCACAGCTTCATTTAGTAAAGAGATATTCAGCAAGCTCATAAAAGCCCCAGGTATTCCGTGCCCAGTTGAATCGGCAACCGCCACATAAAATTTAGAATCTACTGAAGCGGTCCAGTAAAAATCGCCACTCACAATATCTTTAGGGTTAAATAATATAAAATAATCTGCAAAATATTTCTTGAACTCCAATTCATTTGCTAAAAAAGAAGTTTGAATACGTTTGGCATAATTAATACTATCCGAAATTTCTTTTTGCTTTTCTTCAACTAGCTCTTTTTGCTGTGAAATAATTTCTTTTTGTTGATTAGTGATTTTAAATCTTTTGAAG
This sequence comes from Bacteroidota bacterium, assembly GCA_016711805.1. Taxonomy (GTDB): domain Bacteria; phylum Bacteroidota; class Bacteroidia; order B-17B0; family Aurantibacillaceae; genus UBA4416. Next base: position 126,116 of record JADJSH010000038.1, read on the forward strand.
AGGAATAACGAGAATACACTAACAATCAATAACACTAAAACAACTGAAAGTATAATAATATTTTGTCGCTTTTTATCTGCGTCCGTCAAAGCTTTTTGTTGTAATTGTTCCGCTCGTTTTTTCTCGAGTTCAAAATTTATTTTCGTTTGATTTAACTGCTCGTTATTTTCATTATTAAATATACTATCTGTTATCTGCTTAAATTTTACGTGATATAAATAGGCATCCCTGAAGTTTCCTAATTTAAAATGGACGTCGGCCAAGCCTTTGTATGTTAATCTTAAATTATCAAATGATTGATTTTCCTCACTTATTGTCAGAGAACTATCCAAAAATGCTTTCGCTGATTTATAGTCGTTTTTGTTTACAAAAACATCGGCAATATTAATATAACCAGAAGCTGCTCCATCAAAATCTTGAAGTGTTTTTTTCATTCTCAAGCCTTTGAAGCAGTAAAACAAAGCTTTGTCATAATCTTTAGAAAAATTATAATTAATTCCAATGTTGGTATAACAGTCAGATATAGCATAATCATCCTTAAGAATCGTATCAATACTTAAGGACTTTAAATAACACTCCGTAGACTCTTTGTATTTTTCGGTATATGTATATACGCTCCCAATATTAAAATACAAGGCTGATAAGAAAACATTATTCTTCAGTTTTTCGGCTAACTGAATCCCTTTACTATAATATTCGAGGGCTGTTTTATAATTTGAAAGATGGCAATACAAAAGGCCAATGTTATTATAGTCTCTACAAATTCCCAAACTATCATTTAACTGCTCGTGAATTTTTAAAGTATTTAAATAATAATTCAAAGCTTTGGGGTAATTGCCTTGGTCGTCGTATACTGCTGCAAGAGCATTACTACCATTAGCAATGCCCGAAACGTAATTAATTTGCTGAGATTTTCCTAACGCTTGCTGAGCATAATCTAATGCCTCTTTATAACTTCCAAGTTGTCGGTACTCCCAACTCAATTTAGCTGCGTATTTTATTTTATCCGTGTCGTGCTTTGCATTTCTGTACAAATTAATGACAGAGTCTAACGTTTGAGATTTAATACACAAACTCAAAAAAACGAGAAATAAAATAAATACTTTTCCACTAAACATATTATAAATATAATAAAAAAGCCCTCACTTGAGGGAGGGCTTTTAAAATCATCATTGTTACTTTTTATTTCACTATATAAAAAATATTAGTTTGCCATTTAGCTGTGTCTTTTTCTGTCTTAGGGTCATTGGCATATTCCTCTAAAACAAAAGTTTGTGTTAAGCCTTTTGATTTCATATAAGCATCCATGGCGTAATGTGCGTTAGCCGACTTATCATAAGCTCCAAAATATTCAATCAATAATACTTTACCTGCCGGCGTTTCAAATTTTTCAACACCTTCTAATTTTGTTCCATTAGCAACTTCCATAACAGCCGCAACATCCGTCATCATTGTTTTTTCATCAAATGTGAAGTAGATGGCTTTTGGCATTCCGATTGGTTGAGTTTTTGCTTTTCCTAATGCTTCTCCAATCTTTCCATAAGATGTTCCAAAGAAAGCTGGTAGTTTATCAAAAGATAATTTATCTTTTACTCCATAAAAAGTTTTAGCATCCCAGTTTAATTCTTTTACCTCATAATTCGTAGCAGTTTCAACTGGCATTGATTCTATTTCCTTTTTAAGATTTGCTAAACCCGTTTCATAATCGGGTCCAATCATTTTATCCATGTTCATAAATAACATAGGTGCACGTCCAAAGAACCCGATATCAAATACCATTCCCCAGTTTACACTGATCGTTCCATTATCATTAGCTTTTGTGATATAATATACTTTTGTGTCTCCAGTATTATCAAAATTTAAAGTCATTAATACACTATCTGCATTAAATTTATTAAAGGTCATAATTCCATTTCCTACGCTGTCCTTTTTACTTTCCCAACTATAACTACTGCCGGGTTCACAACACACTCCCGCGTAAGTTGTTTTCATGTTAGGGTCTCTTCTAGTCCAAGGACTCCATTTATCATGAAAGAATTTTAAATCAGCCAATTTATGTTGAAGATCTTCAACAGATGAAATTTTAATATCTATTGAACGTTCCACTTTAATTTGTGAAGGACCAAATAAACATAAAATTAAATACAAGGCGCTGATACCAATAATAACGTAAAGAATTTTTTTCATAGATTAGGTTTTTAATGTTTTGGTAAAATTAAACAAAAAAGAAAATAAACTAAAAATAATGGATAAACGGCTTAAACAAAAGTTAGTTTGGCAAATTATAATATGCGATGCCTAAATAATGTTTCATGTAATTAAAGTAGTAAATTTTATTACACTTTTGAGTACGAGCTGAATTTAATGGCCTCCAATAACCTCGCAGATTAAATGAAATTAATGTTTTGTCGTCATTTGCATAGTTCACGGTATTAACGTCCGTTAAAGTACTTACCTGATTAAATGCGTTAAAATTATGTCGCTTATTAGGTTTAATAGTAATATTAGCTCTGTTTTCATAAAATGATAAGTTCACTCTGTTGTTGTTATAAATACAATAAAAAGGATTTATTTCTTCTAACCTATAACGGACTGTGTGGTATATGATTTTTTTAGGCACTAATGTTACATAGCTGAGTTTATTGGTAGTTAAGTTAAATGAAGAAACTAAATACTCTAATTTTTCGGTTATGGTGGCATTTTTATTTTGTGGGTCAATTCTAGTTATCCGTCTATTTAAATCATTTAATGCTGTAGAATTGTGGTTGTGCTCGTATATGGTAACTAACTGCCCATCAATTATATCATCAGAAATTAAAGTAAAAAGCTTGGTTAAAGGATTATTATCAAGCGACTTATACGTATATGACAAATTAGCTTGAATATCGGAAGATAGCACAACTAGTGTATCCATGATAATTTGTCCAGTATTCAAATTTAGTTTTTGAAAATATAAAGATTTCTTAATCGAATCATTGTCTTTAAACGTCAGGTTAATAATCCCATACACAAGTATTTGATTGGAAAAAAGCGGTTTAAAATTCATTAAACGGGTTTGCTTAACCATTTTAAATTGACTGAAATTCTTTGTTTTTATTTCAACTTTAAACACTATCATACTGTCCCCAATTTCAGTATATTTATTATGTACAGCATAAAATAAATTATTTTGAAAATCCGTATCAAAATTATAATTCTCGCTAATTCCAATTGAATTTTTAGGTAAATCTATTTCCAAGCTTTTTTCTAATTTCGGTATACTAAACATGATACACTTATCTCTTCTAAATCCACTTAAATAATTGCGATGACAAACAAGAATTACATTTTTTTTATTGGACGTTGGAATCAAATCGTAACTAAACGAATCTAAATTTTTATCGAGCTTCACAACACTATCCAAGGCAGCTAAATTCGTCATCTTACCATCTTCGTTGATCAACTTGCCATAAATAACAATCTTATTCTTTGTTTTCTTTTCAACTAAAAAAGCCAAGGTTCCATTGTTTTCATAAAATTGAAAATTAATTTCCTTATGATTAAACCAGCCATTAAAAAGACTATCAACATGTATTCTTCTCTCGAAAACTGCTTGTGTATCCCTAATGCTATATTTTGTGAGCATCAAATCTTTCCCAAATTTCATTTCAACTTCACTTAATATAGTAACCGTGCTGTCTGTTTGCGAAACAATTTCTATAGGATAATTATAATAGTCGTATTGCTTTGAAAAAAATTCATGAAGAGTTGCTTCTTGAGCGCTAACAGGAAAAAGAAAACGAATAAATAGAATAATACAAAACGATCTCATTACATATTCCTTCTGTACTGACCGCCTACCTCAAATAAGCATTTAGTAACTTCGCCTAAGCTCATAAACTTAGCGGCATCCATTAATTCAGCAAAAATATTTTTGTTGTGGATGGCTGCAGTTTGTAAACGTTTTACCATTTCATCATGTTTATCAGCATGTGTTTTGTGTAACTCTGCTAACATCGCAATTTGGTATTCTTTTTCTTCCGTTGTTGAACGAATGACTTCACGAGGTAATACTGTTGGACTTCCTTTGCTTGATAAGAACGTATTTACCCCAATAATAGGGTATTCACCTGTATGTTTTAATGTTTCGTAGTATAAACTTTCTTCTTGTATTTGTCCGCGTTGGTACATGGTTTCCATAGCACCTAACACGCCACCACGTTCAGAGATACGATCGAACTCCGTTAACACCGCTTCTTCTACTAAATCCGTTAACTCTTCTATAATGAAAGAACCTTGTAATGGATTTTCGTTTTTCGCTAAACCTAATTCACGGTTAATGATTAACTGAATTGCCATAGCTCTACGAACTGACTCTTCTGTTGGCGTAGTAATTGCTTCATCGTATGCATTAGTATGTAATGAATTACAGTTATCGTAAATCGCATATAACGCTTGAAGAGTTGTACGAATATCATTAAAATCAATTTCTTGTGCATGTAGCGAACGGCCAGACGTTTGAATATGATATTTCAACATTTGACTTCTTTCGTTTCCATTGTAACGTAATTTCATGGCTTTTGCCCAAATACGACGACTTACACGGCCAATCACACTGTACTCAGGATCGATACCGTTACTAAAGAAGAATGATAAATTTGGAGCGAAATCATCAATGTTCATTCCGCGCGATAAATAATATTCTACAAACGTGAACCCGTTAGCTAGTGTAAATGCTAATTGAGAAATAGGATTTGCGCCTGCCTCTGCAATGTGATAACCAGAAATAGAAACTGAATAAAAGTTACGTACTTTTTGATCGATGAAGTATTGTTGCACATCACCCATCACACGTAAGCTAAATTCTGTACTAAAAATACAAGTGTTTTGTGCTTGATCTTCTTTTAAAATATCCGCTTGAACCGTACCACGCACTTGTGATAAAGTAGTCGCTTTAATTTTTTCGTAAACATCTTTAGGTAATACTTGATCTCCTGTAACACCTAACAGCATTAAGCCTAGACCATTATTACCTTCTGGTAAGTCGCCTTGGTAAGTTGGGCGAACCGTTCCTTTTGCTTTATAAATAGCTGCGATTTTCGCTTCTACTTCTTTTTCTAATTTATTTTCTTTGATATAAATTTCGCATTGTTGGTCAATAGCGGCATTCATAAAAAATGCTGCCATCGTTGGTGCTGGACCGTTAATGGTCATCGACACCGATGTTTTAGGATCAGCTAAATTGAATCCAGAGTATAATTTCTTAGCGTCATCTAAACAGCAAATACTTACACCTGAGTTACCAATTTTTCCGTAAATATCTGGACGATAATCAGGATCGTTACCATATAAAGTAACACTATCAAAAGCTGTACTTAAACGCGCAGCTGGCAAACCTTTACTTACGTAATGGAAACGCTTATTCGTTCTTTCTGGTCCACCTTCGCCAGCAAACATACGAGTTGGATCTTCGCCCTCACGCTTAAATGGATAAATACCCGCTGTGTATGGGAAATCTCCAGGGAAATTTTCTTGCAAGGTCCATTTTAAAATATCTCCCCAAGATGTATATTTTGGCGAAGCAATTTTTGGAATTTTTGAATGTGATAATGACTCGTAATGCGTTTCAATTTTCAACACTTTATCACGCACTTTAAATTCATAGAATTCGCTACTGTATAATTTCTTCTTTGCTTCCCATCCTTCAATCACTAATAAATGACGAGGATCTAAATCTAATTTTGTTTTTTCGAACGCTTCTTGCAAACCTTTAATCAAACGATCTTTGTCATCCATTTTAGATTCTGTAATCGTTTCGATGGTTTTTTGAATACCATATAATTTTTGAGCAACTTCTGCTTGTGCATTGGCTCTCTTATCGTAGTTGCGGTTGTTTTCAGAAATCTCTGATAAGTAACGAGTTTTGGAAGGAGGAATGATGTAAATTTTTTCACTCATCTCTTCGGTAATATGAAACTGAGAAGCTAAAGCTGTATTGCTAGTTTTCTCAACCATTGTATTCATCACCGCTTTGTATAAACGATTCATACCTGGATCATTGAACTGAGAAGCGATGGTGCCAAACACAGGAATATCTTCATCTGCAATTTCCCATAAGTTATGATTGCGTTTGTATTGTTTTTTTACATCACGTATAGCATCCAATGCGCCACGTTTATCAAATTTGTTTAAAGCAATAATGTCAGCGAAATCTAACATATCAATTTTCTCTAACTGAGTTGCTGCTCCGTATTCAGGAGTCATTACATACAAGCTCATGTTAGAGTGTTCAATAATTTCAGTATCCGATTGACCAATACCAGAAGTTTCTAAAATGATTAAATCGAAGTTAGCAGCCTTGCAAATGTTAACCGCATCTTGCACATATTTACTCAATGCTAAATTACTTTGACGAGTCGCTAATGAACGCATATACACGCGATCGTTTTTAATCGCATTCATACGAATACGATCGCCTAATAAAGCACCGCCTGTTTTACGTTTTGAAGGATCAACCGAAATAATTGCAATTTGTTTGTCTTTAAAATCAATTAAAAAACGACGTACTAATTCATCTACTAAACTTGATTTACCCGCCCCTCCAGTACCTGTAATACCTAACACAGGCGTTGCTGATTTTTCTGCTTTTGCTTTTAACTCATTTAATAAGCCAATATTTTCTTCATTGAAATTTTCGGCTGCAGAAATAATACGAGCAATTGATTTATAATCTCTCTCCGCTATTTTAGCCACATCATTTTTAATATTAGTACCAGTAGCATAATCGCACTGACGTAATAAATCATTGATCATTCCTTGCAATCCCATTGCACGACCATCATCTGGCGCATAAATACGAGCAATACCGTAGTTGTGTAATTCCTCAATTTCTTCAGGAAGAATTACTCCACCGCCACCACCAAATAACTTGATGTGCTCGCAGCCTTTCTCTTTCAACAAATCGTACATGTATTTAAAATACTCTACGTGTCCGCCTTGGTAACTAGTTACCGCAATGGCGTTTGCATCTTCTTGAATAGCACAGTTTACAACCTCTTGCGCGCTTCTGTCGTGACCTAAGTGAATAACCTCTGCTCCGCTTGATTGAATGATACGACGCATGATATTAATTGCAGCATCGTGTCCATCAAATAAAGCGGCCGCTGTTACAATACGAATTTTATGTGTTGATTGATATGGTGTAGTTTCCATAGGAAAATGATTTTAAAATTGAAGTGACTAATATAATAGTTTTTATGGCTTTAGAACAAGAAATTAGACGAGTTTTGTCCTAGAAAAATCTACAATTACTATTTATCAGCAGAAGTCTTTGAAATAAGGGTTTTGTAGTAGTAAATTCCCACAAAAATAAAGCCCAGCGAAAAAGGAATGGAAGCCCAATATTTCAATTCTCCCGATGCAAAAAACTCTATAAACATCCAAAAACTATTGGCTGAAATCCAAAATAATATAGCTAAATTCAAGAAAACATCTACGGTTTTGCGGGTAATATAAACAATTATTCCTGCGATAGACAATGTTGGAATGACCATCAGTATTCCCAACCATTTAAACTCAAGCATCCAACAACTGTCTTTTATTAACCAAAAAACAATGTGCAAACTTTCATACTTTTTTATCTTTTCCCAGAGTTCCATTTTCAGAATTTAAAAATAGGGTTTTTGGTTTATTAATCGTGTCTTTTTACTATCTTTAAGTTCAATTTAGTTCTAAAACCTTTATGATTCAGTTCGAAAAATTTAAACTTAAAAATAACCTCACCGTCATTGTTCATCAAGATAAAAGTACGCCTATGGCTTGCTTAAATATTATTTATGATGTTGGTGCGCGCGATGAGGACGAAAATAAAACAGGATTTGCCCATTTATTTGAACATTTAATGTTTGGCGGAAGTATTAATATCCCTAATTACGACGAACCATTACAACTAGTGGGTGGAGAAAATAATGCCTTTACCACAAACGATATCACCAATTACTACTGCACGGTTCCTTCCGAAAATTTAGAAACAGCTTTTTGGTTAGAAAGCGACCGTATGTTGAGCTTAGCATTTGATAAAAAAAGTTTAGAAGTACAGCGCAGTGTCGTAATTGAAGAATTTAAACAACGTTATTTAAACCAGCCTTACGGTGATGTATGGTTGTTATTACGCCCCTTGATTTATAACGTGCATCCTTATAAATGGGCAACCATTGGTAAAGAAATTAAGCATATTGAAGATGCGACGATGGAAGATGTAAAAGCATTTTTCAAAGAACATTACAACCCTAGCAATGCGGTATTAGTTGTAGCGGGTGATGTGGAAGTGGAGCAAGTAAAAGCTTTAGCTGAGAAATGGTTTGAACCCATCGATGCTGGCATGAAACCAAAACGTAATTTACCAGCAGAACCGCCACAAACTGAATACAGAAGCTTAACCGTTGAACGCGATGTGCCAATTAGTAGTATTTACAGAGCATACCGCATGTGTGCTCGTAACGACGAAGAATATCATACGGTAGATTTATTATCTGACATTTTATCGAGAGGTAATTCATCACGTTTGTACAAGAACTTAATTAAAGACAAACAATTGTTTAGCGATATTAATGCTTATGTGATGGGCGATTTTGATAAAGGTTTGTTTGTGATTTCAGGAAAAATTAATGACGGCGTTACGATTGAGCAAGCCGAAGCTGGTATTGATGCTGAAATTGCAAAAATGCAAAACGAATTAGTAGCTGCTGATGAATTACAAAAATGTAAAAACAAAATAGAATCAACTGTAACCTATAGCGAAGCAGATGTATTAAATAAAGCCACCAACTTGGCTATTTCGGAATTATTAGGTGATGTTAATTTGATAAACTTAGAAATAGAAAATTACCAAAAGGTAACAGCTGAAGGTATTAAAGAACAAGCGAATAAAATTTTACAAAAAACAAATTGCAGTACTTTGTTTTATTTAAAGAAAAAATAGAATGACTATAACTGAAATATCAAATCGTTTAAATCAACTGCAGTTTAATTCTGAGTTGATGAAAGCGTATGATGAACCACACCGATTTTATCATACGTTAGAACATATAGAAGATGTATTAAAGCAATTACATAATGCTGATTTATTAAAACATGATGAATTGTTTTTGGCAGCCATCTTCCATGATATTATTTACAATCCGCAATCGAACACTAACGAAGAAGATTCGGTTGAGTTTTTCTTGAAGTCAGGTCATTCATCTTCTTTAACTGGCGAGCAAAAAGAACATATTAAACAATTAATATTAGACACGAAACATCATAAGCCTTCCGTCAAATTTTCAGAAGAATTTATTAAAGCAGATTTAGCTATTTTAAATTCATCCTTTGATAAATTAATCAAATACGAAAAACAAATTTTTAAAGAGTTCCAATTTGTAGATTATAAAACATACAAAGTAAAACGCATTGAAGTTTTAAAACACTTTAATACCAATGGCAATTTAAATCACTTAATCGATTATGTGAATTCTGTTGAACCAAGTATTGGTGTATTTGCAGGCAGCTTCAACCCTTTTCATAAAGGACATTACAACGTCTTACAAAAAGCAGAAAAATTATTTGATAAAGTGATTATTGCTTTTGGTAAAAATCCAGATAAAACCGTTCGTACCTGGCCTGTTCCAAAAACCATTGCTAATCGTCAACAAACAGAATACCACGACCTATTAACCGATCATATCGAATCGTTTGATTATGACGTCACTGTTGTAAGAGGTTTAAGAAACTCAACTGATTTTAACTACGAACAAAATCAATACCGCTATATACAAGAACTAAAGCCAGATATTAAAATCATCAATATATTTTGTGACAAAGAATTTGAACACATTAGTTCCTCTGGTATTCGCACGTTAGAGAAATACAACAAACACCACAATTATTTGTTAGATTAATATTAAAACTAAAAAAGATGAAACATTTTTTAAAAACAATTTTGGTAATACTAGTTAGTATTCAACTTACAGCGCAAAAATTCTATCAATTGCCAGCAACATTAGCTGCGGATGAATACCTAGCAAAAACAATTATCATTAAAGTAAAACCCGCTTTTGCTAGTGTATGTTCAGACACAAAAATTGATCATCCTTTATTTAATTCTTTAGCAACAGCTATTAGCGCAACTAATCTTCATAAAAAATTCCCTTTAGATAAATCCCCTGAAACTCCTTTCAATTCGGCAGGACAACGTTATTCGGATTTATCGCTAGTGTACGAATTAAATTATACATCAAGTCTTTCATTAGAAAAAGCCATTAGCAAATTATTACTATCAAACATTTTAGTGTATGCCGAACCACATTTTGTTCCTAAAATAAATTATTCTCCAAACGACCCATTAGCCAATCCAACTAATCAATACCATTTATTAAACATCAATGCTTTCAATGCCTGGGATGTAAACAAAGGTGACTCATCAATCGTTATTGGAATTACAGATACAGGAAATGATTTTACACATCCTGATTTATTTAATAACGTCAAGCGTAATTATGCCGATGTAAATGATGGCTTAGATAATGATGGTGATGGTTTCACAGATAACTACATGGGTTGGGATTTAGGAGAAAATGATGCAGATGCTTCGTGGAATGCCAATGCACATGGCGTGCATGTGAGTGGTTTATCTTCGGCAAGTGCTGATAATAATTTAGGTGGGGCGGGCACAGGCTTTAATTGCAAATTTTTACCTGTAAAAATTGCAGATGCAACTGGTGCTTTAACGCAAGCTTACGAAGGTATTAAATATGCAGCCGATCATGATTGTCAAATTATCAATTGCTCTTGGGGCGGTGGTGGCTCTAGCCAGTTTGGACAAGATATTATTGATTACGCTACTATCAATAAAAACTGCTTAGTGGTTTGTGCGGCAGGAAATAATGGAGTTGACGGAGATTTTTATCCAGCTGCCTATAATTATGTATTGTCTGTTGCTAATACGTCACAAAACGACGTCAAGTTTTCTAACTCTAATTATGGCTACATGGTAGACGTTTGCGCACCTGGCGACAATGTCAACTCTACTTGGCCAGGAAGTTTTTACATCACTACTTCAGGTACTTCGATGTCATCACCTGTAGTTGCTGGAGCTGCTGGAATCGTTAAAAATCATTTTCCAAGTTATAACGGCTTGCAAGTTGGTGAGCGTTTAAAAGTAACTGCTGATAATATTTATGCAGCAAATCCTACTTACATTAACAAACTAGGAACAGGAAGAATTAATTTATTTCGTGCCTTAACGGATCCTGCTTCACCAAGTGTGGTGATGATTAGCAAAACTGTAAGCGATCATAATGATATGTCATTTATTAATGGCGACACTTTATTTATTGCAGGTACTTTTATTAATTACTTAGATCCAACCTCTGCTTTAAACGTTACAGTTACGCCTTTATCGGCTTATGCTGTAACAATAGATAATACAACGTCTTTAGGCGCCATTAATACATTAGCAAGCGCCACAAATTCTTTAGATCCATTTACTTTTAAATTAACTGGTGCTATTCCAATTAATCAAGCTATTAGTTTTGAAGTAGCAATGAGCGATGGTGCTTATCAAGCTAAACAATTTTTTACCGTATATATTAATGTAGACTATATTAATATTGATATTAACGATGTGAGTACAACCGCTACTAGTAAAGGGAAAATTGGTTACAACCAAGATACTCAAGGACAAGGTTTAGGTTTTAAATACAATAACACAGAGTTGCTATATGAAGCAGGTTTGATGATTGGTAGCGACACGACAAAAGTATCTGATTGCGTGAGAGGTTTAAACGGTAACCCTTCTGATAACGACTTTGGAATTACGAATCGTATTGCACTACAAATTCCTTCGATGTTTTCTGACTTTGACACGAAAGCAAAATTAAAAGATAACCTATCCTTTAATCCACTAAACATTGATATTGACCAAAACACATACGCTTGGGCTGCTGTGCCAAATACACAATTTGTTATTTGGGAATACGTCATTACAAATACACACGCCACAGATACTATCAAAAATATGTATGCTGGTATTTTTGCCGATTGGGATATTGACGGTGGCACCTACGCTCAAAACAGAAGTGCGTATGATGCTGGCACAAAAATGGGCTACAGTTACTACACAGCTGCAGGTGGAAAATACGCTGGTATCAAATTATTAACCAATACGGCGCCTCCAAACTTTTATGCAGTGGACCATGTTACAGGAGGTAATGGCGGACTAGATTTTGCAAATGGCTCGGATACAAAAGACAAATATTTGAGTTTATCTACTCAGCGTTTAGCAGCTGGTGTGGCTGGTAATGGTGTAGATGTGATGAATGTAATGAGTTCTGGTCCAGTGCAATTAATCCCAGGACAATCAGTGAAAATTGCTTTTGCCTTAGTAGGTGGAGATAGTTTAGCAAATTTAATTACCGGCGCACAACATGCACAAATTAAATACGATGGCATGCCAACAAGCATTCAAGAATCTGTGTCTGCTGATTACACTTGGAGAATATTCCCTAACCCAGCAAAAAACAGTATCACTATTTCGCAAACAGAACCAACATTTAATAAATACGAGATTTATACCATAAACGGAAAATTAGTTGTAGAAAGTAAAATTAATGGCATCCTACAAAAGGTTGATTTAACTAACTATGCAGAAGGCATGTACATTGTAAAATTAATTGGAAACCAAAAAGTGGAGTTTAAAAAGATTGTGGTTACAGAATAACTTTTAAGACCTATCAGGTTTTAAAAACCTGATAGGTCTTTCCTCAAAATTCCCTATATTTGCCCTTTATTTTTTAAAATTATGGAATTAAATACTTTAACTGCTATATCTCCTGTTGACGGTCGTTACCGCCGAGTAACTAATGAATTAGCGGCTTACTTTTCTGAGTTCGGATTAATTAGATACCGTGTGCAAGTGGAAATTGATTATTTCATCTTGTTATCTCAACAAGGTTTACCTCAATTACCAAAGTTAAACGAGAGTCAAATTACTAGCTTAAAAGCAGTATATCAAAACTTTTCGTTTTCTGATGCAGAGGTGATTAAAGAAACAGAAAAAACAACAAACCACGATGTAAAAGCGGTTGAGTATTTCATTAAAGAAAAATTAAAAGCACAAGGTTTAGAAAACTATCTAGAATTTGTACACTTTGGATTAACGTCTCAAGACATTAATAACACCTCTATTCCGTTATCGTTAAAGCAAGCTAACAACGATGTGGTATTACCTAACTTAAAACAAGTTACTGGTAAATTAACAAGCTTAGCTAAAGACTGGAAAAACATTTCGTTGCTAGCTCGTACTCATGGTCAGCCTGCTTCCCCTACTCGTTTAGGAAAAGAAATTTATGTGTTTGTAGAGCGTTTACAAATTCAAATCAATCAATTAAACGCTATTCCTTTTTCTGCTAAGTTTGGCGGTGCAACAGGTAACTTCAATGCACATTATGTAGCTTATCCTAAAAATGATTGGATTAAATTTGGAAACGAATTTGTAAATAATACATTGGGATTAAGCAGAAGCCAGTTTACCACACAAATTGAGCACTATGATAATATTGCTGCTTATTGCGATGCTTTAAAACGCATCAATACTATCTTATTGGATTTATGCCGCGATATATGGACCTACGTGAGCATGGATTATTTTAAGCAAAAATTAAAAGCAGGAGAGATCGGTTCATCGGCCATGCCTCATAAAGTAAACCCAATTGATTTTGAGAATGCAGAAGGCAATTTAGGGATTGCAAATGCTATTTTAGAACACTTATCTGCTAAGCTTCCATTATCGCGTTTACAAAGAGATTTAACGGATAGCACTGTATTAAGAAACTTAGGCGTTCCTGTGGCTCATATTTTAATTTCTTACAAAAGCATTTTAAAAGGCTTAGATAAATTAATATTAAATGAAGAAATCTTTAACAGAGATTTAGAAAACAACTGGGCAGTTGTGGCTGAGGCAGTTCAAACTATTTTACGCAGAGAAGGTTATCCAAAACCATACGAAGCGTTGAAAGATTTAACTCGCACGAATACACATATCACAAAAGATTCGATGCATACATTTATCAATGGATTAAATGTGAGCGCCGAAGTAAAAGCAGAGTTATTAAAAATTACACCGCAAAACTTTGTAGGACAAAATCCGGAGTTTTAATTACAGTAAATGAAAGTAGCAGGCTTCACCATCATACGAAATGCGATTAAGTTCGACTATCCTGTGGTAGAAGCGATTACCTCTATTTTACCCATTTGTGATGAGTTTATTGTAGCGGTTGGCAATAGCGAAGATGACACCTTACAATTGATTAAAAGCATCAACTCTCCTAAAATTAAAATCATTGAAACTGTTTGGGATGATTCACTTCGCCAAGGCGGACAAGTATTAGCCATTGAAACGAACAAAGCATTTGATGCCATTAGTAAAGATGTTGACTGGTGTTTTTACATTCAGAGTGATGAGTGTGTTCACGAAAAACATTTAGCTTCTATTAAAGAAGCGATGCAGAAATATAAAGATGATAAACACGTAGAAGGCTTATTGTTTAACTACGTTCATTTTTATGGCACTTATAATTACGTTGGTAATTCGCGCCGTTGGTACCGTAAAGAAATTCGCATCATTAAAAATGATAAATCTATTCGTTCTTATAAAGATGCGCAAGGCTTTAGAAAAACAGACAACTCTAAACTAAACGTGAAACCAATTAGTGCGGAGATTTATCATTACGGATGGGTGAAACCACCAAAGGCTCAACAAGCCAAGCAAGAACATTTTCATAAAATGTGGCATGATGATGAATGGATGAAAAAAAATATTGCTCAAGTAGAAGAGTTTGATTACTCACAAATAGATAGCTTAGAAGAATTTAAAGGTACACATCCGCAAGTATTTCAAACTCGATTAAAAGCAGCGGATTGGAAATTTAAATTTGACAAGTCACAAATCAAACTAAGTGCAAAAGATAAATTCCTACTCTTTATTGAAAAAACTACTGGCTGGAAAGTTGGGGAGTATAAGAATTATAAAGTGATTTAGTTTCTATTTTTCTTTTTGCTTGAACAAAAAGAAACAAAAATTCAAGACAATTCGCCAACCACTATTTGCCCCGCATACGCTTCCAAGAATAGCAGTTCACACCGAATTGTCAAAATCAGCCGCACTATTACCAATGTATGCAGTAAAGCAAAAGAAATGTAAACTTGCGTTCTCTGCGAAAAAACTTAGTGTCCTCTGCGGTTAAATTAAAACTGAAAATAAATAAAAGGTTGCATTTCGCCACTTACCATTTGGTATATAAAAAACACAAATACCACAGCTACTAAACTCATAATTGGCAAGGGCAATTCAGCAAATTTCAAACGATACCTTTCTTTAAAGTTTTCTGGTATCCAATGAATTAAGTAACCAATTAAAATTACTGAAAACACTAAAGCATAGCCTTGAATAATATTAAAAGTCAAAGCGGCGCCAAAATGATTAGTAATTCTATCAAAAATTAAACTAACGGTATCTAAACTGTCGCTTCTAAAAAAGATACGCGTAAAGCTAATAAATGCTAAAGTGATAAACACCATCATGCCTTTTACGAAAAATGAATTAGAATCTTTAAACGGAGAAATTTTTTGCCATAGTTTATGTACCACTAAACCTACTCCATTCAATCCACCCCAAATAATAAACAACCACGAACTGCCATGCCAAAAACCACCTAGTAACATGGTTACTAATAAATTAATATTAGTATTCACACTCTGTTTTACTTTAGGGAAGAAGTAAGCTAATATCACTAACACAATTGCCATCAATAATAAAACTAAAAGCAACCAAATTTTACCTGTGAGCATAACTAATACAATGGATAAAAAGGCAATGCAGATGTAAGACCCAATCGTTCCTTTTTTATTTCCACCTAATGGGATGTATAAATAATCCTTCAACCAAGTGGACAAGGAAATATGCCAACGTTTCCAAAACTCACTCACATCTTGCGCTTTATAAGGTGATTTAAAATTTGTTTTTAAACGATACCCCAACAATAACGCCACGCCAATAGCAATGTCGGTGTAGCCACTAAAATCAGCATAAATTTGCAAAGAGTAACCAAAAATACCAAACACAGTTTCTACCCCTGAATAGTAATTCGGATTATCAAAAATACGATCGATGTAATTGACGGCAATATAATCTGCTAGTATTTTTTTTCCTAAACCATTCAATATCCAAAATATAGCATAACCAAATTCTTTTCGAGTTAAGCTATAATCCTGATAAATTTGATATAAAAATTCATTAGCTTTTACAATTGGCCCTGCCACTAAATGCGGAAAGAAGCAAACAAAGAAACCATAATCAAAAATAGATTTTACTGGTGTTACTTTAGACCTATACATATCAATGTTATAGGAAATAGACTGAAACGTGAAGAAAGAAATACCTACTGGTAAAATCAATTTATCTACCGGGTCGCTGGTTCCTAAAAAGGTATTACTAAATTGCGTGAAATGATTAAAGAAAGAAATATCCGTTCCTGCTAATTGATTCACACTCTCTGTAAAAAAGTAAGCATACTTAAAATAACATAATAAAGTTAAATTAAGCAGTAAGCTAATGATTAGATAAACTTTTTTCTTGCTTTCTGATTTACTATGATAAATAAGCCTTCCCCAATTATAATCACTAATAATGGTGAAGATGAGCAAGATTAAAAAAACACCACTCGTTTTATAATAAAAGAAAAAACTAACTAATAATAAGTAAAAAGTACGAACTGTATTCTTTTTATAAATCAAGGAGTATATACCCAAAACCACAGCAAAAAATCCCCAAAAATATAATTGGGTAAAAATAACTGGCTGTCCTTTTACATAAAGGAAACAAGATTTTAGATATTCAATAATGTCATTCAATTTTACTTAATCTTGCTGTTAAACTTGTAGCTTCTATTAATCGCATCAAACATCATGGAGGCTAAAATATTATAACCTCTCCCGTTAAAATGTACTTTATCTTTTGCAGCTAATCCAGCCTTATACCATTTATAAATTGATTTATATCCTCCCATCACAGCATATAAATCATACACTGCCGTGTTATGCTTTTCCATTAACTCATACATGGCCTCTTGCGCCTTAATAGGGCGTTTGTTAGATGTTTTGCGATTCATGTAATTATCCGTAACTGTCGTAAATAAAAACGTACAATTTGGCGATGCAATTTTAATAAGTGTAATTAAACTATCATAGTTTTGAATAAACTTTTGTTTCGAAAAATTAACATCATGAGTATCATTAACGCCTAATGAAAAAATTACTAAATCAGGTGGTATAGTGCTTAACTCATTAACAAATTCCTGACATCTTAAATAAGAAGATGTACTTGCTCCATTAACGCCAATTGATGCATAATAAAATCCAGGATTGTCGTTTTCGATACTAAAGCCTCTAAGCATGAAATCAGGAATAATAGTATCTTTTCTCACTAAATTAAAATTCACTGAGTCGATATAAGACTCAAAGAAAAATTCGGAGTACCCATTTTTTCTGAAATCATTTCTTACAAAGTGCACTCCTGTTTGATTGGCAATAGAAAATTCGAAACTTGGATTAAAATTATGATACACTCTTAACGAATTGAAACTTTGGTGATGATTGTTTTTTAATAAACTAAATCCAAATGTATTAGCGCTATCGTTAGTAATACCAGCCATACCAGCCATTCCTAAATTGTCGCACATTTCTTTTGATAAGGCGTTACGCTTTCTGATCCACTTGCCAGTTGTAAACGACTTAAAAAAATGGGGGCTATTTGTTTTTACTATTTTAAAAGGAAAAATAAATGTACCGCCACCTTTAAAATTTCCAATTCCTTGAAACCCATCCATTAATACTTCTGTCCAAAAACCTGCTTGAATATGTGAGCCACCAAAATGTACGACAGTTACTTTTTTTCTTTTCCCGTCTCGGAGTTCATCAATTTTTTTATAAAAATCCATAAACTGAGAACTATCTTTTCCGAAACGTAATTTACTTTGATCGTAATTAATGAAAGGGTATTGTTGCGCATTCGAATGACTGGATACAAGATAAAAGACACATGACAAAACACAAGTGAAAATTAAATTGATTCTTTTTGTATATATAGTTCTATTTTTTGTCATTAATATTTTCTCCTAAATCTTTTATTTACTTCTCACAAATCCATTATAATCACTCATCAACGACGAATACAACAGCACCGCTATTTTGCGTGCTCCACCTGAACTAAAATGTATATAATCTTTAGCACCAATACCTTGTTCAACCCAAGTTAACATGCTGTTTCTTCCGCCCATACAGCTGTACATATCAAAAAAAGCACAGTCCGTATCAAAGGCTGCTTTTTTAATGGCGTCACGCAAGTCTTCCAATTGCGGATGCGTTTCATACTCTGTTCCAACTTTTACACTCATATCGGCAGGACCAATAACTAAGATAGAAGCTTGTGGCGCTATTTTTTTAATGATGTTTATTTGCGCTCTTAAGTATGTTCCAAAAGCATCGGCTTGTTCTTTCGTTTTAATATAAGGCAATGAGTTTCCACCAAACTGAAGAATAATTAATTTGGTATTTAAGTAATCATAAAAACTTTTCAATTGTCCGAAATTAATTTGGTTGAAAAATGTTCCAGAACTTCCTCGTAAGCCAAAATTATCAACCATCACTCCTCTTCCGCCTTCTAACGATACACCATAAAAATCGGGACTATCTTTGCCTTTAAATTTAAACTCTTGCAATAACGCCCCTTGATTTAAATTAAATTCTTTGATATTAAAATTTCCTCCGGCTGCTAGCGAATCGGTTGTATTTAAAGTTCCGTTTTCATAAAACTCAACTTGTGTTTTTGATTGAGCACCACCATAAAATAATTTTACTTTTTTATAGGCAGCTGCTTTTGGTCCACCATTTTTACTGGTAACAATTTTTACCCAAGCCGATTTTGCTTGTGCAGTGTCAGAAATAGTACCATACGGACTAAAACGTGTAATATGCGCTAGTGCGCCAAAATTATTATGTTTTACACGCTTGTCTCTTCCTGCAAAAACAGGATAACGATCCCAAGTTGAACTCCAAGATAATTTATTAACTACACTTGGCGCAACGGGCATAAACGAAATTAATCCTGGTCCCTCCCCTCCAAATTCGCCTTGTAACTTTAATCTCAAGTAATCGCTAATTCTGTCTCCTTCAATTTGCGAATCGCCATAATGTAAAATACGAATGCTTTTATCTTCATTAGAAATATTAGCGAGTGAATTAAAAAAATTAGTCATCGCTGTTTTCGATTCATTTTTGTATTGAATACTTGTAATGAGTTTTAAATTAGTATCCACTTTTACTAATTTAGCAACGGCTGGTGATAAACTATCTTTTTCGACTGCAGTTGTAGTGTCTGTGCTAGCTTCCAAAGCATCATCTTGGGCGTCAGATAAAGCGATGATGCTAGAAATATCCGTCTTTTCAACTTTCTTCTCAAAAAACAAAGAAGCAAATGTGGGGTATTGAATTTTAAAATTATCTG
Source organism: Bacteroidota bacterium (assembly GCA_016711805.1). Taxonomy (GTDB): domain Bacteria; phylum Bacteroidota; class Bacteroidia; order B-17B0; family Aurantibacillaceae; genus UBA4416. The sequence goes on from JADJSH010000038.1 coordinate 145,689, forward strand.
TTATATAAATTCCATTTTCGGGAACTATCAAACTAATAACGCCTAACAACAAAAATGTAAGTGCAACAAATAAAAGTGTATGAAAAGGTTTATGCATTTCTAATTATCCTTAGCAATATGCGAAATTCTTTGACTGATGTGTACTGAAAACTAATTAGTTTTTCACAAATAGACTGTAGATAATTAAATGCTAGTTACCACGCTTGATTTTGAGCGGCTTTTTCTGAAAGTTCATCTAATCTTTGTTTAAATAGTTGGCTTTCTGATTTTATATTGCAATCCACCTATTTTAATTCAAAAGGATATAATACTTTTCTTAAATCATGATATGTTTTAAAGCTGTAACGCTCTAAAATTAGGTATTGATTGTAGTTATTTTTATTGCAACATAAAATTTTCCATTGATTATTATGAGATATTGCAAACAACTCTAATGAAGTTTCGCTTGTTTTAAGTTTAATGTACATTTCCGCATTTTGAATGGGGAGTTTTATGCGAGTATCTGCAGATTTAATAACACCATCAGCCTTGTATATTCCAGCGGACTGATACACATTGCCTACTTTAAATATATTTGTTGGATTAATGAATTCGAAAGATTTCGCGGAATCTAACACTTGATATTGCCTTTCAATTATTTCTTTAATGATAATACTATTGGTGCTATCCTTAATCGCATAGGACTGCGTGAAATCGCACAAATACTGCACGTTTTCATTTTCAATTATATAAAAAGAGGATGCGCTTAATCTATCTTCCATTTTGTCTTCACGCAATAAATTTACTGTTGCTGTAGGGGCAGTATTAAAATTAGTTGGTGTAAATTTTACTACTTTTTGTGTGTACAAACTTTTGTAAATACCATCTGCTTTATATAAATGATGATAAGTAGAACTATAACTATTGTATCCATCATAATCATACCTATCAATCAACTCTAACTGTTTAGCTGAATCTAATTTTTGAATAAAATACTGCAACATTTTTTTATTATTTATTGTTTTGTATTTACTACTTAATGATGCAATATACATTTTACCATTGCTTTTATATATTACATATGGAGACATTTGGATAAGTGAATCGATGGAAATCTCATTAACAGTATAAAACGCTTGATTAGATAAAATATATTTCCCTGGATTTGTTTCCAATAAATACAAGCCTTTTTGATGGTAGTAAGTAGGGTAGCTTTTTTTATTCAATAAAATAGCTTTATTAAAAAACTCAAACTTGGCACCTGCATAATAGTTAACAAAAAAACTTTTTATCGTACTATAATAATTTATTTGATTACTGTTTTTATCAAAATTATAAATAGTATCTCCTTTAACTACTACTAAACTATGTCTAATATCAAACTCTTGCTCAACATCTCTAAGTTGATAAACAAGCGTTGGAGTGCCGTCTGCATCAAATTCTTCTATTTCAATTAAACACATCAAACTATCAATAACAATAGGCGTACTGTTCATACTAACACGATAAATCACTAACTTTTTATCAGAATTACGTGTTAAAAAAAATTCAGGTCGAATGATCGATTTTTCGTCCACAACTGCTCTACTGTTTATAATTCTCTCAAAAGATTGATTTACCTTATTTAATGTTGCTGACCTCAGATTGTATTCCCATAAAACATTCAACGTATCTAGTAACAAAAAATTGTTTTCCTTAAACGGAACTATATACCTGTAAATGGGCTGTATCTTAACATTATTGTTAACCAATAAACCCATGTTTTTTTGATAGTAATATTTAACACCAATTTGCCTACTGTAATTATCACAGTTTTCACATATATTTATTTTATTTTCAACACTATCACAAACATACTTATAACTATATTTAAGTGTATCTAAGAGCTTGTAACTATAAATAAAACCTTGTTTATATAGGGCTTCGTACAAATTTCCCTTTTTTCTTAAATCATTACAAAAAATATTATTTAGTGTTTTTTCGTTTTGAGAAAAAATTCCTGGATACATGTAATCTAGTTCCAAAGAATCGTATTCAGAAACATACACGCTATCTAAATCAAAAAGTAAAGAAATAGACGTTTTGCCATCTTTTCCATCTTCAATTTCTATTTTTTGATGCAATTTGTTCGAAGAATTTTGAATTGTTTGTGAAAAACAAGTTATGGATGTAATTAGGAATAATAAAGCGCCAATTTTTTTCATACCACAATTACAAATTAAACCACTAATATATTAATAGTTTACTAAAAACCAGGAAGTTACACAAATAATAGGTTTCTGAAACTCGCGAAAATCAATTTAACTAGGTATTGGTGGGTATTTTAACTAAAATTTTAGTTAAATCGTTGATTTTTAGCTAAAATCCCTTATTTTTGCACCCCTTATATTTACTTAAGAAAAACAACATGAACATATCTAAAAAAGACATTAGCGCATTAAATGCAGAATTGAGTATCACATTGGCTCCGGCTGATTATGAAGTAAAAGTTGAGAATGCGATTAAAAAAGTACAAAAACAAGCGTCTTTGCCAGGTTTCAGACCAGGAAAAGTACCTGTTGGATTAATCAAAAAACAACATGGAAAATCTATTCTGGTAGATGAAATCAATAAAATATTAAACGAAACTTTATATAACTACATCAACGAAAACAAAATCGAAATCTTAGGAAATCCAATGCCTAAAGAAGATAACAAAATCGATTTTGATACGCAAAAAGAGTGGACATTTAACTACGAATTAGGCTTAACTCCTCAGTTTGATGTGAAATTAGACAACAATCAATCATTTGTTTACAATAAAGTAAAGATTGATGATGAATTAGTAGAAAAATATTTAAAAGACGTAAAACGTAACTACGGCAAGCCTTCTAATCCAGAAGTTGCTGAAGCAAAAGATATATTATACATTGACATCGTTGAATTAGACGCAGATAACAACATTGTTGCTGGTGGTATTTTTAAATCAACAAGCATCGGCATTGATCGTTTAAAAAACGAAGCTACAAAAGCTAAATTAACTGGCGCAAAAGTAGAAGATAAAATTGTGCTTAATGCTAATGAATTATACGATTCAGCAGTTGATAAATCAATGTCGTTAGGAATTGATAAAGAAATAGCGGAGAATTTTAGTTCTAATTTACAATTAACGGTTCGCAACATTGCCCGCATGGAAGATGCTGAATTAAACCAAGAATTATTTGACAAATTATACGGTGCTGGAACAGTTAACTCGTTAGAAGAATTTAAAGATAAAATTAAAGGCGAATTAGCTTTAATGTTTGAGCAAGATACAGACCGCAAGTTTGTTGAAGTAGTTGAAAAAACATTAGTAGAAAAATTAAACATCACCTTGCCAGATGATTTCTTAAAACGTTGGTTAATGGCAGTTAACGAAAAACCGTTAACGAAAGAGCAATTAGAAGCTGAATATCCAGCTTATGCTAAATCAATGCAATGGAAATTAATTGAAAACAAAATCATTAAAAATAACGAGATTACTGTAACTGCTGATGAAGCAAAGGATGAAGCAAGTAATTACGTGCGTTCTCAATTTGCACGTTACGGACAAGTGCCTGACGAAACTGAAGTAGCAAAAATTGTTCAAGGTATTTTAACTAAAGAACAAGAAGCTCAAAAAATATTTGAAGGCTTGTATAGCAAAAAAGTATTGGACGTTTTAAAAACTTCTTGTAAATTAGAAACCAAAGAAGTGAGTTATAACGAGTTTTTTGGAATTAAAGACTAAACAATCATTCTTTTAAACTGTTTATACTAAAAAGATACGCCCCATAATAATGCAAGGAGTTTATATAACTAAAGCCGCAAAATTTTTACCCAACAATCCCATTTCTAATGATGATATGGAAGATTATTTAGGGATGATAGATGGCGTGCCTTCAAAAGGAAAACGATTAACTCTTCGCAATAACGGCATCAAAACTCGTTATTACTCTATTGATAAAGAAGGCCACTCTACGCATTCCAATGCTCAAATGGCGGCTTTAGCTATTGAAAAATTAGCAGATGATGCTTTTAAAATAGAAGACATCGAATTATTAGCTTGCGGTACAGCATCACCTGATAACCACATGCCATCGCATGCTGTTATGGTTCATGGCGAGTTAAAACACGGACAACCTTTAGAGTTAATTTCTCCATCGGGTTCATGTTGCGCTAGTATGCAATCATTAAAAACAGGCTACCTATCTATTTTAGCAGGTAATACCACAAATGCCGTTGTTACGGGTTCAGAGAAATTATCTTCATTTATGCTTGCGTCCAACTTTGAAAAAGAGACGGAACGTTTAGCAGAGCTAGAACAAAATCCAATCATTGCTTTCGAAAAAGATTTTTTACGTTGGATGTTATCTGATGGTGCGGCAGCATTATTATTACAAAATAAACCTCGTGCAAATTCAATTAACTTAAAAATTGAATGGTTAGATATTCGTTCATACGCTAATCAATTAGAAACCTGCATGTATGTTGGTTCTGATAAAAATGCAGACGGAAGCACCAAAGGCTGGAAAGAATTTACACCAGAAGAATGGTTACAAAAATCTATCTTCTCGTTTAAACAAGATACCAAATTATTAGGAAGAGAAATCGTACCAACTGGTACTAAATATTTAAAAGAGATACTAGACAAAAGAGGATTTGATGTAACCACATTAGATTACTTTTTACCACACTTATCTTCCGAATTTTTTAGAGCAAAAATCGCTGAAGAAATTTTGAAATACGACATTCAAATTCCACAAGAAAAATGGTTTACTAATTTATCTTCTACAGGAAACATTGGCTCAGCCTCTATTTTTATGATGGTGGAAGAATTAATGAATTCAGGTAAATTAAAGGCTGGACAAAAAATATTATTAATGGTTCCCGAAAGTGCGCGTTTTACTTATGCGTACTGCTTACTAACCGTTTGCTAATTTACTTATCATGAAAAAAGAAGATGTGCCTCAAGATCCCTCTGCCTTGGTAGGTGTAACTCGTGATGTATGTTATGTAAAAGATAAAGACGGAAAATACACTACTGATTTAAGTATAGGTTGGGATGTAAAAAAGCAAGCTTTAGATAATGCATGGGATGATATTAAAGAAAGAGTTGAAGCAGCTGCATTACAAGTAAAAAATGGAGAAATAAGTCCGATATTTTATTTCATGGAAAAAAAATTAATGGATTTAACCTTGTTATCAAGCTATACAGGTTTTTGGAAATGGACTATCAAACGTCATTTTAAACCTTCTGTTTTTAAAAATTTAAGCGATACAAAATTAGCAACCTACGCCAAAGCATTTGATATGAGTGTAGAGGAATTAAAAAATTTCAATGGACAATAAATTAATCTTACCCTACAATCATATTCAAACGGCTCATTGCGAAAACGGTGTAGCTACTGGTCTTTTAAGACATCATGGGTTGGAATTTATGACTGAGCCTTTGATGTTTGGTTTAGGTTCTGGTATATTTTATATCCACATTCCTTTTTTAATGGTAAATGGCGGGCCAGCGGTTTCATACAGAAGTATGCCAGGTTGGATTTTTAGTAGAGCCAGTAAATTATTAGGTGTAAAAGTAAATCGCAGAAAATTTAGCAGCGAAAAAGAAGCTTACGATTATTTAAATAAACAAATACAATTAGGAAATCCTGTGGGTTGCCAAGTGGGAGTTTACAACTTACCATACTTTCCTGCCGAATACCGTTTTCATTTTAACGCCCATAATTTAGTAGTTTACGGAAAAGAAAATGGAAATTATTTAGTGAGCGACCCAGTGATGGAAACCGTTACTACGCTTACTGAAGAAGACATGCTAAAAGTGCGTTTTGCAAAAGGACCACTAGCCCCAAAAGGACATGTGTATTATCCTGAAAACGTAAAACAAGTCTCAAAAGAACATTTACAAAAATCAATTTATAAAGCTATTCATCGTTCGGCATTTGATATGCTAAACATTCCAGGGCCAATTGCTGGCGTGGATGGCATCAACTATACAGCTCGTCAAATTCGTAAGTGGAGAGAGAAGTTAGGTCCGCGCAAAGCAGGCTTATACATGGGGCAAATTGTGCGTATGCAAGAAGAAATTGGAACTGGTGGCGGAGGCTTCCGTTTTTTATATGCCGCTTTTTTAGAGCAAGCAAGCGATATTACAGGAAATCAAAAACTACTAACCTTATCTGATGAGTTTACAAAAGCAGGCGATTTGTGGAGAACAAGCGCTATCAATATGGGACGTATTTTTAAAGGACGCTTAAACGAACAAAAAGATTTTTTAGAAAGCGCTGATATGTTAGATAACATTGCTGCTATTGAACGTGCTGCGTTTAAAGAGTTACGTAAAATCAAAATGTAATTCTTAAATGGAACGCTGATGACGCTGATTTATTAAGAACTTATGTGATAAAAAATAGGAACGCGGATTAAGCGGATACTGCTGATTTTAGAATAGCAGAAATTATTTTTATCCGCATTTATCTGCCTAATCCGTTTAATCTGTGTTGCTATTTAAAGATGTTAGTAAAGATTTATTAGATTGCAGGTATCAAATTTTAACCAGTGATAAAAAATCTGCGATATCTGCTTTCTAGTCATCAATCCTTAATATATGTTAATGATGGGTTACAATTATTAGTTTAATGTAATCAATCATTAAACCATAAAACTAAAAATCATGAAAACTATCATTGCAACCATCGCCACTTCTATTGTTTTAGTATTTAGTATGACATCTTGTTTTGATGATACAGATGCATTCGTTCAAAAAATAGAAGCCACACAAACAGAATTAAAACAACAAGATTCTCTTTTAGTGTCTTACCGTTCGGAGCTATCATCTGTAGCCTTTACAGACACGATTACAAATGCCAATCCAAACGATAGTTTATTCAACAACCTTTCACAAAAAATCAATCCATTAATTACCCGTTTGGAATTAATGATTGAAAAAAATAAAACTTTAGTTGAGCAAGTGAAAACTAATTCAGGAGATGCAAAACAAGTGGAGAAAGATTACACCGCACAATTGGATGAATTAGAATTAATGAAACCTGAAATTGCTTCTGTAAAAAGTGACTACGAAAAATAGTTGCTGAAGTTGATGAAGCTTTTAAAAGTGTTGGAGATACAACGAAAGTGAAGTAATTAAAAAAACAAAGCCTCAACGATGTTGAGGCTTTGTTTTACTTATTCAAAACGATTTTCTCTCGTTTCACAATTCTATCATACTGATATATATTCACAAAATAAATTCCGTTAGAGAAATTATCTAAATGCAATGTATGAGAAACGTTAGTTGGAGTTTCACTCAACAATGTTTGCCCTGTAATAGAGACAACTTCTATTTTTTGTAATTCCGTTTTTGAATTGATAGTTAATGAGCCACTAGTCGGATTTGGATTAATAGAAATATTATTTCCATTCAACTCTTGTAAGCCAACACTTGTACCCATTGCCATTAATGTTCCAGTGCCTGATGTTAGCGAAACAACTGCCCCTGAAGCATCTGATTGATTAGCTTGAGAAATCCCCAAATTTAAAACCTGATCAGTTGTTATGGTTGATTTAATTTTATAATGTAAGGTAGCAATTTTCCCATATCCACTTGCATTATTATTAACCGTGTGAGTTGTTGCAGTATAAATTTTCCCTAAAGCTAAATTCAATTTCCTAAAACGTAAATTTTGATAAGACGGGTCCAAAAACGAATTTTGATATTCTACATAAATATTATTTGTTTCAATTAAAGTTTTATCAAAATCAATTGTAAAAGCAAGACCATTAATATTATTTATCGAATTAGTAATATCTCCTAAATAAATAGACGCGGTTCCCCAAGTTCCTTTAACAACAGATGCCTGATCAGGAACAATGCTGAGTTGTGCATTTACTGTTGCTGTTTGTGCTGTTTTAAATACATGTGATGATCCATAATTATTATATATTGCTAAAGTATCCATAGAATTAATCGTCCCATCTCCGTTACAATCACTGTGGGATAAATTTTTACCATTAGTGATGGAGCCCATCCAATTAACCGAAGTTAAAGCATACCAGGCAATCCATTGATACATTCTTACTGGTCCAGTTTGGCCATAATGCAAGCCAAGCTCAAGAACATCCAAATTGTTAGCTATACCATCGCTGTTAGCATCACCCGGCCAAACATCTGCACAGGTGGTGTCCACATTAATGCTTACCGTTTGATTGCCAATACAACCCAGAGAATTTATACCAGTTACTGAATATGTTGTTGAACTTACAGGAATTAAATTTATAGTTTGTGTATTCACCCCCGAACTCCAAGTATAACTTGTAGCACCTGATACGGAAAATGAAACAGACGAACCTCTACAAATTGCTGCAGTAGATGAAGTAATCACAAGTGGAGCATTAAATAGAACTGCTACTGTTGCAGATAATCCACTCCCACAGGAGTTGGTTGGTGTAACAACAATATTTCCTGGACTTAAACTATAGGTTAAACTAATAGAATTAGTATTCATCCCAGTATTTATAATAGAGTTTAATGGTGTACTCCAAACATAACCTGTAGCCCCAACTGACGGAGAAACGGAATAAGATGTTGTGATTCCCGCACATACGGACGTGTATCCTGAGATTGCATATAGAGGTGATGGACATGGTCCAATTTTAATAACAAAAGGGGCCATCGAACCTGTGAGAGGAGTCCAAGAAACTCCGCTTGTTGGATCAAGATCTACGTTATTAAAACTATTGCCAGAGTACCAAGACCCACCACCGAAAGATCCATTAATATGTAAACTATTATGAGCATCAATAGTAACAGAGAAACACTTATCAAAGCCTAGGCCACTAACTGCTCCAACCCAAATAAAATTTCCTGTGCTATCAAGTCTTAGTATAAATCCATCTATATCTGAGAAATTACTTGTACTCAAGGTATGAGTACCTGATCCTGGATCAAAGTCAACACTTGACTCAAACATACCTACAACGTTTACATTACCTAAAGTATCCAAAGCAATTCCATAACCTTCATCTGCGCTAACACCTCCTACGGATTTTACCCACAATAGGTCGCCAAATTTATCCAATTTTAAAATATAAATATCACTTGACCCATTTGATGACACTGTATACGTTCCAGCACTATTATCAAAATCTATTGGGCCAGTATAGAAACCAGTAGCGTATATATTATCTGAATTATCAATTGCTAATGAATAACCAAAATTATATCCAAGTGCTCCTCCATAAGTATTAACCCAAATAAAATTCCCAATAGAATCTAATTTTTGAATATAAATAGCACTGTTTCCTGAAATTGATTGATTATAAATTCCTAGTCCTGTGTCGAAATCAGTGGTTGCATTAAAATAACCGGTAATCAAAATATTATTATGATTATCAGTTACCATTTGATTTATACTTTGGTAAACAGACCCATCAAATAGTTTTGTGAAAAGTGTGTTTCCTGTATTGCTGAGCTTCAATAAAAAAACATTGTTGCTTCCACTTGACGAAATCATATTGACAGTTGCATTTGGATCGACATCTATAGTTCCATTAAATACGGCCGTTATGAGTATGTTTTGGCTTTTGTCTACTGCCAAACTGGTTGGCGTAGAATTAACAATACTTTTTGCCCAAATAAAATTTCCATTCTGATCGAGTTTTGAAACAAATAGACTATTTGTGAACGAAGGAGCCGAAAGATTGTATATTCCAGAGCTTGGATCAACATCAATTGTTCCTTGGTAAGTGCCTAATAAATATATATTGTTTGATTGATCTATGTTAATAGAAACATTATTACAATTACCTCCATAATTTTTAGCCCATAAAAAGCTCCCGTCTTCAGCGAACTTAATAATAAAATTAGTTCCATTACTCGTTGACATCGTATAGATTCCTGGTCCCGGATCATAATCAGTAGCTGGAAGACCAACACGTCCTATTACAAATGTGTTGCCATAACTATCACATACGTTTGTCTTGGCTATGTCTACAGATGAATCATCACCGACCATATTTCCCCAATTAAAATTGGGATTTTGCGCCTCGCAATTAGCTCCAACTAAAATAATAACAAATAGCAAAAATATTTTTTTCATGGTGTGAATTTATATACCAAATATAGCTCAATTATTTTTCAATACCTTCCCGTTAATAGGCTTTTTAGTACAATTAGATAAAATCATTACTCTAAATTACATTTGGGTCTGTCTTAGACCATTGAGGTTTCAAATTGCAACCTCAAACTTTGGTAAAACATAAACTTCTCTAAGGCCGCAAATTGCGTCCTTAGAAAAGAAGAGGTATCACAAATTGTGATAACATCTTTTATATTATTTAAAGCACTAAAATTGCACCTTAAGCTTATACCAAATTGTATAAGCAAGTTATTTAGTTTTATAACCAATCTGCTTTCGTTCCTTTTGGTTTGTTTCCTGTTTATTTTTTTGCAATAAATAATTGATAGCTTCGTAAACATCTTTAAACTGTTTGTTGTAAGTGTTTTCTAGTTCCTTGAGTTTGTCGTCAATTTCTTTATAATTCAAGGCAAATTCTTTAAGGGCTATAAATGCCTCAACAATAGCAATGTTCACTTTAATCGCTTTATTACTTTTTAAAACGCTAGCAAGCATTGTAACGCCATGTTCTGTGAATGCAAATGGTGTTACGGCAACATTTCTCTTTGTTTGAATGGATGCGGTCGCAATTTGCGACCGCATATTTTCCCACTCGATAACAGTAAGTCTAAACATAAATCGCTCAGGAAAACGTTCAGTATTTCTTTTAACGGCTTCATTAAGTCTTTTTGTTTCTACTTCGTACAGTTCTGCTAAATCAAAATCTAACATTACTTTTTGTCCTCGTACTTCATAAATTTTTGTTTGAATTACTTGTAATTGCATCTTTCTATAAATTAATTTGTTTCTCTAAAAGAAAAGTAAATTATTTTATAGTTGAGTTTTGCTAAGGATTGTAGCATTTTGAAAAATGTGCTGACGTCAGTAGTTAAATAACATCCTCCGTCCGCCAGCTGGCGGACACCTCCTTCAAAGGAGGAAAACTATAACAACAAAAAACCCCGACATTTCTATCGGGGTTTTAATTTATGTTTAAGATTGAATTGTCTACACTTCGACTCCGCTCAGTGTGACAAAGCAATTAAGCTTCTTCTTCGATCTCTTCTTTAGATGCCATTAAGCGCTCGTACTCTTCTTTACTACCAACAACGATTTTTTCGTATTGACGTAAACCTGTACCTGCAGGAATTAAATGTCCAACAATTACGTTTTCTTTTAATCCTTGTAATGTATCTACTTTTCCGTTTACAGCTGCTTCGTTTAATACTTTAGTAGTCTCCTGGAACGATGCCGCAGAAATCCAACTGTTAGTTTGTAACGATGCTCTTGTAATACCTTGTAAGATAGAAGTTGCTGTTGCAGGAACTGCATCACGAGCTTCCACTAATTTTAAATCCTTACGACGTAACACAGAGTTCTCATCACGTAATTTACGTGCTGTAACAATTTGTCCACGTTTCAAGTTTTCAGAATCACCTGGCTCAACAACTACTTTTTTACCATACAACTCATCATTCTCAGTCATGAAGTTAATTTTATTAATTAACTGTAACTCTAAGAATGTAGTATCACCTGGATCTTCAATTTGAACTTTACGCATCATCTGACGAACAATCGTTTCGAAATGCTTATCATTCAATTTTTGTCCTTGTAAACGGTAAACCTCTTGAATCTCATTTACTAAGTATTCTTGAACTGCTGTAGGGCCTTTAATTGCTAAGATATCACCAGGAGAAGTTGCTCCATCAGATAATTGCTCACCTGCTTTCACAAAATCATTCTCTTGTACTAAGATATGTTTAGATAAAGACACTAAGTAACGGTGTTGTTCGCCAGTTTTAGCTTCAACAATTACTTCACGATTACCACGTTTAATTTTACCGAAAGTAACAATACCGTCAATTTCAGAAACTACTGCAGGATTACTTGGGTTACGCGCTTCGAATAACTCAGTTACACGAGGTAAACCACCTGTAATATCTCCCGTTTTACCAGTAACACGAGGAATCTTAACTAAAATTTGTCCTAACTCTACTTTTACTTTTTCGTTCACAACAATGTGTGCACTAATAGGCAAGTTATAAGTTTTTAAAGGCTCACCTTTTTTGTCAACGATTCTAATTAATGGTGATAATGTTTTATCTCTGCTCTCAATAATTACTTTCTCACGGAAACCTGTTTGTTCATCAGATTCTTCACGGAAAGTTACGTTTTCTTTAATTCCTTCGTACTCAACAGTACCAGCAAATTCAGAAACAATAACCGCGTTATATGGATCCCAATCACAAATCATATCTCCTTTTTTCACTTTCGCGCTAGGTTTGATATATAATTGTGAACCGTAAGGAATGTTACCTGTAGTTAAAGTAATACCAGTATTTGCATCAACGATACGAACTTCGGTAGAACGACCAATTACAACATTAGCTTTAGTTCCGTCAGCGTTAATACGCTCAACAGTTCTTAATTCATCAATTTCAGCAATACCATCGTATTTAGCAATGTAGCTAGAAGATGCTGCCGTGTTAGATGCTGTACCCCCAACGTGGAATGTACGTAATGTTAACTGTGTACCTGGCTCACCAATTGATTGAGCTGCAATAACACCAACTGCTTCACCTAATTGAACTTGACGTCCGTTAGATAAGTTACGTCCGTAACATTTTGAACAAACTCCTAATTTAGATTCGCAAGTTAATACCGAACGAATTTCAACTGATTCAATTGGAGATTTTTCAATTAATGCACATACATCTTCATCAATCATTTCACCACCAGTAACAATTAATTCACCAGTAGTTGGATGATATACATCATTTAATGCAATACGGCCTAAAACTCTTTCTGCTAATGATTCAACGATATCATCATTGTTTTTCAATGCCATAGCAGTTAAGCCACGTAATGTACCACAATCGTCTTCGTTAATAATAACATCTTGAGCAACGTCAACCAAACGACGAGTTAAGTAACCCGCATCAGCTGTTTTTAATGCCGTATCCGCTAAACCTTTACGAGCACCGTGGGTAGAAATAAAGTATTCTAAGATAGATAAACCTTCACGGAAGTTAGATAATACTGGATTCTCAATAATGGAAGCCGTTGTATCACCTGCTTTCTGTGGCTTAGCCATCAAACCACGCATACCACTTAACTGTTTAATTTGTTCTTTAGATCCACGAGCACCAGAGTCAAGCATCATATAAACGGCGTTGAAACCTTGTTTATCAGTACTTAATACATCTAATACTTTTTTAGTAACCTTAGAGTTAGCATGTGTCCAAATATCAATTACTTGGTTGTAACGTTCGTTGTTTGTAATGAAACCCATTGAGTAGTTATTCATTACTTCATCAACTTGCGCACGTGCATCTTTAATAATTTTGAATTTCTCCTCTGGAGTTTCAATATCACCTAAGTTAAATGATAATCCACCTTTGAAAGCCGTTTTAAATCCTAAGTCTTTGATATCATCTAAGAACTTAGCAGTTTTAGCCATACCAGTTTTCTTAACTACCATTCCGATAATATCACGAAGCGATTTTTTAGTCAACAATTCGTTGATGTAACCTACTTCATGCGGAACAACTTGGTTAAACATAACACGACCAACTGTTGTTTCAATTACTTTAGTAACTAATTTATCGCCATCTAAAGCATTGGTAACACGTACTTTAATTTGAGCATGAATATCAACTTGCTTTTCGTTTAAAGCAATGTTAACTTCTTCTGCACTATAAAATATTTTACCTTCTCCTCTTACTGCATCATTAGGTAAATTCTTTTTAGATTTAGTTAAATAATATAAACCTAAAACCATATCCTGAGATGGAACCGCAACTGGCGCACCGTTAGATGGATTTAAAATGTTATGAGAAGCTAACATTAAAATTTGTGCTTCTAATACTGCGGCATGTCCCAATGGAACGTGTACCGCCATTTGATCCCCGTCAAAATCGGCGTTGAATGCAGAACACACTAATGGGTGTAACTGAATTGCTTTTCCTTCAATTAATTTTGGTTGGAAAGCCTGAATACCTAATCTGTGCAATGTTGGTGCACGGTTTAACATTACAGGATGTCCTCTTAATACGTTTTCTAAAATATCCCAAACAATAGGCTCTTTTTTATCCACGATTTTCTTAGCAGATTTTACCGTTTTCACGATGCCACGCTCAATCATTTTGCGGATAATAAATGGCTTGAATAACTCAGCCGCCATATCTTTAGGTAAACCACACTCGTGTAATTTCATTTCAGGCCCAACAACAATTACCGAACGTGCAGAATAATCAACACGTTTTCCTAATAAGTTTTGACGGAAACGTCCTTGTTTACCTTTTAATGAATCAGATAATGATTTTAATGGTCTGTTAGATTCAGTTTTAACTGCATTCGATTTACGAGAGTTGTCAAATAATGAATCTACTGACTCTTGTAACATACGTTTTTCATTACGTAAGATTACATCTGGTGCTTTAATTTCAATTAAACGCTTTAAACGGTTGTTACGAATAATAACACGACGGTATAAATCATTTAAATCAGAAGTAGCAAAACGACCACCATCCAATGGAACCAAAGGACGCAATTCTGGTGGAATAACCGGAACTGTTTTAATAATCATCCACTCAGGACGATTTTCAATGTGTTTGTTTGCTGAACGGAAAGCCTCAATAACTTGTAAACGTTTTAATGCTTCGTTTTTACGTTGTTGAGATGTTTCTGTATTTGCTTTGTGACGTAACTCATAAGATAACTCATCTAATTGTAAACGAGCTAATAAATCTTGTAAAGCTTCCGCTCCCATTTTAGCAATAAATTTATTAGGATCATTATCATCCAATAAATGATTGTCTTTTGGTAACGTGTCAACTAAATTTAAATATTCTTCTTCAGTTAAGAAGTCTAAATATGCTGTTCCGTTTTGAGCGGCAACACCTGCATTAATTACTACATAACGTTCGTAGTAAATAATCATATCTAATTTTTTTGTAGGTAATCCTAATAAGTAACCAATTTTGTTTGGTAACGAACGGAAATACCAAATATGAGCAACAGGAACAACTAAGTTAATGTGACCCATACGTTCTCTACGAACTTTTTTCTCAGTTACTTCAACACCGCAACGGTCGCAGATGATACCTTTGTAACGGATACGTTTGTATTTTCCACAATGACATTCGTAATCTTTTACTGGTCCAAAAATACGCTCGCAAAACAAACCATCTCTTTCAGGTTTGTAAGTACGGTAGTTAATGGTTTCTGGTTTCAAAACTTCACCAGCACTACGTTGTAGGATAGTTTCCGGAGAAGCTAAACTAATCGTGATTTTTGAGAAGTTTGATTTTACTTTGTTATCTTTTCTTAAAGCCATTTTTTTGCTTTTTGGTTTTAGTGATAATAAAAATTTATACCTCACCCCCAACCCCTCTCCTAAAAGAGAGGGGAGAAGGAAAAGAGTTTTTTTAGTCTAATGTTACATCTAATGCTAATCCACGTAATTCGTGCATTAATACATTAAACGATTCTGGTATACCTGGAGCAGGAATGTTTTCGCCTTTTACAATTGCTTCATAAGCTTTTGCACGACCCATTACATCATCCGATTTAATAGTTAACAATTCTTGTAACACGTTAGCTGCACCGTATGCTTCTAATGCCCAAACCTCCATCTCACCAAAACGCTGACCACCAAACTGTGCTTTACCACCTAAAGGTTGTTGCGTAATTAATGAATATGGTCCGATTGAACGAGCATGCATCTTATCATCAACCATGTGTCCTAATTTTAACATGTAAATGATACCTACAGTAGCTGGTTGGTCAAATTTCTCACCTGTACCGCCATCAATTAAGAATGTACGACCATATTGAGGGATTTTTGCTTGTGTTGTATAACCATCAATTTGTTCCATTGTAGCACCGTCAAAAATTGGAGTTGAGAATTTCAATCCTAATTCTTTACCAGCCCACGCTAATACTGTTTCATAAATCTGTCCGATATTCATACGAGATGGTACACCTAACGGATTTAATACGATATCAACTGGAGTTCCATCATCTAAGAATGGCATGTCTTCGTCTTTAACGATACGAGCAACAATACCTTTGTTACCGTGACGACCCGCCATCTTATCACCCACTTTTAACTTACGTTTTTGTGCGATGTAAACTTTTGCTAATTGAACAATACCATTTGGTAACTCATCACCAACAGTAATTTGGAACTTAGCACGTTTGTACTGACCTAAATAATCATTAAACTTGATCATGAAGTTATGTAACAAACGCTCAATTTGCTCATTTTTATCTTTATCAGTTGTCCAGTTACCTGGGTTAACTTCAGAGAAATCAACTTTCTCTAATAATTTTTGAGTGAATTTAGTTCCTTTAGTAATTACCTCTTCGCCTAAGATATTAGTAACACCTTGCGATGTACGACCATTAACTAGTTCAAATAATTTTTCAATTAATTGGTATTTAATGTTAGCAATATCTTTATTATGATCTGCATCTAATTTCTCAATTAAAGGCTTCTCATCAGCTTTTTGCTTTTTATCTTTAATAGCACGAGAGAATAATTTTTTATCAACGATAACACCTTTGATAGAAGGAGATACACGTAAAGACGCATCTTTAACGTCACCTGCTTTATCACCAAAGATAGCACGTAATAATTTTTCTTCTGGAGATGGATCAGTTTCACCTTTTGGAGTAATTTTTCCAATTAAGATGTCACCTTCTTTAACCTCAGCACCAACACGAATCACACCTTTTTCATCTAAATCTTTAGTTGCATCTTCACTTACGTTAGGAATATCTGGAGTTAACTCTTCCATTCCACGTTTTGTGTCACGCACTTCTAATGAATATTCATCAATATGAATAGATGTAAAGATATCATCACGGATGATACGTTCAGAGATTACAATCGCATCCTCAAAGTTATAACCTTTCCAAGGCATGAACGCTACTTTTAAGTTACGTCCTAATGCTAATTCACCTTTATCGGTTGCATAACCATCACATAATACTTGTCCTTTTACAACTTTATCACCTTTCTTAACGATAGGTTTTAAGTTCATACAAGTACTTTGGTTGGTTTTTTGGAATTTAGTTAATTTATAAGTTCTAACATCACCTTCAAACGATACTAATTTCTCGTCGTTAGTTCTGTTGTAACGAATTACAATTTCTCTTGCATCAACATATTCAACAATTCCTTCGCCTTCTGCATTAATTAATACACGGCTATCTTCTGCTACACGAGCTTCAATACCAGTACCAACAATTGGTGCTTCAGGACGCATTAATGGAACTGCTTGACGTTGCATGTTTGATCCCATCAAGGCACGGTTGGCATCATCATGTTCCAAGAAAGGAATTAATGAAGCGGCAATCGATGCAATTTGGTTAGGAGCAACATCCATCAAGTTTACTTTAGATGGGTCAATTACTGGGAAATCTCCTTCGTAACGAGCAGTTACTTTGTCACTTACAAAGTTTCCTTTTTCATCTAATTCTGCTGATGTTTGAGCAATATTTTTTTGATCTTCTTCTTCAGCCGTTAAATAAGTAATTCCTTTATTTACTTCAACTTTACCATTAGTTACACTACGGAAAGGTGTTTCAATAAATCCTAATTTATTAACTTTTGCGAAAACGCATAATGAAGAAATTAATCCAATGTTTGGTCCTTCTGGAGTTTCAATTGTACATAAACGTCCGTAGTGAGTGTAGTGAACGTCACGTACCTCAAAACCTGCACGCTCACGAGATAAACCTCCTGGCCCTAGTGCCGAAAGACGACGCTTATGCGTGATCTCCGATAAAGGGTTGGTTTGATCCATGAACTGAGATAATTGATTAGTTCCGAAGAACGAATTAATTACAGAAGATAATGTTTTTGCATTAATCAAATCGGTTGGTGTAAATACCTCGTTATCACGAACGTTCATACGTTCACGAATAGTACGAGCCATACGAGCTAAACCAACACCGAATTGAGAGAATAATTGTTCACCAACTGTACGAACACGACGGTTAGATAAGTGATCGATATCATCCACATCAGTTTTAGAGTTAATTAATTCGATCAAATATTTCATGATCAAAATAATATCTTCTCTTGTAAAAACACGAATATTCATAGGAATATCGATACCTAACTTTTTGTTGATACGGAAACGACCTACTTCACCTAAATCATAACGTTTGTCAGAGAAGAATAACTTGTCGATTACTCCACGAGCTGTTTCTTCATCAGGTGGCTCAGCATTACGAAGTAAACGGTAGATATACTCGATTGCTTCTTTTTCTGAGTTAGTTGAATCTTTTTGTAACGTATTGTAGATAATAGCAAAATCTGCTGTATTTACGTCTTCTTTGTGCAAGATGATAGATTTAACACCAGCGTCAGCAATTAAGTCGATATGTAAGTCATCTAAAATCGTTTCACGATCTAAGATAACCTCGTTACGCTCAATTGATACAACTTCCCCGGTATCCTCATCTACGAAATCCTCAATCCAAGTTTTTAAAACACGAGCAGCTAGTCTACGACCAACCTCACGTTTTAAACCTGCTTTCGAAACTTTCACTTCGTCAGCTAAACCAAAAATTTCTAAAATTTGTTTATCACTTTCAAAACCAATAGCACGTAATAATGTGGTTACTGGTAACTTTTTCTTACGATCAATGTAAGCATACATCACGTTGTTGATGTCAGTTGCAAACTCAATCCAAGAACCTTTGAAAGGAATAACACGAGCACTATATAATTTAGTACCATTAGCGTGACGGCTTTGGCCGAAGAACACGCCTGGAGAACGGTGTAATTGAGAAACAATAACACGCTCAGCACCATTGATTACGAAAGAACCTTTTGGTGTCATGTACGGGATTGTTCCCAAATAAACGTCCTGCACGATGGTTTCAAAATCTTCATGTTCAGGATCAGTACAGTAAAGCTTTAATTTAGCTTTTAAAGGCACTGAATAAGTTAAACCACGGCTAATACACTCTTCAAGAGCATAGCGTGGTGGATCTACGAAATAATCCAAAAATTCCAACACGAAATTATTTCTCGCATCAGAGATAGGAAAGTTTTCGGCAAATACGCGGAATAAACCTTCGTTTTTACGGTTATCCGGTGTAGTTTCTAATTGAAAGAAATCTTGGAAAGATTTCACTTGTATATCCAAAAAATCTGGATATTCAATTGGAAATTTGTTTGAAGAGAAATTAATTCTCTGTGATTTTTTAATTGCTGTAGCCAATGTAATTAAGTTTATTAGTTAGTATTCTAAAAGAGTTACGCCAATTACTAAAAGCAGAAAAAGGGTTAAGGTCTTTTGCCTGAGCAAAGAAGACCTTAACGCCTAAATTTATAAGTAAAATTATTTTACTTCTACTTTTGCACCAGCTTCTTCTAAAGCCTTTTTAATAGACTCAGCTTCTTCTTTTGCAATACCTTCTTTAACTGCTTTTGGAGCACCGTCAACTAAATCTTTAGCTTCTTTTAAGCCTAATCCAGTTAAGTCTTTTACAACTTTAACTACACCTAATTTAGCTGCACCTGCTTCAACTAAAATTACATCAAAAGATGTTTTAGCTGCTGCTGCGTCAGCACCACCACCGCCTGCTGCTACAACTACTGCTGCTGCTGCTGGTTCGATACCATATTCGTCTTTTAATACTGTTGCTAATTCTTGAACTTCTTTAACTGTCAAGTTTACTAATGTTTCAGCGATTGCTTTTACGTCTGCCATTTTATTATTAGTTTAATTTTTGTTTGTTATTAATTTAATTTGTTTTGCTTACCTGCGTAAGCTTGTTTTTTTATTCTTTGATTCAGTACAATTAAGCTGCTGCTTCGTCGCCACCTTTAAACTTGTTCTCTAAACCACCGATTACGCGTTGGATTGGAGATTGTAATAAGCCAATTACTTCGCCTATTAATTCGTTTTTCGATTTTAAGTTTGCTAAAGAATCTAATTTATCGTCACCGATAAAGATCATTTCTTCAACATAAGCTGCTTTTAATTGAGGTTTATCACCACCTTTACGAAACTCTTTAATTAATTTAGCTGGTACATTAGATGTTTCAGTTAACATTAAAGCAGTTTGGCCTTTTAATGCTGGGATTAATTGAGCAAGATTGCTATCGTTTGCACGCTCTAAAGCTTTCGCTAATAAAGTGTTTTTAACAACAGACATGCTTACTTTTTTATCATAGCAAGAACGGCGTAATTGATTTACCTTTTCTACTGACAAAGAAGAACAATCAGCTAAATAGATTTTTGTGTTAGCATTAAGAATGCTAAGTAATCTATCTATTTCTTGTGTTTTTTCTTGTTTGTTCATAATAGAGTTTTTTTATTAATTAAATGTTTTTGGATCAATTTGAATACCTGCACTCATTGTGCTGCTCATGTACACAGATCTAACATATGTACCTCTTGCAGAAGATGGTTTTAATTTTACGATTGCATTTAAAACTTCCATCGCGTTTTCAGTTAATTTTTGAGCGTCGAAAGATGCTCTACCAATTCCTGTGTGAACGATACCTGCTTTATCTACTTTAAAGTCAATTTTACCACCTTTTGAATCAGTAACTGCTTTACCAATATCCATGGTAACAGTTCCTGTTTTAGGGTTAGGCATTAATCCACGAGGACCTAATACACGACCTAATGCACCTACTTTACCCATTACTGAAGGCATAGTGATGATTACGTCTACATCTGTCCATCCGTTTTTAATTTTTTCAATGTATTCGTCTAATCCAACGTAATCCGCACCTGCAGCTTTAGCTTCTGCTTCCTTATCAGGAGTAACAATTGCTAAAACGCGCAACACTTTACCAGTACCGTGAGGTAAGGTAACAGTTCCACGAACCATTTGATTAGCTTTACGAGGATCAACTCCTAAACGGATCGCAAGATCCACGGATGCATCAAATTTAGTAGTGGTAATTTCTTTCACTACTTTTGAAGCTTCAGCCACAGTGTGTGCTTTGTTCACATCGAACTTAGCGTCTGCTGACTTTCTTTTTTTAGTTAACGTTGCCATTTTTTAAAAAGCTGTTTTTGGTTAATATTAATTTAATTAAGGTTTTACAGGTGCCTCGCCTGTTGTTGTGATTCCCATGCTACGTGCAGTACCTGCTACCATTGACATTGCAGATTCGATTGTAAAACAGTTCATGTCTACAATTTTATCTTGTGCGATAGTACGAATTTGATCCCATGAAATAGAACCAACTTTTTTACGGTTGCTTTCGCCAGAACCTTGCTTAACTTTAGTTACCTCTAAAATTTGAACTGCTACTGGTGTACGTTTGATAATGAAATCGAACGTTTTATCAACATAAACATTAATCAAAACTGGTAATACTTTACCTGCTTGTTCTTGAGTTCTAGCATTAAACTGCTTACAGAACTCCATAATGTTTACACCTTTTGCACCTAATGCAGGACCAATTGGAGGCGACGGGTTAGCAGCTCCACCTTTAATTTGAAGCTTTACAATTGCTGATAACTCTTTTGCCATTTTTTTGTTTTTATTTATTGTTACATTGTTAGTATAAATCGAGAATTAAAGTTGACTTTGAGTTGGAAGCAGCAAAGCGGCTCATTTTAACCTGATTTATACCATTCAATTTCTTAATTATTCTATTTCTACTTCACCAAAGCTTAATTCAACTGGAGTTTTACGTCCAAAAATCTTAACCGTAACTTTGATTTTTTTCTTCTCTTCGTTAATTTCTTCAATAGTACCACTGAAACCGTTGAAAGGTCCGTTAGTTACTTTAACCGATTCTCCAACAGTATAATTACTAGTAACTACGCTATCAGCTTCTGTTAATTCATCTACTTTACCTAAAATACGATTTACTTCAGATAAACGCATTGGAACAGCTTCTCCACGTTTAGTTTCACCTAAAAAACCAATAACACCAGTGATGTTTTTGATAATATGTGTGATTTCACCTACTAAAGCTGCTTCAATTAATACATAACCTGGGTAGAAAGAACGTTCTTTTTGAATTTTCTTTCCGTTACGAATTTGAATAAATTTTTCAGTAGGAATTAAAACTTGTGATACATAATCGTTTAATTTTAAACGATTAATTTCTACTTCAATATATTGTTTTACTTTTTTCTCTTGTCCGCTAATAGCACGTACTACGTACCATTTTTTTACAATCGAAGAAGTTTCTTTATTTACTGTTTCAGCCATTTTGTAAGTATAAAAAATTATAAACTATTCACCATTTGATAAGCTAATTCCATTAACTTACTAAATGCTGCATCCATACCCCAAACTATAAGACCAATAATGATAGACGCTACCATTACTAATAAAGCGCTACTTTGAAGTTCAGGCCAAGTTGGCCAAGTAACTTTATTAAATAATTCGTCTTTAGTTTCTTCTATATATGTTCCAAACTTACTCATCTTTGTTAATTTTAGATTTAAAATTTTAGATGTAAGAAATTTCACTTTCTTATCTCTTCCTTCTAACTTTATTTAGCACGGGAGGAGGGATTCGAACCCCCATCAGCGGTTTTGGAGACCGATATTCTACCCTTGAACTACTCCCGTAAAATACATTATTTATTAAATAGCAAAATGGCTAAGCCTTTCGGCAAGCCATTTTGCTAAAAAAATGCAGTTATTATGCTAAGATTTCAGTTACTTGACCAGCACCTACAGTACGGCCACCTTCACGCATTGCAAAACGTAAACCTTTATCCATAGCTACAGCTGAATGTAATTCAACTTGAATAGTAACGTTATCACCTGGCATAACCATTTCGCGTCCTGCTTCTAAAGTAATCTCTCCAGTTACGTCAGTTGTACGTAAGTAGAATTGAGGACGGTATTTGTTATGGAATGGAGTGTGACGTCCACCTTCTTCTTTTTTCAAGATATAAACCTCAGCTTTGAATTTTTTGTGAGCTTTGATAGAACCTGGTTTAACGATAACCATACCACGACGGATATCAGCTTTGTCAATACCACGTAATAATAAACCTACGTTATCTCCAGCCTCACCGTAATCTAAAATTTTACGGAACATCTCAACACCTGTAACAGTAGAAGTTAATTTTTCATCACCCATACCAATAATCTCAACTGGATCATTAGAGTTAATTACACCTGTTTCGATACGACCTGTAGCAACAGTTCCACGACCAGTAATTGTAAATACATCTTCAACCGGCATTAAGAATGGTTTTTCTTTTTCACGTGGAGGTAATGGAATAAAGCTATCAACAGCATCCATTAATTCCATAATTTTGTCAACCCATTTTGGATCGTTATTTAATCCACCTAAAGCAGAACCTTTAATGATTGGAGTGTTATCACCATCAAACTTGTAGAATGATAATAATTCACGGATTTCCATTTCAACTAATTCTAATAACTCAGCATCTTCAACCATATCCACTTTATTCATGAATACAACGATAGCAGGTACACCTACTTGACGAGCTAATAAGATATGCTCACGAGTTTGAGGCATAGGACCATCAGTAGAAGCAACAACTAAAATAGCTCCATCCATTTGTGCAGCACCTGTAATCATGTTTTTTACATAATCCGCGTGACCTGGACAATCTACGTGCGCGTAGTGACGTGTAGCTGTTTGATACTCAACGTGTGAAGTATTAATAGTAATACCACGTTCTTTTTCTTCAGGAGCATTATCAATAGAAGAGAAATCTCTTACTTCTGATAAACCTTTAGATGCTAATACAGTAGTAATTGCAGCTGTTAATGTCGTTTTACCGTGATCTACGTGACCAATTGTTCCAATGTTTACGTGTGGTTTGGAACGGTCGAATTTTTCTTTAGCCATTGTTATTTTGTTTATTTGTTATTATTATTAATTATTTAATTTATTCGTTTTTTCTCTTTGTTTGAGCTGTTGAGCGGGATTGAACCGCCGACCTCCTCCTTACCAAGGAGGTGCTCTACCACTGAGCTACAACAGCTTATTAAATATGATTTCTAAAAGTCATATTATTTTGACTCTGCTGTTTGCTGTATTTTAAAGAACTTTACTCTTGTATACACGAAAAGTCCCTCTTTTTGGGGACATTCAAAAGAATTGAGACCGCCTACGCAAGCCTTTTCTGTCTTTTGTCCGTTTATACGGTTATTCATCAACTTCACACAACCTCATTCTATTGGAGCGAAAGACGGGTCTCGAACCCGCAACCTCCAGCTTGGAAGGCTGGAGCTCTACCAATTGAGCTACTTTCGCTTAATCTCTTAACAATGCGACAACCATCGTTTAATGTGGGGACAGGAGGATTCGAACCTCCGAAGTCGAAACAACAGATTTACAGTCTGTCCCATTTGGCCACTCTGGTATATCCCCATTTTAAAAAGAGCCGAAGAAGGGACTCGAACCCCCGACCTACTGATTACAAATCAGTGGCTCTACCAGCTGAGCTACTTCGGCTTAATTTTTTTGCTTTTAAAGAACGTCCCTTTTAATTGGGGTTGCAAATTTAATAACAATTTCTGTTGTTGCAAAAAAATATATAACTTTTTTCGTTTTTTTTCGAAAATAATTGTTTTTAGTTCTATATGTAAACAAAAATGGAAGGAAAAATCCTTCCATTTTTGTTTAATTAAACTGCTATTTAGTGAGTTCCTAAATAGTCTGCAACCCCTTTGTGGTCAGCCTTCATACCATCTTTTCCTTTGGTCCAATTTGCTGGACAAACTTCACCTTTTTCTTCAAAAAACTGTAAAGCGTCAACCATACGTAAAGCTTCATCAACATTACGTCCTAATGGCAAATCATTGATTAATTGGTGACGAACAACACCAGATTTGTCAATTAAGAACAATCCACGGAATGCAATCATGTCTCCAGTTGCAATTAAATCACCGTTTTCGTTTACATCATAATCTCCTAATAATGTATCGAAATTGATAGAAATAATTTTAGTTGTATCTGCTACTAATGGATAAGTAACCCCCTTGATACCACCTGCTTTTTTATCTAATTGTAACCAACCCCAGTGGCTTTGCTCTGTATCAGTACTGCAGCCTACTACAGCACAATTACGAGATTCGAACTCAGCTAATTTCTCTTGAAATGCGTGTAATTCAGTTGGACATACAAACGTGAAATCTTTTGGGTAAAAGAAAAACACTACATGCTTTTTTCCAATGTATTGTTCTAACGAAAAATTATCTACGATTTCTTCTCCGTTAATTACCGCTGATGCCTTGAATAAAGGCGCTTTTTTACCTACTAATGCCATATAATTTTATTTTTTTAGTTTATTAAATTTTTGTGCAAAATTATCATTTACTTTGTTTAAACAGTTCTAAATTAAGATTGTTTAACTAACAATTAATAACCAGTTTACCGCAGGTAAGCATAAAAACAAAATATATGGCAATTACAGTAGGACAAGCAGCTCCAGATTTTAAATTATTTAATACCGAAAAAAAAGAAATTTCTTTATCAGATTATAAAGGAAAAAACTTAGTGATTTTATTCTTTCCCTTAGCATTTACAGGTGTGTGTACAGCTGAGTTATGTAACATTAGAGATAATTATAACATTTACACATCCTTAAATGCTGAAGTAGTAGGTATTTCGATTGACTCATTATTTAGCTTAGGCAAGTTTAAAGCTGAGCAAAGCTATAACTTCGATTTATTATCGGATTTTAATAAAACAACTGCAAAATCGTATGATTCCTTATATGAAACATTTGGTTTTGGGATGATTGGTGTAACTAAACGTTCGGCTTTTGTAATTGACAAAAATGGCGTGATTCAGTATGCAGAGATTTTAGAAGATGCTGGTAAACAGCCTGATTTTGATGCGATTAAGGCTTGCTTAGAAAAAATATAACTTTTTCATTTTCTTTTTGCTTGAACAAAAAGAAACAAAAATTCAAGGCGAAACGCCAACCACCATTTGCCCCGCTGAATGCTTAATCGAATGGCGGTTCGCACCGTTTCGCCAAAACAGCCGCACTATTACCAACGTATGATAGACGTATCCGCGTTTATATAAAATTATTAATGCTAAAATCATATTTCGATAAAAACTTAATTGAAGCAGGTTGCGACGAAGCAGGGCGTGGTTGTTTGGCTGGCCCTGTGTATGCGGCATCTGTTATCTTACCCAAAAATTATAGAAATAAATGGTTAGATGACAGCAAAAAATTAAGTGATAAAGATAGATATGAGCTGCGTCCTGAAATAGAGGAAAAGGCGCTCACTTGGGCAGTTGGCGTAGTTGATAATGTAGAAATTGATGAAATTAATATTTTAAAAGCGTCATTTTTAGCAATGCATCGAGCTATTGACCAATTGACTCAAAAACCCGAGTTGTTGTTAATTGACGGCAACCGTTTTACTCCATACAAAAACATCAATCATCAATGTATCATTAAAGGTGATGCTAAATTTTAAGTATTGCCGCGGCAAGTATTTTAGCTAAAACCTACAGAGATGATTTTATGAAAGAAGCGGATTTAAAACATCCTGAATATAGTTGGGCTCAAAACATGGGCTATCCTACTAAAAAACATCGTGAAGCAATAAGACAATTTGGAACAACCTCTTTACATAGACTAACGTTTCAGTTATTGCCTAAACAACTAACTTTAGAATTATAATGGAATTCATCAGCAAAGAACTTAGCGATTATTGCGAAAATAATACCTCTGCCGAAACAGATATATTAGCTCAGTTAAATAGAGAAACACATTTAAAAGTGGTTTCTCCACGTATGTTGAGCGGACATTTACAAGGGCGTTTTTTAAGTTTTATTTCTAAACTACAACAACCGAAATTAGTTGTGGAAATTGGCACATATACCGGTTACTCGGCTTTATGTTTAGCAGAAGGATTAGCAGAGAATGGAAAACTAATCAGTATTGATGTGAATGAGGAAACCTCCGCCTTCGCAAAATCGTTTATTTCGAAAACAGAATACGCAAACAAAATAGATTTGGTATTAGCTGATGCTAAAGATTACATTCCAACCATTAAAGAGTCTATAGATTTAGTATTTATAGACGCCGACAAAAAAAATTACCTCAATTACTATCATTTAGTAATTGATAAATTAAATAAAGGCGGATTAATTATTGCCGACAATGTTTTATGGAGTGGCAAAATAACCATGTCTGAAAGTGCCATGGACAAAGAAACTTTAGCACTTCATCAATTCAATCAATTTGTGCAACAGGATAGTAGAGTTGAAAATATGTTGTTGCCAATAAGAGATGGATTGATGGTTGTTAGAAAGAAGTAAATACTATCTGATAATAGTATAAAACAAACATTAAATAGTATTTGAATTTATTTTACATTTAACTTCTTATTAATTATAGCATGAAACCTATTTACACACTTTTTCTATTTATTTTTTTATCTGGTTTTTCTATCGCACAAACCAACGAAGAATTATCCGTTTTATTTATTAAGCAATTAGAGCGTCAGCAGTTTGATAGTTGTTTTACGATGTTTGATACATCGATGGCAAATAAATTTAATGCGGGCATGTTAGAAAGTATGTGGGGACAAATACCAAAATACATGGGCGAATATAAAGGCTATTCTAACGTTGAAACTAGTAAAAAGGATTCGATGGATATTGTGGCAGTAAGATGTGAATTTGCAAAAACAAAAATGGATTTGCAATTTTCGTATAACGAATCTCAAAAAATAATGGGAATGTTTTTTGTGCCGCCAAAAAGTAAAAATGCTTATGTAACTCCAGAGTACGCTCAACAAAATAAATATTACGAAACTAAAATTGCTGTAAAAACAGGAACTATGTCTTTACCAGGCGCATTGTGTGTTCCTAATAACGTTAAAAACCCGCCAGTAGTTATTTTGTTAGCTGGCTCTGGACCAAATGATAAAGACGAATCTATTGGTCCTAATAAAGCTTTAAAAGATTTAGCCATCGGGTTAGCGTCTAATGGAATCGCAACTTACAGGTATGATAAACGCACCTTGGTTTATGGTAAAGACATGAAAAATGTTGATTTGAATTCGGAAGTAATTGAAGATGCTATTAGTGCGGCTGCGATGCTAAAAAAGAATCCCGATTTTAAAAATTCAAAAGTTTATATTGTTGGGCATAGCCTTGGCGCTATGTGCGCACCATTAATTGCAAGTAAATCAAAACAAATTAACGGCATTGTGTTATTAGCTGGAAATGCTAGGCCTTTGGAAGATGTTGTATTAGAGCAGTATAATTATATTTATGGACTTGATAGTTTGGATGCGGAAGAAAAAAAAGAAATTGCTGACTACACTAATAAAATGAAAACAGTAAAAAATTCAAAAGCATTAAAAACAGCCAAGGCCGAAGATTTACCTCTAAATTTAGAATCGTATTACTGGCAATCGTTAGTTAAATACAATCAGGTGCAAGTAGCTAAAAAAATGAAGCAACCCATTTTAGTGTTACAAGGCGAAAGAGATTATCAAGTAACAATGACTGATTATAATTTATGGAAACAACATTTAGGTAGTAATCCAAAAAATCAATTTATCTCCTACCCTAACTTAAATCATCTGTTTATGAATGGTGCAGGAAAATCGATGCCAAGCGAATATGATAAGCAAGGCAATGTGGAGGAAAAGGTGATTTTAGATATTGCCACTTGGATTAAGGAAAAATCCTCTTCAAAATAAATCGTTGTATTTTATTGGTTTTCAACATGTTACAATTATTTTTCAAATAATTATTGTTCTACTGTAACTTTTAAAAGATATGGTGCGTCCTATGTATAAAATCTGCAGAAAAGATTATTTATACTTAAACACCATATAAAATGAAGACCATATTACTATCCTCTCTGTTTTTAATTAGTTCGTTAACTATTAAAGCACAAACCTCTCAAGTAAGAGAAACATCTCCCTTCAAAAAAATAGAAGTATCAGGCGCCGCCAATGTTGTATTTACACAAAGTGATACGTTAAACTTAAAAGTGGTTGCTGATGAAAAAGAAATCAATAACATCTTTACTACTTTC
Organism: Bacteroidota bacterium; assembly: GCA_016711805.1. Lineage (GTDB taxonomy): Bacteria > Bacteroidota > Bacteroidia > B-17B0 > Aurantibacillaceae > UBA4416. The sequence goes on from JADJSH010000038.1 coordinate 174,795, forward strand.
GAAAACGAAACTTTAGTGATAAAAGCAAAAGGCAGTTTTACTCATTCATATAAAATATATGTAAGTGGTAATACCTTAAATCAAATCACCAGTAGCGGCGCTTCTAAATTTAGTTCAACTAACCCTATCACATCTGATAGTTTATCTATTGATGTGTCTGGCGCTAGTGATGTGATTTTAAAAGTTAACGCAAAAGCGATTGATGTGATGTTAAGTGGCGCGTCTGGTGTTAATTTAGAAGGAAACACACAAACTTTATATAGTACTGTGAGCGGTGCTTCCGCTTTAAAAGCTTATAAACTCAATACAGCAATAACCAACGTTACAGCATCTGGTGCTTCGTCTGCTAAAGTATTTGCTAACGATAAAATAAATGCTAATGCCACGGGTTCAAGTACCATTAAATTTAAAGGTGAGCCTAAAGAAGTAAGTGCTGAAGCGTCTAGTTCTTCGTCTATTGCCAAAGTTGTGGGTGACGATGTTGCTAAAAAAGCGGGCGACAAAAAAGATTCGACCACTATTAATTTTAGAAATAAAAAATATGTGATTATAAATAAAGACAAAGATTCGGACACGAATGTTTCTTCAAAAGATAATGATGATGATTTTCACCATTGGTCGGGATTTGGCATCGGTGTTAATGGATGGCTATCTAATAGCAATATCTCAATGCCAAAAGGACAAGAATATATGCGACTAAACTACGGCAAGTCCTTAAACTTTCAATTAAACCCCTTCGAAAAAGATTTTCATCTTTATAAAAACTACATCAACTTAGTAGTAGGTTTAGGTTTTGAATGGAACCAATACGAGTTTAGCAACAAAACACGATTAAATCCTGATAGTAGTTACACGTATGGTGTTATTGATTCAACAAATACCTTTAACTACAAAAAAAACAGATTAAAAAGTACGTTTATTAACGTTCCAGTATTATTAGAATTTAATACCAATAAAAATCCTGATAAAGCATTTCATTTAGCGTTTGGCGTCATTGGAGGATATAAATTAGGTTCCCGTACACGTCAAATTATTGAGCAAAATGGCGAAGAAATTAAATTGATAAAAAAAGACGACTACAATTTAAATCCATTTCGTGTAAATGCGCACGCAAGCATCGGATATCGTGGCGTTACTGTATTTGCTGATTACGCATTAACCCCCTTGTTTGAAAACGGAAAAGGTCCGGAATTATACCCTTTTACCATCGGTGTAAAATTAATTTCATTTTAAAAGACCAATCATTACGAGCATTTTGATTAAACAACAATAAGCCGTTTCTCAAACAACCAAAACCCTTCTGATTGATAGCAGAGGGGTTTTTTTATACTCAATTTACCAATTGGATTTATTTAACTATATTTGGTTATATACAAAGTTTAAACCATGTATAAATATTTGGCACTATTTCTAGGGACTACTATTTTTGCGCACTCACAAACTTTGCAACGAGAAGTTATTAGTAGCCAAGGAGGATATTATTTCGATAATAATATTGATTTATCTTGGTCTTTAGGTGAGGTGATTACTGATACGTATACTGGGAATCAGTCCTTTTTTTTAACACAAGGTTTCGAACAACCTATATTTAAAACTACTTCCGATACTTTATTGGTTACTGAACCTTTGGAATATCCAAATCCTACTGATGGCCCAATTAATTTTTTATTTCCAAATAGTGATACATATACCATAAAATGTTATGATATTATTGGTCAAATAATTTTTGAAGAGACATTTACAAGTAATTATTTAAAAATAAACGTTTCATATTTAAGTAATGCATATTATGTTTTTTTAATCGTAAATGAAAAAGGCGATTTTATACACAGAGTTAAAATTCTAAAAATCAATTAAATGAAACGTATACTAAATATTTTTATAGTTCTAGTTTTTATAAAAACAATGGTGTTTGCTCAAGCTCCTCTTGCTTTTAAATATCAAGCTGTGGCCAGAGATGCCAGTGGGAATATGATTACCAATAGAAATGTTAATGTAAGAGTAGGAATTAGGGATTTTTCTATATCTGGAACTGTTGTTTTTCAAGAAAGTCATGCTGTGACAACCAATTCATTTGGCATCATTAATATCAATATTGGTAATGGAACATTAACACAAGGGAGTTTTTCTGCCATAAATTGGGGAAATGGGGCTAAATTTATCGAACTAGAAATAGATTTAGGGAACGGTTATATATCTATCGGTACATCACAACTATTGAGCGTACCATATGCATTATATGCGGCAAATGGTCCTCAAGGGCCGCAAGGTATCCAAGGCATGCAAGGAGTTCAGGGCCCTCAAGGAGCACAAGGGCCTCAGGGATTGACTGGTGCTCAGGGATCGGCAGGTGCTACTGGAAATACTGGCCCACAAGGGCTTCAAGGACCACAAGGAAATACTGGTGCTAATGGCATTTCAATATTATGGTTGGGAACTTTTAATAGCCCACCGCTTTCTCCTAATTTAAATGAAGCTTATTATGACTCTTCTCAAAAAAAATCCTTAGTTTGGAACGGCTCTGCATGGCAAATATTAGCTCAAGATGGCGCACCAGGTCCTGTCGGGCCTAAAGGAAGCAATATGTTTTCTGTATTTCAATATGTTAATTCGGCTTTAGAAGATATTACTGATACTACTGATATAGTAGTTTATAGTGTGGGGTCATGGATGGTTTTGCCCTCTGCTAATGCTGTTGCTAAAGGAAAAGTTATAGCTTTTACAAAAGAAGGGGTTGGTGGCACAAATCCAATAAGCCTTGTATATTTGGCAGCAAGAGGAAGTGATTTAATAATGAATGGATCAACTCCCAATGGATCAACTCCCGGACAAGTAATAATGTTTGGAAACATGTATTCATGGCATCATCAAATGATTGTTAGTGATGGTGTATCAAAATGGTATGTTATATCATTTTAACAATAAGCCGTTTCTCAAACAACCAAAACCCTTCTGATTGATAGCAGAAGGGTTTTTTACTTTTCAGTTAAATCGATTTTTGTCAAAAACGCTACACTTATCAGTTAGATGCCAGCACTTATTTATTTGCCATCAAAATGGATATCTATTGAGTTACTTTTACTCAGGTTTTAGTTCAATTTGCAAAAACGAGCGGTTTTTAATTATAGACAAACAAACCCGAGAAACGAAAAAGCCCTTCTGATTGATAGCGGAAGGGCTTTTTTAATTTAACAGTAATCCCAAAAAACCTACCACTTATCAAATGAAACCTACCACTTATTAGTTAGTGGTTTTTTATGGCGGGTTTAGGTATTAATTTTACACTACGTTCTTTTTCATAGGTTTTGTTTAGTTTAAACCAAAAAAATCAGGCTGCGGTGCTTTAAACGGGGATGGGCACAGCAGCCTTTTTTTATGCCCAAAAATTTGGGATTTTTAAACTAGTTTAGCTTCTACCAAATATTCTGCTATTTGAACCGCATTTGTAGCAGCACCTTTACGCAAATTATCCGATACAATCCACATATTTAAAGTTTTAGGCTGAGTTTCATCTCTACGAATACGCCCTACAAACACTTCATCTTTATTATGAGCATTCATTGGCATTGGGTAAATTTGATTAGCAATATCATCTTGTAAAACAACACCTTTTGTGTTATTCATCATCTCAAAAATGTCTTTTACCTCAAATTCGTTTTCAAATTCAATGTTCACACTTTCGCTATGTCCGCCCATTACTGGAATACGAACCGTTGTGGCTGTTAAACGAATCGAATCATCACTCATGATTTTTTTGGTTTCGTTTACCATTTTCATTTCTTCCTTGGTATAACCATTATCTGTAAACACATCGATTTGAGGAATGACATTTAAATCGATTTTATATTTATACGCCATTTCTCCTTCTATTCCAGCCCGCTCATTCATTAGTTGATCCACTGCCTTCACACCAGTACCAGTTACCGATTGGTAGGTAGAAACTACTACACGTTTGATTTTATATTTTTTGTGTAAAGGATTTAACACCACTACCATTTGGATAGTAGAACAATTTGGATTCGCAATAATTTTATCGGTTGCTTTCAATTCGTGTGCATTAATTTCAGGAACCACTAATTTTTTAGTACTATCCATGCGCCACGCGCTTGAATTATCAATAACGGTTATACCAGCCTCAGCAAATTTTGGAGCCCACTCTAAAGAAGTGCTTCCTCCTGCAGAAAATAAAGCAATTTCAGGTTTTGCTGTAATAGCATCTGTCATAGAGTGTACCTTATATTGCTTGCCCTTAAATGTTATTTCCTTACCTACTGATCTTTCTGACGCTACAGGTATTAAATCTGTTAACGGAAAATTTCTTTCTGCTAATACTTCTAACATTTTTGTGCCTACTAAGCCGGTTGCTCCTACTACTGCGATTTTCATTTCGTTGTATATTATTTTAAAGTTAAATAGTGAAGCTCAAAGTTGTTAAATTATTTGCTATCAAAAAAATTTCTTACCTTGGTTTTTCAAATTTTTTAAGCCGATGCGTATTTTTATTGTGATGTTGTCCCTTTTTTGTGTGAGTTTATTAACTGCGCAAGTATCCGATAATTTTAGTGATGGAGACTTTACGGCTAATCCAACTTGGGCACTTAGTTCAGCGTCAGATTTTTCGGTAGGGGCTGGCCAATTAAAGTCTGCTAATACAACAACAAATTCCAGTTTTTACATCAGCACAACAAGCACAATAACCTCAAACTGTACTTGGGAATTTTACATCAATTTACAATTAAACACATCTAGCCTTAATTATATAGATGCCTACTTAATGAGTGATGTTTCAAATTTATCAGCCACTTCAATCAATGGATATTTTGTGCGAATTGGAAGCACCGCAGATGATATTAGCTTATATAAACGCACTGGCGCATCAACAAACAGTTTGGTAATTGGTGCAGCTGGTGTCTTAAATACTTCCAATAATACGATAAAAATAAGAGTCACTAGAAATTCGTTAAACTTATGGACTTTAGAACGTGACATTACAGGTACCGGAAGCACTTATGTAACAGAAGGAACTGCAACAGACGCAACATTTACAACTTCCAATTCTTTTGGGTTTTTAGTGAAACAAAGTACTGTTTCCTTTTTTGGCAAACATGTATTTGACGACATTAACGTTGCTACAATTGTTGCAGACCTAACAGCACCAACCATTGTCAGCAGTACAGTTATTTCTAATACGCAACTAGATATTTTATTTAATGAAGCTGTTGAAATTACTTCTGCACAGAATACGTCAAATTATGTTGCAGATAACAGCTTAGGAAACCCTAATACAGCTGCAAGAGACGCCTCTAATTTTTCATTAGTTCATTTATCATTTACTACTCCTTTTACAAATGCTGCTCTTAATACATTAACCGTTTCTAATGTTCAAGATTTAGCTTTAAATGCGATTACTTCTGCTACTACAAATTTCACCTATTTGGCGCCGGTTACAGTTGGCTATAAAGATATTGTGATTAATGAGTTATTCGCAGATCCATCGCCAGTGATTAATTTAACCAATGCCGAATTTGTGGAATTATACAACAGAAGCTCAAACACCTTTAATTTAAATGGTTTACGATTAGCCGACAGTTACACCGGAACAGGAGCAACATTAGGGAATTATGTCATGGCTCCAAATAGCTATGTTATCATTTGTCCGATTGCTGATACGGCTCAATTTACAACCTTAGGTTATATGAATAAATTAGGGGTAAGTTCTTTTCCAACATTAAACAATAGTGGAGATAATATTTATTTGAAAACAAATGCGGGGGTGTTTATCGACAGCGTCAATTACAAAGACACTTGGTATAAAGACGCTGTAAAAAAGGACGGTGGTTATACCTTAGAACAAATTAATCCAAATTTAAACCCAAGTTGTTCTCAAATAAATAATTGGATAGCCTCTTCTGATGCAGACGGCGGAACACCTGGTTTAGTTAACTCAGTTTACTCATTAGCGCCTGATGTTACTGCACCAAAAATTAGTGCAGTAACCGTTTTAGATTCGTTACACATTTCAGTATGTTTTGATGATGCCATTTCAGCTGCACAATTGTCAATTATTTCAAATTACGTAATTACTAGTGTTGGCTCTCCTACGCTTGCAATTCCAACATCGGGCAATATGTGTGTTGCATTATCGCTTTCAAGTGCGTTAATTAATGCAACAAACTATACCATTACAGTTTCTGGAATTAACGATTGTAGCGGAAATGTATTGTCTCCAAATACTAAAGCATTTTCATTTTATAAAGCAAAGCCTTATGATGTGGTAATTAATGAATTAATGCCCGACCCAGATCCTGCAATTGATTTACCAAATGAAGAATATGTCGAACTAAAAAACAGAACCAACTTTAGCATCAATTTAAAGAATTGGAGCTTTGCATCACTTACTAGTTCTAAAAAACTACCAGATATAACCATTGCACCAAACGGTTATGTTGTTTTATCTGGAACAGGTACAGCAAATACATTTTCTATCAATTATGGAATTCCTTCTTATGAAGTTGCAAGCTTTCCATCCCTATTAAACGACGGTACTACATTGACACTACGTGATACGAACAACATTGTAGTAAGTTCTGTTTCCTACTCATCATCTTGGTATAATGATGCCAATAAAAGTGATGGCGGTTGGAGTTTGGAACAAATAGATGCCAATAACCCTTGTGGTGGACAAAACAACTGGCGAGCAAGTACGCATCCTAACGGCGGTACGCCTGCCTATGCAAATTCAGTTGCAGGAACAAATCCCGATAATTCATCTCCAACGTTGGATAGAGTGATTGTTATAACAGCAGACACGATTGCTCTTTTATTTACAGAACCTTTAGATAGTATCACTTTATCAAATCCTTTAAACTATACGTTTGATAATGGATTAACTACCCCAACTTATGCAAAAGCTATTGCGCCCGAATTTAAAAAAGTGATTTTAAAATTATCGTCACCTATTCAGTTAGGAACAATTTACAATGTAAGTGTATTAAGCGGTATTACCGATTGTGTTGGCAATGCGTTAATTAATGGCTCTTTACCATTTGCATTACCTGAAGCTCCTGTTGCAAACGATGTGGTGATTAACGAAATCTTATTTGATCCCAATACAGGCGGTGTTGATTTTGTTGAGTTATACAATAGAAGTAATAAGACTATTAATTTAAAAGATTTACGTCTTGGTTCAATGGATACGTTAACTTCTACATTAAAAGATACTGAAATACTGACTGAAGAAGGTTACTTGCTATTCCCAGAAAGCTACGTGGCGATTAGCGAGAATGGCATGTCAGTAAAACAACAATACTTAACTCCAAATCCAAAAGGATTTTTTGATGTAGCTGATTTACCTAGCATGAATACAGATGATGATATCGTAACTTTAAGCGATGCTAATTTTAATGTAATTGATAATTTTAAATACACCGCAAAAATGCATTTCCCTTTATTAGTTACAACTAAAGGCGTATCATTAGAACGTATTGATTTTAATAGAGCAACAGACGATAGAACAAACTGGAATAGTGCTGCCGAAGCTGTTGGTTTTGCCACACCCGCTTATCGCAATTCTCAGTATTTGCAAGCTGATGGTGGAAGTGGAGTGACGATTCCAAATCCTTTATTTTCTCCAGATAATGATGGGTACAATGATGTACTAAATATTAGCTACAAATTAGATGAATCAGGAAAAGCAGCTAACGTATATATTTATGATAGCAAAGGTCGACAAGTACGTCATTTAATTCGTAACGAGCAATTAGCGCAAGATGGCACACTAAGCTGGAATGGCATAAACGACGATAACGAAAAAGCGCCTATAGGTATTTATGTAGTATATGTTGAGTTATTTAATTTATCGGGCAAAGTCAATAAGTATAAACTAAGTTGTACACTTGCAGGCAAACTGTAAATGCTTGACGATTTTTTAGCACTCATATATCCTCGTAATTGTGTTAGCTGTGGCAACTCTTTGTTTAAACATGAAGAACAAGTTTGTAATTACTGCTACACTAATTTACCAAAAACCAATTTTCATAAACAACAACGTAACCCTGTTGACGCTCTATTTTATGGAAGAACGCCTCTGTTGTTAGCTAGCAGTTTTTATTCCTTTACCAAAAAAGGAAGCATTCAAAAAATACTACACGCTATAAAATATAAGCATAACAAGGATTTAGCAGTATTGGTTGGTAGATGGTATGCTGAAGATTTAAAAACAAATGAGATCATTAGTAAAGCTGATTTTATTATTCCTGTTCCATTACATAGCAAGAAATTTAAAATACGCGGCTATAATCAAAGTGAAGAATTTGCCAGAGGTTTGGCTGAAGATTTGCAAATCCCTTTAAACACAAACGTTTTAAAACGAAAAGAATTTACCGAAACACAAACCAAAAAAAGTAAATATGAACGTTGGGAAAACGTGGAAGATGTATTTGAATTAATTGCTCCGGATACTTTTAAAAATAAACATGTAGTCATTGTTGATGATGTCATTACTACAGGCGCTACGATTGAAGCCTGTTGTCAGCTATTACAACAAATAGAAGGAATACAAATTAGCGTATTAAGTATTGCGTATGCTGATAAGTAAAATTAAAACACATAGTCGCATAGAGAACATAGATAAAAGTACTTTTTTTGAATAAAACAACTACCCTCTTTTTCTTTTCGAAAAAACTCTGCGTTCTCTGCGGTTAGATCTTACTTCGCTTCGCTCACAACTTCCTTAACTGCATCAGGCAACAAACGCTTTAATAACGCTTCAATGCCAGCTTTTAAAGTCATAGTACTGCTTGGACAGCCGCTACAAGCGCCTCGCATTTGTACAGTTACAACACCATCTTTTAATTCTTTAAACGTAATCATACCTCCATCCGATTCAACTGCTGGGCGAATATATTGATCCAATATTTCAATAATTTTTGCTTCTACTTCGTCTTTAGCAGCAACGTGTTGAGTGCTGATAATTTTCTTTTCAGTAAATGTATTATCAACTGCTACTTCTTGCTGCGGTAAAGCTGTAACAATTAAATTGCCTTTGTTTAAATAATCGTTTAAGAAAATGCGTAGCTCCAAACTAATATCGTCCCACTCTACTGCATCTGTTTTTGTAACAGTAATAGAGTTAGAAGCAATAAAAATGGTCTTCACAAATGGGAACTGAAATAACTGCTTAGCAATAGGTGCTGTTTGTGTTTCAGAAATATTTTTATATTCGGCCGTGGCGCCTTTTTCTTTTATTAAAACTTTATTGGCAACAAATTTCATTGAAGCAGGATTTGGCGTTGCTTCAATGTATATCGTATAAGGTATTTCGATGTCGTTTTCCATGAGAATTTAATTATGACCACAAATGTCGGTAACAATTATGGTAAGTACAAAGATAGCTTTCATTTTAGTATAAATTAGCATTATTGCAGTGCTGGCTTTAAGAGGTTTAGGGCGTGCCCAGCCTGAAAAAGGCTGGTCGGGCTGCCGCTGCAATCTTTTACTTCACTTTGTTGCGTAAAAGGATTTTCGCTTGCATCCCTCACGCAAACTTGCTGTGAACCGAAGTTTAAGGTTCAATTTAGTGTAAGCCCCGCGTGAGGGATTGTAGTGGAAAGCCCACAGCCATGGGGGACGAATGGCAAGGACTTGCAACGAAAAGCCCGACCCGACGGCAGGAGGGACACGCACTAATCATCCAAATATTAAAAATTCCCTTTTTAAAGCCCATTGATTTTATTATCTTCACATCCTCAAAATTTAGATTATGACAACTCGCACAAAAATTAAAGAAGTTTTAAAAGGAACACAAATCGACCAAACAGTAAACGTAAAAGGTTGGGTTCGTACATTTCGTAACAATTCATTTATTGCTATCAACGATGGTTCATGCATCAATAATATTCAAGCGGTTGTCAATTTTGAAACCTTTAATGCAGACACTTTAAAACGTTTAACTCCTGGCGCTTGTATTGGTGTTACTGGTAAATTAATCGCTTCGCAAGGTAAAGGACAAACGGTTGAAATTGTTGTTTCTGATATTGAAGTATATGGTGACGCTGAATCAGATATTTCAAAACCAAATCCATATCCGTTACAACCTAAAGCTCACTCTTTAGAATTTTTAAGAGAGATTGCACACTTACGTTTTCGTACAGGTACGTTTGGTGCTATTTTCAGAGTACGTCATACATTAGCATACGCTATTCATAAATTTTTTAATGATAAAGGATTTGTTTACATGCATACGCCAATCATTACTAGCAGCGATGCAGAAGGTGCTGGTGAGATGTTTCGTGTATCAACTTTAGATCCTAAAAATCCACCACTAACAGAAACTGGTGAGATTGATTACAAACAAGATTTCTTTGGAAAATCAACTAACTTAACCGTTTCGGGGCAATTAGAAGGTGAATTAGCGGCTATGGCGTTTAGCGACGTATATACATTTGGACCAACATTCCGTGCGGAGAATTCAAACACTTCTCGTCACTTGGCGGAGTTTTGGATGATTGAACCCGAAATGGCTTTTTATAATTTACAAGACAACATGGCTTTGGCAGAAGAAATGTTGAAGTATGTAATTACGTATGCTTTAGATAAAAATAAAGAAGACATTGAGTTTTTATCGCAACGTTTATTAGATGAAGAAAAAAATAAACCTCAAACTGAGCGCAGCGAATTAAATTTATTAGAGAAATTAAATTTCTGTTTAGGAAATGAGTTTGCGAAAATAACTTATACTGAAGCAATCGATATTTTACGTGAATCTAATCACAACAAGAAAAAGAAATTCCAATACATCATTGAAGGCTGGGGAGCTGATTTGCAAAGCGAACACGAGCGTTACTTAGTAGAAAAGCATTTTAAAAAACCAGTTATTTTAACAGATTATCCAAAAGACATCAAATCGTTTTACATGCGCATGAATGATGATGGAAAAACAGTTGCTGCGATGGATATATTATTCCCAGGCATTGGAGAAATTATTGGCGGTTCGCAACGTGAAGAGCGTTTAGAGAAATTAGAAGCTCGCATGAACGATATGCACATCCCAACAGAAGAAATGAGTTGGTATTTAGATACGCGTCGTTTTGGTGCTTGTCCGCATGCAGGTTTTGGATTAGGTTTTGAGCGTTTAGTATTATTTGTAACGGGCATGACTAACATCCGCGACGTGATTGCTTTCCCAAGAACACCTAATAATTGTGAGTTTTAAAAACTAAAACCACAAAACATGAAAAAAAATATACTAGTATTTCTAATTGTATTTTCATTGATGGAAATGAAATCACAATGCGGCCCCTTTCCATTTTCTGTATATGATGCGACACTAACCTGCAACGTAACCACCGTCTCAATTGCTATCAGCACAACAGTAAGTCCAGTTAGTTGTACGTGGGCTAGCATGCCAGGTATAGTGAGTGGCGGAAACACCTTAAATCCAATAATAAATAGCCCTGGTTCATACTCCTTTACTTTAACTAATACTATTAATGGTTGCACTACTTCGGGAATTGCCAATGTATCACTTAATGCTGTTGCACCATATTTAAGTTTGACAAGCAGCGGAACAATTTGCGTTGGCTCATCTGCAATATTATCTGCCACTGTAAGTCCAGCAACCGCGACTTTTTCATGGAGTAATGGTTCATCTTCTGCATCAATTGTAGTTACTCCTGCTATTACGACAAATTATAGCATAACAGCGACTGATGCTTCAAGTGGTTGTTACACTATGGCCACATTTAATGTATATGTAAATCAAACTTGTCAGGATGTTTGGCCAGGTGATGCAAATAGCGATGGGACAGCTGACAATTTGGATATACTAGAATTAGGGCTCCATTACACACAAACTGGCCCAGCAAGAGCAATCACAAGTAATACTTGGCAATCCTATTTTTCAAATAACTGGGCAGGAACCATTTCTAATGGCAAAAATATAAATCATAGCGATTGTAATGGTGATGGAACAATAAACAATGCTGATACACTTGCAATATTCAACAATTACAACCTGAGTCACACGTTTAAAGTTGCTCAAACAACAACTGTAAATCCGCAATTAAGTATTGTGCCTGATCAAACGTCTGTTTTAAAAGGCACTTGGGGAACAGCCTCCATTTATTTAGGGGATATCATTACAAACATTAATAATCTTAATGGCGTTGCTTTTACTATTGATTTTGATAATACATTAATTGAAACAAATAGTCTTTATATTGAATATCAAAACTCGTTTATAGATGCAGGACAGAATCTACACTTTAGAAAATTAGATTTCGCTAACGGTAAACTGTTTGCAGCAACTACGCACACCATTAATAACAATGTGAATGGTTTTGGTAAAATTGCGACTCTGCATTATCAAATTAAATCTACTTTAACGGGTGCTCAAGTTTTGAATTTAGGAATATCGCAAGCTTACAAATCTGATTTTACTGGCTTAATTACGCCATTAACAACTGGAACGGGATCGCTAACAGCAACTATAGATGTTGGTTTACAGGAGTTTTTAAATGACAATACTATTTTTCTTAGTCCGAATCCTACTAACGGTATACTAAATATTGATTCAAAAACAGAGTTACAAAAAATTGAAGTGATATCAGTTACAGGACGAATATTATTAAATGAACCGGTAAAAAGCAATAACCATACACTAAATTTAGAAAACTATTCTAACGGAATTTATTTCGTAAATATTTATCAGAATAATAAAATTGTAAGAAGAGAAAAAGTGATTGTCAATAAATAATTCATTTGCTTATAACCCACTTCAATTCATTCAGCATCATTGCTGTTGCCCCCCAAAGCACCTTACCTCGTGCATCAAAGTAAGGTGTGTTAGGGATAGTAAATTATTTTCCATAGCACCAACCAACAAAAAACTTCACCATTGTCCCTGTAAATTTTGTGTAATTAATTGGATATGTTTTACTGTCAAATGTCAACCATTTTGATAATGTACCATCGTATAAAAAATTTGCACTTACACCAATAGAAATTCTTTTTATAGGTTGCGCTCTAAATTCTAAATGAGGTATAATTGAAGCATTGAAATTGAAAAACGTTTCTGTGCTTGTCTTTTTAGCAGTTAGCATTTGAGCGCCAATAAGGCCGCCGTAGCCAACATAAAGGTCGAAATATTTGTTTTTTGGAAATAGGTCGAACTTAAAGACACCATATAGACTTCCTGCAAACCAGTTTGTTTTTGTTCCGTCAGGATTTATTCTGATTTGATTTAAAAAGTAGTTTGCTCCGAATTCAGGAAAATTATTTTTCCTCCCATACCCTCTAGGATGTTCTATCCCAAATGAAATATATGGCATTGGATTGTCTAAGGTATTGTTTGAATTTTCAATTGGGTTTCTAAATTGCTTTCTTATTGGATAAAATAAACCATAGGTTAATTTTAAACTATTTCTGTTGTCTGATACAAATGTTGTCTGCGAGAAACATTGTGCCACAAGAGCAAATATGAATATTATGTATGTCGTTCTCATTTATTACCCCTAAAATATTTATATACGCAGCCAGTTGCGTATATATCTTAAATACCTGTATAATGCGCAATTGGTTGCATTTATTTTTTAAATATACGAATCTAGCTAATCCCTTTAAGAATGTTTACACCATGTTTACACAGAGGTAAAACAAAAAAGCCTCACATTTCTGTAAGGCTTTTAGGTGGTGGGAGATACAGGGTTCGAACCTGTGACCCCCTGCTTGTAAGGCAGGTGCTCTGAACCAGCTGAGCTAATCTCCCGAATCGGGCTGCAAATATAATGGCTTTTTTTCAATCTGCAAAAAAAAACCAATTTTTTTTCAAAAAAAATCTACTTATCGTAATAATATATTTTGATTTGGGCAGCATCCTTTAAAAAATCGATTTTATGGATAGAGTATCTATGCACGTTAAAGCCAGTTCTAAGCTTTAAATCAGCCAATAAATCGCCTTGTTTGCCCTCTTTAATCATTTCAATGTTTTCATATAAAATGGTTTTAACGCTCTCTTTTTTCATGAAAATATTACTTTCTAAAAGGTAAGTAATCAGTAATACTACCGCATTAATCCCTATTAAAAAGATATATTCGATATGATCTGCCGTATCCTTAATTTTTGTTACCGCCGATACCAAGCCTAAGGCAATTACCAAAAACAAATAGGTCATATCTTTAATGGCAATTTCTTCGGTTTTATACCTTAGCATACTAAATACAGCAAATAAACCAAAGGCTGCTCCCATCGACAAATCCACCTTGTTTAATAAAAACGAGATTAAAAAGATGACAATATTGAAGATGAAATAGGTAAAAAACAATTCGCGGTGTTTATAAATAGGGTAATAAATAAAACGCACTAAAATGAATACAGCGGTTAAGTCAATTAATAATCTTACCAATAATTTCACTGACATTTTTTGAAATTCTTCGAAACCAGAAAGTGTTGTTGCTGCATCGCCAGCAATTTGTAATAGCATCATGAGTTAATTATTTTTTTTACGTTTAACAATTTTCGTTTAAAGTTATTTTGTTTCACTTCTTTGTAAGAACTTGCAATTCCAAAACAATATTTACTGATAGAACCTTGGCGGATGTGCTTATGGCGCATAATCGCCACAAACGGCGAAGCTATTTTACTATCTTGTTTTACTTCTGCAATTACTAACTGATTTAATAGTTCGGTTTTTCCATCTCTCTCAAATTCTAAATTCAAATCTAAGGTTAAGCGTTCGGCCGAAACTTTATTTACCAATGTAATTCTACTATAGTTAATCCATATTTTTGGTAACAATATCAAAGGATCAAAAGGCAATGTTTTTTTTAAAAAGTCAAATGATTTTCCTGATGATAAATCTGGAACGCTTACTTCTTTAATTCTAGTTTTTAAAGTGCGACCTTTATTATTTTTGAATTTCACTTCTAAAAAACCTAAGTTGCTTTCCACATAAGTTCGATGTCTGATTTTGTAACGGTTTAATTTTCCGCAATGATGTTGGTTATACAAAGCAAAATTTTGCGTATCAAAATATAAGGTTTTATATCTGCTGATTCTATTGCCTTCAACATCCAATATACGATAGTGATTTTTTGCTTCTTCTAAAATAACTGGTAGTTCATTGATGTTAAAGGTAAATTTAGTGTCCGTTCTATCCATTAGTTTTACGCCATCCATTTCTTGAAGGGTAATTGAATTGAACTCACTTAATTTATCTAAAACTTGCTGGTTCATTTATTTTGTAATGTACACGTATTTTTTTACCGAAATTATTTTGCCTTCTGCATCTAATGTTTTTCTTTCCGTTTTCAAGCCTTTTGCATCGTAAACGTATGTATGTTTTTTTGTAAGCTTTCCGGCTGCGTCAAAATAACTTTCTTCTAATTTGTCATTAGATGCATTATACTTTGTTAATTTTTTTTCCACTAATTTATTATTGGCATCGTATTGCTCATCTTCAACCTCATCACCTTCGCTATTAAACTTAGTTTTATGAATTGCTTTAATGGTACCGTCTTTGCTATAATCGGTTGTTTCAACTTCGTTACCATTGGCATCAAAAATAGTTTTACTTTCGTTAATTGTTTTACCGTTTTCGATAACAGAAACTGCAGAAGCTTTAATTTTGTGTTTTTTTACTTCTTTTTTACTTTGAGCATATACTGACAGCTGAAAAAGAACAATAAGAATTATTAAGAAATGACGTTGCATATATTACTGATTAAATTAGTTAGCAGAAATAAAACTTCCTTTTGAATACAAAGATTGGTTTTTAATATGAATGATGTAAAAATATATACCAGCTGAATACTCAGATGCGTTTAATGAATATGCTTGATTACTTTTAATGTTAGTCGTTTTAATCAACTTTCCTGTAGCATCAAAAATACTTATTTCCCAAGGATGATTGGAGAAATTATTGTTTAATTGAATAACGGAATTTGAGTTAATAGGATTTGGAAAGCATACGGACGGAACTTGATTAGATAGATTTAATTCTTTAATACCCACATAATTAGGAGTACCTGTAGAATATAAATGGTGTACATAAATATCGTAATGCGATCCATTTCTACGATCTTCCCATGCATATATTGCTCCACCATTTCCATCAGAAACTTGTGACACATATTGCTGATCATCATTAGCATCACAAACGACTACTCCACCCGATGGCCATTGAATGACACCCGCAGAATTCAATTTTTGAGAGGTGATATCCCAAGAACCTAAAGCTGTAGAATCCTGCCAAGCAACGATAGCTCCACCAGCACCATCACTTACCACATTTGGACTAAGTGATTTTAAAGCAGCCGATAATCTAATTCCATTTGCGGTTAACTGAGCAGTACCTGATAAAGAAACTAATTGGGTATAAATTTCATTAACACCTGCCCTTTCATCTTTCCAACTAAAAACCACGCCTGTGCTACCAATATACTTCATATCAATAGCACTTTGGTTGTTTGAAGCATTACATACAGAAACTCCATTTGCTGTCCACTGAACAGTACCAGAAGCATTAATACGTTGAGCGTATATGTTATTATCGATAGCGTTTCGCTTATCTGCCCATCCGATAATAGCACCATTAGCACCATCAGATTCTATGCGCGCATTATTTTGTGTATTCACAGCATTACAAATAACCACGCCGTTAGCAGTCCACTGAGTAGCACCTGAAGCATCTATTTTTTGAGCGTAAATGTCATAATCTGCATTATTTCGTTTGTCTTGCCACGTTATGATGGCGCCACCTAATCCATCAGCTTCTATTCTTGGATTTGCTTGTGTATTAGGAGAAGAGCATACGGCCACGCCACCAGTTGTCCACATGATAGCTCCCGTTGAGCTTATGCGTTGTGCATATATATCCCAATAAAAATTTAAAGAATCTTCCCAAACAATGATCGCGCCTCCAGCATTATCACTGACGATTTTTGGACTTTTTTGTGTAGTGGTTTTATTACACACAGCTACACCATTTGTTGTCCATAAAATATTTCCCGACGAATCTATTTTTTGCGCATAAACATCGTGGTTACCGTCTCTTCTGTCTTCCCAAGTAATAATAGCGTTACCATTACCAACGTCAGCAATAGTTGAATTTTTTTGTGCGTTAGCAGCGCTGCATATATTTACACCATATAATGTCCATTTTCTGATTCCACTGGCATTAAAACGTTGTACATAAATATCATCCTTAGTGGTTGCATCGTTTCTGTTATCATCCCAAACCATGATGATTCCATTATTTGAATCGGAAATTGTATGAACGTTATTTTGTGATTTAGGCGCTATAGCTACTCCTGTATTAATACTATTATTACTATTCCATTGAGCCAAGGTGGTGAGTGAAATAAAAATATAAGTACAAAAGAATAATTTTTTCATGATTTAATTTAATGTGAAAGTAATAAAGATTTAACTTTAAATTTACCTAAAATAGGCGAATAGTCAAATTATAGAGAGGAATATTTAACTTAAAATCTGTAGATAAACTGTACTCTTATACTTTTATTTTTTTAAATAGTTAAGGTATAGCCTATTCCTAAAATAAAAATGGTTTCTGGAGTTGAGATGGTAAACTCTGTTTGATATAGATAATATACATTTACCGAATTTTTTTTGTTTATCTCATACTCCATTCCTAATACGTTTCTAACTCGGCGAAATCCGTTATCGTATAAAGGCCCGTCACCTCTTGGAGCATGAATTTGGTAACGAAATTCAATAGAATAATATGGAGTAATTCTATCATTGGCAGCATACTTTACATCTGTTTTAAATCTCAAAAACTGCTCCACTAACTTCCCTTTTCTGCTAGTATAAAAATCTTGAACTTCTGCCTGATATCTAATACGTTCACTTAAGGTGACTTTTTTTAATTTCTTTTTTAATGTCACATCAAGCATTAGTCGATGTCTGTGGCTGTATGTGCCGTCTAACCGTTTTTTTTGTATCGCTCGGTAAGTTGGACTAATTTTTAAAAATTTACTGTATTTATAATCAATACCAATGTTTGTGTAAAATAAATTGATACGCTGATAGTTTTCTCGCAATCTAAACTCTTGATCAATTACTAAATTTACTTTTTTAGTGAAACTATGTTGAATGGTGAGTGTATTCCACATACCAGCATCATTACTACGCTGAGCTTGACTTGTGAAAAAACACAACATGAATCCACTTAAAAAAAATGTAACTTTTGCGATCATTATTTTATTTAATAATGACAAAATCATCTAGTACAACCTTATCTTTTCTTTTGGTAATATTTACTTGTACCAACACTTCCTTAGGAACGGCCAAAAATGGCTTAGTTGAATCTTCACTCAATACAAATATTTTATAGGTTCCTTTTCTTAAATAGTTAAATTTAAAAGAACCATCATACGATGTTTTTACAGTATTAGCTACTTCGGTGCCATCACCATAAATAATATACACGGTTTCGCTAGGTATATAATACTGCGCAGTTAAAAGTGTGTAACTATCATCATAGTCTTTTGCATATACTTTACCTTCGATAGAGGCAAAACCTCCTTCTCCAGGCTGTTTTTTACACGAAAAAAAGCTTAATGAAATCAAAACAAATACAATAATTTTGCTACTCATGGATATATAATTAAGTTCAATATAATGTTAAATAAACTTTAAATTTAATCAAAATTCATATAATTTAATTATTTTGTGCCACTTTATGAGATAAACCTTATGTTTGTTAAGGTGAGTTTTTACTAGGAGTTATGATTTATAAGCTACGACATATTTTTATTTTCTTATTCGTATTCAGCGTTTTTTCTTTAACGCTGCAAGCTTCTATAATCAATGCTTGTAAAGACAGTAAAGTTTTTAAAAATCAAAGTCAAAATAATCCTGTTACTGAGGAAGAAGAAGAAAGTCATGATGCTGATGAAGATGCTGATGAAGAATATTACCTAGGACACGATAACTATACTGGCAAATCAACTATAGTTAAAAAACTTTTTTGGTTAAACTCAGAATACGGCTATCCTTCTTATACAAGATCGATCCCAATACCACCTCCCAAATTTTAATTTAATATCTCGTCTACATTTTCATTAGACAATTTCTATATTATTTAAAATTCAAAAAAAATTATGTTAAAAAAAAATTTATTTGCCGACATTAAGGCGGGTATTGTTGTGTTTTTAGTGGCGTTGCCATTATGCTTAGGGATTGCTATGGCATGTAAAGTTCCATTGTTTTCTGGAATTATTGCTGGTGTTATTGGTGGCATATTAGTCACTATTTTTAGTGGTTCAAAATATAGTGTTTCGGGACCAGCGGCAGGATTAACCGCCATTGTGTTAGCCTCCATAGCACAGCTTGGAAATTATCAAGCATTTTTAGCTGCAGTTGTTTTCGCTGGTGTATTTCAATTGCTTTTAGGGATCTTAAAAGCTGGTTCAATTGGCAATTATATCCCAAATGCAGTTATTAAAGGTATGTTAGCCGGTATTGGTATCATTTTAATTATTAAACAAATTCCGCATTTGTTTGGGTACGATAATGATCCTGAAGGAGATGAACAATTTATTCAAATGGATGGCGAAAATTCCTTTACAGAGTTAATACACATGATTAATTTTATAACTCCTGGCGCTATTATTATCGGACTAGTATCGTTTGTTGTTTTAATTATTGCCGAAAAACAATTTTACAAAAAACATAAAATTTTGTCAAATTTACCAGGGCCTCTATTAGCTGTAGTATTTGGTATTTTATTGACCATTACTTTTAAAAATAATACGTTTTTGGCTGTTGATAATATGCATCTGGTTAATTTACCAACCATTGCTTCATTTAGTGACTTGAAAGCCAACTTATTTTTTCCCGATTTTAGTTTTGCTAATAGCAGTAAATTTTGGATGATTGTTTTTACACTAGCGGTTGTAGCTAGTTTAGAAACATTATTAGGTATTGAGGCTGTTGATAAATTAGACCCAGATAAAAACGAATCAAATACTAATAAAGAGTTACTGGCTCAAGGTATTGGTAATATTGCTTGTGGTTTTGTTGGTGGCTTACCTGTTACATCAGTTATTGTTAGAAGTTCAGCAAATATTAATTCGGGCGCTAAATCTAAAATGTCAGCAATCATTCACGCAACATTACTTTTAATAAGTGTACTGCTTTTGCCAAATCTATTAGCATTAATTCCAAATGCTTGCCTTGCAGCCATTTTAATTATGACAGGTTTTAAATTAACCAAAGTAGCCATATTTAAAGAACAATGGAAATTTGGTTTTGAGCAATTTATTCCTTTTGTAATTACTATTATCGTGATGTTAGTAACAGATTTATTAAAAGGTGTTTGCGCCGGTTTAGTAGTAGCTATTATATATATCATCAGAGATAATATTAAATCGTCTTTTGAATCTAGCAGCGAGTTAACGGACGGCAAACTGAAATTCTTAATTAAATTGCCACAACACGTAACTTTTTTTAATAAAGGATTTTTAATTAAGTTTTTTGGAAGCATAAAGCCTGATAGCATAGTAATTATTGATGCCAGTATTAATAAAAAAATAAACAGAGACTCGAAAGATGTGATTGATGACTTCATCAACATAGCAAAACATAGAAAAATAGAAATTGAACTTATAAACTATAAACATTAAAATGGAAAAATCATATTTAACATTATTCGAAAACAATAAAAAATGGGTTAATGAACAATTAAAAAAAGACCCTGAATATTTTACAAAATTAGCAAACGGACAAAAGCCAGAATATCTTTGGATAGGCTGTTCTGATAGCCGTGTACCTGCAAACGAAATTACTGGCACCAATCCTGGTGAAATGTTTGTGCATAGAAATATTGCAAACATGGTAGTTCATAGTGATATGAATATGTTAAGCGTGCTATCTTATGCCGTTGATGTTTTGAAAGTAAAACACATTATTGTATGTGGGCATTATGGTTGTGGTGGCGTATTAGCAGCTATGGG
The DNA here is from genome assembly GCA_016711805.1 of Bacteroidota bacterium. Lineage (GTDB taxonomy): Bacteria > Bacteroidota > Bacteroidia > B-17B0 > Aurantibacillaceae > UBA4416. Next base: position 195,771 of record JADJSH010000038.1, read on the forward strand.
AAATCAACAATATGGTTTAATTGACAATTGGTTGAGACACATCAAAGATGTATATAGAATTCATCATAAAGAATTAGATATGATTAAAGATGAAAAGGCCAGAGTAAATAGATTAGTTCAACTAAATGTCATTGAACAAGTGCAAGATTTAGGGAAAACATCTATTGTGCAAAATGCTTGGGAGAGAGAGCAACCTCTTCATATACATGGTTGGGTTTACGATATTAGTGATGGTATTATTGATGATTTAAAAGTAACATGCACATCTACAAAAGATTTGCATTCAGTTTATCATTTCGATAGCGTTAAGTAATATATGCTTTTTAACGAAAAACATGTATTAGATGAATTAAGGCATTATCTGCCTTCCCAAACTCCTTTAAAGGATTTTATTCATCATAATACATTGCATGCTTTTCAAAGCAGTAAGTTTTACGATGCTATTTTTAAAGCATCTAAAATTTTTGGATTTCAGGCTACCTTGCAACTTTATGAGTATAGAAAGCTCTATAAAATTGGAAGGATTAAACCTGAAGTACTAGAACACATACTTATTGAAATAAAGAGTATAGAGCGCTTAGAGGAATGGAAAGAAAATTTGCTGTTAAAAAAATATGACGAGCATAATGAACCTCGAGTGGGGACATTAAGATCTCATTGGAAAAAAGAATATCATCTTGATTTAGATACTTTAGTTCAGCCATTTTTGTTTAGGATGCTGGCCAGCTATCTAGATCAAGGTGTTTCTATTTGGAACTTTCCTGTAGGTAACAAAAACTTTTTAGATAGTATAAAAGAATTAGAACAAAATGGCATTGCCAGTTTATTTAACTCTAATAGAGTAAAGCAGTTATTGTTTTCAGAAGATTTATCTATTTCGGGGTTATTAAAAATAATTGTAGGAAACGAATCTTACTTTGAACAATATCTATTCGACCAACAATTTAGTCACAAGGGTTGGAGTGGCATGATTGCTACTGTTGAAGAAAAACCAGAAACGCTCCTAAGTCCAAAAAAAATCTCATTAAATGATGTTATCATACTTGAGTTGCTTTTAGAAATTGATCATCTAGATAATCAATTAGGAAAAAATTGGAAACCATTATGTAAAACATATACAGACTCTCCTATTAATTTATTTGCTGAAATTGAAAAAACAGAACTTCAAGACATCTTAAAAATTTGGCAAAATGCTTTTGAATGGAGTTATTATGATGAAGTATTAGCAGGTATTAAACAATTAAATGCGAGCAAGCAAGCGAATCCAATTTCTGACACCAAAAGTTTTCAAGCCCTATTTTGCATTGATGAACGTGAATGCTCATTAAGAAGACATGTTGAAAATATAGATACGCAATCAGAAACTTTTGGAACTCCTGGATTTTTTAGTGTTGAGTTCTTTTTTCAAGCACAAGATGCCAAGTTTTACGATAAATTATGTCCAGCGCCCGTTACTCCAAAATATTTAATTAAAGAATATAATGTAAGCGAAAAAAGAAAACATGATGCGTTATACACTAAAAAAACACATGAATTTATTACTGGTTTTATAAGTGCATTGAGTTTTGGTTTTTGGGCCGGCTTAAGATTAATTCAAAATCTGTGGAGACCTAAAATGAGTCCTGCTATTTCTGATGCTTTTGCGCACATGAATATGCAAGGTCAATTAACTGTAGAAAATAAAGCTGTTACGGATATAGAAAATGGTTTACAGATTGGTTTTACCATTGAAGAAATGGCGGCAAGAGTAGCCTCTTTATTAAACGGAATTGCTTTAACAAAAAACTTTGCCTCAATTGTTTATGTTGTGGCTCATGGAAGTAGTAGTGCAAACAACCCACATCATGGCGCTCACGATTGCGGTGCTTGCAGCGGAAGACCAGGTTCTGTTAATGCAAGAGTTTTTGCAACAATGGCAAATCATAAAGATGTAAGAAGTCTTTTGAAATCTCAAGGAATCGATATTCCTGAAGGTACTCAGTTTATTGGCGCATTACATGATACCGCTGCTGATGAAATACAATATTATGATGTAAGTATTTTGAATGAGAAAAATAAACTACTGCATCTAAAACATGCCGAAGTTTTTGAAAATGCACTAGACTTAAACGCTAAAGAAAGATCAAGACGTTTTGCATCTATAAATACAAAACAAAATATTAAAAACGTACGTTTAGCTATTAAGCAGCGATCCGTATCTTTGTTTGAGCCTCGTCCCGAACTTGGTCATGGCACAAATACATTATGCGTTGTTGGTAAATGAAATTTAACGAAGGGATTATTTTTAGATCGCAGAGCTTTTTTAAATTCGTATGATTATAAAACAGATCCTGAAGGAAAATTTTTAGCTGGAATTATGCGCCCACTTGGGCCTGTTTGTGGTGGTATAAATTTAGAATACTACTTTTCAAGAGTAGATAACTATAAGCTAGGTGCTGGCACAAAATTACCACACAATGTTACAGGCTTAATAGGTGTTACTAATAGCAGCGATGGCGATTTACGATCTGGTTTACCTTGGCAAATGATTGAAGTACATGATCCTGTAAGACTTTTAATTATTGTAGAACATCTTCCAGAAGTAGTTTTAAAAACAATAAAAAATGATCAAGCCATGTATGAATGGTTTATAAACGAATGGGTTCATCTATCTGTTATCAATCCAGAAACACATGAACTATTTTATTTTAAAGAAGGCGCATTTTTGCCTTATAAACCATTAGCTAGAGAAATTCATTCATTTAAAGATATTCATACGCTTTTAGAAGAAGCCAAGGAAATGGAAACCAATCACATTGTTCACGCAACACAAGAAAACTTGCCTGTTTATATATATCATAACTAAATGGAACAAGCGCTACAAATATTTGTTTTTATACCACTACTTGGATTTCTTCTAAGTCTGTTTTTTTCTAATTCAAAAGAAAAGGCGATTAGCTTAGTAGCAATTGTTACTATTGCTATGCACTTATTATTATTAATCGTATTTGTTACACAATGGTTTTTTAAAGGGTGCGTAACATTAGATTATAAATACTTTACATTTTATAAAGAAGGTAGTATTGAAATATTTTTAGATTTTTATTTCGATAAGTTTACTGCGGTATTTTCTTTACTAGGCGCCTTAATTTCTTTACTAGTAATCGTTTTCAGTAAGTACTATTTGCATCGAGATAGTGGCTATAAGCGTTTTTTTAATACAGTATTATTGTTTTATTTTGGATACAACGTGGTGATTTTTTCCGGAAACTTTGAAACACTATTTATTGGATGGGAATTTTTAGGGATTACATCTTTTTTATTAATTGCTTTTTATTGTGATAGATACTTGCCAGTAAAAAATGCGTTAAAAACTATCTCGTTATATCGTTTAGGTGATATTTGCTTAATACTAGCACTTTGGATGAGTCATCATTTATGGCATCAAAACATTACATTTTTACAACTCAATGATGTTCAACTTGTTTCTTCGCATATCAATGAACATTCCTATTATGCCATATTTATAGTGGTTATGCTTGTTTCTGCAGCAAGTATTAAATCTGCACAATTCCCATTTTCATCATGGTTGCCAAGAGCAATGGAAGGCCCAACATCTTCTACAGCTATTTTCTATGGTTCATTATCTGTTCATTTAGGTGTGTTTTTATTATTAAGAACTTACCCATATTGGGAAACAATAGTGAGTGTAAAAATTTTAATCATTGTAATTGGTAGTATTACTGCGCTTATCGCAACAGCCATTGCACGGGTTCAATCTACTGTAAAAACACAAATCGCCTATTCTTCTATTGCACAAATTGGGCTTATGTTTATTGAAGTAGCCTTAGGTTGGCATACTCTAGCACTAGTGCATTTAACGGGTAACGCACTATTACGTTCTTATCAATTATTAGTATCGCCTTCTGTACTTGGCTATTTAATTCACGACCAATTTTTTAGTTACAGTCCAAAAGTTCATGAGTCGTCAACAGGTTTTATGAATAAATTGAATAACGGGATTTATCTATTGAGTATAAAAGAATGGAACATGGATACATTTTTATACAATTATCTATGGAATCCATTTAAGTGGATTGGTAAAAAAATGAAATTCATTTCGCACAAAATATCCATCATTGTTTTATCAATTTTATTTATTGGTGGTTTATTGTTTTTTATTTTAAGCAAAAATATTTCGCATGAAGTGGATGAGGACCTTCACTTATTTTTTGCTTTTACTGGATTACTATTAGTTTTAAAAGCATTTGTAGTTAGAGAAAGTGGCTTAAAGGCTTGGTTTTTAGTTATCATGAGCCAATTGTTTAATATACTTTCCATTGCCCTTATGAATGATCAATACGAATATTTAGAAATAACCATATACCTTATCAGTTTAATGATATGTGCCATTGTAGGATTTTTCTGTTTAATAAAACTAAAATCTTATGAAAAAACAATAGAATTAGATTCTTTTTCTGGACATCTATACGATCATCCAAGGTTAGCTAATCTATTTTTAATTGCTAGCTTGGGATTTGTGGGGCTGCCATTTACACCGTCCTTTATAGGAATAGATTTAATGTTTAGTCATATTGATAAAAACGAATACATTTTAATAGCTATTACTGCTTTAAATTTTTTGGTTTTAGAAATTGCTGTACTACGTATTTATGCACGATTATTTTTAGGCCCTAACAAGAAAAAAACTCACCCGATAGCTTATAGATCTTCATAAACGACAATCAATAAGTATTGAAATTTGAGTAGGTTATTTTTAGTGAACCTGCTAGTGGGTAACCACTATTTTTAAAGTTTTATTCAATACTTTTATTAGATAAATACCTTGGCTAAATGTCGAGGTATTTATTTTTAATGTTTGATGTAATTCTGCTTTTAAAACAACTTCGCCCACAATATTTAAAACCTCCATTGGCAAAACAGCATTAGCACTGCAAGTAATTGTTAACTCTTCGTTAGCAGGATTTGGAAATGCCGAAAGAGAAGCTAGCTCCATATTAATTTCATTTACACCAACTGCACAATTACTCATATTATAAGAAGGTGTGGATGAAGCTTCGAAAGAACCTGTTCCGTCCGGACAACGAGCAATGGAGATATCTGCTCCTTGAAAACCAAAACTAACACTATCCAAAACCGTGGTGCCATTACTTAACATAATTTGCTCTCCACTGTTTAGCAATTTAAAATTACAATGTAATGCTTCGCCATTCATATTGTCTTCATCAGCCCAAATAGTTAAAAACCCATTTGGCTGTATGATAATATTATTAGGAATGGTATATTTTGTTGGATTTGTATAATCATCCGACAAATACAAACCACTTACATTTAAAACATTATTAGTGGTATTGTGTAATTCAATCCAATCTTCATGCTTTCCATTTTCATCTGTTTGTCCAAAATTATTAGCTGCTAAAAATTCATTGATTACTAAATCTCCAACATTTGGCTGAGCTAAATTTGTATTCAATAGATGAAATTCATGCTCTGCTCTTTCTGGAGAAAAAATGCCTGCAGTAGCATTTTCTGCAAATATATAATACTCTGTTTCTGCAGTTGTTACAGTAATACTTGCTCCATAAATATTATCAGCAGCAGCTCCATCATTATGAGTGCCATCATCATACATTAAAACTCTAGTAAATTTTTGATGGTTATTTGTTCTATAACCCAAATACACCGTATTTGTATTTACCACATTAGCCGTAATAGAAACTGTTGAATTAATTGCTGGAGAATTGGTATTTGCACTTACCGCCGTAATGGTTGGTGTTGCATAATTAAAATCTGCAGTGCCTTGTAAGTATGATAAACGAGCTCCCATTAAATTACTAATGCCTGGCACCGAATAACTACCAACAGAAACATTAGAGGTTAAACCATTTTGAAACTGTGGATAGGTATAAAATTTGAAATTATCACTTTGTACCGATGTATCAATTAATGCTTGAAATTGATTAGCCTTAGTAATATATGTTCCAGTTGCAAAAAAATCGTTAACTATAGTTCTCATGTGAGCGACTAACATTTTTTTATACTGAGCGTTGCTATTAATAATGTTAATCATTGGCCAATACACATCTGTTGCATGAATATTAATAGACATTTGTTGCATATTAGTAATACTTAATTGCGCTAAACTACTATTGCTTACGCCTAAATACGGGAAGCCTCCAAAACACATATTCAAATCCCAAATAGTAGTGTTGTAATGGTTGGTATTATCTTTATACAAATAATAATTTTGACAAAAGGCGCCACTATAACTATCTAAGTTCACGTTCACATTGTTAAATGCTAACATCCAAATTACTCTGTCAACATCTAAATTATATGAAAACCTTGATTGAAAATTAGTAACTGTATCTGCTAATGCCCTTAAGCTATTCCATCCATAATCTGATTTTAATTCGTAAAAATTAAAATAATTGCTACTATCTCCGGTGGTAAAATATTTTAAATTAGATTTTGTATTTGAACTAGGGTTTACAATAGGATTACATTTAATAGCCGTATTACCTGATGAGTAATAATGTTTAGCATAAAATTTCTTACCAATACTTTCAGCATTTGAATATACTCCATGATATACTCCATTAATATAAACCTTTGCAAAATTTGCCTCGGGGCAATGCATGTAATTTTTTAAAATATCATAGCCTAACACTTCTCTAATCATGGATGGATCGGCATAATTATTTCCTAACTTAATGTCTTTGATACCCAAATACGATTGATTTTTATAGCCATCTAATTCAATATGTAGAGGATTTTTATTGTAAGTAGGGTTATACGAACTATTGCCTTTATACTTTACACCAACACTATCAAAATATACTCCATTTATGGTTACCGAAGCTGCCATGATATAACCCTCTGCCCCTGATTTAGCAGTATCTAATTGATAATCCCAGTTTGGTTGAGTAAACTGTATTTCTATTTTTTGAATAGTGTTTTGATCATAAAAATTTTGTGCGGAAACATTTCCGCACAAAATAATGAAACTAAAAAAAGACAGGATAGACAGACGCATGTTATTCTACAATTATTTTTAAATACTGTGTTTGTTTATTTTTATTAGTTACTCTTACCATATATAAACCCGATGAAAGATTTAAATTATTAAGTGTAGCAGATTCGTTATTAATAGCAAGTATTTCTTTAACTGATTGACCAGATACATTATAAACCGTAACCGATTCAATGACTTCGCCTTGAGCAGATGAAATCACGAACATATCTTTTACAGGATTTGGAAATGCTTTAAATGTAGAAGTTTTAGAACTTAACTCATTCACTGAAACTGGTGCACATGCCGAACAGCTGCTGAAACAAACCATTTCCATGGCTGTATCTTTTGTAAGCGTTAATCCTCTATTGCCAAATACAGAACAAGTTCCTGTTATGGTTTCAGTAGTAGTTGATACATTTCCATTAAAATATTTATATGCATAAGTATTATTTGGAAAGTAATTAATAATCTCATAAATACTATCTCCAAAACTATATAATCGAACTTTAGTTGGACTAAAAGCATCCATGTTAGTACCAACATGCACACCATTTGGCGAAACTGGTAATGAGTTTTTCATATCCACTTTATAACGAACTAAACTTAAACCCGCTGGTGCATTACCTCCAAATAAAATAGCACCAACAAAGCTTGTATCATTTGCTAAAGAATCAACATACATCCAACGATTATCATTGAAATTATACCCTACTCGCGATTCATCTGGAACAAACTCAGATTCATAAGTTTGATCTCCATTTACAAATCGGTATTCATATTTAGTGAAAGCAGGAATGTTAACAATAACACTATAAATATCTGTGGAGCCCTCCTGTGTAAGAGTTGTAACGCCAGGATCCCAATTTAAAGGATAGCCAGCAGCTTCTTGAAAATCGCCTGTTACATGCACGCCAAAAGCGCTAATAGTTTGCCCTGTCATATCAACAGCAAATTTTACTTTTTTAGCTGATGCACTAGTTACAGCTGATATAAATGATAATGCTAGTAAAAGTCTTTTCATATTTTATTTTGTTAAAATTATTTTTTTGTAAATTGGTTTTTTATTATCCAACGACACAGATAGCGCGTAAACACCATTTGCTAATTGTGTTAAATCAAGGCGCGATGAGTTTTCAGATGTAAATACTTCTTTGCCAAAAGCATCATAAACCACAACCATCAAATTAGTTACATTCTTGTAATTTAAATCAATGTCTATAATTCCTGTTGACGGATTTGGATAAATAGAAATTGTTTTCCCTTCTAATTCTTCAATCTCAGTAGCAATAGAAAAAGCAAAGCCTTGCGAATATACATTTACACAACCATTTGCATCAGTTGTTCTTACAACATAAATGCCACTTTGTGTGGGAGTAAAATTTTGAGATGTTGCTCCTGAAATTAAACTTCCGTTATAATACCATTGGTAAGTTGTTGCTGTAGCCGTTGTTAAATCATTACCGCTAGTTGTAATTGTTGGTTGTGGAGGTGCAGCATTATTTATATAACAAGTTGTATAACGATGAGATTGCGCCAAAGCACCTCCTGTTGTAATAGTATAAATGGGTGTTCCAGCTGCATTTAATTCATAAATTTTACCTGCCGTTGCAACACACACTAATTGGTTACCATTTGGAAACTGCTCTGAGCTTCCCATGTTACTGCTATATCCAAAACCAGAATTACGCTGGTCATAAGAAGTTGGTCCGAATGCTGAGCCAGCAGTAATTGTATAATTATAGCCACTAAGTGGTGGCATAATTTGATCGAAACATGATACTGTTGCGGATACTCCTTTGTTATTAAACCCAACTAATCTACCTGCATTCGGACAACCTTCTGGAATCCAATGTGAGTCGTGTGTTACATTTAAAACAGCTGTTCCTGTTGCTTGATAAGCCGCTGGGTTTCCCCAACGGTATAAAAAGTCGCCACCTTTACCAGCATTACCTCCAATGTGTGAAGCAGCTTGAGCAGTTGTTGTGCTATGATCAATTACATACCATTCATTTAAATTATGAGAACTCACCACAATTTGATCTAAAATGGGATTATAATCAATTCCATTCATGTGCATCCAATCTTTGGTGCTTTTATAATTTACATTTAATAACTCAGGATGATTAACAATAGACGTTTGGTAATTGGCTTTACTTGAATTAAGATTTTGTACCATGTGATCCCACACATGCCATTCCCAAACAATATTGCCAGTAGTTGCTCCCGTTGGTTGAACTTCAATTATTTTTTCGGGCCAAATACCTGAAGTTAATGCTGTATTAGTTCCGCCTGCAGCTGCTAATTCTGTTTGTGTTTTTAATTCATAAGCAATCATCAGTACGTTTCCATTTGGTAAAACACAATGATCGTGATGCGTATAATAAGTGCTTGAAGAATGAGTGTAATCCCATACTATACTTCCGCTATAGTTTACTTTTTGCATTCTACCGCAAGCACCACCTCCATTAAACGTTGTGTTAGTTACTTTAACACTTCGCACCAAAGTACCTCCTGGCTCCAAATAAGACGAGTAACCTGTTCCTCCTGATAGACCCGACCATGTTTTTACGGTAACATTACTCGTATCTACTAAATACGCAGAAGTTGCATTACTATTACTATATAACGTTAATCCATTCCATTGTTGCGCATTACAAACTAACGACAACAAGAATAAGAGACTAATTGAAGTAACTATTTTTTTCATGCTTTTTAGTATATTAATTATTACCTAAATGTAATTAAATAGTTAAAAACCTGATCAATTTTTGAGGTGAAATTAGATTAAATCGTGGTAAACTTTAGCAAATATTTCTTTCTACAATTTCTTTACAATATTTCAATGGTATTATCTATTTAGACACTACCACTTTTTTGTATACGGATTTTTTATCATCTAAACTGATTGCTATTGTATAAACACCATTTGCAAAGTCTGTCAAGTCGATGCGAGATCTATTTTTGAAAGCAAACACTTCCTTTCCAAACACATCATAAACCACCACTATTAATTTGTTTGGGTTAGAGTAATTTAAATCAATATCAAAAATACCTGCTGATGGATTAGGGAAAATAGAAATATTCTTACCTTCTAATTCTTCAATAGCAGTAGTAGTTGAATAAGCATAGCCTTTTGAGTAAACATTGACGCAGCCATTAGCATCTGTAGTTCTAACAACATAAATACCATCTTGAGTTGGTGTATAATTTTGTGAAGTGGCGCCATTAATTAATGTACCATTATAATACCATTGATAAGTTGTGGCAGTTGAAGTAGTTAAATCATTGCCACTAGTTGTAATTGTTGGCTGCGGAGGAGCGGCATTATTTACATAACATGGCGAATAACGATGCGCCTGAGATGATTTAGCGCCTGTTGTTATCGTGTAAATAATTGCTCCTGCTGGTGTAAGTTCATATATTTTGCCTGATATAGAAACACATACTAGTGTATTCCCATTTGGATATTGCTCTACACTTCCTTCATTACTTGTATAACCAAAACCCGAAGTTCTTTGATCGTAAATAGAAGGTGCAAAAGCTGAACCTGGTGTAATTGTATAATTATAATTTCCGTCATATGGTGTTATGATTTGGTCAGCACAAGACTGAGATGTAGAAACACCTTGATTGTTAAACCCAGTTAATCTTCCAGATTTCGAAAAGCTAACTCCAGGAAATTCAGGAATCCAATGTGCATCATGAGTTACATTTAAATACTTAGTGCCAGTAGCTTGATAAGCAGCTGGATTTCCCCAACGGTATAAAAAATCTCCGCCTTTTCCAGAATTACCACCGCTATGGCTTGCTGCTTGAGCTGTTGTTGTACTATGATCAATTACATACCACTCATTTGTGTTATGAGAACTAATAACAACTTGATCTAATATTGGATTATAATCAACGCCATTGCAATGCAACCAATCTTTTTGAGTAAGATAATTTATGTTTAATAATTCTGGATGATCTACTATTGACGTTTGGTAATTAGCTGCGCTAGGATTCACGTTTTGTACTAAATGATCCCAAAAATGCCATTCCCAAACAATATTTCCTGTTGTTGCACCTGTTGGCTGAACTTCAATGATTTTATCAGGCCAAATACCTGTAGAACTTAATGATGTTATAGTTCCACCTGCCGCCGTTAACTGCGCTTGTGTTTTTAATTCATAGGCAATTAACAACACGTTGCCGTTAGGCATAACACAATGATCATGATGTGTATAAAAAGTAGTTGAAGAATGATCATAACTCCAAGTAATGTTTCCGCTATAATCTACTTTTTGCACTCGCCCACTTGCACCACCACCAGTAAACACAGAATTTGTAATTTTAACACTTCTAACTAGGGTACCTCCCGGTTCTAAGTGAGATGAATATCCAGTTCCGCCAGTCAAACCTGACCAAGTTTTTATGTTTACATTATTGGTATCCACTAAATAAGCGGTTGTTGCATTACCATTACTATACAAAGTATAACCCGGCCATTGCTGAGAAAAAGATACTATGGAAAGAAATAGAGAAACAATTGTTAGGATGTGTTTTTGAATCATAATCGTATAGTTTAATTTAATGTAAACTAAAAGTAAACAAATTATGAAATACAGAAAAAATTATGAGATGAAGTTATGCTTTTTTGAGGTTAAGTATTAAAGTGTTTTAACACTTCTTCTTCGTAGCTATTTCCTACAGGAATTTTTTTATCTCCCAATTGCAACGTTTTGTTTCTTAAACTTTCTACCTTTTTAATTGGCACAATAAAAGAGCGATGAACTCTCATAAATTCTGTTGAAGGTAGTTTTTCTAACATCGCTTTCATAGTCATGCGGGCTACAATGGTTTTTTGATTATTAATATAGATTTTTAAGTAATCGTCTAAAGCTTCAATACACATAATATCATCTAACATAATTTTTTGCAAGCTATAATCTGCTCTCACAAAAATATGTTGAGCTTTTTGATTATTAGAACTTGAAAAATAATCACGAGCCTTTTCCGTAGCTTGCTTAAATCGTTCAAATGTAAATGGTTTTAATAAATAATCTAAAGCATTTAAGTTAAAGCCTTCTACGGCATATTGTCCATGAGCAGTACAAAAAATAACTAGTGTATTTTGTTCGATATTTTTATAAAAATCAATTCCTGTTAGCGAAGGCATATGAATATCTAAAAACAATAAATCAACTGGATATTTATTTAAATGTTTTAAAGCCTCATTGGGTTTGGTAAATGTCTTTTGTAAATCAATATAATCTAACTGAGCACAAAATGCTTCAATTACATTAAGTGCCAATGGTTCATCATCTATGGCAAGTGCTTTAATCATGAATGTTTAAAACTAAAATAACGGTAAACATACTATCTTTTTCTATAATGTTTAAAGTATAATTTTGAGGGTATAATAAATTTAAACGTTGTCTTGTATTTTCGATGCCGAGTCCGCTTTTGTTTAAAGTATTGTTATTTGTGCTAACACAATTATTTTTGACTTGCAATTTCAATTCTGTTTCCGAAATTGAAATGTGAATATCAATAGCAGAATTTTCTTCGGAATTAACGCCATGTTTAAACGCATTTTCAATAAAAGGAATCAAAACTAAAGGTGCGATTTTTTTATCAATCACAGAGCCTTCACAAACATAGGTTAATTTAACATTAGATGTTAGGCGCATGCGCTGTAACTCAATATAGTTTGAAATATAATTCAATTCTTTTTCTAACACAACAAAATTAGCGTTACTATCATTGAGCACATAGCGCATCATGTCGGATAGTTTTACAACCGCATCAGCTGTTTTCTCGTTTTTTAATATGGCCAAAGAATAAATACTATTTAAGGTATTAAATAAAAAATGCGGATTGATTTGAGCTTTTAAATACGATAGCTCTGCATTTGCTTTTTCTGTTTCTGTTTGTTTTAAACGTTCTCTGATTTTTAATAACAACGAAAAAATAAGTACAATTAAAAATTGCAAGAAATTATGGTTTAACAAAAAGAATAAAGGAAATCTACGAGGTGGTCTAAAACCATGAGGTCCTCTAAGCTTGGGGCCATGATCCATTAATAGCTCCGGTAACAACATGATGACTAAATAACAACCCACTATAATTACAAGGTAGCTTACATATTTTTTTGGAATATAAAATCGAGGTGTGAAATAATAATAATTAGCGTAAAAAAACACTAATAATAAAACAGTCACACTAAAATCTCTTTGAAAAAAATCAGTATGTATCAATCGCTGTACGCCACCAAAATCAGGCGAAAACACAATTGGAAAAGTTAAAAAGGCCAAGCAACCTAATACATGAATGAGTATATACTTACCGTTAATTTGCATACTATAAATGTAGTGCTGCTTTTGTAATTCAACTAATAACTTAGGTAAAGCTTATTTTTTTGTAGGCGAATTATTTTTTAATAGCTTGTTCAATAGAGTTTGTCAACTCCACAAATTCGGCAACCGATAATTGTTCGGCACGTTTATCTAAATACACAGATTCAACTACACTATTTCCACTAAGTACTTTTACTGAATTGCGAACTGTTTTTCGGCGTTGATTAAATGACGCTTTGACTACTTTAAAAAACAAGTCTTCATCTTAAACATAATTTGAGTAGAAATATTATAAGGAAAATTTCCGACCACTTTAAATTTGCCTTTGGCGGCAAAAGGATGCAAATCTGCTTCTAAAAAATCTTGAAACTGAACTTTATGATGATGTTGTGGATATTTTTGTTTTAAAAACTCAATGGATTCAGTATCAATATCAAAAGCAGTAAAATTATCTTTCTCAATTAAATATTGAGTTAATACACCTGTTCCTGGACCAATTTCTAAAATAGCCAAATCATCCTGAGGTAGGGCATTAACTATTTTTTGCGCAATATTTAAGTCAATCAAAAAATGCTGCCCTAAATGTTTCTTTGCTTTTACTGGTGAAGCCATGGCTTAAAAGTAAGTAAAAGAATTAACTAATCACATCTTAGAAACTGTGTAATTATAGTGATAAAATTGTCTGTATTTTTTTTGAGAATACTACTTGATTTATTAGATTTACAAAAACCACTATTTGAAATTATTTTATGCGCTTACTAATTTTTATCATTGCTTTTTCATCAACCTCTCTTTTTGCAGGTACACCAGATAGTTTAAAAACTAAAAAATGGGCTGTAGGGATTACATATTCTCCCGATTTTTGTTATAGAGTTGCCTACAAAGGAAAAACAGAGGCCTTTTCAACCAATAGCGAAAAAGGAAAAATTGGTTTTACTGCGGGTGTTAATTTATTATACCGTTTAATGGATAAAATAGGGATTGAATTTGGTGTATTATATTCTACAAAAGGTCAAAAAGTAAATACCGTAGCATGGGATTCACCTAACGGAGGATATTACGATCCAGCCATTCCTAATTATGATGAACAAGGAACAATGGTTGAACCTGAAAAACATATTACTTACACTTACAAATACATAGAGATTCCCTTAAAAGTAAATGTGTATGTAATTAATAAAAGATTAAAAGTGTTTCCTAGTATAGGTTGTTCGGCAAATATTTTTACGGGAAAAACTACTAAAACTAAATATATACTTGCAGATAGTAGTCCAATTAAAACTACCCAAAATTTCCAACGTAAAAACATTCCTAGTACTGAATTTGCTTTATTACTAGGCGTTGGTTTAAGTTATGACATCAACAAAAATATATTTGTGAAACTAGAACCAAGCTACCGAACATTTATTAGACCTTTAGTAGATGGGCCTGTAAGCGGAACGCTTTATTCGATAGGAGCAAATGCTGGTGTTTATTTTAATTTCTAAGCTATTTGTTTAGATCTTGGTAATTAGTGTCAAGAACTTTTAATACCACGTTTTTCCGCATATAAATATGTTTGTCTTGTATGCGTTTGATAATAACACCGGCTATAATAGCTATTGAACTTACTAAAACAGCTTGTTCGTTTACAATTTCTGAGTGTCCATTTGCAATATTATTACCTGTATCTATTATAAAAAATAAAGTACCAGCAGTAAACACCCAAGGACTAATTTTTGCGCCCCTAATTTTAATACACTTCAATTGACTTAGTTTAACAAAGGAATCGTTATCAAAAACTAACAAGCTATCATTCATATTGACAAGCTTATGATTTCTATAAAACAAATCGCCTTTCATTTTATAATCCAATTTTGAATTATTAAAAAACTGAAATGATTTTTCTTTTCCAAAAAAGGAACGGTAATGAATATCTAATATTTTTTGGGCAAAACACAGTTCTGCAAACAAAAGCAAAATAAATATCCAGAAGATTTTCATTACACTATTTCTAGCAACGTTCTAAAAGCAGCGTATTTGCCTTCGTAGCGTTTACTATGTTCTGCTTGCAAACGTGGCGCATGATTTTTCTGATAAGCTTCAATCTCTTCCATTGTATTAAAGGTGTATTGAACAGAATAGGTTGCGCCTTCATCATCCACATTTAATACTTTGCAAATTTTATTTTCGGTAAAATGGCCAGTGTTTAAAACATCAGGCACATGAATGGTTTTCATCCAATTTAACCAATCTTCAGCTAATGATTTTTCAATGCTTACGGTTACGTTGTATATATACATAGTACAAATTTATGATTTTAGAATGTAGAAGTACGAATTTTATATGCACTAATTCGTCATTCGTAAATCTACATTCTTAATTTACAATATCTCCTCTCAAATCTCTGTAGCGTTTACGAGCATCCACTACATAAATACTTCCAGGATATTTAGTTAATACATCTTGATATAATTGTTTTGCTTTTTCTTTATCGTTTAAATAACGCTCATACAATTCTGCCTCTTTAAATAATGCGTCGTCACCGTATAATTCTGTTGGATAAAATTCTAAAATATTTTCGTACATCTTCGCAGCTTCCGCATAACGGTTTGTGCGTTTATAGATTTCCGCTTTTTTATAATAAATATCATCGCCTAAGGTATGTTCGCTAAATATGCTGTTAATACTATCCAAACGCGCTAAGGCTCTATCGTACTGATGTTGCAACACTAATAACTCTGCTGATGCAAATAAACTTAAAGGCGCATCGTTTGTATCAACACCAATAGCATCTGTAATCACTAATGATAAATCCAGAGCATCGTTAGCAATGGTTTTTGTGGTAGCGCCCTTCAATACATCACATTGTGTTTTGGCCCATTTAAAATCAGATGCATAATAACTCAATTTTGCATTTCTAAATTTTGCACCTTGTCCAACGACTTCATATTTAAAATCTTTTTCTACTTGTGAATACAATAAAGAAGCATCCCAAATATTGCCAACTAATAAATTCATATCACCTAAATCTAATTTAATTTCGGCTACGCTATTTTTGTCAAATGTATATTGAGCAATGAGTTCTTCTAAAGATTGAATTGCATCTTGCGGCTTATTTAGATAATAGGCTTTTAATAACGCAGATTTTTTAATGAGAGGCAAAGTTAAATTACTAATGCCATACTGTTTAATCGCATTTTCGATATTGTCATTTAATAATAACACATCAGCCATAGCTGGATTTGTTTGATTGGTCAGTTGCAAATAATTGGCGTTTAATCGTTCAATATCAGCAATATCATAATACGGATTATCTTTTCCTTTACTCATCACATACTGATAACATTTTTCGGCCACTGCATAATTTTCGTTACTGATACACAATTTGGCTAATTCCATTAAACGAGTACCGTCTGTTTTTTGACGTTTATCTAAAGCTTTATTTTGAACAAAAGAGCCCTCAAAATCTTTTTGTTGATTTAATAGAAAAATTAAAAATTCAGAAAAAATAGTTCTATCCGGACTCTGCTGGATGCGTCGTTGTAACTCTTGTTTTAGTATTGGATTATTTAAGCCACCATTTTTTTCATCGTAACCTAACGACTGTTGTAAATTAGCTTGCGCTGTATATAATTCACTTTCTCTAAACTCCACCGCATCTAAGTACTCATTTACCATGGCTTTCAAATCGCCTTTCTTTTTATATACCTCCGCTATCTCATAAAAATAAGGATAACTGGCTGCGGTTTGCTTACGCCCTTTTTTATACACTTCAATGGCGTAATCATACAACTCTTCATCTTCAAAAGCGTGTGCTAAAGCAAAAATAAAATTTTGTTCAGGAATAACTTCCTTTACAGCTTTATTATACTGATCTTTTTCCTTATCAGGATTTTCAATTAATCTGTAAACTGTACCTAACTTTACATACAAGTGCGTGTTGGCATCACTGTGCTTTATTTGCCGTTTAGTAATTTTTTCAGCGGTTTTATAATCTTTGGTCTCTATTAAACATTTAAAGTAATACGTAAAATAAGCGTCTGGCTGTTTGTCGTACAATTTCTCAAAATACGCAGCGGCTTTATCAAATTGTTTTTGCTCATAATATTGCATCGCTAATTTATCATCCACATTTTTTTGAGCATTTACATTTGTAAATACTGCTATTAAAAAAACAATTATGACAACAAGACGATTCAAATTAATTATTACGTTTTATTTCGGGTGATATCAATTGAGGTAATACTCCTAAGTTTAATTCCTTTACCAAATTTTCACAAACAGGTAATGATTGATTATAAACTTCTAAATGTTTTCGGATAGTTTCTGTATTGACTTTTAACTCTTCAATAATTAACTCCGCTTGCTTTTTTTCTTGATTAATAAATTCAATAGCTTCTTCCTCATTCACACTTCCATTTTTTAAGTCGTGCGATAAAGTTTGTAATTGTTTGATAGAGGTATTAGCTGTAGCTAACCAATTTGATCGCAAAGACAGATAGTCGTTTAAGCCTTGCTTAACCGATTGAAGGTTTTGCAAATTCTCGGCAACTGATTTTGTGACGGTATCTTTTAAATGCGTTTCAATAAATTGCGAATAGGTGTATTGTTTTGAATAAGCATTGACGCAAGTAGTGCTATCTACAGTTTTAAAATTATCGACAGATTGTTGTAACACAACTTTTAAACTATCTAATTCCTTTACATATTTATCATAAGTATGCGCGTTTTTACATGAGAAGAAACTCATGCAAGCAATAGCCATTATAATAGAAAGTAAAGATTTCATGATCAACCAAATTTAAGTTTTATTGTCCAAATACAATACTCTTCTTTTATAATAAATCTTAAATTTTAGCGAGAGCCTATAGTTTAATGTCTCAATATTTTTTTGAAACTAAAAGCTGCTATAATTAAGCTAATAGTAACCAAAATAGCACTCATCATAAATGGAGCGCCTGGAAAATAAACCGAAGCTGTGCTTTGAGTAAATGTATAAAACAACTCCGTCATTAAAACAGGGCCAATAATAACCGTCACACTAATTAAACTTGTTATGGCTCCTTGCATTTCGCCTTGCTCGTTATTGGGCACTCTGTTAGAGATAATGCCCTGAATTGCAGGCATCGCTATTCCTCCCAATGCAAAAGGAACCATAAAGGCAAACATCATCCATCCTTGATTTGCAAAGGCAAATAAAACATAACCCAATAAAGAAAATGCAAAACCCAAATACACTGATTTTTCTTGTCCTAATTTTGGAACAATCACTCTAATCAAGCCGCCTTGCACAATAGCAATAGATAAGCCAATAAAAGCCAAGGAGGCTCCAACCATTTTGGTTGACCACTCAAACTTTAAAATGGTGTAATACGTCCAAGTAGATTGTGGCGACTGACCAGCAATATTCAACAAAAATATAACCACTATCAACCAAATGATTTCTTTATGTCGTTTTAAATTTATAAACGTTCCTATAGGATTTGCTCGCTTCCAATCAAAAGGTCTTCTATTCTCCTGCGATAAAGATTCAGGTAAAACAAAATAGCCATACAATGCATTTAGTAAAGATAAACCAGCGGCAATTAAAAACGGCACTCTCGAACCAAAATCCGCAAACAAACCACCAATTAAAGGCCCTAAAATAAAGCCCAAACCAAAGGCTGCGCCAACCATTCCAAAATTTTGGGCACGTTTTTCGGGTTCACTAATATCAGCTATATAGGCCGATGCCGTTGTAAAACTTGCTCCCGAAATACCTGCAATAATACGTCCTACAAACAACCAAAATAATGTAGGAGCAAAGGCTAAAAATATATAATCAACTCCTAAGCCGAGAAGAGAAATTAATAAAACGGGCCTTCTGCCATATCTATCACTTAAACCACCTAACACACTCGAAAATAAAAATTGCATAATGCCATACGCAAAAGCCAGCCAACCACCATATTTAGACGCTTCACTAATATCGCCACCAATTAATTCTTGTATTAATTTTGGGGTAACAGGAATAATAATTCCGATACCAGTGCAATCAATTAAAAGAGTAATGAATATAAATAGTAGAGCGTTTTTTTGATTTTTCATTCGATAAACATAATATTTTAAATCATACTATTAATACGAGCCTCCTGAACCTGCGCCACCAGATTGACCGCCACCAAACTCAACACCATCTTGCGATAGTGGAGTAGTTTTTTGAGTTAAGCTCTCTACAATAATTAAAGCTTCAGCATTCGTTTTCAAGAAGCTATCTTCATCAACTTGCTCTTCAAAGGTAATACCATATTTAGGTATTTTAAAATACTTGATAGAAAAATAAGCCACTACAATTAAAACAATACCTGATGCTGTTAAAGCAATTTCTGGGTGACCAAGACTAAAATAATATTTAAAGGTAAGCGCTGATGCGGCCAATAAAGCTAATCCAGACCAAAGCAAGGTTTTATCTTTTTGTTTTAATCCAACATATATATACCCTAAAGGAACTAAAGCTGTTAGAATATAAAATATAAATGCTAACGGAATATCCTCTCCTATTTGTAAATCCATACTAAAAAACGCCACACTCGATTCTCTAATCACATAATAATTGCAAGCCATATAAAATACAATTAACGATAAAAACTCAACAACTTCAATACAAGACCTCCAATAAAATAATTCGGCTTTTGACTTGAATTTTTTAATTTGAAAATATAGAACTGCTGAAAATAAAATCAAGGCAAATGGCATAATGAGTTTTGCAACATCGCCTAACTTCATGATCACTAAAAACAAAATGGCGTACACACAAAAGCTTAATGCTAATGTGGCAATTCTATCAGCGTATCTTATCGCAGCAAATGCTATAAAAGGCAGGGCAGTAGAGAAATACAATAAAGGACTATTAGATGAAATTTCGTCAACAATCAAAAAAACACTCACCGCTAAAAATGTTAAGCCTATGTATAGCAATGCTTCGTCGGTGCCCGAATTATAGATGTTTTTGTTTTTTATAAATGATTCTAAAACAAAAAAACAAGCTGCTGCAAATAGCAAACAAGAAAATGTCCAAAAACATTTTGTCTTCACAATCTTTTTAATATTTAAAAACAGAAAAATAACGCCTACTGCCGAAGCAATCACATACGTCATTCCTAACATAAAAATACCTTCACTCATATTATCTACTTTTGATAGCAAATAAAATATAATATAAGTCAAGCCAATGTATCCATATAATACAGAGAGCAACAAAAATAAATACGACTTCTGAGTCAGTGCATATTTAATAAAATACACACAAATGCCCGCTAAAGCCAATAAACTAACGTTTTTTAAATCTTGATCAAACAAAGCCGCCAATGTGGCAATGCATAAAATATTTAAAGCAAAATTACTATACGTAAAACTAAAATGTTGTTTAATGCGATTTTTATCTGAATACCAAGCCCAAGCCGCTAAAATAATTCCTAATAGTAAGGCAGTAAAAATTACTGATAAATCTGAAAAATCATTGCCCTCAACTAATTGTCTGGGTGTAACACTTAGTCCAAAAGTACTTGCCAAGCCAGTAATAGCAATTGATAGCACACCTTTATGGTCGAAACGATAAGCTAAATAAAAAGAAATAATGGTTGGTACAAAAACTAAAATACCATAATGCTCGCCAAACGGATGGTACTGAAATTGAAAGTATCCAATGAATACAGCAAAGAGCAAACATCCCAATAATACCACATAATCAAAAAATGGCGAAGTGTGTATTGACGTTAAATTGGTATATGGCAATTTGTGTTTGTGGATATAATGCATACATGCAGCACTTGCTAAACCTACTGCTGCTAAAATAGCTTGATGGCCAATGGTATCAATATTTAAGTAAACTAAAATGCCAATTCCCGACGACAATAATAAAATACCTAAATATAAAACGGTTCGAAGTTCCCAATGAATGGAGAACAATCGATTATTCTCAAAGGATTCAATAGTTTTGTATTGTTCCTCAGTAATGTGCCCGTCTTTAAGTATTTGATTTAACTCAGTCATTTATGATGTATAAATATAATTAAAAAGACTTATTAGGCAAATGCCCCCTCCATCCTATCACAAAACCGCTAAAACAAAAAGCGAACTAAGCTTCAGATTATCAATTATATTTACACCATGGTATTAACCCTTTTAAAAGAAAGTATTGTGTTTGCTTGGGGCGCTTTAGTTGCTAATAAACTAAGGACGTTTTTGAGCTTATTGGGTATTACCATTGGCATTTTTGCCATCATTACAGTATTTACCATTGTAGATAGTTTAGAACGTAATATTCGTGGAAGCGTTCAAAGCCTTGGAGATAATGTGGTTTTTGTTATGAAATGGCCTTGGACTTTTGGCCCCGATTACCCTTGGTGGAAATATATGAATCGTCCTGTTCCTGAATATAGCGAATTAGCAGAAGTGCAGCGTAAAGCAAAAAGCATTGATGCTATTGGTTTTAGAATAGGCGCTCGTAAAGTTTTAAAACATAATAATAATACCATCGAAAATGCTCTAGTGTCTGGTTGGTCTTATGGCTACGGACAAGTAAAATCCTTTGAAATTGTGGATGGCCGTTATTTTAGAGAAGATGAAGCCGAAGGTGGATATAACGTAGTCATGCTGGGACATACCTTAGCAGAAGGTTTGTTTCCAAATAACGAATATCCAATTGGAAAAACCATTAAAGTAGCTGGCAGAAATTGTAAGGTAATTGGTTTATTTAAAAAAGAAGGCGAAAGTATGTTAGGTAATAGTATGGATAACCAAGCTGTTGTTCCATACAATTTTGCGAGGTTATTTATGGATGTGAAATCTGAAAATAGTGATCCTTTTATTGCCGCTAAAGCAAAACCTGGTGTAACTAATGCCCAATTAAAAGATGAACTTACCGGCATTATGCGCAGCATTAGAGGTTTAAAGCCCTTAGCGGATGATGATTTTGCTTTAAATGAAACTAATTTACTAAGCAAAAATTTTGATGGCTTATTTGATATTGTTGGAATTGCAGGCGCTATAATTGGCGGATTCTCTATCCTTGTAGGCGGTTTTGGAATTGCTAACATTATGTTTGTATCGGTGAGGGAAAGAACAAATATCATCGGTATTCAAAAATCATTGGGTGCAAAAAACTATTTTATTTTAGCGCAATTTTTATTTGAAGCGGTGTTTTTATCTTTAATGGGAGGTATCATAGGACTCTTACTCATTTATGGGCTCACTCTAGCCGCCGACGGAGTGATAGATATGGAAATTACCTTAACACGCTCAAATATTATTTTAGGTTTAACGATTTCGGTTTTAATTGGCATCATTAGCGGCTTTATTCCTGCCTATGGCGCCTCTCAATTAGACCCCGTAGAAGCAATTAGAACAAATTAATGGCACAAGTAACTCGCCCAAAAGATATTCGTATTGTTACCATTATAGCTCTTATATTGGTTCTATTAGCGTTTCCTATGCTTTTTACCCCTTCTATAAAACGCATGGGCGATTTTATTCCTATGATTTTAGGGATTATTATTACCATGCAGTTTGTATCGTTAATTGGTATTTGGCATATGAAACAATGGGGCGTTCAACTCTTTATTATTATGTTTTGCATTAGGGTGATTACATTTATGTTTTTAGATTTATATGAATTCCGTTTCTTCTTCAATATCTTTTACTCTGTCACGTTCATTGTTTTCTTTTTAATCCATTATCGTAAGATGGATACTAATTTATAGAATGTCAGTTGAAACCCCTGTTTAATAGAAACACGGATAGGGCGGATTAAGCTGATAAGCGCAGATTATAATAAAATCTGATAAATTCTATTTATTTTATTTTGCAAAACATCTATTTAATAAACAAAAAACATCCGTGTATATCTGCTGCATTCGCAAAATCGGTGTTCCTATTTTATTAAACCGTTTATGCGTGCTATTTATAACACAAATCTCTAAAAATCAGCGCTTTTCAATTTATTGATTCATCGATTCATCGTATTTAAAAGTTAATTTGTCTGAAAATGCTATTTAACCGTCAAATTGTTTTGCTTTTATCGAAAATTTAATTATATCTTTATAATAGAATTACACGAAACCATTCACTCAATAGAACATACATTTTAATCACTAAAACTATGATTGCAGAAGTTGAAACCCATAATTTAGCCGAACCACTTAAAGCCTTTTTTGGCTTTGGAGGCTTTAAAGGAACCCAGGAAGCCATTATCAATAATATCCTTAATAAACAGGATACTTTTGTGATTATGCCAACTGGTGGCGGTAAATCGCTTTGCTATCAATTGCCTGCTATTATGAGCGAAGGAACAGCTATTATTGTTTCTCCTTTAATCGCCTTGATGAAAAACCAGGTAGATGCTATCCGTGGTTTCAGTAACGAAACAGGAATTGCTCACTTTTTAAACTCTTCTTTAAATAAATCGGAAATAGCCACCGTAAAAAAAGATGTGCTATCTGGTAAAACGAAATTATTATACGTAGCTCCAGAAACTTTAAATAAGGAGGATAATATCGAGTTCTTCTCAGAATTCCCTATTTCTTTCTTTGCAATCGACGAAGCTCACTGTATTTCTGAATGGGGACACGATTTCCGTCCAGAATACCGCCGCTTACGCCCTATTATTGATAAATTGGGTTCTGTGCCCGTAATGGCATTAACTGCCACAGCCACTCCTAAAGTTCAGCACGATATTCAAAAGAACTTAGGCATGCTAGAGGCTAAGTTATTCAAATCGTCTTTTAACCGCGAAAACTTATATTATGAAGTGCGCGCAAAGAAAGATGTGATTAAAGAAATTATTAAGTACGCCAAGCAAAATGCTGGTAAATCAGGTATCATTTATTGCTTAAGCCGCAAAAAAGTGGAAGAAGTTGCTCAAGCTCTTATTGTAAACGGAGTAAAAGCGGCACCTTACCATGCTGGATTAGACGCTAAAGAGCGTGCTAAAACGCAAGATGGCTTTTTGATGGAAGATATTGATGTGATTGTTGCTACAATTGCCTTTGGTATGGGAATCGATAAACCAGATGTTCGTTTTGTGATTCACCATGATATTCCAAAATCATTAGAAGGCTATTACCAAGAAACTGGCCGCGCAGGACGTGATGGTGGCGAAGGAAATTGCTTAACGTTTTATAGTTACGATGATATCATGAAGCTAGAAAAGTTCATGAAAGATAAGCCAGTAAACGAACAAGAAATTGGAAAACAAATGTTATCCGAAACCGCTTCGTTTGCAGAGACTTCTTCATGTCGTCGTAAATTTATTTTACATTATTTTGGTGAAGAATTTAATGATGCTAAATGTAATGAGATGTGCGATAATTGCCGTCATCCAAAACAAAAATTTGAAGCACAAGACGATTTAATTTTAGCAATTAAAGCTGTTAAAGAGAGTAAAGAAAAACATAAAGTTAAAGATATCGTTAATCTATTAATGGGTAACTTAACTGCTACAGGCAAATCATACAAACACAACGAACTAAAAACTTGGGGCGAAGGTGTAGAGCACGATAAGGATGATAAGTACTGGAATGCCGTGATGCGTCAAGCTATCGTCAATGGTTTTTTTGCAAAGGACATTGAAAATTATGGCCTAGTAAAAATTACCGATAAAGGAAAAGCATACTTAAAAGATCCGTTCAGCATTAAGTTTACAAGAGATAACGACTTTAGCAATGCCGAAAGCGATAACGATGATGACATTGTTGGAGGAAAAGGTGCTAACAGTACTGACGAAGTATTGTATGCCATGCTAAAAGACTTAACTAAAAAAATTGCGAAACAAAATAATTTACCTCCTTACGTTATCTTCCAAGAAATTTCATTAGAAGAAATGTCTATCAACTACCCTATTACAATGGAAGAGATGACAAAGATTTCTGGTGTTGGCGCAGGTAAAGCTGCTAAATATGGTAAACCGTATTTGGAGTTAATTAAAAAACATGTTGAGGAAAACGAGATTGAACGCCCTAGCGATATGGTTATTAAATCTGTGGTTAATAAATCAGGTTTAAAAGTATTTATCATTCAAAACATTGACAGAAAAGTTAGTCTAGAAGATATGGCTAAAAACAAAAATCTGAAAATGAATGATTTATTGACAGAGATTGAAACTATTGTTACTTCTGGAACTAAAGTAAATATTAACTATTACATTGATCAAGTAATAGACGAAGATAAAAAAGATGATATCTATGAATGTTTAAGAGAAGCAGAAACAGATGATATCAATGCTATTTTAAAAGAATTAGGTGAAGATGAATATAGTGAAGAAGAAGTGAGATTAATGCGTATTAAATTCATTAGTGAATTTGGAAATTAATTGTTTTTAAGATTTCATAAAAAGGCTGTTTTAAGAAATTAAAGCAGCTTTTTTATTTACATGAAGTGCCGATTCTAAGAGATGAAATTTGTCTTTTATACTACTAATTTTAGGGATACATCCTTGTTAAACCATTTTAAGTAACTGATTAACAGGTAGATAATTCATTATTTGTTAAAAAAAGAAGAGTCTGCAAATAAAGATTAACTTTATAGTCCCTAATTTTTATGAATTTTTTGTATCCAAAATTAAATGTAATTTCCCTATTAATAGGCATACTGCTTTATCCAAGTTCTTTTATTCTAGGTCAGAATAAGGATGAAGTGGTTTCATTATATATAAAAAATTTAACTGATATCTGGAACGAAACGAATGCTAAAACATTTACTTCCAATATTATTGATTCGACTCTCTCACTAAAATCAGAGCCATTCAAAATTGAGCAAAAAAAATCTTTAAACCAAGCTCAGCAGTTACAGCTTCGATTAAATCAATTGCAGCAATCCATTAATAAAAAAGATGTTGGATTACAAGCAACCGTTAATTTTCAGGAAAATTTAAATTCGCCCGTTGTTGATCCTGAAGAAACTGTCGTTTTTAGGCGTCGTGCTATTGCTGGTATTGATTGGGATATTTTAAATAATGGCTTTTATGAAAATAGAGTGAAAAACAAAATTTTGAAACTCAACTATCTTGCGCTTCAACATAAACAGTACAATGATCATTTAAACTCCTTTCAAAATAAACAAACCTCGCAAATATTATTTTATTTCAATAAAAAGAAAATTGAAATACTCGATACTCGAAAAAGCCTAAATAACAAGCAAATGCCAATCGTTGAAAAACTTTGGGGCATCAAACACATTACAAAAGATAATTATCTAAAAGCCATTCAAAACAGTACAGACATTAATGCGCAATATAATTTATACCTAAATTATAATAAAGTAAATCAGCTTAATAATGCCGAATTTGATTTTGAGTTACCTATTTTGGATATTAATATTCAACAACTCCTTCAAAAATCAAATACTTCAACTATTGATTCATCTTTAATCAATGCATCTCAAATAGCAAAATACCAAGCGTCTTACATCAAAGATGTTAGTTTAAAAGCTTATACACGTTACAATTATTATGATGTTTATAATTCCAGTCAACCTAATCGTTCGTTTATTTCGGTTGGCATGAACTTATCTTTACCATTAGCATTTAATCAAAAAGATAAAAAAGAATTTTATTTAACTCAACAGCAATTAACAAATTATAAAGAAGGTTCCGACTCTGCAGACTTTCAAGCAACGTTGATTAATAAATATTATGAATATCAATACAAATTAAAACAATTCAAAAATTTATATCATAAGCGCTTAGTGTTTGAAGAATTGCTCAGAACAGAAAGAGCCAAAGCGCAATTAAATAGCATGGAGTTTAATCCTAATACAGCTTTATTTATTTTAGACGACTATTGGAGTAATGCTATTGAGCTAATAGACCTTAAACAAGATCTATATAAAATTTTATTAGACTTTAAGGTAAAACTTCCTGCCACTAATATTTCTGAATACACAACGCCATTAAATTTATCAAACTTAAATATTGCATCCAGTAATCCTCCATTTAAAGCAGTTTATGTTTGGAGCGATGCTTTTAAAAACAATTCGCAAACTGTTATTAACGAGTACTGTAAAGTAAATGAATTCAATCCTATACTAATTTCATACAACCACACAAAACTGTATATCCAACAAATCACAGAATTCGTTTCAAAAAATTACACTACGCCAATTCATTTAATGATTGGTAGTAATAAAATATTGCAAACTGGCATTAGTGGTTATTTAGATACAGTAAAACTAAACACGGATTTAGCAAAAATTAAAGGCATTCATTTAGATATTGAACCTCATACCTTTGACGACTTTAAAGATAATAAGGAAAAATATTTTACCATGTACTTGCAACTATTAAAACAAGCTAAATTATTTTGCGACAATAATCATTTGGAGCTATCTGTTTCTATTCCTTTAAATTACCCTGACAATGTATTGATCGAATTAAATACCGCTTGCAATCAAGTGTATTTAATGGCTTATGAAAATGTAGATATAGATTATATTTTGAGAAAAACCGCTGAAGAAAAAACAATTTTAAAAGATAAATGTGTTTTAGCTTTAAGAACAAAAGATTTTGAAAACAGAACAAGTATGGACGAAACTCTAAAAAAACTGGGATTCGAAAAAACGGCTTATCACGATTTGGATGATTTAATCAAATTTGATAATACAAGTATTAATGTGAAAGGAGAAGGAGGAAAATAGTATGAAAAGCATGAACTTCCAGAGAAATAAATCATTAATACGAGTGGTTAATGAGCAACAAAAAGTAAAACAAAACAAGCAGCGTAATTGGGATAGAATACTTTATGTTGGCTTACTTGGTTTGTTTTTGTTATTTATGGCGTACTACTTTATTACGAAGTACGTTTATGTTCATGCGTATGGCCATGTGATTATTGAAAACACACACATTAGATTAACAGATGATGCAAGAGTTATTGAATTTTATATTCATGAAGGAGATAGTATACAAAAAAACGACACGTTATTTTCTTACGCATTAGATAGAGACGATGATATTAACGGACAGTCATCTCAAGCACTAAGCATTGGGTCAATTAACGCAACAGGTAAAGATGATTGGTGGGTAAAAGAATTGTTTGCTTTGAAGAAAAAAATAACTTTAAATAATATTGACATCACAGAAAATGGAAGCTTAGTTGCAAATTATAAATCAGAAATTAAACGATTAAGTAATGAAGTAATACTAGATGTGTTACCAAAAAGCAGATTAGAGTTTGTGCAAAATGAAATATTTAGATTAAATACAGAGAATCAAAAATTACAAAGAGAGAATAACGAATTAAATGGGCTAATAAGAACATTAGGCCCAACAACTAACAAAAGTAGATATAGCGCTTCAAACATACATTTAAAAAGTTCGGGTGCAGGAGGCAATCAAAGCGACCAATATAAATTATCTTTTAGCGAAGAATTATTGTCTGAACCCAAATATTTTAAATCTCCAATCAGCGGCGTTTCTACTCGTATCTTTATTCATAATTACGAAACGGTTTTAAAAAGTGAAGAAATCATGTCGATTCACCAAGCACATCCTGCCTTTATTAAAGCGTACTTTGAACAAGAAGATTTAAGGTATTTTGATGTAGGAGATGTGTTTACCATTGATTTCCCAGATGGCACGACTAGTAAAGGTGTTTTAAAAAGATTTTATATAGCAACTTATACCTTACCAGAAGAATTTCAAAAAAAATATGAACCAACAACACGAAGTATTGCTGCTGATATTTATCCATTAGATTCAACAGAAATTGTTAAGTGGAAAGCATTTTATAAAATGAGTGTAGATATTTCTAAATTAAAATTTAACTAATCGCTATGGAAAAAACATTAGCAAATAATAAAGTTGAGTTTCATGATAATGTGGTGACTTGTTTTGGCAAAACATTTTACTACTTCGAATCATTTAGTTCGTTAAAGATTGACGATTTAGAAAAATATGATGCCGTTATTATAGATGCCAGAGATGTTGAATTCACGAGAATTATCGTTAAAAAATTTCGAAGCCATTCAAATCTTGAGTTTTACTTAAAGCCATTGTTTTTAATTAACAATAAGGCTACAGAAGATCCATACATTAAAGAGTTGACAGACGGGATTATCATGTCCTTTGATCAAATATCTGAAACCATCAACGATGTTAATCAAATCAACATGAAAATCACTCGTTTAGAGAGTTCTGCCTCATCATCGTTTGAAGTACAAGTGTTTAAAAAAGCGTTAAACTATATGTTTACACGTGATATAAACAGTTTAAAGCCATTGGTTGACGTTAATTCATCAATCGGTTATTGCTATCCTGTTCTTTCTGTAAACTTTGATTCGTCTGAAGAATTTAAAGCAATAGAAATATTAGAATGGGCAGAAAAAGAAAATTTAATCTGGCCAGATTTTTACGATAGAGTTTATTTGTGTAGCAATTGTAAAGGCGGTCATTTATCATTTAGAGAAATTTGTCCTAATTGCGATTCAGCTAACATGAAGTCGGAAGATTTGGTGCATCATTTTCCATGCGGCTATATTGGTGCTATCAGTGATTTTAAAAACACCATCGATACTGTTTTAACTTGTCCTAAGTGTTCAAAAAATTTACGCCATATTGGTGTAGATTATGATAAACCTTCAATTATTAACCATTGCCAAAATTGTAATGATGTTTTTCAAGATTATTTGGTAAAAGCCAAATGCGTACAATGCAAAACAGATACGGATGTGCAGTTTTTGATTTCTAAAAACATCAATATATATAAGCTTACTAAAAAAGGAAGAAACTCGGCCGTTGGTGGAATTTACACTTCTGATTATGCTTTAAATAATGAAATCGTTGGAACTTTAGATTTAAAGACCTTTTCAACGATGATGCATTATGAGCAAGAAAGAACAAAAGCAAATGCCTTATTAAATTCTAATCTAGTAGTTTTTTATTTAGAAAATATTTTTGATTTATATAAATTGGTTGGAAAATCCAAAGAACGCTCTTTACTAGCAGAGTTTGTGGACATTATCAGAAATAACATTACACCAGCTGATTTTATTTGTATCAATAACCCATCTATTATTAGTATTTGTATTAACGACGCCACTCTTGAAGATTCTAAAATCATGGTTCTAAAAATATCAAATATGATTCAAGAGTTGGTGATGAATAATTTCAATAGATTTGATTTAGAAATTACCTCTAATGTTTTACCATTGAGTAAAACTTTATCGTTTGATAAGCAAATGCAAGCTACCATTAAGGAGTTAGTTGAAAAAACATGATAGAGTTTATTGATGAATTTTTTAATTATATCTCTGCCGTAGGGCCAACCAAGCTCCTTCGTATCTTTTGGTTTTTTGTGTTTTTTGAGTTTGCTCGATTTTTCATTTTCGAATTAGGTGTTTTAATTGTTTGGAAAATTCGTGAGCCAAAAAGAAAAGAACAGTACATTAATGCTAGAAGACGATTATTTATTGAACGTCCTTTAGTTTCTATTATTGTTCCTGGTAAAAATGAAGGAAAACATATTTATAAATTAGCCAACTCTCTTAAAGAACAAACTTACACTAACTTTGAATTAATTGTTATTGATGATGGATCTGATGACGATACAGAAAGGATTTGTAAAAGTCTGCAAAAAAATGGGTTTATAGACTTATTTTTACGAAACGATGTGCGTGGTGGAAAAGCATCGGCCGCAAACTTAGGTTATCGTTTTTCTAAAGGAAAAATAATTGTGCATTTAGATGCCGATTGTAGTTATGATGCTGATGCCATTGAAAAAATAATTGTTCCATTTTATTTAGACGATGATATTGGTGCAGTTGGCGGAAATATTTTAGTAAGAAATTATAAAGATAGTTTATGCACGACTTTACAAGCCATTGAGTATTCTGATACCATTTCTGTAGGACGAATTACTTCGAGTTACTTAGGGATTTACCGTCTAGTGTCAGGAGCTTTTGGAGCATTTACCCGTGAAGCGTTAGACAGAGTTGGGGGCTGGGACATTGGTCCAGGATTGGATGGCGACATTACCGTAAAGCTACGTAAACTAGGCTATCGCATTGTTTTTGAGCCAGACGCTATTTGCCAAACTAATGTGCCAAATACATTTAAAAAGCTAGTAAAACAGCGTTTACGTTGGGATAAATCCATTGTTAGATTTAGGGTGCGAAAACACCGAGATGTATTTTATCCAAATGCTACCTTTCGTTTTTCTAACTTCATATCAAGTCTCGAAAATATTACCTATAACATTTTACTAAACATCAAGTGGTGGCTATATATGATTGATATGATTGTTAACTACACTTCTTTATTAGGCTTTATCTTCCCCTTTAATATTTTACTATATACCACCAATAATTTTTTAAAGTTTTTAGTATTCTCTCTTTTTAGAAAACGAAAAAATTCTTCTATCTCTTACTTTATTCCTTACTTACCATGTATGGTTTTTTACTTTGGATTTTACCTAAGATTTGTCCGTTCAGTAGCATACGTGCAAGAGTTTTTCTTTAAAAAATCTTACGAAGATTCATGGAATCCATCAAAATCATCAAGTCACGCAAAAAAATTGGGTATTTAAAAGATTAATGTGAAATAATTAATTTTTTAGTAATTGATTTAGAATCAATCGTGATTTTATAGAAATAAATCCCCGCTGGAAGATTTGAAGTCATAAATGGAACATTATGCCAGCCTTCCATTAAATTATCTTCTGACAATACATTCAAGTAATTACCTAAGGTGTTAATGATTTCGATTTTTACTTTTGTCAGTTTATCTAACTTAAACGTAATGTAGCAATTGGAGTAAGTTGGATTTGGAAAAGCATTTAGATAAAAAGTTTCTTCCCAATTTTTTTCTAAAGAACGAATACCAACAACTGGATACGTAGCAAAATGCAAAATAATATCGTTGGTATTAAAATTTGATTGCATAATTTGTATGGGGTTTCCATTGTCGTCCAAAGCTTTAATGTGAGCTAGCGATTGTCCGTTATCAACCACAAAACTAATCATAGGATCAAGAGGCAATGCGGCAGATGGAATGGTAATTAATAACGTATCATTAGAAACAGTTGAATGAAATGAAACAAGATTTCGTTTTTGCCAATAATTGGCAAATAATTCCATATTAGTTACGAAAACGCCATTAGGCAAAGCGTTAATTAAATCTTGTTGTGCAGTTAATTTATATCTACGTGTTGGGTGAATTAATAAAACAACTGGCGAATTATTGTCTAAATTATCATTTATCACATCGAGCCAAATGGCCACTTTTTGAGAATAATTAGTGTTACTAATTGGGTTTGAAGAAAAAACATCAGAAATAGTCATGGGGTATTCCCACACATTAGCCAAGGCGCCAGAAGTAGAACGATCTTTATGTTGTTGAAAAGGAAAATTAGTTAAAACATCGGCAGCAGAAAGCGTGGTACTATTTGTATAACCCACTGTATCTAAAGCATTAATAATTTTATCATTAAAACATAAATACCCTGCTCTAAATGTATTAATCAAAACACCAAAATTAGACTCTAAAATATTTTTTGATACTTCTACTTCGCCTAACACGCTACCACCTGTTGTTGCTCCTGTACCTGAATTATAGGGAATATAAGACGAAGGTGTATTACCAAGAACACCTAATGGAAATACGGCTTCATCATCAAAATCGGGAAAATGCCCAACAGAATGGCTTCCAGCAACGTGTCCCTTATTTAATACATCTTGTACTTTAGGTATCGTATTTAAATTATAAAAATCAGACAGTAAGCCATCATTGATGTAATGTGTGGTAAAAAAATACGAGGTATGTATGCCAATAGAATTTTCGTAATCCGAATAATATTGCATAGTATCATACGCAGAGGTTGCGTCAACATCATGCGTGATCATTAAAGTGGTTTTACTATTAAAGGGCGACGTATGCAGCCACAACGCTCTTGGTGCATGTGCCAAATAAATTCCTTTTATAAAAAGCATCAACGCATCTGAAGTCGGTTCAAAACCATTCGAATAAACTCGATTTGCATTAAAATCTAAATTTTGCTGATTCGTGAGGACTAAATTTCTGAATGAAAAACCAAGTGCGTACGATGTGCCTTGCCCGTAAGTATGTTTAGTAATAGCGGTTGTATTGTCATCAAAAACAGCCAAAGATAGAGCGCCGGCAGTGGTGTAATTTCTCGAATTAATAACTGCTGTGTAAGTATTACGACCTAAAGAAATAGTTTGTTCCATCGTATCATTTAACCATTTAAAAGAGGGGTCTCCTAAAAAATAATTAAATGATACGGTGTAGCGGGCATTACTATTTAAATTGGCTGACACACCAAACAATGAGTTAAAATAAGGATCTCGCATATTTGGCGCTATAAGAATACCGCCTTTATTTACATAACTAATTAAAGAATCTTTTTCGGTTGCAGTAAATGTATTGGTATCAAATTTTGAAGAGGCAATAATAAATCCGCAATTTTTAGCCGTATTTACATTGCTAGTGGTTAAAAAAGGAATGCCCGCTGTTTTTAACATATGAGTAATTGAAAAGATTTCGGCTTCTGATATTTCTGCATTATTTATAGTAAGGTCTAATATTGCTACGGTACGTTTATTGGTTGATGCCGAAATTTGTGCCACATAAGAATGACACATAAATAGTACAAAATAAAACGCTAGAAAAAACACTTTCATGAATTAAAAATACAAAAAAATTGATAAAAATTATTAGAAACTATGATATGCAATAAAAAACAAAACCATTTGTACAATCATCAATCCATCTACCCACAAATAGTAGTAAAAGGAATGCCTTCTATCATTGGTAAATAAAATAGTACCAATAACCAATAACCTTAATAGTACAGATGCTATGATAGAATTAGTATCCTGCTTAAATTGGTAAAAGCAACTAAAAGCAATAATTACTGAACATATACAAACCACCTTAGTGATGGTAATTCCAAATTTATTAGCATAGGTATTTACGCCCGACATGTAATCATGTTCCACATCTTTTATATCAAACAATAAACACAATACCGATATAAAACAAAATTGCGACACTAAATACCACACGCTATGTGGCGTTAGTAAATCGTTTTCGATTAAGGGCACCAAACAGCAACTGATTGTCCACACCGAGGATATTAAGAAGGGTTTTATATAACCATGTTTTCTAAAATTAAAAGGGGGTAAGTAATATAAGGTTGACAAGACTTCTGCTACCACCATAATACCAATGGATGTCCAACTTAAATTATTACATAAAAATAGCACAATCAACAAACAACCAGATATGCTGTAAAGCATGATTTTTTTATGCTTCAACAACCATTGCGAACGCTCAGTGTGAGCATTGCTAGAGTTAATCATGTAACCGCGTTGCACATTGTACTGCAAATAGGTGGACAATAAAATAAATACTAAATACGAATTATTGGCAAAGTTTACAGGAATAGGAAACAACTGATAAGTAAAAAACACTTGAGCTAAAGAACAAAAAGCTACAAAAACATTAGCGTACACCAATGTTTTAATAAAAGGCAAATCTATAATTGATTTAGTTTTCAAATATCTCTAGGGCATTTTTTGAAGTGACTTGTGCTACTTCCTCAATGGTGACGTTTTTAATTTCCGCTATTTTTTGAGCAATTAAAGGAATATAAGCACTTTCATTGCGTTTGCCTCGATAAGGCATTGGGGCCAAATATGGCGCATCCGTTTCTAAAACTAAATCCGTGAGTTTTAATTGTTCTACTACTTTATCTAATCCCGAATTTTTAAAAGTTACAACTCCACCAATACCTAATTTAAAATTACCAAGCGATAAGATTTTTTCAGCCTGTATAAAATCGCCACTAAAGCAATGAAAAATACCTTTCGGTAATTTATCGAACGATTTTAAAACAGAGAAAATTTCATCAAAAGCATTACGGCAATGAATGACAACTGTATAATTATATTCTAAAGCCCAATAAATTTGTTCTCTAAAAGCGAGTTCTTGTTCTTTGATAAAGGTTTTATCCCAGTACAAATCAATGCCAATTTCACCAATAGCAGCAAATCTTCTTAAATCCAACCAATTTTTAACGATGTCTAATTCTTCTCTGTAGTTTTCTTTTACTGAACAAGGGTGCAAACCCATCATCGGCAAACATTGCTCCGGAAAATGAACTTCTAATTGCAACATTCCTTCAATACTGCTACTATCCACATTAGGCATATAAAATTTAGTAACCGATTTGGAAATGGCCTCGTTGATTTTTTCAATGCGGTCGGCATTAAATTCTTCCGAATAAAGGTGTGTATGAGTATCTATAAACATTTAAAAAAAATTGGTTACTTTTGTGCTACAAAGTTAATCAACATGAAGAAATTATTAGCATTTATTTTTTTGAGCTCAGTTCTATTTTTTAGTGAATGTAAAAAATACCCCGAGGGCCCTTCTATAAGCTTTAGAAGTAAAAAAGAACGTATAGCCAATACATGGAAAATTGATGCTTTACTTATTAATGGCGTGGATTCTGCAGCATATTATAATAATGTATTAAAAGATTATACCCTTACCTTGTCGAAAAGTGGTTCCTATACTATTAGCTATTATGTAGTAGTTCCTCCTTTTGGCAATATTACAAATCTCGAGTCAGGAAGTTGGACTTTAACATCCGATAAAAAAACGATTACTATAAATCCATCGTCTATTTCGGTGGGAAGTGTTCCGTCGCCTAGCTCTTGGCAGATACTAAAACTATACGAAAAGGATTTTAGAGTACGGTCTTTTGACGCTAATGGTAAAAAAACAGAATATCATTTTATTCCTAAATAAAATTGAAAGTTTTAGTTATACGTTTTAGCTCAATTGGCGATATTGTTTTAACAACGCCTGTATTGCGCTGCATTAAACAACAACTAAAAGACGTTGAACTCCATTTTATTACTAAACAGCAATTTATTTCGGTTATTGAAAACAATCCATACGTTGATAAATTTCACACCATCAATCAATCATTAGCTGAAGTTATTCCTCAATTAAAAAAAGAAAACTTCGATTACATTATTGATTTGCATCACAATGCTCGAACCTTAAAATTAAAATTAGCGCTAGGCAAAAAATCTTTTTCGTTTAATAAATTAAATTGGCAGAAATTTTTAATAGTCAATTTCAAAAAAAACAAACTTCCTCAAAAACATATTGTGGATCGCTATTTTGAAGCTGCGGCTAACATAGGCGTTAAAAACGATGGCAGAGGGTTAGATTATTTTATAAACGATAAAGATGAAATAGATATTGTATCGTCGTTACCTGCCCTATTTCATAACGACTATCATGCATTAGTTGTAGGCGGTTCTTACTTTACCAAACAAATACCACTTAATAAATTAAAAGAAATTTGCAGTACTAGTTCGCTTCCTTTAATACTATTAGGAGGAAAAGAAGATGCCGCTATTGCTGAACAGGTATATCAATTCCATAAAAACAAAGTTTTGAATTTATGTGGTAAACTAAATTTGAATCAATCGGCTTCTATTATTCAACAAGCCAACAAAGTCATAACTTCGGATACAGGCTTAATGCACATTGCAGCCGCTTATAAAAAAGACATCATCTCCTTATGGGGAAACACCATCCCTGAATTTGGTATGGGACCTTATTTGGCTGGCAAAAATTCGCATGTATTGGAAGTGACAAATTTATCGTGCCGACCTTGTTCTAAACTTGGATACAAAAAATGTCCGAAAGGTCATTTTAAATGCATGAACGACATTCAACTTAAAGACGCTCAGTTTTAGAATAGAGAATTCCTACTATTTTTTCTGATAGCTTGATTCCTGCCTTATCAATCCATTTATAATATCCAATTGACATAATTGCAATAACTGGCAAACTACATAAAAATGCAAGTATCACGGATGAATTGTATTCGTAGGACATAAAAAATAATTTGAAGAGAAAACACGACAAAGAACACAAAATAATAAAATGTAAGAGGTAAAACGAAAACGAAATTTTACCTATATAATTTAAAATTTTACCAGATAAAGCTGATTGTACTTTCTGAGAATTCACAATCACAAACATGATTATAAAGGCACCAATCACATGATAAAACACTTCGTTATTTAGCCAAGGAAAATATAGTACTCCATAAATAGTCTTTTTAATATTGATGCAACTTGGATAAGAACTCAAATAAAAGCCAATCATAAAAAGCAACCATAAAAGCCATGTAGGAACATTCAGTGATTTTGGCTCTAGTTGCTTTTGCACCACATACTTATTTAATATGACACCTAATATAAAGGCTGCGTAATAATCATTTCTTGTTACAAATAAAATAAAAACTAATACTCCATACAAACTCATTTTATATTTAATGGGATGTGTGATTAATAAGAAAGCAAATATTAATAAAGAACCCAATAACTCATAAGTCATAGTCCATAAAACAGGATTATAGGTATTGTCTTTTAAAAAGAATACATCCACAAACATGTTTTTGAGCATGGGCGTAATGTTTTCAGAAAAATTAAAGGACCCCGCTAGCCAGTCTTTTGATTTAGTGATATCGCCTAAATGAAGCCGATTCATAAAGCCTAAATGCACAAAAGCATATGCTAACAAAATAGAAACAGAAACAGGAACTAATAATCTGAAATAACGTTTAATACCATACTGAATTAAAATTTGAGGATTGTTGTTTTGATGGTAGTTATTGCTTAATACATAACCACTTAAAATAAAAAAGATACATACCGCAAAACCACCGTTATAAAAAATATTGAGCGGAATTTGTGCCATTACCTCTTCAAAATAAGATCTCTCATTATGAATTTGTGCTTCATTGGCCGAACTCATGGCGGGATAAAATGCAAGAATATAATGATGTAATACCACTATAATAGCCGCCAAACCTCTAATTCCTTCGAGATATCTGAGTTTATGCTTTTCGGCTAACATTTAAAGCTCTAAAATAAATTAATCTTGAGTAAATAATGCTTTTAACTCGGTAGCATCATCTGGTTTCATTCTTCCGCCTAAAATTAAAGACAACTGACGGCGACGTAAAGCACCTTCATATCTCTTTTTTTCTTCTTCGGTTTCAGGAATTAATGGAGGAACTGGTAATGGTGCGCCATTTTGATCAATAGCTACAAAAGTAAAAATGGCTTCATTACATTTTGTCTTGTGCATCGTAATTTTATCTTCTACAAATACATCAATATGAACTTCCATGCTACTCGTAAAGGCACGAGACACTTTTGCTTCAAGAGTTACTACAGAGTTTTGTTTAATTGGGTTGTCAAACGACACATGATTAATAGAAGCTGTAACAACCACTCTGTTAGAATGTCTTCCGGCGGCAATAGCAGATGTAATATCCATCCATTGTAATAACTTACCACCAAATAAATTCCCTATATGATTTGTATCGTTAGGCAATACAACTTCTGTATTGATTGTTAACGATTCTTTTGCAGTTTTTCCCTTCATGAGTTTTTATATTATGACCATAAAAGTACTACCTTTGTTCTAAATAAAATAATATGGACTATTTATATATCAAAGCCCTTCATGTAATTTTTGTAGTTTGCTGGTTTGCAGGCTTATTTTATATCGTCAGATTGTTTATCTACACAAAGGAAGCTTATGAAAAAGAGGAGCCAGCAAAAAGCATTTTAACTACTCAATTAACGCTAATGCAGAAAAAATTGTGGTATATTATTACATGGCCTTCATTTATAGGGACTTTTATTTTTGGAACCTGGATGTTGATTTTAAATCCTGCTATTTTAACCTTTCCTTGGATGTGGTTAAAATTAATTTTTGTAGGATTATTGGCATTGTATCATTTACAATGCCACGCTTATTTTAAACAACAAAAAGCAGGAGTTTTTAAAACAAGCTCTTTTAAACTAAGATTATTTAATGAACTAGCTACCGTATTTTTAGTAGCTATTGTGTTTTTAATCATTGTTCGTTCAACAGGCGGATTGGTTTGGGGCATGTTAGGGTTATTTATTTTTGCAGCATTACTAATGGGCGGCGTTTATATTTATAAAAAACAACGTAAAGCGATGGAGGAAAAAGACAATACACCTCCCACAATACCTAATAACTAGCACAACTAAACTTGTTCTAGTGTAAATCATACAATATGGAACAACGAAAAAAAATTATTTTAATTGGTGGCGGATTTGCAGGTTTGCATTTAGCCCAACAATTAAACAGTACTGCCTTTGATGTGTTACTAATAGATAAACAAAATCATCATCAGTTCCAGCCACTCTATTACCAAGTAGCTAGCGCAAGGCTAGAGCCTTCTAACATTTCTTTTCCATTTCGGAAAATTTTTCAGAAGTCGAATAATATTCAAATACGTTTAGCCGACGTTACTAAAATTGTTTCGCAAGAAAATAAAATTGAAACTAATATTGGTGATTTTAATTATGATTATTTAGTAATTGCCACAGGTTGTAAAACAAATTTTTTTGGCAACGAACAAATTAGCAAGCATGCGCTTTCGATGAAAACAACAGAGGAAGCTATTGAAATTAGAAACAATATTTTGCTAAGTTTTGAGAAGTATATTTCGGCTGAAGATCATGAAAAGGAAGCTCTCCTAAACATTGTCTTAGTTGGTGCAGGACCTACTGGTGTTGAATTAGCTGGCGCTTTCTCTGAAATGAAAAAACACATTTTACCAAGAGATTATCCACATGTAGATTTCTCAAAACTAAAAGTGATTTTATTAGAAGGTAGCAAAAATACCCTCAATAGTATGAGCGAAGAGTCTAAACAAGCTTCTAGAAAATACTTAGAAGAGATGGGTGTTATTATTAGAACAGAAACATTCGTGACTAATTACGACGGACTAACGGCTACACTTAATACTGGCGAAACTATCTTGACCAATAATTTAATTTGGGCAGCAGGCGTTACAGGAAATATAATTGAAGGAATTCAGTCAGAAAACATTATCCGTAACAGATATAAAGTTGATAGATTTAATAAAATACAATGTACACAAAACATATATGCTATTGGCGATATATCTTATATGGAAACACCACTATACCCAAACGGACATCCACAATTAGCAAACGTTGCCATTAATCAAGGGAAAAATTTAGCTGTCAATTTTTTGAATCAATTAAAAGGTAAAACACAAAAAGAATACGAATACAAAGATTTAGGATCAATGGCAACTATTGGAAAATATAGAGCTGTAGTGGATTTGCCATTTATTAAATTTCAAGGATTTTTTGCTTGGTACGTGTGGATGTTTTTACACTTGATGCTTATTTTAAGTGTGAGAAATAAATTATCTATCTTTTTTAATTGGGCTTGGAGCTACATAATGAAAGATTCATCGTTGCGTCTAATTTTGAAATCGAAGAAGTAGATTGGAACGCAGATAAAACGGATAGAAAAGATTAACACAGATTTTATTTTGTTGATTCGCACTTAGTTATGGCTAGAATTACATTAACATGTCGCTCCTATAGAGCTAATATTAGTATATAGATTTATTATTATAAACATAATGCTCCTAACGGAGCATCATTAAAACCTCAGAAAGGCGACATGTTTATGATGTCAATAAGTCTGATGAATTGCATTCACGCAATTAACACCATCCATAGCCGCACTTACAATGCCACCAGCATAACCAGCACCTTCAGCACAAGGGTATAAATTTTTGATTTGTACATGTTGCAAGGTGAATTTATCTCTTGGTATACGAACAGGTGTAGAAGTACGAGATTCAACGCCAACAATGATGGCTTCGTTACTCACATAACCGCGCATTTTATTATTAAATGCTTTAAAGCCTTGTTGTAAAGTCGTACCTATCATTTTACCCAACACATCATTCATTTGAACCGATTGCGTTCCTGGTTGATAAGAGCAATCAATCAATTTTGAACTTACTTTGTTATTGACAAAGTCTTGTAAGTTTTGTGCAGGAGCGGTTTGCGTTTTTCCACCCATTTGCCAAGCCTTATGTTCTATTTCTCTTTGCAATTGTAATCCAGCTAATGCACCATGTTTTTTATAAGGTTCAAAATCTATTAATTCTAAACCAACTACAATTCCACTATTAGCATAAGGATTATTTCGTTTTGATGGACTCCAACCATTAGTCACTACTTCATCCTGAGCGGTAGCACATGGCGCAATAATGCCTCCTGGACACATACAAAACGAATAAACTCCGTGTCCTTGCACCTGATGCACCAAACTATATGATGAAGCAGGCAAATAAGAGCGCTTAGAAACAACTTCGTCGTGCGAGTGGCAACTATATTGTATTTTATCTATAAATTCCTGAGGATGCTCTACACGAACTCCTAACGCAAAAGGTTTTGCCTCAATGGTTATTTTCTTTTTATCTAATAACTCATAAATATCTCTAGCAGAATGGCCAGTTGCTAAAATAACATGCTGACAAATATGTTCTATACTCGTATTGTCTTTTTCAATAATTACAGATGATATTTTGTCTCCACTATAATTAATATCCACTAACTTAGAATGAAAATGAATTTCTCCTCCATGCTTGATAATAGTTTCACGCATGTTAGAAATAATGTTTGGTAATTTATTGGTCCCTATATGCGGATGCGCATCCACTAAAATAACATCATCAGCGCCGTGAAATACAAAGGTTTTTAAAATATGTTCAATA
Source organism: Bacteroidota bacterium (assembly GCA_016711805.1). Classification (GTDB taxonomy): domain Bacteria; phylum Bacteroidota; class Bacteroidia; order B-17B0; family Aurantibacillaceae; genus UBA4416. The sequence goes on from JADJSH010000038.1 coordinate 237,773, forward strand.
TCTCCTCGTTTACTTGAACGCGTGTATAATTTACCATCACTGTATGTACCTGCACCACCTTCTCCAAAACAATAATTACTTTCGGGATTAACGATATGCTCTTTATTAATGGCAGCTAAATCTCTTCTGCGTGCTTGAACATCTTTTCCTCTTTCAAATAAAATAGGTTTAATCCCAATTTCTAAACAACGTAACGCCGCATACAAGCCAGCTGGTCCAGCTCCAATAATAGTAATTGATTTATGAGCATTTGAAACATCGTTATAGTTGATTCCCAAATCATCATCCGTTACTGGTTCATTAATCCAAACTGCTAATTTTAAATTAACCTTAATGTTTCTCGAACGCGCATCAATACTACGACGTAAGGGTTTAATAAAAAATGTATCGGATGATTTTAAAGATAACTGCTGAGCAACTTCTTGTTTTAATAATTGCTCATCGTAAGCAATGTGGGCCGCAACGGCTAGGTTCAATTCTTTTTTCATAGTTTGGAAGATTTTTATTCTTCAGTACACAAAATTACTATCCTTCAAATGTGACAGAAAAAATAACCATTTTAGAATTTACTTTTTCGAGACTATTTGTAAAAATATTATTCAATGGTTGTTTGAGGTTTTTAGTTCCCTGCAAAACCTTGAGTTCTAACCCTAATTTAAAATATTGCAAATAAAAATCAACGCCTGCGCCGCCACTATAAAAATAATCATCTCCATTGAACAGGCATCATCTGTTTTTAGCTCCACCAGTAGAAACAGGTTTCTTTTTAGAAACTAAATCCATCGTATATCCTCCTCCTAAAATAACATAAGCTCCAAAATTATCTAGACGCTTAGATTGTAATTTAAGTTCCAAGGGGAAAATTAAAAAAGTAGACTCTACACTTTTTTTATATTCTTTCGTACTATCTCTTTTGGCATTTTCTAATTTATACTCTAAACTGCGAGTACAAAACTAATGTTTGCGTTTAAAGCGCAAACGAATGTATTGATGTAATCTAAAATCAGTAATAATACCTAAAAGCAAAACCTGGATCCGACTTGGTATAAATCGTTGTTGGTGTAAACACCTCAATAACGGTATCATTGCCGAGTGTTTAATGGTATGTATTCTAAAATCCGTTTTATTATACCCCAAGGCAAACCAAAGTGCATTTTATTTCTATAAAACTTTGGCAGATTTACGCCACTCTCTCTTTATGCTGAGAGAACGCTGAAGATAAATCAGTGTAAAAGCAAGTATGTATAAAAGTTGTTTCAATCTGTAATAAAACGTAATTATTTAGCTTTTACATACTTGTATTAGACGATGATTCGTTAAGGAAAAGTATTTGCAATAGTATAAGTACTGCCAGTTGCTATAATAGTTCCCGTACTTGTACTGTGACAAGTAATAATGCCTGAGCCATTTGCTGTAAAAGATAAATTAGTAAGGATAACATAAAACAGCATTTGAAGTAACTGGCGCAGACGGCAATGTACATGGATTGTATTTAGCTAAAAAAATATCGTAAGCATCAACACTATTTAAACTATTAGTAAATGTTGGCGAAGAGCTAAAATTAGCAGAGCCATAGTAAATACCAGTAACATAAACATTGTTGTTTGGGTTAACGTTTAATGAGCTTGTATAATCATTATTTGGTCCACCAAAAGTAAAAGCATGTAAATAGCTTCCGCCAGAATTATACTTGGCGATGTAGCAATCATAACCACCTCTGTTTGCAAATGTAATGGCACCAACTCCATCAAAACTTTGATTTGCTCCATTAAAATGCCCAGTAACATAAACATTACCGCTAGCATCTAATCCTAAATCAGCTACAAATACATCGGCGGTGCCCGTTAATGTTTTTTGATATAATAAAGTTCCAAAATTAGATGCATCACGTTTACAAAAATAAGCTTGGTTTGTTCCTCCGTAAAAACCAGAGACATAAGCATCGCTACCATTTACAATAATTTTTTTTCCTCCGTCGGCAACACTTGTACCAAATGTTTGAACCCATTGATATGTTCCACTGGCGCTGTACCTTGCCACAAATCCATCGCTGCCTCCATTACTAATCATGCTTGCCGTTAACCCAGATGGATCAAAATCAACAGCATCTGTAAATTTACCTGTTACATAACAATTGCCTGCTCCATCAACATCAACGGCTGCACCACCATCAGCAAAGCTACCTCCAATATCATGAGCCCAAAATAAATTTAGCGATGAATTATAGCAAGCAACATAAATGTCAGGCGAACTTCCATTACTTACTAAGTTAGTGGTGCCTCCTGGATTAAAATTTGTAGTGCCTGTATTTTCTCCTGTTATAAAAACAGCATTATTAAAATATTTAATACCAAAGCCATTTACATTTCCTAAAATTTGAATCGCATTTTGATATACTCCAGATGTTGTATAATGAGCTACAAAAACTCCTTGAGCTCCTCCACTAAGTGTTGCTGAGGCTCCGCTAGGGTCAAAATCAACATTAAAGCCACTAAAATTTCCAGTAATAAAAATAGTATTACTCAGTTCATCAATCGTAATATCTCTAGCAACATCTTCAAAATTAATACCAGTGCCTATTTTAAAAGCCCATACGTAATTTCCATTTACATCATATTTGGCAACAAAAGCATCGTTGCCGAATGCTCCAGAACCCACATTTGCAGTTAAATTTGCTGTGCCTGTGCCAGGGTCAAAATCAACAGTTCCTGCAAAAGCTCCTACCGCATACACGTTGCCTGAGGCATCCGTAATCATTTTATTAATGAGTTCGGCGCTACCAGTTGTTCCAATGGATTTAGAAAAATTATGTTGCAATGCTTGCGAATATAGGTTTCCGAGACTAGTAGCTAATGATAAAGCTAAATGTAAATTTTTTTTCATATGGAGATATTTATAGTTTCTATTATTGTCATATGGTATACGCCATGTATCTTTATTTGTGTTTGCGCATTTTGGCACATGGCTATTTCATGCTGTTTTGTTTATATGCTGCAAATAAATGCCAAAATAAAACCCAGAACAAAACAACCTTGTGAAGTGTAGATTTAATCTTGTGAAATGGTCTTCAGCAACTTCGACAGGTTCTGTTGCCGTAGCAACTAAAAAAGCCCCGCCAATTGCTTAGCGAGGCCTTACTAAAACAGGACATGAAAATAACCTGTTAGTTGTTTACTATTTATTGTTTAATAAATTTTTTAATAGCTGAACCATTTTTTACTTTCCACTTTTATAAAATAAATTCCGTTTGTTAGGTTATTTATATTTAAAGTTGTGTTGCTAGATGTTGCTTTTTCAGTTAACACTATTTCTCCTAATGCGTTCATGATATAAATTGTTGTAGCTTCAGTAGACCCATCTACCAAACTTACAGTCATAAAATCATTAGCTGGGTTAGGATAGATTGACACTAAATTTACTATTAGTTACTTCATTAATACCAGTGCAAGCGCTTACGCTAACTCTAAAAACTGCTTGTCCGCCACCATTACCACATAAAACAGGTGTAGAATTCATTATGCCCACTACTGTGTATGCTGTTGTTACGGTTGGAGTAAAAGGAGAACCAACCGTAATTGTTGGGCTATTGATTATAAAATAATTATCTGCTGCGCTTGCATTTATAGTAATTGGACTACCTTGACAAATTAATGATGATGATGGAGTTGCTGTGAAAACAGGCGGAGGCTGCAAAACATGAATAGTGCCACTTGTAATACCTGGGCATGGACGACCGTTGTAATATGCAAATAAAGTATAGTTAGTTGTAGTTGAAATTGGCAAGGTATAATAACCAACAGCATAAGTATTGGTACCTATTGCCCAATAAGAACTTGATAAGTTATTTTGAAAATTACCTCCTGTTGGACCGTTATAGTTATCATTAAAAATAACATTACCGCCAACCGAATTACAAAATACTGTTGGAGAAACTATAGGGCTAAGGTATCCAACATTATATCTAATCATTCCATCAATACTAATTGTTTTATTTGCTACACAGCCATTTGCTAAAGTACCAAGTACGGTATAGGTTGTTAATGCGGTTGGATTTACAATAATTGACGAAGTGTTTGATTATTACTCCAAGTGTAAGATGTTGCCCCATTAGCAGTTAAAGTTACGTTTTCTGCTGCACAAGAAATTAAACTTGAAGCTGTAATATCAGGTAATGGCTCAACATAACTTAAAGTTATTAAACCAGACTCAAAAAGTGTGTGAACACTAACTGTAGTGTTAGTAAACGCAGACGAAAAATAATTTGAGCCTCCAGCGCCGCCACCACCACCGCCATGGTCAGCAAGGCCATAGGTACAATTAACCTCGCTACCTGCGGCGCCACCGCCACCTCCACCACCAAAATAGCCTCCGCCGCCACCTCCACCAGATGGCACTTTTGCATTTTGTTGATTAACAGTACAACCAGCTCCACCATTTCCACCATTCCCTGATACTCCATTACTACCAGCACTTGCTATATAAGCTGGATATGCACAACCTGTTCCTTGAAGTCCGCCAATATTAGATGTTGCTCCTTTTCCTCCATTTGATCCACTCAAATAAAAATCAGCATTATTGCCATCTAATCCATTTCCAATTCCCCCATTTCCTCCATTTCCCCCCGCGTTGATAGTATAAGTTGGGGCAAATATTGATCTCCCTCCTTTTCCGCCGCCGCCGCCGCCGCCAGCAACCAAAATACGATTGTTAAGACCAGTGCCGCCAATACGAACATCAGAGGCACCACCACCACCACCAGCGCCTGCACCAGGACCTGCACCCGAAAAACCTCCAACACCTCCGCCATTAAAACCTGGATTGCCAGTGTTGTTTCCCATACCACCAACCGTTAATATTAAAGTTGAACTTGGGTTACAGAATATACGCCGCTTACTATGGCACCATAACCACCAATTCCACCTGGACACAATGTAGTTTGTCCTTGCGCGCCATTAGAACCCGCTGCACCTCTTGCGGTAATTGTAATTGAAGTAACACAACTAGGAATTACAAAAGATCCTGATGTTGTGTAACTCTTAACCGTTGTTTGACCTAGAGCCAAACTTGCCCAAAGTAGGCAAGCTGCTCCTAATCTGTAAATTTTTTTCATGTTTTATATTTTTTAAATTATGTTGCAAATAAATACCAATAAAAAGATTTAAACTTGTGAAATGCTTTTTGAAAAGACGGAAAAGACTTGAGAGATTTAAGGGACAAAAGAGATTAAAAGGCCAGCGAGATAATCTAAAATAAAAAAGCCCCGCTAATTGCTTAGCGAGGCCTTACCAAAACAGGACATAAAAATAAACCTGTTTTTTGTAATTGTGAATGAGGCACGAATCAAGCAATCTTAAACTAATTATGCATTGTTTGAGATTGCTTCGTGCTCGCAATGACGAGCTTAATTTTTAATAAACTTTTTAATAGCTGAACCATTTTTACTTTTAATTTTTACAAAATAAATTCCGCTTGTTAAATTATCTATATTTAAAGTTGTACTACTAGACGTTGCTTTTTCAGTTAACACTATTTCTCCTAATGCATTGATGATATGAATTGTTGTAGCACCGGCAACTTCAACAGGTTCAGTTACCGCAATTGAAATAAAATCATTAGCAGGATTAGGATAGATAGATACTAAATTAGTATTAGTTGCTTCTTCAATTCCTGTGCAAGTACTTACACTTTGTGTAAAAATGGCATCGGTCATAAACGGGCAAATGTCATCAACAGTACTTGGCCCTCCCAATGCTCCAACGGTGTAGGTAGTTGTAATAGTTGGAGTAATAGTAATTGTTGTTGAACCATTACCTAAAAATTGGCTGTTTAAAAATAAAGTATGTGCGCCATTTGTAGCTGACGTTAAAACTGCTGATTCGCCAGCACAAATAATATTGTTGCTACTTGTTACTGTTAATGTTGGAATAGGTTGCTGCAAATATATATTAAGTTTTTCTCTAAAATTTACCGTCCCCGTCTTAACCGCCAATAAATCTAATTTACCGTCCTGATTAAAATCAGCAATAGTTGTAAAGTTTCTATACAATGTTGGGCTTGTTGCTAATACTTGAGTAACCGTAAAAGTTGGGATAGCACCGTCATTAAAATACAATGTTACATTAGGTGCTGAACCAAAGTAATTACAAACTATATCGGGGTAGATATCTCCATTAAATTCACCAATATTTACAGAGCCTATTTTACCACCTACAACATCTACAAAAGGCGAAAAACTACCTGTACTTGTTCCTAACAGGCTCGTGCAATAATTAAGAATTGCTCCCGTGTTTAACACAACAATATCTTTTAAGCCATCTGCATTTAAATCGGCAGATTTTGCAAGGCGTGGCGTACCAAATCCTAAATTATTTGCTGGATATGTACCAGACAAAGTAAATCCTCCTATTCCATTGCCAATATATTTATCTACATTAACGTTGCTACCATTAGTTCCAACGAAATCAATAGATCCATCATTATTAAAAGTCATCGAAACATGCATAAGAAACTCCAGCTACAGTATTACTAGGTGCGGCAAAATTACCTGTTCCGTTTCCTAATCTAAATACTAATCTTGATGGAGAAAATAGCGTTTGTGCAACATCCATATTTCCATCATTATTTACATCAACTACATACATATTAGTCATAGCTGAAGAAGTAGTTGTAATAGCCGCTCCAAAAGTTCCATTTCCAAGTCCTAAATAAGTTACGATATTGTATAAACTCGCTCCATCATAAAAAAGCGTTACAAGATCTTTGTTATTATCATTATTAACATCTGTTGCTATTATATCTATTACATTCGTACTAATATCTTGTGAAGGTGTAAAGGTTCCAGTATTATTTCCCAATTTTACCTCCATGTAATAAATACCATTGGCGGCTGATGCAATATCCATGATGCCATCGTTGTTAAAATCAGCAGCTGCAACTTGCCCGTAGTTTGTGCCCGAAAATGGTCCGCCAGAGGCAGCTGTCCAAGTGTAATTTGGAACAATAACGGGTTTAAAACAAGCTTTGCTAACTTGAGCTTTCATACTGCTTGATATTAAAAATGCAGCAGCAAGTAATGTGTAAATTTTTTTCATGTGTTATATTTTTAAAATTATGTTGCAAATAAATACCATTAAAAAACGCTCACCAAAACAACCTTGTGAAATGTAGAATTAAACTTGTGAAACGTTCAATGGAACACCTCTCAGGTTTAGTTAGCGGTATACTAAAAACCTGACAGGTGTTAAATCATAAAAAGCCCCGCTAATTGCTTAACGAGGCTTTCTATTTTGATTTTTAGAATCCTACTTTACAACTTGAGTAGTTCCATCCATTGCTTTAGTAGCTGTTAAAATCAATGGCCCTCTTCCTCCTTTTACATTAAAAAATAAACTACAACCTACATTGATTTTCAATTCTGCACTTTGTCCTTTTTGTACTCTAAACGAATAATTATCTCTTGAACCAGGCGACTTTTGATAATACATTTCAGCAACATCGCTGCCTGTGTTTTTAATTTTTATTTTTACTTCTTCTGCCTCAGATTTAACTTGAGCTGGCTGGCTTATTGTGTTGTTTTGAGTTGTTGAAGCTAATGGCGTTCCGTTTTTTAAACCATCATAAAATTTTTGTGCACTTTCTTTGGTATTAAACAATAATTCTAAAAATACTGCGCCGCCACTATAATCTAATGAAGATGTAGTTGTGTATTTCCATTTCTTAAACATAGCGTCGTTATTATTTAAATTCTTACATTTTACTATATATAGTTTTCCTTCCTCTCTTTCGCGCATGGTTATTTCTAAATCGCTTACATTATATTTTATTCTGTATGTGAAAACTACATTTATCGCATTGTCTTTGTCATACTGCTCCTCTGTTGCAAACAAACTATCTTTATCAAATTTTGCATAAGTTGTCACACGGGGCCCAGACTTTGCGTATGCACTGTAATTGTGATACTGAGGATCGTCGCCAGCTGTATACGACATCCCTGTTTGAGATCCTAAAATTGGATATGTGTTTTTCCCAATATTACCAGTTGTTTGCGCGCTAGCAATGGATGTTGTGAAGGCTAATACTGAAATAATAGATGCTTTAATAATTTTTTTCATTTTTCGTGTATTTATTAGTAATTTATAGTTCAAAGTAATAGTTATAAAATTTTTTAAAGCAAAACTACCTTGTGAAGTGTGGATTTAATCTTGTGAAATGCGCTTCGACAACTTCGACAGGCTCAGTTGCCTTAGCAACTAAAAAAGCCTCGCTAATTGCTTAGCGAGGCCTTACTATAACAGGACATAAAAATAAACCTGTTGTTGTTTACTAACTATTGTTTAATAAACTTTTTAATAGCTGAACCATTTTTACTTTCCACTTTTACAAAATAAATTCCGTTGGTTAAGTTTTCAGTATTTAATCTTATGCTAGTTGATATTACCGTTTCAGTTACCACGATTTCTCCTAATGCATTGATAATATAAATTGTTGTAGCATCAGCTGGCTCAGTTACCACGTTAACTTTCATAAAATCATTAGCCGGGTTAGGATAGATTGATAATAAATTATTATTAGTTGTTTCTTCAATTCCAGTACAAGTGCTTACGCTTTGAGTAAACGTTGCAGGATAACTACAATTTGTATTATTTGTATTTCCCATATTATTATCAACAGCATTTACAGTGTATATTGTTGTTGTTGTTGGGCTAACAACATTATCGCCTGTAAAAGAACTATTCCCTCCTGTCCAAACATAATATAATCCGCCTGCACCGCTTGCCGCTGCTATTAGTGTTGCTGTTTGCCCCGCACATAAAAGCGTATTAGTTGTAGTTATGTTAATAGTTCTTGTTTTTACGGTTCCTGTAATACTAAAAGTAGCTGCACAACCTGTAATTGTATTTGTTGCCACCATTGTATACACTGTTGTAATACTTGGGTTAATTACAATGCCCGATGTAGGAACAGGTATTGAGTTCCCATTTAAAGTATAGTTTTGCGCGTTATTAGTTCCAAATAAAGGAATATTTAATGGCTCGTTAGGACACAAGTTATCAGCATAACTTGAGCCTACATTAAATCCTACAAAAGGTTTTGGATTAACCGTTACTGTAACATTTTTAGTAGAAGAACATGAACCATTACTTCCTATAACCACGTATGTAGTATTGGTAGTTGGAGATACCACTGCCGAACCACCACCGCTGTATGTATAAGACGTTGCGCCAGATGGATTAATTGTAAATGAAGATCCTGCACAAATGGTTCCATTACTAACAGTGATAATTGGTGCCGCGTTAACATTAACTGTTGCAACAAATGCAGATTGACTTACACATCCTTGTGCTGATGTGCCATTAACAGTATATGATGTTGTAGTTGTTGGTGATACAGTTGCGCTACCTCCAATGATTGTATAGGTGCTGGCACCCGTTGGATTTAAGTTGAAAGAAGCTCCAGAACAAATAGTTCCATTACTAGCAGATATTACTGGTCTAGCATTAACAACAACCGTCATTGTTTTTGTTTGAGAACATGTGCCATTTGACCCTGTTACCGAATAAATGGAAGTTGCAGTTGGAGAAACAATTGCGCTACCACCACTATATGTATAGCTCGTTGCGCCTGTTGGAAAAATAGTAAAAGAATTTCCTGAACAAATTGTACCATTAGATACTGAAACGTTTGGAAAAGCGATAGTTGAAATTGTGACAGATTTAGAAGACGCACAAGAACCATTTGATCCCGTAATGGTATAAACAGAAGTTGCCGTTGGACTTACTACTGCACTACCGCCACTATAAGTATAAGATGTTGCACCAGTAGGATTTAATGTAAAACTACTGCCAGCACAAACAGTTCCATTTGAAATAGAAATTGTTGGGCTTGCCACAACTTGAACAGTTGGGTAAAGCGTATGTCTGCAACCATTAAAAACTTGGTTAGCTGGAAAATCTATATCATCAGTAATACCAGTAACCGTATAAACAGTAGTGGCAGTTGGTGATACAACAACCGGATTCATGCCGCCTCCTAAGTGAGTCCATAAATAAGTAGTAGCACCTGAACCTGTTAAAGTAGTAGATTGTCCATTGCAAATTGTCGTATTACCACTTACACTTATTGTTGGTGTTTGCAAAACAGTAAATGAACGTGATAGTGTATTTTGAATTGCTGGACAACCAGCTATTGAAACTGTAGCAGTATAGGTAACCGTTGAACTAGTTGTACTAATTGGTAATAACGCTACATTTGAATTACTAGGCATCCACGTATAGGTAAAATTTGTAAAAGGATTTAAATTTACCGTTAAAAATCCTGAATTATTACAAACTTTACTGTTGGCTTGAATTTCTCCAGACGCAATTAAATTTGTATTAGACAACATTGACAAATTGCTTGGACAAGTAAGCACAACAGTGTAATCTTCTGTTTCTCCATATAAATTATCATAAGGCAAACACGGATCTGATGGTGGAGTAAAACTTGGCGTAACATATACTCTCAGCCTTGCTTTTAATGGCACATTAATAGCTGATGATAAAGGTATAGCGAGATTTATATTATCCCCGTTTTGATTCGGAGATTGGTAAAACATTTCATTACTTTCAAATACACCACTGTTATTAAAATCTATCCACATACAAGCGGTTCCATTAGCACCTGTTTTAGTCCATTGAATATTAATATTAGATCCTGACTGTATAGTGAAAGAATTTGTAGAAGATAAATCGGTGTATCGATTTGCACCAATGCCACTGCTACCAGTAGAAAAAACGCTATTTAATGCAAATGTTTGAATGTAGTTTGCTTGGCCAGTAACGGTTGATGTAACTGGTGTCGTTGTTGAACACTGCCCAAAACTTTTAAGGGCAAAAACAATGCAGAGCATTGTATAAATTGAGTAAATTGTTTTTTTTCATGTTTTATGTTTTTATAATTATGAAACAAATAAAAAGCAATAAAAAGCCCTTACAAAAACAACCTTGTGAAATGTAGAATTAAACTTGTGAAATGTAATTTGAAGAAATGAGAATGTATGGTAAGACAAAAAGAGCCTATTTTTTACTTTTTTTCTTAAATGAGACCTTGTATTGCAAAAACAGCGAAATAAATTGATTTGGGACATCGTAAAAATTAAACCAATACAACTGAATGGTGGTTTTATTGGCTTTGATAGCTGCTGAAACTCCGCCATCTAAGGTTTTAAAATCTGTCTCCACATCGCTGTCGTACTGGCCAGAAACACCCAATCTAAATTTTTTATAAACTGTAAAATCAATGCCCGACCAATTATAATAAAATTGACTTTGACCCGAAATGGGAACCGAATACTGATTTAAAAAACTGATGTCAAAGTTTTTATGATAGCCTAAATAATAAAACTGAAAAGAGCCGCCATTATAATCGCCCAACATCACTCCTAATTGTGGTGTAAAAACATGTTCCATTTTAGGTTTAGAAATTATAAAACTTCTTCCCCCATAAATACCAAACGTATTTAACTGTTCATAGTTATATCGTACTTCGCCATAAAATTTTTTATAAGAAATAATAGTGCCGCCAATTAAATACGGATTACTATTTGCCATGTTTAGCTGCTGGCTAGGGGAGTAGGAAGAAATAAATGTGGGATATAATATAAGCCCAGTAGTATCCTGACTATAACCTTTAATTATCGCAATAAATAAAGAAAAAGTAAAAATAAAGTGTTTATAAGATAAATACATATAGACTAACGAAAATAGTTATAAATCATTTATCTTTTTACTAAAAATAATTTATTCAGTGTGTTTTCAAAATCTTTGCATTTATCTCGAGCAATTGGCACAACTAATTCATGATGCTTCACTAAAACTTTCTTATCCGCTTTTCGGTATATATCGATAAAATTCAAATTAAGTAAATAACTACGATGAGTTCTATAAAAAATATTGCTACTAATTTGAAGCTCTATATTAGAAATAGTATCAGACACCAAAAACGAACTACCATTTGCAAAAAATACATAAGAGTATACATTATCTGCCTTAATCAATACAATATCATTAATGGCAACCAAATGTTTTTGTCGGTTTCCATTAAGAAGAATCTGTTTCTGTTTCATACGTAAATTTTATTGTTTTTTAGTGGTCATATGGTTTAGCTAGTTTATTTTCTCTAGATAGCTATCGGGATTTGTCTGTGTTTCGGTAAACATGGCTATTTCATAATTTGATGCAAAAAATAAAAAAGTATTCTGTTTTTAAAAGAAACCTTGTGAAAGGTTAAAATTACCTTGTGAAACGTATCGCCAAATAGACTTGTAACACAATTACTATCGTTATTTTTACTATTTTTAAATTTCAATGTTATACTACATTCGTATCATATTTATAAGTTTTTTCTTGCTTTTTTTAAAGACAAGTGATGCTCAAAATCCTTTTTATAAAACATTTGGTGTAACAAGTGGATTTCCTTGCTCGACAGTTTATGATGTATATCAAAGTAAAAATGGATTTATATGGTTTGCAACGGATGTTGGCTTATTTAGTTACGATGGATTTGATGTAAAAAATCAAATCAATACATACCCTTTTGACAAGGCCGTTACTAATATTTTGGAAGATAGTTCCGGAAAAATTTGGTGCCAAAGTTTTAAAGGTATTTTTTATTATACGCAAGGAGACAGTTTAGTAATTGAGCCTACCATTTCGCAAAAAAATAAATTTCATGCGGCACAAATGCTCAATAGTAAGATACTAGCTTCTATTACCGAACAGGGCGCAAATTTATTTAACACCAGTACCAAAAAAAATAGTTCGGTTACAATTCCCGAATTTAATGTGGTAATTCCTTCTTACAACGATAATGACACTTTAATTTTACGAAGCTATTTTGGCGACAAGACTTTCTTTATATCTCCAGATGGGAAATACGAAAAAACTGTTTCTAAAAACGTGACGCGTAGTTTCTATACTGTGAGGTTTAATAATCAATTAATTTCTCTAACAAAAGACTTTCCATATAATATCATTTTTGAAAATGGGGACGTAAAACCCTTATCCTTTAAACAAAATGGAAATTTTTATATCAACAACATTAAAACGATTAGTAAAAATCGCTTAGCCATCTGCACAAGTAATGGCTTATACTTATTAGATAAAGATTATAATATTATAAATACCAATGGATATTACACAGATATTAATGTATCAAATATCATCGAAGATTTAGAGGGAAATTTTTGGCTATCATCACTTAATAAAGGTTTAGTATTTACTAACCAATTTAATATTATTTTCAATAATCCCGAATATGTCTTTCTCACCGTTTGTCACAGTAACAATGCGCTTTATTTTGGCACATTAGAAAATACAGTGATTAAAATGGATTTTAAAACTAAAGCTTTTGATACCATTTATCATTTGCCAAGGAAACAAAATATATCTAACATACTATTCAATCCTCATAAAAATGAATTAGTTTTTACTAACTCAAAATTTAATGTGATGAATACGCTCAGTAAATCAGTTACATCTGCTAACTTAAAAGTAAACGATATTGATTTATTAGATAACTCTCATTATATATTAGCAACAGACAAAGGCTTACTTATTTATCCTAATGATAATAGCGAACTAATAAACAGTTGGAAAAACAAACATTCTACTATTGAAGAAAATACCATATCTATCAACAATGAGCCAAAAGAACATTATCAAGTTATATCTATCAACAATAAAATTTACGCATCGACATCAGATGGTTTGTTTGAATATAGCACCAAAGGTGTTATACCTATAAGCTATAACAATACATCTTTAACTATTAATAATTTAGGCGTAATTAATAATGAGCTCATTATTATTACTTATAATGTAGGTGTTTTAAAATACAGTAAAGGACAATTAACGCCACTGTTTAACGAAACAAATGGAATGAGTAAATCGGATTTATATCTAGGCAAAACATTTGAAAACAAACTCTACTTATTGCATTACGATGGTATGCAACGATATGATCCAAATACAAAAGAAAACTATTCGGTAAATATGACAGATGGTGTTGAATCTGATTTAGGAGATTTCACCGTGATTAACGACACGATACATGCTACAAATTATGAGGGCTTTTTAAGTTTCAAATTAGATTCAACATTAGCAACCAAAACAAAACCAAAATTAATATTAAGTACTTTTTACATAAACGATATTGCGACAGATATTTCAAAAAACCAAACATTCAGTTACACTCAAAATAACATAAAAATTAATTATTCGTTAATTGATTTTAGGGGGAGAAAGTACACAAAGGTTTATTATAAATTAAATAATGGCAGTTGGGTTGAAACTAATCCAAAATTTAAAGAATTATTATTTACAGCTTTAGAACCAAACACATACACGCTTCAACTAAAAGCCATTAATTACAGGGGTTACGAAAGCAACGATATTACATTAAAGTTTACAATACAACCACCGTTTTACAAAACCTGGTGGTTTATTGGTTTAATAATACTTAGTATATCTAGCGCTGTTGCTTTTTTTGCCTACTACCGTATAAAACAACTTCAAAAAAAGCAAAAAGAAATTTTAGAAAAAGAACGCTTGTTGCACGAATTAGATTTATCTAATATTAAATCATTGAGAGCTCAAATGAATCCTCACTTTTTATATAACGCACTAAATGCTATCCAAAGTTTTATATACACCGGCAACAAAGAAACGGCTGTAACTTCTTTAGGCATATTTAGTGATTTAAGTCGCGGTGTTTTGGATAGTAGTAGAAGTTCTGAAATTAGTTTGTTTGACGAACTGGCATTAATTGAAAACTATTTGAAATTAGAAACCATGCGTTTACCTAAAATAAACTATCAATTAAATATTGATCCTCAACTAAATTTACATGATACCTATATCCCAACCATGATTATTCAGCCAATAGTAGAAAATGCAGTATATCACGGTTTATCAAACAAACAGGGCGTTGGTTTGTTATCTATCAACTTTACTTTATTAGAAAATGTATTGGAAGTTGTTGTACAAGATGACGGCATTGGACGAAATGCTGCTGCCAAATTAAGACAAAGAGCTCTAAAAAAATCAGCGTCATTTAGTACGGATGCCAATTTGAGCAGAATAGACTTATTAAACACCAATAAAGAACATAAAATAACTCAAACAATAGTTGATATATATTCCGCCGATAACGAAGCTATTGGAACAAAAGTTGACTTAATTATACCCATTAACGATTATGATTAAATGTATTATTATTGAAGATGAACCACAAGCGGTAACTCTTCTAAAAACTATTGTAAATAATAAATTTCCAAATGTGGAAATACTAGCTGATTTTGATAAAGTGAGTGTGGCAGCTGAGTATATTAAAAAAATAAAGTGGATTTTGTTTTTCTCGACGTGCAATTAAATGGCGAGTTGGGCTTAGATATTATCAACTATCTAAATAAAGATGAGCTTAATTTTGAAATCATTTTTACAACGGCTTATGGTAGCTTTGCTGTTGAAGCATTTTCGCTATGCGCCATAGACTTTGTTTTAAAACCAATTAATGAAGATAGATTAAGCGAAGCCATTAATCGTGTGCTAAAAAAACATCAAGTATCGTTAGAACAATTAAAAATTTTACAAGAAGTTTCTACAACGGATAAAATTGAAAAAATTGTTTTATCCATGAATGAAAAAAAAATAATTGTGAACGTTAATGACATTATATTTTTAAAGGCAGATAATGTATATACCGAATTCTATTTAAATAACGGTATAAAACATGTAGTATCAAAACCATTAAAAGAATACGAATTGCTATTGAGTCAGACAACGTTTTATAAACCACATCGTTCTTATATCATTAATACCTCTGCAGTAAAAGCCTATCAAAAATCAGCTGGAGAAATAGAGATGAATAATAATTTCAAAGTCAATCTTTCAAGAGACAAGAAAAAAGAGTTTGAAGATATATTTATGATAAATTAACCTTCAAATGTGATAGAAAAAATAACCATCTTAGAATTTACTTTTTCGAGACTGTTTGTGAAAATATTATTAAGTGGTTGTTTGAGATTTTTAGTGCCTTGTAAAACCTTGAGTTCTAAACCCAATTTAAAATATTGCAAATAAAAATCAACTCCTGCGCCACCACTGTAAAAAAAATCATCTCGTTTTAACTGAACAGCATCATCTAATTGATTTGCACCACCAGAAGAAACTGGTTTCTTTTTAGAAACTAAATCCATCGAGTATCCTCCACCTAAAATAACATAAGCGCCAAAATTATCTAAACGCTTAGATTGTAATTTAAGCTCCAGAGGGAAAATTAAAAAAGTAGATTCTACGCTTTTTTTATACTCTTTCGTACTATCTCTTTTGGCATTTTCTAATTTATACTCTAAACTGCGAGACGCAAAACTAATGTTTGGTGTAAAGCGCAAACGAATGTATTGATGTAATCTAAAATCAGTAATAATACCTAAAGCAAAACCTGGATCCGACTTGGTGTAAATCGTTTTCATACCATAAGTTACACCTCCAATAACGGTATCAGGAAGTTCAGAATTTTTAATAGTGTGAATTCTAAAATCCGTTTTATTATAAGCTAAGGCAAAACCAAAGTGCATCTTGTTTCTGTAAAACTTTGGCAAGTTCACTCCACTCTCTTCTTTATGTTGAGATAAGCTCTGAAGATAAATCAGGGTAAATGCAAGTATGTATAAAAGTTGTTTCAATCTGTAATAAAACGTTATTATTTAGCTTTTATTATACTAAGAATTAGACGATGATTCGTTAACTGGTTGCTCTTCAACTTGAAGGAGCTTTATCTTCCATTGTTGGTTTTGATTTAAAAAAATAATTTTGAAATACAAGTATGATACCCACACCAAATGAAATCGCCATATCGGCGAAATTAAAAATAGCATTAAAAAACTCGAAGTGTTCGCCTCCCCAAATAGGAAACCATGTTGGGAAATTTCCTTCAAATATGGGGAAGTAAAACATATCTACAACATGACCTTGTAAGAAAGCAGCATATCCTCCACCCTCAGGCATAAATGCCGCAATCTCATACTCAGAACTTGGCCCAAATAATATTCCATAAAAAGCGGAATCTAAAATATTACCTAAAGCCCCTGCTAAAATAAGAGATACACAAACGATAAATCCTTTATGCTCTTTATCATTCACAATTTTTTTAATATAAAATGCTCCTGCAAAAACAGCAATGATTCTAAATAAACTCAAAGCCAATTTTCCATAATCTCCTCCAAACTCTAATCCCCAGGCCATTCCTGGATTTTCTGTAAAAGTTATTCTAAACCAATCAAAAAAACGATGTGCTTCCCCAATAGGATAATTAGCCTTGATGTATAGTTTGATACATTGGTCAATTAATAAGACTGAAAAAACAGTAATTATTGGAAGTCTGTATTTTTTAAGCATAGAGCCTATAAAAGCAAAAAGGTTATCTTACAAAGATAACCTTTTATTTTAGTTAGTATAAAAAAGAGAATTAACTCGATTGATTTAATTTAGCATCAATTCCTAAAGTTGCATGAGGAACTGAACGTAAACGTTCTTTTGGAATTAACTTCCCTGTTACACGGCAAATACCATAAGTTTTATTTTCAATACGCATTAAAGCATTTTTTAAGTTCACAATGTATTTTTCTTGACGAACTGCTAATTGTGCGGTTTCTTCTTTAGATAATACATCAGATCCATCTTCTAATAATTTAAATGAAGGTGACGTATCATCAGTTCCATGATTATCAGCATTAGATAATGTTTGTTTCAACAAATCATAATCCGTTTGTGCTTCTTTTAATTTATCAATAATTAAATCTTTAAACTCTCCTAATTCTTTATCAGAATAACGACTTCTGTCATCCTTCGTATTTAAAAACGGTTTTGGTTGAGCCGCTTGAGGTTTTTTAATTAATGGTTTTGTAATATCAATATGCAAAGGTCTGTTTCTGATATAAGATTCTGAACCTGATGAACGACCTTCGTTTTTCTTTCTACGACCACGGCCACGTTTTTCAGGAATTTCATCATCATCATCATCATCTAATGGAATACCACCACCTTCTAAATCCAATACTGGTGCTTCGTCTAAATCAACTACTACATCATCATCATCTTCTGGTTTTTCGTAATCATCTTTTACATCTACATCAGAATCATCTTCCTCTTCTGGTTCAATATCATCGTCCTCATCGTCGTCGCCTTTTTTGCCTTTTTTAGATGGCTTTGCAGCTTTCTTAGAAGGTTTAGCGCCTTTTTTTGCTACCGCATCAATTGGCTTTCCAACAACTTTTGGTTTAGCTATTTCTTTAACTGCTTTAGTTGGTTTTGCAGGTGCTGCAATTTTTTTAGTAGGCTTAGCAGCAACTTTAGCTACTGGCTTTACTACTTTTTTCTCAACTTTTTTAGGTGCAGGTTTACTTGCTTTTGGAGCTGGTTTTGCAGCTTTTACTACTTTTTTTGCGGGAACTTTAGTCACTTTTTTTGGGGCTGGTTTTGGTGCTGGTTTTTTTGCAACAGCTTTTTTAGCTATTGGTTTGGCAACTATTTTTTTAGCTACTGGTTTTGGAGCAGGCTTACTTGCTTTTTTAGCAGGTTTAGCCACAGCTTTTTTTGGAGCTGGTTTTGCAGCAGCTTTTTTAGGTGCTGGTTTGCTTGCTTTTTTAACAGGCTTTACAATTTTCTTTGCCATATTCTTAACTTAAAATTAATTTAACTTTTCAATAGAAATAAGGGTCGATACCAATTCGTCAACTTCAACAGAATTTGCGGTGGCGGCGGACAAATTTTGTACCACTTGTAAATCTCCTGTCAGAGTTTCGGCGCAAATATAGTTCAAATTATTCTGAATGGCAGTATCAAGTGCATCATTTTGTTGAATTTTAACCAAAATCTTGTCTGTTACGTCTAAACCACTGTCTTTACGCAAGTTTTGGATACGATTCACTAATTCTCTGGCTAAACCTTCTTCTTTTAAAGAATCTGATAAAGTCACATCCAACGCAACGGTTATTTGCCCGCTATTAGCTACTTTCCAGCCTGGAATATCTACAGGGATAATTTCTACATCTTCTAATTCCAACAAAATCTCTTCGCCTTCCACATTCATCTTAAACTGGCCCGTTTTTTCAATTCCAGCAATAATTAAGTCGCCATGATCATTTGCATAAGCCTGAACAGTTTTCATGTGTTTACCACATTTTTTACCTAAAGTTTTAAAATTCAACTTCAAATTCTTCACAATATGTGCTTCTTCTTCTGTTACAAATTCTAACTCTTTCACATTTACCTCAGCCAAGATAATATCTTTAACTGCCTCCACATGAGTTCTGAATTCATTATCTAAAATAGGAATACGAATTTTTTGCAATGGCTGACGAACTCTTAAATTTTCTTTCTTACGAATTGATAAAATCATCGAAGAAATTTTTTGCGCCATTTCCATGCGTTTTTCTAAGCTAGTATCAATAATGCTTAAATTAACTTTTGGATAATTCGTTAAATGCACTGAATTCAGTTCTCCAGACACATCATTCAAATTTTGGTACAACCAATCTGCAAAGAATGGTGCTATTGGACTCATCAATTGCGACAAGCTATTTAAGCATTCGAATAATGTTTCGTACGCTGCTTTTTTATCATCGCTCATATCGCCTTTCCAAAAACGACGACGAGATAAACGAATGTACCAGTTACTTAAATGTTCATCAACAAATTCCTCAATATAACGAGCTGCTTTATGAGGTTCAAATGTTTCGTATTGTTCTGTGACATCTTTTACTAATGAATTTAATTTTGATAAAATCCATCTATCAAGCTCCGAACGATTACTAACGTTTACCGTATTGTTTAAATCAACTACAAAATTATCAACATTTGCATATAAAGCAAAGAATCCATAGGTATTATAAAGTGTTCCAAATAATTTACGTTGCACTTCTCCAATTCCTTCTACGTCAAATTTCAAATTATCCCATGGAGCAGCATTTGCAATCATGTACCAACGAGTGGCGTCAGCACCATATTTTTCAATAGTTTCAAAAGGATCAACAGCGTTACCTAAACGCTTACTCATTTTATTTCCGTTTTTATCTAACACTAATCCATTAGACACAACATTCTTGTATGCTACTGAATCGAAATTCATCGTTGCAATTGCATGTAAAGTAAAGAACCAACCACGAGTTTGATCTACTCCTTCGGCAATAAAATCAGCTGGGTAATATTTTTTATCGTCAATTAATTCTTTGTTCTCAAACGGGTAATGCACTTGCGCATAAGGCATCGCGCCCGAATCAAACCATACATCAATTAAATCAGGTTCGCGGAATAATTTTTGTCCGTTTTTCTCTAATACGATATTATCCGCATATGGTTTGTGTAAATCAAAGGTGTCATAATTCTCAGCTGTGAAATTTCCTGGCACAAATTTTCCTAATGGATTTTCTGTCATGAAACCTTTTGCGATTGAATTTTCTATTTGATTTTTCAATTCTTCAGCACTTCCAATCACAATTTGCTCAGAGCTATCTTCGCTTGTCCAAATAGGAATTGGAATACCCCAGAAACGAGAACGAGATAAATTCCAATCATTTAAATTTTCTAACCAATTACCAAAACGACCAGTACCAGTAGCTTCTGGCTTCCAGTTAATAGTTTTGTTTAATTCAATCATACGGTCTTTTGCCGCGGTTGATTTAATAAACCATGAATCTAATGGATAATATAAAACGGGTTTGTCAGTTCTCCAACAGTGAGGATAACTATGTTCGTAGGTCTCTTTCTTAAATAATTTTCCTTCTTCTTGTAATTTTAAAACAATACGTTCATCAACACTCAAATAAGCTTTTAATTCTTTGATCTTGCCTGTTGCTTCTAAAATTTGTTTTTGTTTTTCGAACTCCACTTGTTTTTCAGCATCTGTATGATACGCTTCTTTCACATATTCTTCGCCATACAAAAATGTACCGTCATTAATTTCAGGCAAAAAGCGACCGCGTTTATCAACTAAGGTTAACGATCCGATTCCGTTTTGTTTAGCTACTCTAAAGTCATCTGCACCAAAGCTTGGCGCAATATGAACAATGCCTGTACCATCAGTAGTAGTAACGAAATCACCAACGATTACTTTAAAGGCATCGCCATCTGTTGGTTGAGTAAATGGTAATAATTGTTCGTAGGAGATTCCTTCTAAATCTAAACCTTTGCAATGATTCACAATTTTAAAAGGAATGTTTTTGTCGCCAACTTTATAATCTTCGAATTTTAAATCCGTATGTTTTTCGGAAAAATATTTGTTAACTAAATCTTTTGCTAATACAACTGTTTGAGGAGCTCCGCTAAATGGATTAAAGCTTTCTACAAATACATAATCAATATCTTTTCCAACCGCTAATGCAGTATTTGATGGTAATGTCCAAGGTGTCGTTGTCCAAGCAAGAATAAATAAATCACCCTTAATGTTGAATTTAGAATCCTTTACTTTAAACTGCACCGTCGCTGTTCTATCTTTCACATCTCTATAACAGCCAGGTTGATTTAACTCATGAGAAGATAAACCCGTTCCCGCAGCTGGCGAGTAAGGCTGAATAGTAAAGCCTTTGTATAATAAGCCTTTGTTATTTAAATTTTGTAATAACCACCAAACACTTTCAATGTACTTATTATCGTAAGTAATGTAAGGGTCTTTCATATCAACCCAGTATCCCATCTTAGCCGTTACATCTTCCCACTTGTCGGTATATTTCATTACCTCTTTACGACAAGCTTTGTTATAATCTTCAACCGAAATAAATTTTTTGCTATTGGGATTTCCAATGTCTTCTTTAGTGATTCCAAGAAATTTTTCTACTCCAAGCTCAATAGGCAAACCGTGAGTATCCCAACCTGCTTTACGTTTTACTTGAAAGCCTTGTAAGGTTTTGTAACGACAAAAAATATCTTTAATCGTACGTGCCATCACATGGTGAATGCCTGGCATACCATTAGCACTTGGCGGTCCTTCGTAAAACACCCATGGAGTTTTGCCTTCGCGTGTAGAAATAGATTTACCGAAAGTGTCTTTTTCTTTCCAATAATCTAAAATGTCTTTACTTATTTGTGATAAGTTGAGTTGGTTGTATGTAGGGTACTTTTTCATTGTTAGTTTGAGTTTAACCGCAAAGAGCGCAATGGTTTAGCAAAGGGCGCAAAGGGTTGTTGCTTAATAAATTAAGGGTAGCGAATGTACAAAAAAATGGTTTAACAACAAAAGATAGAATTACTCTGCAAAATTGCGTCTACTTCGTTTATCTGTGGTTAGATTTTACCCATTTGTTTCATTTTACTTTCAAACGAAAAAGCGATGGTTTTTGCGCGAAAAATGGCTTTTTGAGCATTTTCTCCTTCAAATAACGCATTTACTGTGTTTTCAAAGGCATTTAACCAAATGTCAAAATGCTCTGCTTTTAAGGGTAAATTCACGTGTTTATCAAATACATTGGTTGTATAACCTTCTTTATCCAAAAGAACAAATTCCCAAAATGCAATCATATGAGGCATGTGCTTTTCGAAATCCACATGCTCAAAAATGGGTTTTACCTCTTCATTTAAAAGTAAATTGGAGTAAAAAGTCTTTACTAAAAGTTCTACGTCGTCTGAATTGGTGATGTCTTGCATCTACTATTTTTTCTTACAAACCTGAATGGTGTGGCTAATTCCTACATTATCAATTTGTTCAACAACTTTAAAACCAGCCCTGTCAATTAATCGATTAAACACCGCACTGTCGTACATTTGACTGTTTCCGTTAGCAATATTAGTAAAGTATAAGGAAGTCATTTGTAAACTAAAAGCACCTGGTCTGAATTTTTGACGATCCCAAAAAGTTTCCATAATATATATACTTCCATCTTCTGCAATAGCTTCGTGACAACGTTTTAAAATACTTACAATTTCATCTTCGCTAAAACAATCTAAAAACTGACTCATCCATATGGCATCAGCCCCTTTCGGAAAACGATTAGCATCATCTAAAATATTGATTGGATGATAGTTTACTCTATCCGCAAAAGGTGTTTTTGCAATATTTTCTTTAGCCATAGCTAATTGTCCCGGCAAATCAAACATTGTCATTTTTACATCGGCATCATAGTTTAAGCACTTCATGGTAAACTTTCCGGTATTGCCGCCAATATCTAAAATATGTTTAGGTTTACGTTTAAATAACTCAGCCAAAGCTTGGTCAAATGAGCCGTCCGAATAATAATGGTCAAACGCAAACCAGCTATCTTGTATAGGTTTTGGTAAATGTGCTAATCCTTCGTAAACCGTTGGCCAATCGCCCAAAACTTTCAATCCCGTTGGTTTGCCTTGTTTAATACTATCCGTTAGTGAAAACATCCCCTCATAACAAACATCGTTCGTAAAGTCCATATTAACGTTAGTCATACGATCGTTTAAAATAAATAAGCCTGTTTTTGTAATGGTGTATTTATCTTGATTTTTAACCACTAAGCCTATCCCTAAACCCGCTTCCAGTAAAACCCTAACGCCGTATTCTGACAATTTAAGCTTTGTGTATATTTCTTCTAGAGTTAATCCAATGGTTCTAGATTCCTCCACCGCTGCTAAAATACCCAAATCTCTAAGGGATTTAGTCGCTTGGAAAACTATTGGTGCAAATGCAATAAACTGCGCCGCTGTTATAGCCTCAAAGGCTGATTTGTCGTCTTTGGTAAAAAAATTCATGGTATTAAAGCTAAAAATTAATGCTATTCTATCTAAAAGACTGCCAAAATAATGAAAAGATTATACATTTTTTCGATTTTCTTGATAAAAAACTAAATACCCAACAACACGGATACTAAAATTGTTTGTAATATTGTAAATTGCACACACAATTATGGTAAAGATAGGAGATAAGAAAATATCGGCTGATGATTTCTACAAGGTTTTAATTAGCAATTTAGAACTTAAGTTGGATGAAGAAGCCTTAAGAAAAGTATATCGTAGTCATTATTTTTTGAAAGAGTTTACTCGCGAAAAATTAATATATGGTATTAATACTGGTTTTGGGCCAATGGCACAGTACCGTATTAATCACGAAGATCAAATGAAATTGCAATACAATTTAATTCGTAGCCATTGTTCTGGCTCAGGAAATCCCATTCCTGAAATTGATTGTAAAGCAGTAATGTTAGCGCGTTTAAACACCTTAATGCAAGGCTTTGCTGGTATTCATCCTGATGCTTTAATTTTAATTAAGGATTTAATTAACAAAAATATTTCGCCCGTTATTTACGAACATGGTGGCTTAGGCGCTAGTGGTGATTTAGTTCAATTGGCGCATTTAGCATTAACCTTAATTGGAGAAGGAGAAGTCTATTATAACGGTGTGATTACTAATACTGCCGAAGTTTTCAAGAAAGAAAATATTACGCCGATGGAAATTCACATTCGCGAAGGCTTAGCCTTAATGAATGGAACTTCTGCCATGAGTGGTATTGGTATGTTGAATGTGATTTACGCTGAAAACTTAATGAACTGGAGCTTATTAGCCTCAGCAACCATTATGGAATTAGTACAAAGTTTTGACGACCACTACTCTACTCCATTAAACGAAGTAAAACATCATTACGGACAAAACCGTGTGGCTAATGCTTTACAAGCAACATTAAAAGATAGCAAATTAGTAAAGAGCCGCGAAGAACATCACTACAACCAAAAAGTAGAAGTGGATGTTTTGGTGGAGAAAATGCAAGAATATTACTCTATTCGTTGTGTGCCACAAATTGTAGGGCCAATTGTAGATACTGTAAACTATGCCAAAGAAGTTTTAATAAACGAAATCAATTCAGCTAATGATAATCCAATTGTTGATTGGGAACGCAAAAACGTTTACCATGGAGGAAATTTCCATGGCGATTATGTGGCTTTAGAAATGGATAAATTAAAAATATCGATTACTAAATTATCGATGCTTGCCGAAAGACAATTGAATTTTTTATTAAATAATAAATTAAACAATATTTTACCTCCTTTTGTTAATCACGGAACATTAGGATTAAACTTAGGCATGCAAGGCGTTCAATTTACAGCAACATCCACTACAGCCGAAAATCAAATGTTGTCAAATCCTATGTATGTTCATAGTATTCCTAGTAATAATGATAATCAGGATATTGTAAGTATGGGTGCCAACGCTTCGTTAATCTGCAAAAAAGTAATCATGAATAGTTACGAAGTATTAGCTATTGAATGGATGACAATTTTACAAGCAATTGATTATTTAAAAATGCAAGATAAATTATCGTCAAAATCAAAAGATGCTTACGAAAAATTGCGTAAAATTTTCCCTTGTTTTGTTGAAGACACAACTAAATACAAAGACGTAAAAGCAGTAAGAGATTATATATTTTATAACCATATAGAGATTTTATAAATGGAATATGCACTAGTAACAGGCGGCAGCCGCGGAATTGGAAAAGCAATTTGTTTGCGTTTAGCAGACATGGGCTACAACATTATTTTGAATTATACATCAAACGATGTTGAGGCAAATAAAACAAAAGACCTTTTAACTGCAAAAGGTGTTGATGTTGTATTAATGAAATTTGATGTAAGTAGTACTGAAGAATCTGATGCTCATATTGAAACTTGGATTAATACTAATAAAGATAAATCGATTTCTGTATTGGTTAATAATGCTGGTATTCGTAAGGATAATATCATGGTGTTTATTCAACCTGAAGATTGGAAACGTGTCATAGATATTACTGTAGATGGTTTTTATAATGTGACGCGTCACGTTGTAAAAAGTATGCTAACTAAACGCAAAGGTCGTGTGGTAAATATTGTTTCTTTATCAGGTTTAAAAGGCTTACCAGGACAAACAAGTTACTCTGCTGCTAAAGGCGCTGTTATTGCAGCTACTAAAGCATTAGCTCAAGAAGTTGGTAAACGTGGTATTACAGTTAACGCAGTAGCTCCTGGTTTTATTAAAACAGATATGACTGAGGATATCAAAGAAGAGGATTATAAATTTATGATTCCGATGAATCGTTTTGGAGAATCAGAAGAAGTAGCTGGTGTGGTTGCATTTTTAGTAGGTAAAGATTCTACTTATGTAACAGGGCAAGTAATTTCAGTTAACGGAGGATTATACAGTTAAGATAAAATGAACAGAGTAGTAATAACAGGTATAGGAGCTTGGTCGTGTTTAGGTAAAAACGTAGACGAAGTAAGAGATTCATTATTTGCAGGAAAATCAGGAATTGGCTTTGAGCAAGTACGAAAAGATATGGGCTATCGCTCTGCTTTAACGGGAATGGTAGAAACTCCTGTTTTAAAAGGATTATTAGACAGAAGAGCTCGAATAAGTATGGGGCAACCCGCTGAATTTGCCTATATGGCAACTTCTGAAGCTTTGAAAATGGCTAACATGGATCCTGAATGGATTGAAAAACAAGAGGTAGGTATTATTTATGGTAACGATAGCGTTGCTCAATCTACTATGGAAGCCATTGATACTGTTAGAGCAAAAAAAGATACCATGTTAGTTGGTTCTGGAGCAACATTCCAATCCATGAACTCAACAGTTACCATGAACCTTTCTACCATTTATAAATTAAAAGGCATCAACTTCACTTTAGCTGCAGCTTGTGCTAGTGGCTCTCACTCCATTGGAATGGGCTACTTATTAATTCGTACGGGCTTGCAACACCAAGTAATTTGTGGTGGTGCACAAGAAGTTAATCCATATACATTTGGAAGCTTTGATGGATTAAGTGCATTCTCGATAAGAGAAAACGAACCAACCAAAGCATCTCGTCCATTTGATAGAGATAGAGATGGTTTAATTCCAAGTGGTGGTGCAGCAACAGTGATTTTAGAAAGTTTAGAATCGGCACAAAAACGTGGAGCAAAAATATTAGCAGAAGTTATTGGATATGGGTTTTCTAGTAATGGTGATCATATCAGTAATTCGAGTGTTGATGGACAAACTCGTTCTTTAGAAATGAGCTTGAGAGATGCTAAATTAACTCCTAAAGACATTGATTATATTAATGCTCACGCTACCTCAACACCTGGTGGCGACAGAGTTGAAGCAAAAGCTATTGACCAAGTGTTTGGAGATGCTAAAACACCCGTAAGCTCTACTAAATCAATGACAGGGCATGAGTGCTGGATGGCTGGCGCTAGCGAAATTGTGTACACAACTTTGATGATGCAAAACGATTTTATTGCTCCAAATATCAATTTCGAAAATCCAGACGAGGATACACAAAAAATAAACATTATTGCTCAAACCAAGCAAACACCACTAAACACTATTTTATCTAATTCTTTTGGTTTTGGCGGTACAAATTCTACTTTGATAATTAAAAAATTTGCCTAAATTTGTAAATTAATACAAACAAAATTCAGAAAGCATAGTAAGCATGACACAGGAAGAGATTATAAAAACAGTAAATGGGTTTTTAGTTGAAGAATTTGAAGTAGATGAGGCTAAGATTACCCCAGATGCAAATTTACGTGATACGTTAGAGTTGGATAGTTTAGACTATGTTGATTTAGTAGTTGTTATTGAAAGTCATTTTGGATTTAAAGTTGTTGGAGAAGATTTCTTAACCATTCATACGTTCCAAGATTTTTATACGTACTGCTTTAATAAAGTTCAGGAAAAAGCAGTTGCTTAATACATATATTATTTTTTCAAAAAACTAAAAACAAAACACTGGTTGTTTTGTTTTTTTGTTTAATAGATAACCATGAAACATGAGTGATCAAAACAAATGGGATGGGCAATCAAAAGCCCAAGTTTTAGGATTTAAAATTTTTGTATTTATCCTTAATACCTTTGGATTAAATCCAGCTTACTTTTTATTACGTTTTGTTTCCTTTTATTATTTTCTGTTTTCAAAGCCTAATAAATACATTCGTCAGTACTTTATTCAAGCACATCATTACTCTCCATTAAAAGCTCGATTAGCTATTTATAAAAATAATTTCATGTTAGGGCAAACCATCATTGATAAAGTAGCAACGATGGCTGGCGCTAAAAATCCTTTTAAAGTGATTCATAAAAATGGCGAAATGCTTGATGAGTTAACTGCCATTGGAAAAGGTGGTATTTTGGTTAGTGCTCATATTGGTAATTGGGAAGTGGCTGGACAAGGCTTAAACAGATTAGGAACCGCCTTTAATATATTAATGTACTCTAACGAAAAAGAAGATGTGAAACAATATATGGATGGTGTGATGAAAGAAAAAAAAATCAACATCATTGCTATTGATGAAGAAACCAAAAGCCATATTATTGAATTACACAAAGCATTTAGCAATAACGAACTTGTGGTAATGCATGGCGATAGATATAGAGAAGGCGCAAAAACATTAACCGCCAATTTTTTTGGTAAGCCTGCAAAATTTCCAGCAGGGCCGTTTATCATGGCGGCAAAATTTGGTGTGCCCCTATGTATTGTATTTGCTGTTAAAACCGACAAACATACCTATCAATTTTCAACAGAAAAACCAATCCAAGTAGATAGAGTGAGAGGTGAAGCACAACTAGAAAAAGTGTGTCAAGATTTATTATTGCAATATGTTGCAAAAGTTGAAGAAACTGCAAAAGCCTATCCACATCAGTGGTTTAACTATTACGATTTTTGGCAGTAACTAAATTTTTGTTTCAATCCATTGCGCATAGTTAATTAAACCAGCGCCATCTTTTGGGTTCTGGAATTTTTTCACAAAAGCTTGGATGTTTGTTTTCAAAGGTCTCCAGCGGTTTTCAGATTCATTTAAAAATTTATTAATCAAATCTAATACACCGATGTCGATTTTAATGGACTCTTTTTCTTTCACATCCTCTATCAACTTATAAAGCTGATTCAACTGTTTATCGCACAATTCATAATCCTGAAGCTCTACTCTGTTTATTAATTCGAACACTTGTAACTTAACTATAAATGATTTGTCGAAAGATTTAAAATTTTGAGATACATACATCTGACTAAAAAATTTACTAGCTTGTTTATGTTTTTTTAAATCGAAATTTAAAATGGCTAGATTATTTAATACGTAAAAATATTGATTGGGATTATTTTTAATTTGTTTTTCATTTTGAGCTTCTTCCAATGTATCAATAGCTTTCAATGCATTGGTCTTACTATAATTATTTACCAAAATATTATAATAATAAAAAATGTATTGATTGTATAGAGCTTTATCAAATTCGAAAATGGCTTTATGCAATACATTAGCACACTGTATGGATTGCGCGTGTTTATCGAGCATATAGGAAGCATTACACAAATACACCAGCAACTGCAATTTGACTTCATGTGTTTGTTTTGTGAACAATTTATCGTTTTCAAATTCAACTAAACAAGATTTTAAATATGCTTCTAGTGCGGTGTAGTCTTTCAATAATAACATCAAGCGACTTAAATTTTGAAAAATTTTAATTCGAAGTTGAGCGCTATTTTTTACATAAGATAACTTAATGGTGTTTTTTAAAGTATGATTTAACCAGGTAGTAATTTCCTTTTTGGTGGTTAAATTTTGGGTTGTTTTGACTTCGTGAGATAAAACTGCTAAATTATTTTCTAAGTCTTGCAACAACTTTAAACGCTGACTGTTTTCATTTCTTTTTTCAATAATGCGTGTAGGACTTTCTTCTGTATTTTGAATGCTCATTCTTACCATTTGTTCATAAATTGCTTCTAGTAAGGCATACTCTTCTTTATCAATAGCTCTGCGCTCTGCTAGCTTCAAATAATGTAATGCGAGATTGTATTTTTGTTTTGCATTAAAAATTTTTGCTAAACCTATTAAGTGAATCGTATCTGTTTCGGGCTTTTTATGATTTAAATTGGATAATACAATGCCAATATCATCCGCTATTTTATTCTTGAGTCTGTAATATTTGGTATCTGGCTTCACACCCTTATAAATCACATTAAAATGATACTTATCTGATTCATCTCCCTGCTTTTTAATTGAGTCAAATAACTCTATGTCCTTGCGGTTTTCAAAGTTGTGAGTTCGCTTTGTAAATAGCTTATAGCTTTTTAATTCTTCCTTTTCTAAGGATTTAATTAAATCTTGTAAAATATCCATAATATGAATGTGTAATAAAATATAAAAGTAAATTATTTTTAGTGATTTTTTTAATTAATTTTAGAGAAGCAAAAACTCATTATTATGATACAACGTTTTTTAACCTTTTTATTTATTTTATCTGGGCTTACGGGCTACGGACAGGTAGTGGCAAAAATTGGCATGAGTCCAGTTCTTTCTTTTACTCCAGCAAGCGCCACAACGCCATCTAGTACTGTAACGTTTAGCAATAATATAAATTTTACGGCCTATGTAAAAAATTATGGCAATGCTGCATTTTCAGGATCTATTACAGTGCAAGCTAAAAGAGACACCGCTACGTTTAATCCAATTTTAGATTCAGTTACCATAGGTGCAACGTTACAACCTAACGACAGCGTTTCTGTGGGCATGTCTTTCACTCCAAATCAAGGGCCTGCAGCGTTTAAATCTGGTGGCAATGGTAACACTATTGTTGTTTGGCCTCTTATTATTACTGGGACAGGCGTTAATGGTGATAGTGTAAGACCTGTGATATGGATAAACGATATTAATAGTGTTTTTGAATTTGAAAAAAATCAATTTAAGTTATACCCGAACCCAGTAATAAATGATTTAACCATTAAAGTCCAAAGCAATAATCAATATAAAAACATTATCATTTATGACGTATTTGCCCGAAAAGTAAAAGAGCTGACATTCAAAGAAACCATCAATGTTTCTGAATTAAATGCTGGGTCGTATTGGATGATAATAAATTCGGAAAATAAATCGTATCGTATTAATTTTATAAAAGAATAAATATATTTCGATACTTGTTATGAGCCTGTCGAACTAAACTCAAAAATCATGAAAACTAATTTCTTCAAAAAACTAATAGGATTAACACTTAGTGTTTTTTCTATTTCGGCATTCGCACAGTGCCCAACAATTACAAATTTAAACGTAATATTAGGCGCTAATGGAACGGCAAGTATAACTCCAGTTATTAGCGGCACTGTGAGTCCTACAATGACTATGTACTATTGGCAGATTTCTCCAAGTGGAAGTTTAAACTCAAATCCATTTCAATCTCAAGGAGAATTCGAATTCTACTCAAATGGTACATATAACGTCTGTTTAAATTTTTCTGATTCACTAAATGGCTGTTTGTCTACCCAATATTGTACCACTTTAACAATTAGCAATTTACCAGCGGCTAGCTGCCATGCTGATTTTACAGCTTACTCTGACAGTAACTGTGTTACCTATTTTAATAACACTTCCACGGGAAATAATATCACGTATGATTGGTTAATCAACGGTAATCATTACACTTCAATAAACCCGATTGTTAATTTACCCAATGGTAATCATTCAGTTTTATTACAAACATATTATGTAGGTCAACTATGTGATTCAATTTCTCATAACGTAAATGTAGCATGTAGTGGTGGCAACACCGTATCTTGTGTTGCAAACTTTACATCTTTTACTGATTCAACTTGTGTCACTTATATAACAAACACTTCCACTGGCAATAATTTAACGTATGAATGGTATGATATTACAAACAATAATATTCCAACATTAATAAGCACCGCAACTAATCCAACATTGAACTTGCCACAAGGATATTCTATTCTTCAATTAGCTACATTTTCAAATGGAACATTTTGTGATTCAGTGGTAAATTATGTTTACGTAGACTGCGGGAATCCTGCTACTAGCTGCCAAGCTTATTCGAACTTTATTGTTTTTCCTGACTCCGTAAATTTAGGAAGTGGTATTTATTCTATTTATAACTTCTCTTCCGGAAATGGAACGATTTCCTATTTGTGGGATTTTGGAGATGGAACAACTTCCTCTCAAATATACCCTTCTCATCAATACGCTGTTCCTGGAAGCTATATTGTTTGTTTAACTACAACGGTTTTATATTCTAATGCGGTGGGTACATCAACCTGTTCAAGTACCTACTGTGATTCCTCTAGCGTGCAAAAAATGGCTGCAGGTTTTTTAATGAGTCAAGTAAATGTTATTCCATTATCTGTTACTGGCATTAAACAACCAGAAAAAGAAATAAGTTTAAGCGCATTTCCAAATCCAATTGCTGATGAATTGACGATTGAGGCAATAACTTCTAATAACAACGCTATAATATATGTATTAGTAGACGCTCTTGGAAAAATAGCATTAAAAGGAAACTTAAATAATTCCAAAGCTACTATCAACACTAGTAATTTAGAAAAAGGATTTTATAGTTTAAGTATTACTAACGAAAAAGGACACAAGCTAAAAACAATTAAGTTAGTTAAATAAATATCCTGTTACTTATATAAAAAAAGAGCGAATCTAACTAGTTCGCTCTTTTTGTTTTTATGATGAGACGCAGAGGCATCTGTTTATGTAACAAAAAATGAATCCTATCCCATATAATAAGTATAAAAAGACACATTTAAAATTTTGAGTATGTAATAAATAATAAAATAGTGTTTCGAAAAATGAATTCTCTTTGCAAATTTGTATCAAGAAAATAAATTAACTTTAATATATACAATATGAAAACAACAATTACTAAAAAACTATTGGGATTAGCACTAAGTGTCTTTTCAATAACAGCAATGGCACAATGTCCTACTGTTACCAATATGAGTGTGTCACTTGGCGCCAATGGAACTGCAACCGTTACTCCAATTCTTTCGAGTCCAACCAGTCCATCACAAACTATGTATTATTGGTATGTAACCCCAAATGCAACTCAAACATCTGGTATGTTTCAATCAAATGGCACGTTTCAGTTTCCAGCAAATGGAACCTACACTTTGTCGGTTTCTATTAATGATTCATTGAACGGGTGTTGGTTAACTGGAAATACGGTATTAAGCATAAACAATATGACCACAACGGCTTGTAATGCAAATTTTACTTACTACACTGATAGTTCTTGCGTTACTCATTTTGTAAATACATCAACAGGTAGTAACTTAACATACAACTGGTACATTAATGGCAGTAGTTTTACATCTGCAAATCCTTCGGCAAGTTTAGCTAACGGCTCTTATAACGCGGTTCTATACACGTATTCGGGTGGCGCATTTTGCGATTCAACTTCTCAATACATTACTGTAAGCTGTGGTGGCGGTGGAACTAACACTCCTTGCCAGGCTTCTTTTTATAGTTACACTGATTCTTCTTGTGTTACACACTTTGTTAACACATCAACTGGTGGCGGTTATGGTGTATGGTATATTAATGGCATGACTTATACCGCGTCTCCAAGCCCTGCCGTTGCTTTAGCAAACGGTTCTTATTATGCAACATTATACTCATATACTTCATTAGGTGCATTCTGCGATTCAACCATGCAAATGATCACTGTATCATGTGGAAGTGGCACAACAACTCCTGTGGGTTGCCAAGCAAATTCTCAGTTCTATATTTTTGCTGATTCAGTAAATGCAGGAAATTATTTTGCATATAATTTATCTTGGACATCTGGAATGCCTCTTATTTATGGGATTTTGGTGATGGTACCACTTCTTCTCAACAATATCCTTTCCATCAATATGCAATACCTGGCCAATATGTGGTTTGCTTAACTGTAACTGGAACTTATACAAATACATTTGGTAATGTTTCAACATGTACTGATACATACTGTGATTCATCAAGTGTACAGCGCATGGCGGCAGGTTTTTTAATGAGTCAAGTAAATGTTATTCCATTATCTGTTACTGGTATTACACAAACAGAAAAAGAAATTGAATTAATAGCCTTCCCTAATCCAATCGCTGATGAATTAACCATGGAAGTAACAACTACTAACGATAACGAATTAACTTTTGTATTAGTGGATGCTTTGGGAAGACTAGTTTTAACAGGAAATCTAAATGACTCTAAAACGACTATCAATACTAGTAATTTAGAGAAAGGCTTTTATAGTTTAAGTGTTACAAATGAGAAAGGAAGCTCATTAAAAACTATAAAATTAGTGAAGTAAAATTTAGTTTATTTAGAAAAAAGCCTCGCAGATTGCGAGGCTTTTTTTAGCTATAAAATTTTTATATTTAATGCTACTATGAAACATGTAAACTGTGCCATATTTTTTGTTTTAATTTTAAGATTAAACGTATTGGCACAACCTTGCGGTGTGGTGCAATCTCTAAACTCGGCGCAACAATCACAATTATCGGTGTTGCAAAATCCAATAGATACCGCATTGAAGTATGAAATTTTATTCAAAATAGATTCGTTAAGTGCTGTAATGAAAAATATATATTCTTCGCAAGGAGGAAGACCAGATGGAGCCGAAACGTCTTATACTGTATCCACAAATACCAACTGGCTTAGTCTTCCAAATTCAATAACACTTTCAAGAATATTAATTCATGCTGATAGTTTAACCTACGCTAATCTTTGGAGACTAGCAAAAGGAATGAGTCCTCCTTCATACCAACCGCACTCGTTATTTTTAAGAGCCTCAGCTGAAATTGCAGCAGGCCTTTTGAAAATTGCTGATAAGGAAACTAATGTTACAAGAAAAACGTTATATCAATCATGGGCAACAAGAGCCTTAGATAGTTTAGCTACCATGCAAATCCAAAATGGGCCATCAACCGGAGCATTTCCATTTCCAGACTTAAGAGTTTATGGTGACCCAACCTTTGGGCCTATTATACAAAATTTTATGTTTTCGTGTGGTTCAGATTCTGTAAACGTTTTACAAAATGGGTTCATCATTAACGACAAAGGAACTGGTGAATTTAAGTTTGATGCAGGTGTTATAGCAAATGCATATTTTGAAGCATATAACTATACGGGAAACATTAACTATAAAAATATTGCCATTTCAATTGGCAATTATACAAAGGGATTAAAATTCAATTTAAATTATAACTATAATACATTTGTATCCCTGGCGCTTACGAGAGCCTATCAACTAACAAACGATACGTCCTACTTAAACCGAGCTATTAAAACTATACGATATAGCGTTTATCCAGGTCAAATTGCTAATGGCCGTTGGGTTGATGGGCACAATGCTAACTTAAGATATCATAGTATAATTCTTCAAAATATAGTTCCAACAAATTCATTAATTCCAAACACAAATGGTTTTAAAAATGCAATAGATACCATGACTTATAAAGCCGTAAAAAACATAGTTGACTATTCTTACAATTGTTATACGGCTATTGGATATAGATGGCTACTAAAAGCCTATGCGTTAAATAATTCTATGATAACACAAACCTTAAAAGATTCCATTAGCGACTTAATTGGCCGACAAATTAATCAATCCGCTAGTCACGGCGACTATTTAGATGTGCCAACCATGGGAGAGTATTTAGAGTTATTAGGAACCACTACAAGTGTTAATGATTTTTATAAGCAAAATAACTTTTTGATTAACGCGTTTCCAAATCCAATAGCAGAAGAATTAACTATTGAAGCAACTTCTGCAAACGATACTAAATTAACGTATATATTATTAGATGCTCTTGGAAGAATGGTATTAGCTGGAAATTTAAATAACTCTAAAACTACTATCAATACAAGTAATTTAGAGAAAGGCTTTTATAGTTTAAGTGTTACCAATGAGAAAGGAAGCTCATTAAAAACTATAAAATTAGTGAAGTAAAATTTAATAAGTCAAAAGCCGCCTCGCATTTGTGCGGGGCGTTTTTTGTTGAATATATGGCATAAAAAATCCCGCTATCAATTAATAGCGGGATTTTTTTTGAGAGAAATAATTAAATCACTATTTCATCTAAGTCTTTATTTAAAAAGTGATACTCCATAAACGCATAACTGTCAGATTTGATGATCTTCACCCATTGTTTATTTTCAAAATACCATTTCCATTGTTTGCTTCTTAAAAAGCCGCCTTGTTTTAAATATCCTTCAATGTACGGATGTACGCAAAGCGTTATGTCTTTAGCCGATTGTTCTTTAATAATAAAACGCAAGGCGTTTTCAATTTGCTCAACAAATAAAATGCTTGGCTGTACTTTACCGCTACCATTACAGCTAGGGCAAGTTTCTAAAACCTCCACATTTACTTCTGGGCGTAAACGCTGACGAGTAATTTGAATTAAACCAAATTTGCTTGGGGGTAAAATATTGTGTCGCGCTCTATCCGACTTCATTTCTTCTTTTAATTTGTCAAACAGTAATTTTCTGTTTTCCGCATTATGTAAATCAATAAAGTCAATTACAATAATACCACCCATATCACGTAAGCGCAATTGACGAGCGACCTCAACAGCTGCTTCTAAGTTTACTTCAAGTGCATTTTCTTCTTGCGATTTATCACTCTTAGCACGGTTTCCACTATTAACATCAAATACATGTAAAGCTTCGGTATGTTCTACTACTAAGTAAGCACCGCTTTTCATGAAAACAGATTTGCCAAACAATGATTTGATTTGACGATCAATTCCGAAATTATCAAAAATAGGAACCTTCCCTGTGTAGTGTTTTAAAATGTCAACTTTATCAGGAGAGATAGTTTTAATGTACGATTTCAAATCATCATACACCGTTTCGCTATTTACATGAATCGCATTAAACGACGCATTTAAAAAATCTCTTAAAATCGCATTGGTTCTATCAACTTCTCCTAATAATTTAAATGGTGGCTCAGCAGTTTGTAACGCTTTAAAACATTCGTCCCATTTATTTACTAAATCAGCTACATCACCTTCAATATCAGAAACTGATTTTCCTTCAGCAACTGTTCTAATAATGACACCAAAGTTTTTTGGTTTAATGCTTTGCATTAGTGCTTTTAATCTGCTTTTTTCTTCGCTACTTCTAATTTTAGAAGACACGGAGATTTTATCAGAAAAAGGAATCAATACAATGTATCGTCCTGCAATCGAAATTTCTGTGGTAACTCTTGGACCTTTTGAAGAAATTGGCTCTTTAGCAACTTGTACTAAAATGTATTGACCAGATTTTACAGCCTCATTAATTTTTCCATCTTTATTGATGTCGCCTTCATTTTTAAAATACATTAAGTTACTTACATTCTGTTTACCAGAACGCACAGCATCAACGTATTTCATCAACGAGTTGGCTTGAGGGCCCAAATCTAAATAATGCAAAAATGCATCCTTCTCGTATCCTACATCTACAAAGGCTGCGTTAAGTCCGGTCATTACCTTTTTAAC
This sequence comes from Bacteroidota bacterium, assembly GCA_016711805.1. Taxonomy (GTDB): domain Bacteria; phylum Bacteroidota; class Bacteroidia; order B-17B0; family Aurantibacillaceae; genus UBA4416. The sequence goes on from JADJSH010000038.1 coordinate 275,031, forward strand.
TTTACCTAGGTAGATATCGCCTACCGAAAATTTAATGTTATTTTTTTCTTTATGCAGTTCTATCAAACGTTTATCGTTTAATAGTCCTATAACAACTTCGTTAGGCGTAGAATTTATTACTAGTTCTACGTTCACTTTAAATAGTTTTAATTTATATATAATAACGTTATTGACTGCACAACAAACCGATTAAAGTTTTAGCAAACAATAACATACACAAATAACACAAACGGTAAGCACATATTGGCTTTCCGTTTGTGTGTAATCTTAACTAGAAAATCTAATTAGCTAGGCTAATTATTTTTTCTTATGACGGTTCTTTCTCAAACGTTTTTTACGTTTGTGAGTAGCCATCTTATGTCTTTTTCTTTTCTTTCCGCTTGGCATAATCCTTAGGTTTTAAAAAATTTATATTAGGTTAATTATTTATTTACGTTTTAATTGTTCAATGTATTTTAGCACTTCTTGTTTTGCCATCGCATCTTCTGTAAGATTGGCATATTTTTGAAGCATTTCAATTGTTTTATTTGTTTGACTTTGTTGCTCATAAGCATCTGCTAAATGCAAATACGCTTCTATATATAAAGGGTCAATTTCTAACACTTTATTAAAACGCTTTATCGCTTTATCCCATTGCTGAGATTTTACTGAGAAAAAAGCAAAAGTCAATTGAAGTTTCACATTATTACTATCTGTCTTTTCAACATCACGCAATAAAGCAATTCCTTTCATCGGATCTTTTCCCTCTTCTACAAAACAAGCTGCTAATTGAATTTTAGCATCCACGTTTTTAGCATCTTTATCTACTGCTTTTTGATAACAACGCATCGCACTTTGATATAAAGCAGGAATTTCGTTTTCATCTTTTGTAAAACGAACAGAATAATAATAACGATCGCCCGCTTTATTATAAGCTAAAGAAGTTTGACTTCTTTCAGCAATTTGTTCTACAAAATAAGCCGCAAAATCTGGTCTTTTTTGTTTATCCCAAAATTGCACAACAGGAACAAAAGCCGTATCAACTTTTGAATTTTTAGCTGTATTAACTAAAGCGTCATAAGTCGTTTTTTCTTCTGGTTTTAGTGATTTAGTAGCCATGGTGATAAATGTTTCAAGGCTAACTACTTCCATAGTTTCCTTTTTATCCACTTTGGTTTCTAATTTACCTGTGTGTGTTTTTGGTGCAAGAAATAAAAGAACGAATAAAACAACAGCCGTTATTAATAACCCAATCTGTGTTTTACTTATTGTTGTCATTATTCAACTTGTTTGTTATCTAATGGTTCCGCAACTTTTACATTACGTTTTACTCTTTCGCTAAAAGTTTTAGCTGGTTTAAATGCCGGAATAAAATGTGCTGGAATAATTACTGTTGTGTTTTTTGAAATATTACGTCCCACTTTTTCAGCACGCTTTTTAACCACAAAAGTACCAAAACCACGCAAATACACGTTTTTTCCTTCAGTCATTGAGGTGCGAATCGATTTCATGAATGCTTCCACGGTTGTTTGCACAACTATCTTTTCGATGCCTGTCTTTTCTGAAATTTCGTTTACTATGTCTGCTTTAGTCATTTACAAAATATTTATAATCAACGATTTAAAATTAAAAATCGGGCTGCAAAGATATGCTTTTTATTGTAAATCAAAAATTTAGAGCTGTTTTTTTGAAAATATTTCTCTTGAGCTTCTGTTTTCAAAAACTACACTTTTTTCAAATAATGCGATTGTTTTAGCAATATTTAGTGTAAATACGAGTCGTAATGGCGATATTTTCTCTATTTATTAAGTATATTAGCACTCTGTATCATTATGAAGGATTTATTTAGCTACCTAAAATCAAAAACATTTTTTAAACACCTAGCTTTAGCAACGGTTAGTTTAGTTATTGTTTTATGGGCTTTATTTAAGTTATTAGGTGTGTATACTCACCATGGCGAAACAGCAGAAGTGCCTGATTTTAAAGGAAAAGCCATTGCTGAATTAGATAATTTTGTAAAAGATAAAAACGTAGGTTATACCATTATTGATAGTGTTTACAGTCCAGATGAAAAGCCAGGTATTGTTATTAAACAAGATCCGGAGGCAAAATCGATGGTAAAACACAATAGAATTATCTATTTATACGTTACTAGTACGCAGGCGCCACAAATGGCTATGCCAAAATTAGTAGATAGAAGCACTCGACAAGCCGTGTTTATGATTGAAAGTTATGGCCTTAAAGTGGGGAAAATAACTGAAATTGCAGGGGATTGCAAAGGTTGTGTGCTGAAACAATATTTTAATGGTAAAGAAATTATGCCAGGTGATGCCATTAAAAAGGGAAGTAAAATAGATTTATCTGTAGGAAAAAAAGAAGAGGATTACTCGGCAATGTCAACAGACTCAACCACTGTAGCAGATCCTGAAGATGAAGAATAAAATAATAAAGAATGAAGTTTTATAAATATACTGTAATACTAATCGCATTATTGATAAGCATTAACCAATATGCTCAGGAAGAATTACGTCCTTTAAGCGGAAATGGCAATTTGCCAAAAACAATAACAACTAATTCCTCCGTAAATAAAACAGCAACGACAAGTTCTATCTATTTACCGCTTTTTGATGATTTTTCTTACTCCTATAAATCTCCTTATCCATCCGCCAACAATTGGGTAGATTCTAATGTCTATGTAAATAGTGGTTTTGCAATTGCCCCCATATCTTTGGGCGTTGCTACTTTTGATGGATTAAACAAAAAAGGCTATCCTTATAATTTAACTGCAGCGGTTAATGTTTCTGCATCTGCCGATACATTAAAATCTAGGAAAATTCATTTAGATTCTATTCCAACTTCTAATCCATTAGTCTATAAAAAGTATAGCCCAGGAGATAGTATAGCTTTAACTTTTTATTATCAAGCCGAAGGTTTTGGTGAAGCTCCTGAGCCAAATGACTCCTTATGCTTAGATTTTTTTAAACCATTAGCGGATACCCTGCGTGGTGTATGGGTAAAAGTATGGGGAAGATCAGGTTATAATCCAAGTGCCACAGATACCAATTTTTATAGAGTAAAAATTGGAATTGTTGATACAGCTTATTTTCACGACGGATTTCAATTTAGATTTAGAAACAAAGGCACAACCAGTGGTAGCTTAGATCATTGGAATATTGATTATATACAAGTTAAAGACCAATATTATTACGATGATACTTTGCTAAATGATGCTTCGTTTGCTTACAAACCAAGTTCTTTTTTAAAAAATTATTCAGTCATTCCTTATCGCCAATATAACCAATCATTAGAGTTAGCAACAGGTTTTACAAACTTTCTCAGAAACAATTTTAACATCGCAAAATTTTCGGTTTATAATTATACGATAACGCAAGGTCCTTCTCAAAATCTTGTGCCTACAGATGTTTACGGTACTTTTCCAAACCCAGGATTTTTGCCATTTGAAAATAATGGTTATTACTCTGGGGGTTCAAACAGTGCTGCCCGTCCTATTTTTTCACCAACAGGAATTCCTTTTCCTTCGCCGCCATTTACAGACTCTACATATTTTACGATCAAGCACAGTCTTACAACACCGGCAGATGTGAAAAATGATAACGACACGGTTGTTCACATTCAACGATTTTCAAACTACTACGCCTACGATGATGGAAGCGCTGAACAAGGCTATTATTTAAATACTTATGGTGCCAAAATAGCCTTGCGTTATACGTTAAATGTACCTGATACATTAAAGTCGGTTCGTATATATTTTGATCCAATCACTCAAGGTGGGATTATTTTAAATTCCCGTTTCCGAATCAATGTTTGGAGTAACAATGGTGGCGTGCCAGGAAGTGTCATTTACAAAGATAGTTTAATGAATCCCCGATACGAATCGGGGAGCTATAACATCATCCCAACTTACACATTAACCTCTTGCTTACCATTAGGTGTTGGGTCCTATTTTATAGGGATTCAACAAACCACGAATCAACCATTAAATATTGGTTTTGATAGAAACACCAATCATAAAAATGCCTTATATTATGATATATCTGGAAGTTGGTCTCAATCTTCTATCAATGGTTCTTTGATGATTAATCCAGTAATGGGTTGTGTGGACCCTCCTATAATTATTGGTGTTGCAGAACTTACAAAAAACAATCTTGTAAAAATATTCCCTAATCCTGCGCAAGATATGATAACGGTTAGTTATCCTGGAAATCAATTGGAAACTACTGAATTAGAAATTACCACAGCATTAGGACAAACCGTATTTACAAAAAGCATCACAAGCAACGAACAAATCGATATCAGCAATTTATCGAACGGATTATATTTTATTCACTTAAAAGGCAATAGCCTAAACGTTAGTTCTCAAAAACTAATAATTTCCAGATAACATGATAGATGATTTAGAAGAAGTTGAATCGGGCGGAGAAGAAAAAGAACTTTACGAACATCACAACATAAAGGTTGAAAAAGGCCAAGTAATGATGCGAATTGACAAGTTTTTGATGATTCGTATTCAAAATGCTACCCGAACAAAATTGCAACAAGCTTGCGATGCAGAATGTATTTTGGTAAATGGCAAGCCCATTAAATCAAGCTACAAAATAAAACCTTTGGATGAAATTTCTGTTTTAATGACAACGCCTCCGCGTGATGTGGAAGTATTGGCAGAAGATATTCCCATCAATGTCGTTTACGAAGATGATTATATCTGTGTCGTTAATAAAGAGCCAGGCATGGTTGTGCATCCTGCTTTCGGACACTATTCAGGAACACTGGTAAACGCTTTAGCGTATCGTTTTAAAAATTTACCGACTTCTAAAACTCAACTGACTGAGAATTTATCTATCGATAGACCAGGCTTAGTACATCGTATTGATAAAAATACATCAGGAATTATTATTGTTGCTAAAACTGAATTAGCAATGACGCGTTTAGCAAAAGATTTTTTTGATAGAAATTTAGATAGAAAATATATTGCTATTGTTTGGGGCGATGTGAAAGAAGATTCAGGAACCATAACTTGTAATGTAGCTCGCGATTTAAAAAATAGAAAAGTAATGGCTTGCTTTCCTGATAGCGATCATGGCAAACATGCGATTACACATTATAAAGTATTAGAACGTTTTGGTTATGTAACCGTTGTTGAGTGTAAACTGGAGACAGGTCGCACACATCAAATTCGTATTCACATGAGGCATTTAGGTCATCCGTTGTTTAATGACAACGAATATGGTGGCGATAGAATTTTAAAAGGTTTATCAAGTAATAAGTACAAACAGTTTATTGAAAATTGTTTCGAGATTTTACCTCGTCACGCCTTGCATGCTAAAACATTGGGCATTACACATCCTATTACCAAAGAACCAATTTTCTTTAATAGTGAGTTACCCGATGATATGCAGCAGGTGATTGACAAATGGAGAAAATATTCTTATAAGTTTGAGGAGGAATAATTAATCTTTCACCCACATAAACACCTTGCCGTTATCGCGATAGGTGTCAAAATTTTTTCCGAAAGTAATGGCACAAAAATCAATGAATGGTAAAATGCCAAACACGCCGCCTAAACTAGCAATGTAAGCAACAGGCACATGAGGCTTTGTTCCTAAATAAATACGGTGTAAGCCAACCATCCCAAATGGAAAAGGAAAAGCCAATACAGCAGATGTAATGCGTTTATTTAATTTTTGTTTTTTGTGAAATAACTGAAAAATAGGGTTTGGTTTTTTATCGTCAACCGAAATGTTCTCAGAATAAATAATGGTTGATGCACTATCTAAATAATAAACGGTTGCTAATTTGTTCTTAGCAAACAAAGTTGATGTGATCAAATAACAGATAACAAACAACTTAAATTTCATTATTCTTGCTTTAAAAGTTTAATATCCGAAATTAGCTTTACAACAGCTACACTATCCGTTCCGTCATACATGCCACGAATGCGTTTTTGAGCATCTATTAAAATAAATAATTCGCTGTGCAAAAAACCTTCTTCACTTCCATCTTCTTCTAAAGCATTTACTAAATAGCTATAACGCGCCATATCATAAATTGCTTTTTTGTTGCCTGTTAAAAAATGCCATTTATTTTTTAAGGCACCATAGGTTTGCGCGTAACCATTTAATACCTCAACTGTGTCGTTAGATGGATTAACCGTATGAGATAAAATCAAAACATTGTTATCTTCCTTAAAAGCATTTTGTACATGCACTAATTGCGAACTCATTTTAGGACAAATACTTTGGCAAGTGGCAAAGAAGAAATCTGCCACATAAATTTTGTTGTTGATTGTTTTTTCTGAAATTGTATCGTTATACTGATTTACAAAAGCAAATGGCTGAACCGTATGGTAAATAGTATCTATAGCTTCTACTCCACCCAATTTTTTCTCGCCAATAATTGGCAATAATAATTTTTTAGTTTCTTGTTTTGGAGTACAACCAAAAAATATAGTGGCAAGAATTAATATGTTTAAATACGTTTTCATTTTTATTTACTTTCAATTTTATTAGCGCTAACCATTCCTTCTTTTTCTTCTTTAATTCTTAAATGCTGATATTCTTCGGTTAGTCTTTTAATCTCTGCAATATATCTTCCATCGTAATAGCCTCTAATGTTGCGGTTTTTATCAACTAATACAAAAAAACTATAATCCACATAAATAGGTTTTTCTTTAAAGAAAGAATAATTTAAACTATCAAACGACGATGTATTCCAATACAAACTTTTAATATTTTGATTTCCAATCGATAATTTTTCCATCTCTCTTAAGCAACTCGTATCGCTCAATCCATCGCATGGCGTAACAATGACAAAGGGAATAAATTTTATTTTGTCTTTTTTATACTGAGCGTATTCGCTTAGTCCAGCCATTCTATAATCATCTTTTTTATAACTCTGTTTGATGAAACATACCGCAAACAATGGATAATTAACGGTATCTAAATTTAATGTTTGTAAGCCAATTTGATTACTAGTAGCTAAGGGTAAATTTTTAAACTCTGAGCCCACTTTATAAAACACAGTGTCTTTCCCTGATAATTGTTTAGGTCCGTAATGCGGTAATTTTTTAGAATTAATGGTGCTGAACTCTAAAAAAAGCTTAAGAAACGCTGGAAATAAAAGGATAACAAAAAAAAGGAGTTTCTTATTCTTCATGATAGTTCGTTTTAAAAGTCTCTGTTTTTAAGACTTTCATTTATTTTTTCGGCTAATTTTGCTTTAAATAATTTTTTGTGAGATGCTCGCATCCCTAATAATGGCAAGTTTTCAGTATCTCCGTCATTATAAACTAATTTCTTTGACTTTTCATCAAATCCTCTAAAGTCTAAAAAATAAAACTCTCGGTTGTATAGTAACGATTGCTTAATTTCAAATCTATCCTCATACACAATGGCATAAGGATTTACAATGAGAGTAAGTGCTTGAAGGGTCAAAATTAAGCCTGGGATTGCGGTTGCAGAGCCCCACGGATTAACATCTAGCAACATTTTTATACTAAACCAATCTAATAAAACACCAGATATAGCAACAGTTGCAACTAATAATATACTACGCTCAAAATACTCTTTTGGTTCTTCGTCTTTGTTTTTCACAGCGCAAAGTTAAAAATTAAAGTACTTTAACTTTTGTTTATTAAATATATTTTTTATACTTGTTGTAACAGAATTACGAATAATTGTAACGTTTTGTAAATTATTACGTTACACTAATAAACTAAAACAAACACGATGCTCACTACATTAAAACATACATTCCACAGAGCGCTATTGGTGTCTGCTTTGGCTACAGGTAGTTTGTTTGCGCAAAACACGCTTACCATAACTGATAATCCAGTGGCTGCTATGTTAGATAGCTTAGCTAATCAAAAAGTGTTAGAAAAAGCACTATTGAAGCCAGTTTATCCAAAAACTAACAAGTATAAATATGCTGAAGACAGCGTTCCTCGTTTCGAAGATTTCGTATACGAAAGCCGTTTAGCAAAATTAGATGCTACTTCTCCATTTGATTTAGTATATAATCCTCATGTGAAAGGGTTTATTGAGCTTTACGCTGTTCGCAAGCGTGAATTAGTAAGCCGTGTAATGGGTTTATCTCAATTATATTACCCAATGTTTGAAGAAATCTTCGACAAACACAATATTCCTTTAGAATTGAAGCATTTAGCCGTTATTGAATCAGCTTTAAACCCTTGCGCCCGTTCAAGATGTGGAGCTACAGGTTTATGGCAGTTTATGTACCCAACTGGAAAAATGTATGGTTTAAATGTAAATTCATATGTTGACGAACGTTCGGATGTTTACAAAGCAACTGAAGCAGCAGCTGAATATTTGACAAGCTTATATGGTATGTTTCATGATTGGCAAATGGTGTTAGCGGCTTATAATGCTGGACCAGGAACTATTAGCAAAGCCATTCGCCGTAGTGGTGGCAAAAAAACATATTGGGAAATTCGTCCTTATTTACCTTTAGAAACACAATCATACGTTCCAGCCTTTATTGCTGCTAACTATGTAATGAATTACCCAGCAGAGCATAATATCTATGCTTCTACGCCTCGTAAAACCTATTTTGAGGTAGATACCGCTGTTGTTAAAGAATCAATGACTTTTGGTCAAATTTCAGCAGCTTTAGATATCTCAGTTGAAGAAATTGCTTATTTCAACCCACAATATCGCAAAAGTGAAGTTCCTGCTGGGGGAAATAGTTTAACGTTGCCAAAAGCCAAAATTGGCGCCTTCTTATCAAATGAAACAGAAATTTATGCAGCTATCAAATCTCAACAATTAGTAGCTTCAGAAAGTTCCCTAGCTGTAAAAGAAGTACAGAAAACTCATACCGTTAGAAATGGTGAAAAACTAAGCACCATTGCCCGTAAATATGGCGTTACAGTGGCTGATTTAAGATCTTGGAATTACATTGGTAAAAAAGGAATTAGAACTGGCAAAAAATTAATTGTATATGTAAAACAAAACACTGCCACGCCTGCAACCCAGCCTAAAACGGATGCTCCAAAAGATCCTCAAACCAATATAGCTGCTAAAGCCAAAGTTGATACAACTGTTAAATTAGCCGATAACTCAGCAACTGGTGACATAAAAATACACAAGGTGAAAAAAGGAGAAACTTTATACGGCATCTCTAAAAAATACGGCATCAGCGTTGATAAACTCATTGAAATAAATGGTTTAAAGAAAAACCCACAATTACTGATGGGACAAAAAATCAAATTAGTGTCATAAAAATTGAAACCCTCTGATAATCAGAGGGTTTTGTTTTTATAGGCATTGTAACTTTATACCAAACTCAAGCGTCTTATGTGTAGTTTAATTTAAAAAGGTTTGGTTCAAACTATTCAAATTTAAAGCACACAAGAATTTGAATAGTTTGAACTCATAATACAAAATTGACAGTAACCGAATATAATCAATGCGTGGATAGCTATTCCGATTCCTTATATCGCTTTATTTTAAAGCATATAAAGGATGTGGACGTGGCTAAAGACATTGTGCAAGACACTTTCGAGAAAGTATGGCGTAAAGTAAACGATGTAGAGAGTACCAATGCTAAATCCTATTTATTTACGGCAGCACATCATACCTTAGTAGATTATACGCGAAAAGCAAAAAAGCAAGGCGATTATAATGAAGTTGTTGAAAATACCTTGCAACACAACAAACATTATAGCGACTTAAAGGAGATTTTAAATAACGCCTTAGATAAATTACCAGAAATACAAAAAAGTGTGATTTTACTGAGAGATTATGAAGGTTACGATTACAATGAAATAGGAAAGATTACCAATTTAACAGAAAGCCAAGTAAAGGTTTACATCTTTAGAGCAAGAGCCTTTTTAAAAAATTACATAGGAAAATTAGAAGTTGTTATTTAATGCACAAAATTGATATACATAATTACGAAGCATATTTGTTAGATTATTCGGAAGGAAATTTAACAGGTGAACTTCAAGTGGAATTAGAATTATTTTTAATTCAACATCCCGAATTAGAAATTAATTTGGATGAATTATCATTGGTGACATTAGAAAATGAAGCCGCATCTTTTTCAAATAAAAATTCATTAAAAAAATCAGAAGCTGATTTGATTTCCGAAACACAATTTATTGCATACATAGAAAATCAACTTCCAGAAAATGAACGCTTAGCAGTAGAAAAAAGTTGTGCAATCAATCCTTCACTTGCAAAAGAACTGGCTCTGTATAATAATACAATTGCAAAAGCAGATGAAACCATTGTGTTTGAAAACAAACAATCCTTAAAACGCAAACCAAAAGTTATTTGGTTTAATTTTTCGGCAACGCAATACGCTGCAGCGGCTTGTATTGTATTTTTAATTGGCTTATTTATGTTGTGGTCAAAAACATCGATTGATTCTGAAACCTCAACATTAGCAGACAAGACAGATGCTGTAACTAGTCAAACAGTATCTTCAAAAAACAACACAATTGAACCAACACACAATACAAATGACTTAACAAGTCCGAAAGAATCCAATACTTCTTTTGCTCCACAAGCCTTAGCTCCTATAGTAACTATAAAAGAAAAAGCCTTATTAGCAACTAATAACCCTTCTCAAAAAAACAATACATCATCTATAAAAGACACGCTTCATCCTACTATCAAAAATGCTACAATTATTGAAACGCCTAAAAACGAAGCCTTGATTGCTTTAAATACATCTCCAGTTGCAAAACCTAAAACAGTAGTGCAAGTAATTACTGAAAACGATGACGAAGTAGTTGCAGCAAATCCTGACAAAAAGAAAAAAGGTATTTGGGCAGCTGCTAGCCGAGCTTTAAAAAATTTGAATCATGCGGGCGTTAAAACTGTAAATGGTGACGAGGAAACATCTAATGATAATGCAGCTTATGCTCTTACTTTAGGCGGTGTAAGTATTACACATAAATCGGGTTTATAAGATTATTTAACCACATAGAGACATAGAAAAGAGTTAATTAAAAGCTCAAAAAATTAGAGTTTAGTATAGAAAACATGTTTTTTCACAATAGTTCTATATAATGCGAAGCATCTATCCACAACTATAACTCCAGCAAACAATTCCTATGTGCCTATGTGGTTTAAAAATTAAACTATAACGTAGGATAAAAAGCCCCCACCAAATGTTCTACTTTTAATTCACTAGGATTTTGGATAATAGACACAATATCGAACCTGGTTTCCCAATTTATGTTATTTTCCTTAATGTAAAAGTCGGCTGCTTTAATGAGTTTTTTCTGCTTGCTCTTGGTCACAAAATCCTCTGGATTTCCATAATAAGCATTAGCTCTTAACTTCACCTCTACTATCACTAAAGTAGCGTTAATACTAGCAATAATGTCAATTTCTAAGTGTTTATGCCTCCAATTTCTTGCCAAAATGTGATACCCATGTTTTAAAAGGTGAGCTACTGCAATTTCCTCTCCCTGTGTTCCTTTTTGGGTATTATTTGGCATAATTTTTATTTATAACTAAATTATATTATTTTAGTGTCAAATTTAAAAACAAATTAAATGAATAAAATTAAATTATTAGTAGCAAGTCTTACATTATCAGTAATGGCGGTTGCTCAATCTTTCGAAGGCAGTATCGAATTTAAGATGGAAACATCAAAAGATACAACTACTAACATTTATTATGTAAAAGGCAAAGATGTAAAATTAGATCAAATTGGTCGTAAATCTGGTAAAGTAGAAGGTAGCTTCGTATTTAATACAGAAACTAACGAAATTAAATTTGTTAATCCAGTTCGTAAAGTTTGGGGAGAACACAAAAGCGAAACAGCTCCAATCATTAAAGGGACTTGTGTGTCTTCAAAAGGTGCAAATACAAAAATGGTTCAGGGTCAAAAATGTGCTGAGTATATTGTAAAAAACACAGATGAGAATACAGTAATTACTTACTGGATTGTTTCTAGTAAATATGATTTTTTTGCTCCATTAGTAAAAGCTTGGAACAGAAAAGACAAACAAAGTATTTACTTTAACCAAATTAAAGATTTACCTAAAGGATCTATGCCTTTATTATCTGAAGAAAAATCTTTAGATGGTTCATTAATCAGCAAATTAGAAGTTTCTAAAATCAACAAATCATCTATTGATGCTTCTAAATTAGCTATCCCAGCTGAATACAAGAAGTTTGAGCAAAAATAATTTGTTTCAATAATTTTAAAAAGCCGTTACGAAAACTCGCAGCGGCTTTTTTGTTTTAACCAAACTTAACAAATTATTGTGGTTACTATAATCATGATTGTGGCATCAATAATAAAATCCACAACCATGAAAAATACAACATCAACTTACTTAAAATTATCAGGCATCATTTTAAGTACAACGCTTATTTTATTTTCTTGCGGACCCTCAGCCGAACAAATGTATGACAGCGAAGAAAAGTCTAAAGCCTTTGCCGACTCTGTTTCAAGCACTATTCAAAAAATAAATAAATCACCTATGCAAGCCGATAGCACTAGAGCTTTTGTGCGCACGGCGGATTTATCATTCAAAGTAAAAGACGTTAAATTAGCCACTTTTGATATTGAACGTATTGTATCAGAACATAACGGTTATGTTACTTCTTCTGTTTTAGAAAGCACTGTGAATTACAAAAACTCGGTAAGAACTACTAAAGACAGTATGTTGGATGTTATTAATTACACCGTACACAATGATATTGTGATTCGTATTCCGAATAAAGACTTAGATAAAACCTTAACAGATATTTCCAACCTAATTGATTTTTTAGATTACAGAAAAATAAAAGCCGATGATGTTACCAAGCAATTTCAATCTGCGAAATTATCAGAGACTAGATTTTTGGATCATAAAAAACGACTAGAAAAAGCTATAGACAATAAAGGCAAAAAATTAGAGCAAATGGTAGCTGCCGAAAACGAATTAACCGTAAAACAAGAATCTGCTGACTACTCAAGATTAAACACCATGGAATTAGCTTATGATGTTTCTTATAGCACTGTTACCATCGCAATCTATCAAAAAGAAACCACTAAAACAGAAGCTTACGCTTACACATTTCCATCTGAGCCGTACAAGCCAGGTTTTGGAACTAAATTTATAGAGTCAGTAACTGATGGCGCTGGCATTTTTGCTGAAATCTTGTTGTTTTTTGTGAAATTATGGCCAATAGCTCTGTTAATAGTAGGAATTATAGCCTTCATTAAATTGTTACTGAAACAAAAATGGTTTGCTTAACCTGAAACATGGTGACTGATCGCGTCTTGGCGTGACTCGAAGTCACCATGTTTTTATTATTGCCTAAATCATTAATAAATGTATTTTTGTAGCCTATTAAACAAAGGCTTGGCCTGAGTGTTTATCATAAATAAGCGTACAAAAACATGATTACTGTTAATACACCTATCGTTAATTCAGATAGCATTTTAAATTACATTCCTCAACGTCCACCAATGGTGTTGATTAGTAGAATTTATAAATGCGACGAAGCTTCTGTGATTACCGGCTTTGATATTGTAGATGAACATATCTTAACACAAAACGGTGTTTTAACTGAATCTGGTATTGTAGAAAATATGGCGCAAACAGCTGCGAGCATGGCTGGTTACGAAGCAGTAGTTAATAAAACCCAACCACGCGTTGGCTTTATTGCAAATATCAAAAGCCTAGTGATTCATCATTTACCGAAATCAGGTAACGAAATTTTAACGGAAGTATCAACTAAAACGCAAGTGATGAATGTTTCTATTATTGAAGCAAAATCATATTGCAATAATGAGTTAGTGGCTACTTGCGAAATGAAAATATTTTTACAGGAAAACGCATAGATGAGCATTTTGGTAGACATACAACATGTATCTAAAAAATACAAAGATGCACCAAGAGCTGCGGTTAATGATTTAACCTTCTCAATAGATAAAGGAAATGTATTTGGTTTATTAGGTCCTAACGGTGCTGGTAAAACCACTTTTATCAGTATGCTATGCGGTTTATTTCCTACTAGCAGCGGAGAAATTTATATCAACGGAAAAACTCACAAAACACATAGTAAAGAATGTAAGCAAGTGATTGGTGTTGTGCCTCAAGAAATTGCATTATATCCAAAATTAACTGCTTGGGAAAATTTAATGTTCCTCGGGCACATGTACGGTTTAAGTGGCACTTCTTTAAAAGAAAACGTAAAAGAAAATTTACGCATATTAGGGTTAGAAGAAAACATGCATCAAAAAGTAGCGTCCTATTCTGGCGGCATGAAACGTCGTGTGAATTTAATAGCTGGTTTATTACACAATCCTCAATTATTGATATTAGATGAACCAACCGTTGGGGTAGACGTTCAATCGAAACAAGCTATTATTGAGCATTTAAAAAAATTAAATAAAGAAAATGGCATGACGATTTTATATACATCGCACCATTTAGAAGAAGCAGAAGATTTTTGTAGCCACATTGCTATTATTGATGATGGTAAATTAATAACACAAGGCGCTACCAAACAATTAATAGCAGATAATAATTGCAAAAGTATTGAAGAAGTCTATTTAAAAATTACTGGAGTAAAGTTTAGAGATAAATAATGAAATTATTATACAGCATATATAAAGAATACAAAGTCTTAACTCGTGATAGAGCAGGATTGGCTATTACCTTTATTATGCCAACGGTTTTAATTTTAATTATTACATTAATTCAGGATACCACCTTTCGCTCGGTAAACGAAGCTTCAGTTCCATTACTGATTGTTGATAGAGATCACGATTCATTATCTAGTGTTTTAGAAACATCTTTGATTAAATCTAAATTTTTTGTGATCACCAAAAAACAATTGAGCGATGAAGAAACAAAAAAAGAAATTGCGACTGGACATTTTTTTATTGGCATTATTATTCCAGAAAATACGAGTAAAAAATTACGAGAAAAATCTTCGGCGCGAATTGGAAAATTATTAGGAAGTTTTAGTGGTGACACAACAGCTATTGCAGAGCCTTTAGACACTAGCAAATTAAAAGTTCAATTATACTTTGACCCTATTACTAAAAAATCATTTAAAACCACTATTAGTAATTCTATTGAGCGAATTATTTCACAAATAGAAATGCAAAGCATGGTAAGCTCTTTAAATGAAAAAATGAAAGAGAGTTTTCCCTTGGCAACTCCTTCAAAATTGGAGTTAACTCCTATTGTAAGTTTAACGGAAGAATACGCTTCATATAACAACTCTTCTATTATTCCTAACTCCGTTCAACATAATGTGCCCGCATGGACCTTATTTGCTATGTTTTTTATCTGTATTCCTTTAGCTGGTAATATCATTAGAGAGCGAGATGATGGCAGCGCCTTTAGATTATTAACGATGCCTGGCTCCTATATGATTGTGATTTTAGGCAAAATGTTAACCTATGTAATTGTGAGTTTAATTCAATTTGCGTTGATGCTTTGCGTTGGTGTATTTATTTTACCATTATTGGGTTTACCTGAATTAAATATTGGAAATAATTTACCAGTGCTGTTTCTAGTAGCTTTTGCGGCTGGATTAGCAGCTACAGGTTTTGGATTATTAGTAGGAACGATTGCTACCTCTCACGACCAAGCTTCTTTATTTGGTGCTGTGTTCGTGATTATACTAGCCGCTATTGGTGGTATCTGGGTGCCAACTTTTGTGATGCCAGAGGTGATGAAAAAAATTGCGGTTATCTCTCCTCTTAACTGGGGATTAGAAGCCTTTTACGGAATATTTTTACGGAACTTTGGCTTCAAAGAAATATTCCCAGAAGTAGCTAAGCTATTGCTTTTCTTTGGCGCGTCTCTTGGTGGCTCATACCTATATCAAAAGTATAAAAGGTTAAAATAGTTGACATTCTTACAAAAAGGTTCTATCTTTAGTTAATGAAACAGATTATACTTTTTCTGATGATTCCGTTTATTGGCTTTTCACAACATACAAGAAAAGTATTTGTTGAAACTGGTATTTCTACTTTTAAGCCCTTTGTTAAAGAAGAAAGAGTTTTTGGAAATGCAGATTACCAATATAGTGCAGATTTAAAAAATACATATAAAACCACTTCAGGTTTTTTTGTAAAATGTGGTATTGAAATACTTCCTAAAACAGAAAAGAAGTTTAGTATTACTGTTCCTTTGAGTATTGGCTATAAAGAATTTAATAAAAAGATAGTTAAAGAAGGATATGCTTACGGTTGTTTTTTAAGCTTTAATGGCACAGAAAAAAGTCAAATATCTTCAAAATCTTCATCAATTATGGTTGGTCCAAAATTTAATTTCGATACAGAAAAAATTATTGGATACGCTGCCATCAATATTAATGCTGATTTGTTTTTTCAGCATACTGAAACTTCAGAATATAAATCTATCAACTCTGAAACTTATAGCTACTCTAAATCATCTGAGCCTTATATTAATGATTTTGTAATTAGTACGAGTTTACAATTAGGAATAGATTATAAAATTTCTAATCGTTGGGCTTTAGGTTTGTCTACTGATTGTTACTTTTTCAATTTTAATCCATTAATTTATAAAGATAAATTAAATACGAAATTATTTAATTTGGGATATGGCAAACAATCGCTGTTTATTTGTTCAGGAATAAGGGCCGGTTATGCCTTTTAAATTATATTGATTTCTTTACTCAACAACTTTAACTCTATACTTCCGATAAAGAATCTCGCCACTTGCAATTTTGCATTTCAATGATATAAAAATAAATGAATTTACTTTTGCTTGACTTAAAAAAGAGAAGTTAATTGTATTAGGATCCGTTCCTTTGAAAAATTTAGAGCCATGCTTCCCTCCAACATTCACCATTACTTCCATAGAAAACCAAGTAATATTTTTAGGAAAGTCAGGAATGATTTGATTAAGTGACTTTATGCCAGCTACTTTATCCTTTTTAACTGTGTAAACTTTATTAGCTGCAGTTTGAGAAAAACCAATGGATACAAGCAAAAAGAATTGTATGTAAAATAGGTAACACCTCATTTGTTCTTTTCTATTTCACTATTTTGATTTTATAGCTTTGAGAGAATACCTTATCATCTTGCGCTCTGTATTTCATATCTATATAAATAACATCATTTAATTTTGACTTTTCTAGAACACTTTTAAACATACTAAAGTCTTTTCCAGTCATAGATGATGACATTGGATGTCCACCTTCATTACCAGAAACTGTCATTGATATCCATTTCGCATTAATAGGAAAATCAGGAATAATTTCCGTGTATGATTTTAGTCCACTTACCTTTTCTTGATGTACTTCATAAATTTTCTCGGGATTTTTTTGAGAAAATATTAAAAACGGGAATACTATTAAGATTAGAGTTATAAGATGTTTCATGTAATTTATTTAAGGTTTATGCCAAGTTACTAGTTTTTTCTTTAAGCACCATCCAAGCCATTAAGCCAGTTGAAATTTCTAGTGCTTTTTCATCAATATCAAAAGTAGAAGTGTGAACCCCTGAAGTAATTCCTTTTGCTTTATTGCCAGTTCCTAAACGAAAAAAGCAGCTTGGCACTTGTTGTGTGATGTACGCAAAATCTTCGGCAGTCATTCTCAAGGGTAAATCCTCTACATTTTCTTTTCCTAAATAATCTATCGCAGCTTGTTTACAATGTTTGGTTACCTCAGCATCATTGGTTAAAAATGGATAGCCATCCATAATATTAATGTCTGCTTTAGTGTTGTATTTAGTTGCCACAGTATTTATTATTTCCGTGATTTTTAATTTCACTTCCTTTCTCCACACTTCATCCATGGTGCGAAAAGTCCCAGCTATATAAACAGATTCGGGAATAACGTTCGTAGCGCCTTTGCCTTCAATTTTTCCAAAAGCAATCACCGTTGGAATATTATTTTGTGTGTTTCTTGCCACACCTTCTGCATCAATTATAAAAGGAAATTGTTTTTCTATTTCGGTAATAATATGCGCTGCCACTACTAAAGGATTATTGTAATCTCCAGCCATAGCTGCATGTCCACCCTTGCCTATAATAGTAATATGCAACTCATCCGTACTGGCCATGTACATGCCTTCTCTAAAACCAACTTTACCAACTTCCATACTTGGAAACACATGTTGTGCCATAGCTACATCCACTTTCGGATTTTGCAATACCCCTTCTTTAATCATTAAAGATGAACCCCCAGGCAATACTTCTTCGCCCGGTTGAAACATAATCTTGACTGTTCCTTCAAATTCGTTTTTTAATTGATTTAAAATAATGGCCGTTCCTAACACAGACGCTGTGTGCACATCATGTCCGCAAGCATGCATGATACCTACGTTTTGAGATTTATACTCAACATTATTTTTCTCTTCAATTGGTAAAGCGTCTAAGTCGGCACGTAGTAATATGGTTTTTTTTGTTGGATTTTTTCCTTCGATAATCGCAACGATGCCTGTTTTGACAATGCCTTTAGTATATGCAATATCGTATTTGTCTAAAATAGAACACACATAATTTGAAGTTTCATGTTCTTCAAAAGATAATTCAGGATGTTGATGTATATGTCTTCTAAAAGAAATCACTTCATCAAAATACTGATGCGCTAATTGTTTTATGTTATCAATCATCGACATGAAAATACTATTTATTCTATTTTTCCTTTAGCTTGAATCACACTTAATCTATCTAAAATTTTATCATAGATTAGTTTTAGTTTCTTTGGATGCCTTGTGTAATAAGCCATCGACGAATCAAACACTGCTTTATCAATACGGTTATCGCTTATAGGATTAAACACGTAAGCTGAATCAAATTTTTCGCCAGGAACATTTTTCACATTAATGCCAGAGGCACCTTCTGCTAAATAAGCGTCGGTTAATACTTTTACTAACTGGTCTTCGCTAAGCACAGTTTCTGGAACAACTTCGTCCTCTTCGGATGTAGGTTTACATGAAGAAAAAAACAAAACTGAAACAATAAATAGTTTAATTAGGTTTGTATGCATTAAATGCAAAGTTAACACTATGCAGCACATTTTTAAATTGTTCGTGAGATTCGAACAAAATAACATTTTTTGGAAGCTCAATAGGATCATTTGGTTCAAAAAATGCACGTCCCGACACCATAATTTGACTATTTGGGAAAGAGTTTGACAAATTATTAAGGTACTCCTGAACCGAAATGCCCTCCATACGATTTGTAAATACGGTTACAATCACATCCGCCGGAACAACATCTGTTACCGTCAATAAATCGTTAAACGGAACGGATTGTCCTAAATATAAGCATCTATGACCTTTTGCCTTCACCAAAAAATTACAATACAAAAGCCCTAATTCGTGCATTTCGTTTGAAGGAAGATATAACAAAAAGGTTTTTGGGTTAGCCAATGGTTCAGGAAATAATCCATCAATTCCAACAATAACTTTTTGACGGACTAAATGAGTAATAAAATGTTCTTGAGCTGGATTAACCATGCCTACTTGCCACATATTTCCTATTTGGCGCATAAAAGGAAAAACCACTTTCTCAATAGTACTTTCAAAACCAAAGTGAATAATGCAATTTGAAATGATTTTCTCGAATTTAGCTTCGTTCATTTCCATCATACATAACACCAAATTATCAATCTGATCGCTCTCTTTATTAAAATTATTTAAGATTGACTGTGCTTGCTTAATAATTTCCTCATCTGGTAATTTGGCAATTTTAGAAATCTTAAAGCCATTGCTGTTTAATAACGAAATATTTAAAATACGGCGTAAATCGTCGGAAGTATAATACCTGATATTGGTGTCAGTACGTTCTGGCTTTAAAATGCCATAACGCTGCTCCCAAATGCGTAAAGTATGGGCTTTAATGCCCGAAAGTCTTTCTAAATCTTTTATCGCGTACTGAGTTGGCATCTTTAAGTTTTACTGAATAACAAAGGTAAATCAATTTTGTTTAACGTTTCTGATAATAATCAATAATTACTAAAAGAACTATTTCATTAAAATTAAGCCATTCTTTTAACGGATTATTTATGCAATCTTTAGTTCTAAAGCGATATTTTATTAAATTAGTTCTTAACTTATAAAACAATGAAAATCCTAATTGCCAAATATTTCCATTTCAGTAAGCATTTTATCTTGTTCGTTTCCTTACTGCTAAGTCTTGGGGCTTTTTGTCAGCCATGGCAAAAAGTTAAAGAAACCGTTGGCGTGAGCCGTGAAGAATATGATTGGTATGGATATTCTATTAGTGTATCTGGAAAGTATGCTATTGTAGGGTCGATGGGAGATGATGGGATGCCTTTTGCTGGGGATACCCATTATGATGCAGGTGGTTCTGTTTATTTTCTTGAAAAACAAGGCAGTAATTGGAATCAAATACAAAACATTACGCCTTTTGATTTAGATACTTCTAAACAATTTGGGCATTCTGTGGCAATTGACAGTAATTTAGCGATTGTTGGTGCCCCATGGGATAGTTTCGATCCAAGCGGTGGGCCTTCAGGAGCAATGTTTGGCGGTTCGGCATATATTTATAAGCGAAACTTATCGGGAGTTTGGACTTTGATGCAAAAAATTACGCCTTCAATTCAAGGAAATGCTTACAATTTCGGTTTTTCTGTTTCCATATCAAAATCGGGGTATGCTTTGGTAGCAAATACAGTAGGGAATGTTTTTGTTTTCAAAAACGTAAGTAATGTGTGGTCGCAAACACAAATCCTTTCTAACTTGCTGACAACCTCTATCGATATGGACGACAGTTTAGCTATTGTAGGCGTATCAACTCAGTCAACCGATAGTGTTGGGGCCTTCGCCATGACGAATGCAGGCGCTGCCTACGTTTATCAACTAATTGGAACTAACTGGGTGCAAAAAGATAAACTAAGTGCTTATGACAGATCTGCTAATGATAACTTCGGTGTAGCGGTTACTATTGATAAATCTGGTTATGCAGTTGTAGGTTCTTTTGCTGAAGATGAGGATGAGCTGGGAACTAATACAATTTCGGGAGCTGGCTCTGCCTACATTTTTAAACGAAATGGAAACGGTACATTTGATCAAATTCAAAAACTTGTTGCCTTTGACCGAATGAATGGCGCACAATTTGGCGCATCGGTAAGTATTGACAATACAACCTGTGTTATTTCATCTCCCTACAATACAAAAGATGACAATGGCATTATCGCACCAATTTCTGGAAGTATTTATATGTTTGATAAAACATCAAGTAACAACTTCGTTTTTACTCAAAAAAAATCTGGGCTAGCAAGTGGTGGCCCTAATCTTGTGACTGATATTTCAGAAAGAACGATAGTTGTAGGAGACTTAGCAAATAGTTATGATGAAAATGGTCTAAATCCTCTACAGGATGCCGGAAAGGCTTATGTTTTTGAGAAATGCTATTTTCAAAACAATCTTTCAGCAAATATATGTTATGGGGATTCCATAATGATCGGCAATTCATACAAAAAAACGTCGGGGATTTATAGTAGTCACTATGCCTCAATGATAGGATGTGATAGTATTATTACACTTAATTTAACTGTTAATTCTGTTGATACATCCGTAACTGTGAATCAACTTACTTTAACGGCAAATGAAACTGGCGCTCTTTATCAGTGGCTTGACTGCAATAACAATTATTCAACTCTAGTAGGATATAACAATCCCGCATTTACAGTAACCACAAATGGCAATTTTGCTGTTGAAATTAAAAAAAATGGGTGCACCGACACCTCGCTTTGCTATAATATAAGTACTGTTGGCCTTATTCAAAAACATGATTTCAAAAACATCAAAGTTTCTCCTAATCCAACTAGCGGGCTTGTAAATATTGACTTAGGAATAAGTTACAAAAACATACATGTTATTGTTTATGATGTTTTTGGTAAAATAATTGTGAGCAAAACTTTTACTAATACTATGGCGTTTGGTTTTGAACTTGATAGCGCATCTGGATTTTATAATTTAGAAATTTCAATCGACAATTCACCTCCAAACTATCTAAAGCTGATAAAAGAGTAGTTAAAATTATCCCGCCCAACCTTCTCTATCCAAACTACGATATTGAATAGCCTCTGCAATATGATTGGTTTGGATGTTTTTAGAAGCCTCTAAATCAGCAATAGTCCGAGCCACCTTTAAAATACGGTCATAGGCACGAGCCGATAACCCCAATCGTTCCATGGCTGTTTTTAATAAGGTATTACTGGCTTCATCTAAATGACAATAAGTTCTTAAATCCTTAGTACGCATTTGAGCATTACAATAAATGCCATCAGAAGTTTTATAGCGTTCTGTTTGCAATTGACGAGCTTTGATAACGCGCTCCCGGATATCTTTACTTGTTTCGGCACTTTGAGATTTACTCAACTCGCTAAAAGGAACAGGTGTTACCTCTACATGCAAATCAATCCTATCCAATAAGGGTCCTGAAATTTTATTTAAATATTTTTTGTACCACACCAGGTGCACACACGCAGTCTTTTTCGGGATGGTTGTAATAGCCACACGGGCATGGGTTCATACTTGCCATTAACATAAAACTGGCAGGATACTCTACACTAAAACGTGCACGAGAAATCGTCACAATTTATCTTCTAAAGGCTGACGCATGACTTCAAAACTGTTCGTTTAAATTCGGGCAATTCATCTAAGAATAAAACACCATTATGTGCCAAAGAAATTTCTCCTGGCTGTGCGTTCATTCCGCCGCCAACCAAAGCAACGTCGGAAATCGTATGATGCGGACTGCGAAAGGGACGCTTAGTTACTAAGCCCATAGTTTTAGACGTTTTACCAGCAACACTATGAATCTTGGTTGTTTCAATGCTTCATCTAATGTTAAAGGTGGTAAAATAGATGGCATCCTTTACTTAACATCGTTTTTCCTGCTCCAGGTGGTCCAATTAAAATAACGTTATGTCCACCAGACGCAGCTATTTCCCAAAGCACGCTTAATATTTTCCTGACCTTTTACATCATTAAAATCAAATTCAAAATCATCTAAACGCGTTAAAAAATTCTTGTTCAATATCAATGGTGGTTTTTTTCTAAAGTAGCTGTTTCATTAAAATCAATCACTTGCTTAATGTTAGATACCCCATAAACATCCATGCCATCAACCACCGCAGCTTCTTTTTGGCATTTTCTTCAGGCAATATCAATCCTTTAAATCCTTCTTGTTTGGCTTTAATAGCAATAGGTAGTGTGCCTTTAATAGGACGTAATTCGCCATCCAATGATAGCTCACCCATGATGATGTAGTTAGAAACATCTTCTGATTTGATTTGCTCGGACGCCGCTAAAATACCAACAGCAATAGTTAAATCATAAGCAGAGCCTTCTTTTCTAATATCGGCAGGTGCTAAATTGATTGTGATTTGCTTCCCAGGTATTTTTAGATTGTTATTATTTAAAGCAGCATGAATGCGATGATGACTTTCTTTAACGGCATTATCGGGCAAGCCCACCATAAAAATTGATCCCTGTGACATATTAACCTCTACTGTAACCGTGGTGGCACTAATACCGTGCACGGCGCTTCCAAATGTTTTAACTAGCATACTACAAAATAATTTCTGCAAAATAACAACAAAAGAAAGCACGACTTTGCTATAATTTGTAGCATCTTTGAAATTATCAATATTTACAAGGGTTACAGAGGGACAAATTAACAGCGGTCTATCGCATTTGAAATAAATTTAATACATTTGAAAATAAATTTATGTCAACAACTAAAGTTTCCTATAAAACATTTCCAGTTCAACTTAGTTTAATTGCGATTGTTGGCTTAGGAATTTTATGGTACATTATTTATAAAGCTGCAACAACTTCCTTTACCCACGACGAAAGTTATACATATACTCACTATGTACATCAAGGATTTATGGACATCATTTCCTATAAAACACCTTATACTAATAACCATATTTTAAACACAGTATTAATGAAATACTGCGAAGTGTTTTTTGGAAGTTCGGAATTAAGCTTACGCTTACCTAATATTTTAGCTTTTATTCTTTACAGTATTTTTACCATTCTACTTTTATACAAGTATATTCCTAAATTGATGTTTCCTTTTATTTGTTAATGTTGCTAAACCCTCATTTGCTTGATTTTTTGCATTAGCACGTGGATATGGTTTGTCTCTTTTGCCTTTTACTAATGAGTTTTTATTATCTCAGTCTTTATTTTACATCTAAACAAAACAGGCACTTGATACTCTTTAACGTTGGAGCCTTTTTAGCCGTGATGAGTAATTTTTCGTTGCTTAATTATTACGTAGCTGCTTTAATTGTATATACTATTGTAAGCTATGTTATTTTAAAATTAGACCCTACAAGTAATAACTATCATTTTTATAAGCAAAAACAAAATCAATATTGTTTTAGGTGATCTTATCTGGAATGGTATTATATGAGCCATTACGCCGAATATCCAAATGAGCCTTGATTTTGGGGGTAAAAATGGTTTTATGGAAGACACTATTGGTACCGCCATTATAGTTTTTATGAAAATGTATGTTACTCCTTTTGGAAAAACCATATTTAAATTTTTATAATATCAGTTGTTGTGCTATACTCATTATCATTTTAAAGGCTATTTTTCAAAGAAATGTTACCTTATTTAAAGCACATATTAGTCTAGTACTTATAAATCTAATTCTACTAGCCATTATTTTGCGATAACTATCGCGCAGCATTTGATTTAGGGAATGACTATTACATCCATCGCTTTGCGCTCTTCTTTTACCCCATATTATTTAAATTTACTTTCCTTTTAAATTATTTTTCTTTTGAATTATCTAAAACAACCAGCGTTTCGATTTCCTATTTATGTGCCAGTTTAGCGCTTTTTAATATCTATATAAATCACAATACTGCTTTTTATAAAGATTGGAAAATAGATAGCGACGTTAAAAATATGATGCAAAAATTTGGTTTTAGAGCATGAAAATATCCCAACAAAAACATACGATTAGGGATTAATTGGCTTTTGAGCCAAAGTTAATTTTACCGTTACACCCGGGATTTAAATGGTTAACCCCAGCTCACAGAAGGGAATTAGTAAATACGATGACTATTTTTATATTTTAATTACTGACAAAGAATATATGGATTTGTCTAATAAGCCAGTCGTTTATAAGAACGAGCAGACAGGTGCTGTTTTGCTAAAAACACTAATTAAATAAAAATTTAAAAGGAGATTGTTTTAAATACGATAAATTGTATATTTATAATTCTAAAACACGACCATGATTAAAAAATTACTTATAGCAGTTACCTTACTACTAACAACCGCTCAAATGAAAAGCTCAAAAATGAAGAGCCACGGGAATTAACTTGTTACAATAAATGGTCACAAAATTTGATGAGCGCGGAGCAGAAGAGGTGGAAGACGGTGTTTATACTTGGATGTTATCACTTCTCGTATTGGCTCAAAAGCCAACTGCTGGAGTGGAAAGGCAGAAGTTCGCAACCACAAATTAATAAAATGTTGGATTATTAAAGAGGATAATTCTGAGGAAGAAGTGACTCGTACTTGGAAAACAATCCAAACAAAGAAGTAAGTA
>JADJSH010000039.1 GCA_016711805.1 Bacteroidota bacterium
AAAATAGACAGTCGGAGTTACAATAGATACTTCTGCCGAATTACCGGTAACAAAATTTTTAAGATTTGAAAAAAAACTCATAATAAATAAATTAAATGAATACTCTAATTAGTGGTTTAAATTTTATAAATTCCTTCACGATTTGATAACTCCCTTTATCTATAAATTTCATCAATGAAATTTCTTTGTTATACCAATGCGTCTGATGGAAATAAATCTTTATTAGTCACATTCTCTTGAAATTGCAAAATATGAGGTCGCAAAAACTCAATAATATCATACGAAAAATAATTGGACATTTCATCTGAATGATTTTTTTTCCCTTTTCCATATTACTAGTCGATTCATATTCCTGAGCAACAAATGTTTCAAGCCCTTGACTTTTAAAATATTTTTCTAACATCAAATAATAATCGGATTCGCCCGTCTCTTTTAAATTACCTGCGGTAACACGCAGTTTTTGTAATTTATGACTTGCTGTTGGTGCAGATTGACTCGACAAATTTGCCTTCGTCTGTTCTGCCAATTCTGTTGGTGCACTAGTACCAGAGTTTAATTGACTTTTCTTTTTACCTCTACTTCTTAAAAAAAAGTAAACGCCAAGTCCAATAGCTATTAACGAAATGCTTAACAAAGGCCGATAAGCAAACCACGCTAAAGATATAATGACAAGCGTAATTGGCAATGATAAAGCAAAACTTATGATTCCTGTACCCATACTAATCATACTTCCAATAAGAGGGATAATATTACCAATGGCTACTAGTGGCCTGAAAATGGTTGTGAATCCAAGAAACATCATAATAAATCCCACTAAACGTAACAACCATGTTTTAAATTTATTTCCTTCAATTGCTTTAGCAAACATATTTTCGGCCGAAGAAACGCCTTCTTTAAGTAAAAGAACCGTTTCATCATTTGAAGCGATATACTCTTCAAATGATTCACCTATTTGTTTAGCAACAACACTCACTTTTTTAGGATAAACCGCTTTAAATGAAATAGTAAGATCTCCAATTTCTGGCGATGCCAAGCTATTACTCCCTATATAAATATCTCCTGAGCTTAACCTGGCATTTTTATGAATAGACGTATCTAAACTTTTGATAGATAATTTTTCGCTACTTGTAATCATATTAACTAACTCGTCGCTTAAATGAAATGCACCAATCGTAATATCTTGAGCAGTTTTTGTCTTATCATCGATATTATAGGGTGCCGTATTAACATGACCTTCCACAATTTTAAAATCAATGGATTCTATAGGTTCACTCACCCACTCCTTTGTGTAAGTATATTCCGTGGTTGTTTCTGTTCCTCCTCCTATTTTATCAACCGATTTGCTTTCTGATTTCTCGACCCATTGGTAAATTTGAACGTCTCTATTTAATTTTAGCGCATTTAACTTAACGTTAAAATCTTCATCACTAACCGTGTCTTTTGTGATTGCCATCCCCTGACACATGCACCAATTTGCCCTCATTTGTAGGATCTACTTTATCTGCCGAAATACTTTTAACATTTCCTGCACCTTCTTCAAGCGCTTCTGCCACATGAACCGCTCGTCCTTCGTTTGTCCACAACAAATAAATAGACCCTAGAATTAAAAAGAAACCAAAAATAACACCTTTAAAAGAGCCTCCAATATTGCTCAATCCACTTGTTCGAGTAACTTGTGTAAACTTATCCATATATCATATTTTAGTACTAAAATAGTAATATATTTCACATATATACTATAGTAATTTGTTACTATAATACCAACCCATTATTGCTAATTTTATTATTTTGTTCCTTCAATATATCATTGATATCCACTTGATATAATCTGCTTAATCCGTTCTCATAAACGTTCATTTCCTTTAACACTTCTTCGAGCGTTTGTTTTTATCAAATTGTTTTTCAACGGCATTACGTTTACTAGTAAAATACATTGTCCCATTTTTCAAATCAACAAAGGGGCAATAATCCATCCCGTTTGAATTGATAGACTTTCCTATATTTTGAGCTTTAATCCATTGGTTGTCTTTATTTTTAAAACTAATATATAAATCTCCACTACCAAAACCACCTTCTCTATTATAACAGGTGTAAATCATAAAGGATTCGTTGGGTGCAACAAAAGCATTAAACTCATAGCCTATGGAGTTAATAGAATCATTTAGTGAAACAGGGGACTCATATTTCCCATTTTTGTACTCACTCATAAAAACATCATCTTTACCTTTCGACATCATACCGTCACACGTAAAATATAAATTATTGGACAATGTAATGGAAGGATAAAACTCATTGTCTTTTGTATTGACTGGAGCACCTACATTAATGGCAATACTCCAATCATCCTTTACTGTCTTTCTTTCTACATACCAAATATCATAATCTTTTAATTCTTTAGAGGTGTTATCCAATGGTCTATCTGATGAAAAATATAAACGTAAACCATCAGGAGATAAAAAAGGCTCCAAATCATGATACTTGCCAGAAAAACTAGCCACTTGAGGCTTTGAGTATATTCCGTTACTTGAGTTAACGGTAACAATCGTTGACAATTCGCCTTGATAGCCTTGAACCGAAAAATAAACTTCTGAGCCATTAGCTGAAATAGCAACATCTCTTACGCTTGGATATTGAGAAATAATTTCTGCCAAAAAAGGCTTAACCGTTTGTGCAGTTACTATTTTAAAACTAAATGTAAATAGAGTTATTGATACTAAAAGTATTTTCATGTTATTTAAAACAACAAGGTAAAAATTAAAACAAAGATGTTGTGAAATATATTAAGATAAACCATATAAAAAGTATCAATGGATAAAATCAAAAATAAATGGAGGGGAAAATATGCTAATGAATATTAATTCGTTAGTAAATCAGGAACTATATTGTCTTTATTTATAATGTAATTTAACCGAGTATATTTTAACCACTCTACCTTTTTACCTATAATTTTAAGTACTAGAACATTTTTATCTTTATAATAGATAAAGCAATTTTCTTTTCGTATAAAATCATCGCCCAATTTTTTTTTAATATCAGCTGTATCTAGACCAACGAAAGCAAGTTCAGGCAAGTCTTGATCATTCATTATAGCTACAACTTCTATTAAAGTTTCAGTAGGATCAAAATAACTGCTTCTATATTTACCAAAAGGTTTATAAGTAATTACGGTTAGCCCACCTTCATAATGAATATCATTGCTAGGAATTTCACCAATATAGCCAGCCATGGGCTTAAACATCATAAAACGGTAATAAAAACCCTTGGTTACGGGTTTAAAATAGTATGTATTTTTAGGTGCTCCTCCACTGTTAGATTGTCCTTTAATTTTTTTAAACTTTTGTAAATCAAATGGATTATCTAATAATTCATCTCGTCTTTTATTATTAACATTTGTCATCAAAATCCCTAAATTCTGTACGTCGATTTTTTTGATGGAGTTTTTCGATTAAAAGACTATCATTGGTTTTATTAATGATACTGTCCTGAATTAATAATTTAGCAAAACCATAGCCTTTTGATAGTATTCTATCAGATTCCACACCTTTAGTTACTAAATAATCCGCTATAGATTTCGCTCTTTTGCAGGTTAAACAACTAGATGATATTTGTGAGACTCTACTATCACTGTGACATGAAACTTCTACCTGTAATTGTTTATGTTTCAACAGGAATTTAGCAACGCTATCCAAATACAATTCACTTTTTGACAAAATAGTTGCTTTACCAAGTTCAAAAATAACTTGATAACTCCTTAACATGTCATTTTTATGAAAAACAGAATCTGTTAGTTTAAAATTTTGACTAGTCAACAAACACGGAAAAAGTAATACTATGTAAAAAAAAAATTTCATATGAGATTATTGACAGTCTTACTTCAACTATATTTTAATAAAACTACAAATACTGTACTTTTATCTCTACCGATTTGTTTTCACTTGGAGCAATGGTAAAAGAAAATTTTGCCACCTTAGGCTTGGTTAAGCCAAAATGGGTGTAATTAGAAAAGCCATAACCTTCTTCTGGTAAAATCCATCCATAATCCATTTTGTTATTATTGTTTTCATCATCTAACATCACCACACCATAAGTGCCTGGTTTGATACCTGCATAGTTTAATGTAAGCACATGATTAATCGCAGTTGCTTTAGATTCTACTTTTGTAAACAATGGCGTTTCTGCCGCAAATGCTTTGTCATTATTATAAAAGCCTAAAATAACGGAGCCTGAATTATTACGAAGACCTGTAATAGAAATTTTAAGCGTTTGAGATGATAACGCTAACTGAACACATACAAATATCAATACGAATATTCTTTTCATATCTAATCCGCCAAATATTATCTAGCTATCACTACTTTTTTTAACTACCCCTATCTTATCTAAATCTGATGATGCAACTAGCGTGTAAATTCCATTCGGCAGCGAATCCATTTCTAGCGTTACATCGCAATTAGATATTTGTTCCATCACTAAAACTCCAAAATTGTTATATAATTTAATAATTGTTTGTTGGCTAATGCCAGATACTAACAATGAATTGATTACAGGATTGGGGTACGGCACTAAAGATTGTTTAGTTAACTCATCCACCTTACTCGACACGCCAACTGTACACACTGTTGTATTAGTCAAAGATGGTATAATATCCATGTGATAACAATTGCAAGTACATTGCATAAAATCTAAATTGCAAGAGAAATTTTGCCCAGCTGTAGTTGGCGTACCAACTAATTTTAACCTAAAATTGAACACAACAGAAGCTGGTGTAAAATAAGAAGGCGTTGCAGCATTTAATAAAAAAGTATCGCCAGCATGCACCGGACTAAACTGCGGAGGTGGTCCCATAGTTACGGTATCCACCAATATCATAAATTGTAAGCCATTTACATAATTATGTAAAGCTGGATCTAACTCAATCTCTGCAAAAGTCATACTCGGGCATGAATTGCCCGGGAACGAATAGGTACCTGAATAAATAACCGTATCTACAGGAATGCCTTGGGTATAATTTTGTGCTTTTAAAGCGCAAATCGTAAATACGAAAATAGATAGTAAAAGTTTTTTCATGTTGATACCATTAAATTTGTGATATATAAAACACAAATGCTTAATTAAAGTTACAACTTTTTAGTTAGTATCAAAATTTATTACTGAGCATACTCTTTACGAGTAATTGGAACAGCATTATCTGGTTCAGACTTTTTAGATTCTTTAATCACATACTTCATAGTAATATTACTATAGCCTCTTTTGGGATCAGATATCACTTGAAAAGGTCTTTCTTTACTAAACAAGGTATCATTCATTTTAGGATCTTCCTTACTATACAACACCGCTTGGCATTTTGTAAAGTAAAAACCTGTTTCGGTAAAATAAACTACTTGCTTAGATTTTGGAGCAACACTATCCGTTTTAAACAACACATTTTTTCGCTCATTACCCTTCATCACTTTAACAGTAAGCATACGATTTGATTTATTCTCAATTGTTAAACTTGCTTGTTGAGCAAATGATTTCATAGAAAATATGATAATTAAGAATGCTAAGGTCAAATGGCTTTTTTTCATAGTGTTGTATTTACTAATATAAATTAAGGTTTAAGTATAAATATATAGATAATGTTCGATAAAACAAATAATTGAACATCAAGAATGATAGCCATCAACAAATATATTAAAAAAATCACTCTTTGATATTACCGTCATTTTTCAAACGATTTTCATATTTATAGACTTCGTAGAAATATGCCACAGAGTAGAATTACCACTACTCCTGATTAAGTAATTGTTTAACGCCTTCGAGGTTAGCAATTTTACTTAATTTAAAAAAATAGTCGTTACCATTTTGAATATAATCAATGTCTTTAATCGACTTCAAATATTCTAATGATCCGCTTAACGGATTTCTTAACCAAAGCATGAGTTGTATTTCAGATACAGAATCACGTCTTCCTTTAAATCCAATCGATGAATAGGTAACTTGAACAAAATATAAATAGCTCTTTTCGTTAATTTTAAAGATCGTATCTGCATAAACTCCTTCGTAGCTTTCCCACCAACTTATGTTTTCAAATCTCGATACTTCTTCTTCTGATTCTGACTCTAACACTTTATACCCTCTTTTTCGAAGATAATTTTTAGCAAATTCAACATCAGCCCCTTCTTCAATAAAGTACCTTTCTATTTCTTCATCTGTTTTAATTCTGTTAGGATTGGATGGAGGAAAACCTTTTGATTCTACCTCTTCAAGCGTAAATTTTTCGCCAGTTTCGGGATCATATAAATATTCATCTTCCAAATTCTTTAAATGTTCTTTATTCTCGGCATTATGATCTTTTCGAATGTACAGAAACGCAATAGTAACTACTGCTACAAGTACTATTACTGGCATTACATTATCCATTATATTAAATCCAAGAATCATCATTTTTATAAACTGATAAAACAAAGATAAAATTTTGAAACAAACTTCACTCTAAATCAAACTCATATATAATTCAAATATCATAAAATTACGCTTACTAGATTAACTAATACAGAGATGTGTTTTCAAGTGGCACTAATCTCAAATTCGCTGACAAATTATTGACGTGAACATATTTTTTGTATTTTCAATGCATGAAACATTTAACCAAATTATTCCTCTTACTCATTTTTTTATAATTATCAGTAATCTTTCCAAAGCACAAACAAGTGCATGGTCAAACAAATTTGATAATATAAGTTATGGTGAAGTTACGGCGATTGCAGAAAACAGTTCGGGCAATTTATATATGGCTGTTTGCAGAGATTACACTAATGTGTATTACTATTCAGCTATATACTATTATAATAAAACGACAGAACAAACCGTGAGCATTCAATCCAACAATGTTCTAGTACTTAAAATATTTGATATGAGATTGGTAGATGATAGTTTATTATTCTTGTGCGGAAAAATGACGATTAATAACGTACCATGTGATTTTGTTAAGTTAAATGTGTTGACAAACACATGGACTAATCTTGGCGTAGCAGGGGGAAATCCATTTGGGCTAATTTATTCGTTGGAAAGAATAGGAAATAAAATATACTTAGGTGGCGAATTTTCTCAGATAAATAGCAATAATTTTGAAAGCATCTGCTCTTATAATTACTTAACAGGAATATATGATTCATTACCGGGCAAATTATTTAATCAAACACCTTTCACCACTCCTAAAATCAATGTTCTAAAAAATGTAAACAATAAGTTATTTGTGGGCGGAAGTTTTTACAGAGCTGGTTCAACCATTTTAAACAGCGTTGCATTATGGAATGGCAGTAATTGGCAAAGTATGAATAATGGTGTGACATTTTATTATCAAAATGCAACTAGTCAAGCAGAGATTAAGTGTGCCATAAACGATACATTAAATGTAGATGACATATATGTGGGGGGCAATATGACAAATGCAAATAATACCAACTTATATAGCACAACTAACAACTTGTTTAGTTGCGTCATGAAATGGAATTCTACCGCCAATACATGGGATACCATTCCATTTTTTAAATCATTCGATAATTATTCATGGGCTAACGGACCATATAACCTCAATAGTATTCAATTATATAAAAACAAGCTATACTGCGGTTATAAAATAGGAACAGTTGCTAATTATAATGGAGGCAATTATTATGTTGCCCAGTTTTCTGCAAATCAATGGCAATTACTGCCCATTTCATTTAATGCTAGAAATCAGGTAAGTTATGACAAAACGAATTTATTTGTATATCAAAATGAACTAATTATTTCAAAAAGTAATACGATGCCAATTAATGGTCCAATAAGATATAATGGTACTAGTCTAAACTTTAAATCATTCGGGAACGGCATGTCGCAAGACGTTGCTAATTCTTTTATAACTTACGGTAAAATAACAGAAGATGCAACCCATGTATATGTTGCTAACAACTCTAAATCAGAATGTTCTGCGGGAACCATTAAAAATAGAGGCATTGTACGTTTTAATAAATTCACTAATCAATGGGATTCATTAAGCACATGGAAAAGTTTCCAGGTAAAAAATATGATCACCAAAAACGACACGTTATATGCTGTTGGGAGTAATCAAAGTGCACCTACTACATACACCATGGGAGCATGCTGGAATAAAGTTACAAAAACATGGAGTCGTTTATTTCCTTCAACAACCAATTTTGGTTATTGGGATGAAATAAATGATATTGCGCTATATGGAAATGGCTTTTTTATTGGAGGTAATTTTACCATCAATAACCAAAATAGTTTAAAGAATCTGGCTTATTTTAATGGTATAGGCTGGGATTCGGTTTCGAAAGCGCCTTTTAATGGTCAAATTAAGGCACTCGAATTAACACATGACACACTATGGGTTGGAGGAACATTTTGCATCAGTAGCTCCAGTGTTTCGCTAAATTTTGCAGCCTATAAAATAAGCACTAAACAGTGGATACATTTAGGTCAGTTCTTAGTACAATCAAGTGCCAGTTGTGATCCATCTAATAACTCAGGAGAAATAAACGATATCCAAATTTATAAAAACAAAATATTTGTAACGGGTTATTTCACAAAATATAAAAACACATTGGGAGTACAACAAACTGTAAATGCAGGTGCTGGATATTTTAATCGCGGCAACTTGGTCTTTACTCCATTTACTGACTTTGAAACACAAGGAATTGTTATAAATAATTTCAATACCAGTTATGTAGAAAGTGATAGTATTGTGTATTTAGGCGGAAATCGACGTATTAAAAACAAATGGTGTGCTAGTGCTAATATAAAATGTGACTCTGCATGGGCTATTGTACGTTATAATTATATAACGGATAAGTTTTCTCATTTACAAGAATATGGCCTAAAAAGTGGTAACATCCCAGCTATCAACAGCATAACATCATTCAATAATACACTTTTTATAACAGGAGCATTTACACATGCGGGTCAGTATTTTAACTCACTAGGAGTTGCATCTTATCAAATTCCATACATTCTTTCAAATCCAGTAGGTGTAGAATCCTTATCAGAGACATCGGATGACTTAACCATTTTTCCAAACCCTAGTCATAATATCTTTCATGTTCAAACTTCGAAAACCATACTAGAATTACAGATATATACCTTAAGAGGCGAGCATTTGTTTTCCTTGAACAATAAATCCACCATCAATCTGTCGAATAATTCGGCGGGAATCTATTTCTTGAAAGTGATTTTTACAGATAAAAGCCAAACAGTTAGAAAAATTATTAAAGTGGACTAGTAACTGGTAAAATAAAAACGAAACAGTTTTAACTTAATTGCAATGAATAGGTCGTTATGATTAACGCAGATTTACATCTCGATAGCTATCGGGAGCAGCGGAGCAGGAGTTGTAATGAGTAGATAACTACCACAACATTAATTATGGATATTAATACAACCACAAATGGTTTTATCCTTATCCATAAAGGGATGTCATCTTATCCATCTGTGGCATATGCCATAAACATTTGTGGAATTGTCATTTACCAGATATGGATATTTTGCTACCCATCTGTGGTTTTAATCACATCCATATCTGAAGTTAGTCTTATCAATACAAAGACATTGCCATATCCAGTGATGGAAATACACATATCAATATGCGGAGTTTGGCTACTCCACGCGTGGAGTTGGGTAACTCCACACATGGAAATACCCTACTCCCTTGCGTTTAACGTTTTTTAAAGATGCTTGGCACAAGGCTTGGAAAGTTATCATTGTCACTTCGAGCGTAGTCGAGAAGCTACAATAGAAACAAAAAATAGAAATCATGGCAGAAGCAAAATACCTCCCAAGCACCGACGCGGG
The DNA here is from genome assembly GCA_016711805.1 of Bacteroidota bacterium. Lineage (GTDB taxonomy): Bacteria > Bacteroidota > Bacteroidia > B-17B0 > Aurantibacillaceae > UBA4416. Next base: position 9,832 of record JADJSH010000039.1, read on the forward strand.
TAAAGCTATTTGGTTAAATAACTTTACCATTAAGTTAAATACCTATGCAACTCTTTTAGGAGTAAGCACTAATGAATTGAGTAACCTGCAAAAAGATAATGCGGCTTATCAGTATGTGGTAAATGTACTGGAACAATACCGTCAAAGCATTCTAAATTTAACGGGTTATAAAAACATGATGAAGCATGCAGTTGGGCAACAACATTTGGGTACTATTCCTTTAATTGCCCCCGCCCCTGCACCACCGCCTGCTGTACCCGAAGGTATTTTTGACCGTGTTACCAAACTGGCAAGCCGTATTAAAGTAACGCCAAGTTATAATTTCAATATCGGGCACGACTTGGGGATTATTTCTGCGCAAGAAAATGTAAAAGCGTTTGAACTGCAACCTGAATTAACTATTAAACTCAATGTGGGTAAACCACAACTTAAATGGACCAGAGGCTATGCCGACTCTATTGAGCTGTACGTAAACAGAAACGATGGGCAAGGCTTTGTTGCCATTGGTCGCTTTAGCCGCAACACCTATATTGACCCTACTCTTTTACCTGCAGATAAGAATTTTGACGAATGGTATTACAAAGCTATTTATGTGATTGCCGATAAACCTGTTGGGTTATATAGTACCTTGGTGAGTGTAGTTGTAAAGAGGTTGTGAAAACAGTTAGCTTATAATTTAAATACAGACATTGTATGAAATGCATCTGCCTCTTTGTTTTTTTCGCCCGGAAAAGTATCAAAATTAACAACAATCAATTTCCCTTTATAAATAATAGTTTCGCAAGGATTATCAAGTAAACCGTCAGAACCATTGGCATCCCCATTTTCCCAGATAGGTGTAATAGTATTTGTAGTTAAATCCAATTGCAAAACACTGTTATTTTCATAGTTAGCGATGAATATAGAGTTTCTTGTTTTATCATAGAAAAAACCGTCGCAGCATTTTAATTGATCCGAATCAAACACTATTTTTTTTGACAGCACAGCACCCTCTTTATCAAATTCAATTTTAGTAATCACTCCATCTCCAAAATTACCGGCATATAAATTACCCAATTTATCAAAAGCGATTCCATCAATACCAATCGTATTTTTAGAAGCACTCTCTTTTAAAGTAAATTCGCTAATCAAGTGTTTTGATACAAGCTCTCTTGTTAAACTAATAGGTCCTTTATTTAACTCTTCCAGCGTAAAACTAAAAATGTTACTTAGCCTTTGAGTCTCTCCTAAAGCATCCGTAATATATACTCTGTTTTTATACCATCTCACCACTTCACCAAAATTAAAGCCAGATACTAACACTTCTGCCTTTTTGGGTTTACCATTCTCAACCACTATTCTAATTAATCGCGACTCACTAGCTTTTTCTGCAAAAATTTGATTATCCATTAAATACAAATTTCCATCCGGTCCAAATTCCATTCCCATAGGATGTACGCGCTTGGTAACAGGATGCAAGGGAAGATCATTAAACCAGATAACCGGTTTATCATTTTCATCAAAGGTTAATATTTTAGCTCCGTTTTTTTCGAAAGACGTTGGATTTGTAATAGCTAGGTATAAATGACCTTTACTATCTAGTGCCATACCATCGGGGGTTGTACAGGTTTCTCCCAAATCAGCAAACAACGTAGGTTTAATGTTCTTAGATTGACTATTGTAAACAATTTCTTGTTTTGAATTTTGAGAGAATAATAAAGAAGCTTTAACTACTAAAGCCACTACAAATAGGTTTACAACATTTACTTTCATCATTTATTTTTTTAAACGAAAATAGGAATTACAAGATCATAAACGATGAGTACCAATTTGATTTAGGGTATTTTAACGAATGAAGTTGTTGCCTTGCGTCATAGAGAAAATAAGTCCGCTCGCAATGACGATGCCGCAGCATTACAAATGCAGCGGAGCGGCGAAGAAAGTATTAGAATGTAGCATAGCTAGAATAAATTACTAATTACCACATATAGTGATACGTTTACTAATAGCAGCACCACTACCTAACTTTTCTGCCTTTATATATATTTCGCAAGCTTCATCTCTTTTGTTTTGATTGACCAAAAGCTCAGCATAAGCCATTAGTATCTCCACGTTTTTCGGGTCGTGTTTTTCGGCTAATTTATATAAAGTTAGAGCTTCCGCTGCACTACCCATTTTAATTTTAAAATTAGCGAAGGAACTATATCCAGGTATATAAGTAGAATCATACTTAATCGCTAAGCGATAATCTTCTTCCGCACCTTTCATATCATTCATCTTATATTTAAAATTAGCCAACACAACCCTCATACCAGCGTGCTCCGGATTCAATTTTAAAGCCATAGTATAACATTCCAATGCTTTTTCATTATTCCCTAATACTTTATAATAGCCAGCTCTCTCATAATGAGCGATGCCATACTTTGGTTGAAAAGATATCAAAATATCCAGTGTTTTAATAGCCTCATCGTGCTTACCTAATCCCGACAATGAAATGGCCTTATTAATATAAGCCGTGTCATACTTTGGAGCTAGCGCTATGCATTTATCATATAATTCAATTGCGGCAGCATGAAACCCCTGTTGTGTGTAATTGTAACCGAGATCATTGTAAATAAAAATATCTGTTGGGTCTAGTTCTTTTGCTTTTTCATACTCTAATTCCGCTTTTTTATATAATCCATAAACCGAAAAAATTTGGCCACGACCAACATACGCTTTCTCGTATTTAGGATTTATTTTAATGGCATTCGTAAAATCGGCATAAGCGGTATCAAACGATTTCAACTTTTGATAGGCAAGCCCTCTAAAAAATAAGCTTCAGCCGATTCGTTTGGGAATAACTTTATCACCTTGTCATAAAATTGCAATGGCCTCTCTTGGTTTATTGGCACTCATAAAATCTGCTGCTTTTTTGGTGGACAGTTCAACGTCTGTTTGACCAACGCCAAATGATGTAAGCAAACAAAAAACAAACAAATAAAAATAGGTTTTCATAAAATTTAGATGATACAATGTACTAATTATTTTTTTTTTCAAAAACTATTCATCATACCTCTCAAAAGTATTTAAGAAAATAAATCCAACTGGAAGTAATTTAAAAATACCTTACCACTCCCTATTTTCAATCAAGGTTTCAATGTTTTCGTTAAAGCCATAAGTTTTAGCAATATATTCCATATCAACCGCAATGGCTTCGCGTGCCACCGTTTCTAGTTCACTACCCTGACTCATAAACTGAGCATCTAATTGATTAAAAACCTCGGTTGCCTCCTGAGTTAATACTAAAAACGCTTGGCTTGTTTTTGGTTGTTGTGTTTCTATCTTTAAAACATAAATTAATTAAAATGTCTTTGCCTTCATCCACCAATGGTTTAGGAAAAAAGGGATCATGATACATAGGCTCCAAAAAATGATACTTTTTAATGCTATCATTTTTTATATCGTTGATATTTGTACTAATTTCTCTATCCTGTTTACTTGAAACCTGACAGGAGTAAAAACTAAATAGTAAGCTAAATAGGAGAAGGAGTTTTAAAATCATGTTTTTTATATTTTTGTAAAGCTTATCCCTTCATAACAATTGAAAGCGGCAGAATAAACTCTTCATAAATTTAATCTTTAGAAATGCAACTGTTTAACTAATGGTTTCGCTCCGTTTCTAATCATGGGCAATAATCAGTTTTTGATATGTAGACTGCGTAGAATTTTTAGTAGAGATAAAGTAAATTCCATTCGCCAAATTTCTAACATCTAAATGATTTATATCGTTTGAAATTTCTTTCCTAAAAACAACCTGACCATTTACATCATAAATTTCTATTGTTTGCTTTCCAAAACCGCTCAATTCTAAATTGCCTTTAGTTGGGTTTGGAAAAATTTTTATGATATCATTATTCTCATTTAATTTAAGATCAACGGTTGTAACAGGTATCGAATATTTTGCTGTGAAAATATTACCCTGCTGGGAAACGGATGAAAGAGTCGTAGTTCCTACAGAAAATGCATTCCCTTTAAAATCGCTTACCACAAAAAGATTACCGAATTTATCTGTAGTAACTGCTGTTTGATTATTACCACCAAAAGAAAGTTTCGACGCATATAATGGATTTCCAGTGGAATCATAGGTAGCTATAAACATTGGTTCATTTCCTGGCCCAGAAGGATAAGTTAATGTAGTTGAACCAAAGCTGATAGAACCTCCTCTGTATGCTCCAACAACCGTCACATTTCCATAAATATCCACGCAAGCATTATACCCGTTGTCATCACTCGCACTTGATCCCGCTCGATGCCCCCAAAGTGGGTTTCCGTTGCCATCAAATTTAAAAATAAAAAAATCCCAAAAGCCGGAAGTAGAAGAATTTGTGAGTGTAATAGCACCAAAACTCATGGTTGGACTTTGTAATGCACCGGTTACGTAAATTGCACCAGTTTTGTCGCTAGTTACACCATAGCCAACATGAGCGTGTGTTGTTACAATTGGTGAAATTGGCCGTTTGGCCCAAATAATATTACCATTTGCATCGTATTTAACGATAAATAGTTGATTATAGCCTGGATTATTGCTTATCAAAGTTTCCGTATCAAAAACAGCACTGTCACCTTGAAATCTTCCTGTAACAATTAAATCCCCATGAATATCACATTCAATTGAAATCCCCTCTTCCATGCTTGGTCCGCTACCACTTTTTGACCATACTGTATTTCCATTAACATCATACTTCACTAAATAAAAATCAAAAAGAGCAGAACTGGTTAAGTTGCCAGTACCAAAATTAACGGTACCAGAATAATATCCTGTAATGTAGGAATTACCTGCTGCATCAATGGCAATTGACTCACTGCGGTCGTTTCCGAATCCAATTGGTTTTTTCACCCATAATACATTTCCGTTGGAATCGTATTTTGCGATAAACGATTTTGTGCTAGCTGTATTAGCAAAAGTAAATGTGCCAATAGACATGACGGCACTTTCAAAAAATCCAGTAATATATATGTTTCCGTTTCTATCCGTTTTTATATTGTAAATTTCATCATTTCCTTGAGCTCCTCCCCCACTTCGAGCCCAAATTACATTTCCATTGCCATCGTATTTAACGAGAAAAAAATCATAAAATGTACTATCCGAATTGTTTAATGTTATACTACCAAATGTAATTGTTTTAGTATTAAAAAAGCCTGCAGCATATACATTACCCACACTATCTGTTGTTGCAGCATAACCTGATTGAGCCTTGCTTCCCCCACCTGTTCCTGAAGATGATTTAGCCCAAATCCAACTTTGTGCATTCAAAAAATTAAAAGAAACTACTAGCACAAATATTAATAAACTTTTTTTCATGATTATGCATTTAAATTTTACGCGTAACTATATTACAACTATTACTTTACTAAAAAAAATAATACAATAAGTTTATTGTATTATTTAATTACAAATCGGGAACTAAACTTAACCTTCCTTTATTGAGGATAGTTAATTGCATTACTTGTCCGTGAGAAAACATTAGAGATATAGCTTCAATATTAGATAATGTATCTTTATTACATATAACAAATGACCTCATATGAGTCTCTAATCTTCTGCTTTTAGGTGGCTGCTTTGAGTGAATATAAGATTTTAGATACTTGTTGGCATAATCATCATATTTCTGATAAGCTTCGATGGTTATGTTTTCTTTAGCTAAGTTAATCCGGAAGCCAGTATTATCGTATAAATAAATACTGGACAAGGAATAGGAGTTACTGTCTATTTTATCTAACGTTAAAGGCATATGATTGATCATAGAAAAACTGAGTCTATATATAGAGCTGTCTGTACACGCGCCAAAAACCTTCATCAAATTACTATAAGAATCGGTTAATTGAATTGGTCGATCCTCATAATAAACTTGCAAATCCGAGAGATAAATGGAATCGTAGTTATTCTTATACTTTTCTTTTAAATCATACAACTCATGCTTATCCTTTTGTCGTTTCTCGGCATAATGAATCCCAGCCCAAAAACAACCTGCAATTAATAAGACAGTAAGTACAATCTTGATTTTCATATTTTAATTTAGTGCCGAAGCATTACAAATGCAGTAGAGCGGAGCTGTTATATTTGTTTGTATTATAATTATCATTCATCTTCTATCTTTTTTGTCTCAACAATAGCCTTTATATCACTAAGTTCATTCAATATTCCATTCTGCTCATAAGTGGAATAGGTAATTAATTGTATAACATTCATCATCCTTTTCCATTTAACCTCCAACGCGAACATCAAATTAAGAATAACTGATTTTCCAATGTCACCTTCGTCAATTTTGAGATCTTGCTTCACTGAATCTGCTGCGGTATTTAGATTTAATACAGATGAATATATTTTGTGACGTTTACCTCTATTTTCCAACGAGTATTCTGCTACTACCTCCCCTGACAACTCCTTTGTAGAAATTTCTGGTAGATCTTCTTTCTTTAATACAAAAATGGCAGATTTTATTGCCCCATAAGATTCAAATTCATAAATTGATACACCATTATATGATGATAATGATAGACCATTGACGGGATACTGTCTTTGAAGATTCTCAATATTAATACCGAAACATATTAAAACATAATCGCTATTGATTTTTAATTGGTCAATAGCTTTAAAAATTTGCTCATACTTTATTATATAGGTTATTGATGTTTTATAAGAAAAAGTAGAGGCAATGCCTTCTTTAATTAGGATTGAACCGTTTCTACCAGCAAAAGATTCCCATTCATGATAGGAAGCTTCTGGATTCTTCACAAAAGCGTCTTTGCTATATAACATTTTAATGCCATTGATGTACCATTTATCAGCATTGGCATCTTCAATAGAATTATTAATTTCCGAATAACTATCTATAGCTTCTTCTAATATAGCAGTAGATGAATCATAGAATTGTTGAACTTTCTCAGAATCAGGCTCTGCATTAATTGCTTTGTTTTCATATGACTTTTTAAAATGTGTTGTAATTTGATCGACTAAATCTACAGGATATGGTATACCAGACAATTTACATCCTTCTGGCGTAATAAAATCTAAATTCAGTTTTTTTAAGATTAAATCATCAGCTAGCGTTTCAACAAGTTGTTGTTTAAAAAAATCCATTGTTTCTATTAACTGCCTCATTTCAGACTGTTCGAGTTTAATATCTGGAACTGCTAATGGACGCATCGTTGTTAAATAGGGTTTTATTTTATATTGCCTTAAAAATAAAATAGAGAGATATCTAATTACCCATTTTTGTTTCATGGAGTCTGAGTTCATGCCATCAACTCCTGGGAAATGACATTCCGAAAAAACACCAAAAATTCGAGTATCCATATGGATCAATTACTTTAGCATAAAACATAAATATTTCATACATAGAATTAGGTAACAAATAATAATCGGGTGGAGAACTTGTTGTGTAAGTCATGCAACGTCTAATACAATCATACTTCTTATAATACATTAACAAACCGCCAAGTGCATAATGAAATTTTAAAAATCTTGCTCTTTCAGTATTTCTTTTTTCAACCTGAGTCTTGTTAGTTATTAAGACTTCATTATTTTCAACTATATGTTCAGGTGATATTCTACCAAGGCCAAAACTAATATGCTGATGGGCAGTTTGCCAATGATTCAAAATCAAATCATCATTATCATATTGAATAGCTAATAACATATTTTGCCAAAGATAATAGTAAGTCCTTTCGGATATTTCACCGCTTTTCATTTCACCTAAAAGCCAAATACTGCCAGAGACCCTATGTTCGAGCGCATAATCTCGTCTATGTTTATTTAAAGCCAATTCCTCCATTGATTTGTTTATTAATTCATAGTATGCAGCAGGATATTCAATCGGTTCATCAACAAACTTTTGTCGTTCTTTCTGAAATGCCATATAGAAAAATCTGGAAAGAGTAGTCCTATTAGTTGTATTTTGTCGCTTTATAGAATGAAGTAATATATCAACTAAAGCCTTAAAGTATTTTGTATCATCAACAGATTCATTGTGATCATTTATAAGTCTTAAAATTAGTTTAGAGGGCATATTATATATGCGCATTATTTTTACGTACCAGAAAAAGCATATTACCATTACTATAACACTTACTACTATTAATATAGAAGCTGAATTGCCTATTATTTTATCAATAATTAGATAATCAGTATGAAACAGCGGGGGTATGTTTAATGATAAAACTACACATGCGATTAACGATACAAAAAGTGAAATGTTAAAGCACCTTTTTGCAGGCTCTGTATTAAATAATTCGACAATATGATCGGATTCATATTTCTCATCTAGGCGTGAATATATTTGAAATAGTATTGGAAATGCAATACTCAAAATAGTTACAGTCGCTGTCCAATAAATTCCTATCTCTGTCATAATGTAAATTTTAATATTGCGTTTTACAATTTATTTCTACTTTAACAATAAATCAAGATTGTTAACAAACTCATCTGGCTTCATTGCTTTTGTTTCAAATCCTAGTTTATGATAAGTCTCCGCAGCTTTATAATGACATTTGTCATCTATTGTTATAAAATAGTCACAATGAGCTGCATATGATACATGCAATGAATCATCTATCATGTTTGAAAATTTTGCGTCAGATTTATAACCTTTGAAATCAATTTTAAAATATGTATCCGTCAATCTTTGAAATTTAGGATTTTCATATGTTTTTGTTTTGGGTGTATACCTCTCCCATAGATCATCAAAATTTAAGTAACTAGGAGGATTTACAACCTCTTTTCAAGTTTTGTCAATTTATTGGCTTCACTTTTTACTTTTGCTTTGGTTTGATTAACGTACGTTCTTAAACTTTTATAAAGAGAATAGTCTTTATTCATATTTTGGTAAAAGTCAAACAAATCTTCACACATAGCATATTGATTCATTTCCGTTTTTGTTCTTGGAAACATTACATTGAAAATGGAATTATTTTTATAGGCTTCTTTAAAATTAGAATCAACAGGTGTTAATTTTAATATTTCGAATTGTAGCTTCATCAGCCCAAAGTCATCAATAGCCAAATCTTTAAATGAACGAAAAGCACCCTCATTGTCTTTTATACAAGAGTTGAAAAACTCTTCCACTTCTCTATAGTGCCACGTTAATTCATTTTTACCCCAATACTGAACAATGCATAAATTGTTAGTCATTTTTTTAAGGTATCTAAATGCGCTGGAATAAATTCTGGATTTTTGTAATACCCTCTCAACAAATCATTGATGTGCGCATTTGAATATGGACAAATTATTTGTTTGTCGATTATAAGTTGTTCGATTTTAGAAAATATCTTCTTATCGGAGTCCTCCAGTTCTTGGATTTTTTCAATTTTATCGAAAACATTCCAATCAAGATATACATGTTTCATACAATGAAAGTAAATAATATTTTAAACTGTCTATGCTATGAAATATAGCAAAAGCCAAATAGTTAATAAATATTTAACATACATATAAACAAATTCTCTTGTTATCCTTTACAGAAGTATTTAATCCTATATTTTCTCTCAAACTATCGTTAATTCTACATCAGTATTCCTAGCTTAATTGTTGAATTAGGGCCAAATATTCCATAAACATCTTTAAAACAAAAATCCCCCTGTTAAACAACAGGGGGATTTTATATTTATATAGAACGCCCTTCGACTCCGCTCAGGGTGACAATCTTCGAACTACGCCTTAACAGAAGCACGAATAATATTTAAAGCGCCACCAGCTTTAAACCACTCAATTTGTTGAGCGTTATAGCTATGGTTTACTTTAAATTCTTCTTTAGTACCATCTGAATGGTTTAAAGCAATCGTTAATTGTTGTCCAGGTGTAAATGTTGTTAAACCTAATACATCAATTGTATCGTCTTCTTTAATTTTATCGTAATCAGCATTGTTAGCAAAAGTAATTCCTAACATTCCTTGTTTCTTTAAGTTTGTTTCGTGAATACGAGCAAATGATTTTACTAATACAACTTTAACCCCTAAATGACGAGGCTCCATCGCTGCATGCTCACGAGATGAACCTTCACCATAGTTTTCATCACCCACTACAATCGACCCAATGTTTTGAGCTTTGTAAGCACGTTGTACTACAGGCACACCTTCGTAAGTTCCAGTAATTTGGTTTTTTACGTTATCAGTTTTATCATTAAATGCATTTACTGCACCAATTAACATGTTGTTAGAAATGTTATCCAAGTGGCCACGGAATTTTAACCATGGTCCAGCCATAGAAATATGATCGGTTGTACACTTACCTTTTGCTTTAATTAATAATTTTAAGCCTTTAAAGTCAACACCTGTCCATGCTGCAAATGGATCTAATAATTGTAAACGTTTAGAAGTTGGGTTAACTAAAACTTGTACTTTACTTCCATCAGCTGCTGGAGCTTGGTATCCTGCATCTTCTACAGCAAAACCATTTGGAGGTAATTCGTAACCAGTTGGTTCATCTAATTTAACTTGCTCACCTTTATCGTTAGTTAATGTATCTTTTAAAGGATTGAAACTTAAATCACCTGCAATAGCCATTGCTGCTACAATTTCAGGAGACGCAACAAATGCGTAAGTATTTGGATTTCCATCCGCACGTTTAGCAAAGTTACGGTTGAAAGAATGGATGATGGTATTTTTTTCTTGTTTCTCAGCACCTACTCTATCCCACATACCAATACAAGGTCCGCAAGCGTTAGTAAATACTGTAGCACCAACTTGAGCAAACACATCTAAGAAACCGTCACGCTCAATCGTGTAACGAATTTGCTCAGAACCTGGATTGATCATAAACTCTGCTTTAGATTTTAATCCTTTTGCAGAAACTTGTTTTGCTAATGATACCGCACGAGAAATATCTTCGTAAGAAGAGTTAGTACAAGAACCAATTAAACCTGCTTCAATTTTTAAAGGCCAGCCATTTTTTTCAGCAGCTGCTTTTAATTGAGAAATAGGAGTTGCTAAATCTGGAGTAAAAGGTCCGTTTACATACGGCTCTAATTCAGATAAGTTAATTTCAATAACTTCATCAAAATATTTAGAAGGGTTTGCATATACTTCTGCATCACCTGTTAAATGTTCTTTAATACCATCTGCTAAAGCAGCTACATCAGCACGACCAGTTGCAGTTAAGTAACGGCTCATACTTTCATCATAACCAAATGTAGAAGTGGTTGCTCCAATTTCAGCACCCATGTTACAAATAGTTCCTTTACCAGTACAAGATAAACTAATAGCACCTTCACCAAAATATTCAACTACTTTATCAGTACCACCTTTTACAGTTAAAATACCAGCTACTTTTAAAATTACGTCTTTAGCACTTGCCCATCCGTTTAATTTACCAGTTAATTTAATACCAATTAATTTTGGCATTTTTAGTTCCCAAGGTAAACCAGCCATTACGTCGCAAGCATCTGCTCCACCAACACCAATAGCAATCATACCTAAACCACCAGCGTTTACTGTGTGCGAATCTGTACCAATCATCATTCCACCAGGGAACGCGTAGTTTTCTAATACAATTTGGTGAATAATACCAGCACCTGGTTTCCAGAAACCGATACCGTATTTATTAGATACAGAAGCTAAGAAATCAAAAACTTCTTCGCTTTCGTGTTTTGCTCTATCTAAATCTGTTGCAGCACCAGCTTTTGCTTGAATTAAGTGATCGCAGTGAACTGAAGAAGGCACAGCTACTGTTGGGCGACCAGCTTGCATAAATTGCAATAAAGCCATTTGCGCTGTTGCATCTTGCATAGCAACTCTATCAGGATTAAAATCAACGTAAGAAGCACCACGAGGGTAATCTGTTAATTTCATATCAGCATCTAAATGCGAATACAAGATTTTTTCTGCTAAAGTTAATGGGCGACCTAAGGTTTTACGAGCTGCTTCAATGCGTGCAGGCATGTTAGCGTAAACCTTCTTAATCATTTCAATGTCAAATGCCATAGTAAAGGATAGTTAGAGATTTATAGAATTAGTGAATTGTTTAGTTTTTGCGTTACGAATTTAGGAATAAATTACCTTTTTTAGGGTATAAAACGGCAAAAAGTTTTTGAATAAATGCAAGAATACTCTATTTAAACTTTTGGGCGTTACCCTCCTTCTAGTCGGGTCAGGCTTTTCGTTGCAATCTTTTTTATTCGTCCCTCATAAAAAAGGATTTTCACTGCAATCCTTAACGCAACATTACGCGCGAAGGATGCAAGCGCAAATCCTTTGCTGGAAACTGAGCGAAGTCGAAGTGCAGCAAAGATTGCAGCGACAGCCTGGTTCCTGCTGCCTCTTTGCAGGAACGCGCCCAAGCAATTAAAAAAAACGAATACTGAAAGCCTGATCCGACCCAAAGGGACACGCCCAAAACCTTATAATACTACCTATTAAACGGGTACTCATTCACCCAATGAAAGCCTCGATTCATTAATCGAAACGATTTTGTATTTACGGTATGAAAGGTAAAATCAATCGTGTCCTTCATAAAAATACCTTTTAAATTAAGCGTGGTATCGTTCAATTGCTTATAAGCCAATTCGTAACTATGCGTTGTATCTGTTTGCAGATTAGTAGTCACCATTTTTTTAATGGTATCTACATTAAAAATCAAACGGTAACTTCTGTCGTTTAATTGTCGTACGGAAGCCATTCCTTCATACTCAACTACTAAATATTTCCATTCCGCAGAGTCGGAATATGTTCGTAGCGTGTCGCCATTTTTTATCAACTGCGTTGGTTTATGAATACCGTATAAGGCTGTTTTAGGAGCATCGGCGCCATACTCTTTAGTCATTTCGTATGTTTCATAACCACTCCAAATAATGGCATAAAAAATCATGACACTTTTTATTACAATGCGAGATATCTTTAACCATTTTTTAGAGAAAAGCGATTTGTACTCAGCTGGAGTTGTAGCTCTGTTTCTAAGTAGTGCTAATTTTAAATTATGCCCCATAAAATAGAGGATAATGATGCACAATACTACTAATTGTGTGGAATATAATTTTACAGGAATATCATAACAGAAGTTCATTAACATCACATTAAACATCACCACAAAACCAATTAATGCACCAAGAGCCGACGTTCTTCTGAGTAACAATAAAATACCTCCAATAAATTCGGCATAGCCAGAAAACACGGTATAAGATTTTGAGAAACCAATAAAAGTCCATGCTAAGCCCATAGGTGATGATTCTCCAAGTGGCTGAACTAATTTCCATAAGGTTGGGGGCTGAAATTGGCTATAAAATATTTTTGCATAACCATATCCAATTAATGAAGCTGCCACATAATACCTACAAAAAATAAGGAACCAGTGCATTAAGGTATCATAGTTGTTTTCTTTTTTATTAAAGATAGACCAAATGCTAGCACCTAAAAAACCCAATACAATACAAGTTAATACTTCCACGTAATTATACGTTGTGTCGCCACTACCATTAGGAAATACAGTAATTGGTTTTTCTAATTGTAAAATGGCTGAACCCACCCATGGATAAAAATCTTCGCCAACAAGAGATAAGATTGGCATAATTAGCAATCCTAAAAAAATAATAGCGAAGCGTAATAAAAATTTCTTTGCTGAGTTCCACTGTAAGTGCGGATAAAATAATTGAGTTTCCATAAAATAAGGTTTAGTAAGTATAACACGGATTGGTAACCAAAAGAACGCTATAAATAAAAAAGCAGTTATATAACAACGTTACATAACTGCTAAATAGTATATAAGTGACAAGAAATTATTTCCCTAAATCATCAAAGTTCACCTCATCATTTGATGAAGATGTTCCCTTATCTGAGTAAGAAGATTCTCTGTCGGAATACGCTTCTCTTTCCACAATTGGAGGGGCATTTTCTTTAATCACTTCAATCGATTCGTTTAAACCTTCCATGAATTTCTCAAAATCCTCTTTGTATAAAAAGATTTTGTGTTTCTCGTAAGTAAACTTACCATCAGTACCAAAACGTTTTTTACTCTCAGTAATAGTTAAGTAGTAATCGTTTCCTCTTGTCGATTTCACGTCAAAAAAATACGTGCGTTTTCCAGCTTTTACGGCTTTAGAAAATAAATCTTCTCTTTCTGTTCTTTCTATCTCTTCAGACATATCTTTTGTTTTTATTAAGTACATAACAAATATTTACATTTTTTGTTGAAACTTGCTATGGTGTTGAAAATTAGTTGATAAATATCAGTAAAAATTATGTCACCCTGAGCATGTCACTTCGAGCGGAGTCGAAGGGCATAAAAAAAGCCTCCCAAAATATTGGGAGGCTTTCATATAATTTAAAACTAATTACTCAATAATTACTTTTTTAGAAATACGTTGGTTATCCACATCAATATTTACGAAATAAATACCTGACGCTAAGTTACCACGTTGATTGATAGTATGAGAAATACGACCATCGTTATTAGCTGTTTTTGTCGTTTCTTCTAATACCCTGCCCATGATATCTACTAAATTAATTTTAACCGATTTATTAGGCTCTAAATTAAAATCAACATTAGCGGTTGAAGCCGTAGGATTAGGATAAATAACTAATTCCATTGATTTTTCAATTTCAGAAATTCCTGTTGTAAGAACAGTTCCCGATAAATTAATTTGATCGATGTAAATATTATTTGATCTTCCAACTACTTTATCACTAGTAAATACAAAACGTAATTTTACGCTAGGCTTGTTATTTAAGGCAGTAAATAATGCTGGAACATGTGTTTTTAAAATCCATTTTGAAGCAGTTGGAACAAATGCCGTAGTAGTAACACTACCAGAAGCTGTTGCCATTTGAGCTGTTGTAGGAGTTCCTAAAACATTTACCCAAGTACCACCACAATCTAATGAATATTGAATTTTGAATGTATCTGCTTGCGTTGATAAACGTTTTGCATAAGCATAATAGTAAGACAAACTAATATTGTTAGTTGTTGAGAAATCGTAAACAGGTGTTTCAAAAATATCCACGTGTCCTGGTGTACTAGATGAAGAAGCATTATTAATCCAAATACTCTTAGCTGTTGAGTTTGCACCAACTGCAGTATTTTGAATCCATGTTGGAGAACCTGCATTTGAATTTGTTACAGTAATACTTGAAGGTAAAGTTGCACCTTCAAAATCATTTGTATTAGGCACAAGAACTCCACCAAGACCATTAACTACAGTTACATAAGATGTTACTGTTTTTGTATTTGTACCAGAAGGATTAGTAGCTACTAAACCAACTGAATACGTTCCTGGAGTAGAATAAGTAACCGCTTGAGATGTTGCTGTAGATGTTGCAGGTGTACCGCCTTGAAAAGACCAAGTTACACTTCCACCAGAAGAACCAATTTGGCTTAAGCTTGTGTAAGTAAATGAATTCCCAGCACATACTGCTCTCTTATTAGATTCAAAATCAGCAACTGGCATACAAGTATAACCAGGTGTAATTCCTGTTGCTAATAAATTGGTAGCTGACCATAAATTATTTCTTCCACCAGTTGCGCTAGTTAATGCAGTTCTCATTCTTGTAATTTGTCCTTGAGTAAACATTTTAGGGCAAGAAGCATAATCCATAATATTTTCAATATTTGGAGAAGAACAATCTAATGAACTAGGAGTACAAATAGAAAAATAACCACCTGTAGGAGGTGTGTCTGCTACGTTATCCGTACTACATGCAAATGTAGTAGTTGGCATATTTGACGGGTCAAATTTTGGGTTATTAGATGAACCAAAGGTATGAGCTAAATTTAACCAGTGACCAATTTCATGGCTGATAGTACGAGCATCTGAAGGTCCAGATACATTCACTTGATTTCTTAACATTACGATAGCGTCACCCATGTTACCATTAGCTGTATATGGAGTTCCACCTGGTAAGTAAGTATAACCTCCAATATAAGCTCCAGTAGGAGGACAAGGCATAGTTGCACTAGAAATACATTCAACAATGTAAATATTTAAATATTTGTTTGTTGGCCAACGATTCGTTCCTGTTCCAGAATAGTTATAAGCAGGACTTGTTTGACTCCAAGTTGGATTATCATTATCGTGACGAATGATACCATTCGTACAATTTCCATTTGGATCTTTTTTTGCCAATTCAAATCTAATTTCTGAATCTACATATAAAGATGCGAAACTAGGATTAATTGAACTGACATCTGCTCCAGTTTTAGCATAATCATTATTTACATACGTCATTAACGTAGCGAATGCTTGGTCGGTAACATTCAAATTACCCATCACGTGAAATACAACAGGAATTGTATAAACAGGCACCGCTACTTTCGCTGCTGAATTTACTCGGTTCATTTCTGCCGCGTACTCCAATTCAAATTGGGCTTGAGATGCTTCATATCTCGCTTTTAAAGCAGGATCGGCCTTAAAACCTTCTTCCATAGCTTCATACGTTGCGCATGGATGCAACTTTAAGCCATCTTGAGCCATTGAGCTATAGCCCAAAAATGCAACTCCTAGTAGTGTGAATAGATTTTTTTTCATGTGTTATTTTATTTAGTTGGTACTTATTTTGTGTTTGTGTTAATTTAGATTTATTAAAGATAATATATTGAATTTAAAAAGTCAATATTTTTCAAATATAATCGTCAAATCTGTTATTTTTTTGGATTAATATCCATTTGATTCAAAGCCATCATCTGTTTCATGGTTTTATCCATGCCTTCAACACTACCATCTAAGAAAATAACATTGCCTTTTCCTTCTTGAGCAAAGTTTTTAACAGCTTCTGTCCACATACTAAATAAAATTAACGAAGAGTCTAATTTTGCCTCTTCCATTTCTTTAGCAGCGCCAGCCATACCCTTAGCTACTTCCTGACGGAATAAAGCAATACCTTCCCCTTTTAATTGAGAAGCGTCTTTTTCGGCCTGAGCTGAAATTTTAATAAAATTACCTTCAGCTTCGGCCGCTTTAGTACGAGTAATTAATAAAGCCTGACCTTCATTTTCGGCAGCTGCTTTTAAGTTATTACTAGCTACAACTTTTGCCATCGAACGCATTACTTCTTCATCAAAGGTAATATCGTTTAATTGTAAATCAATTAAGTGATAACCCCACTCTTCTAACATAACATCCAGTTGTTCTTTAACCGCTTCCACGATGTCTCGTCTTAACGATAATACTTCTGATTGCTTTTTAGTAGCCACAAATGCTCTAACCGAACCCTCAATAGAACGCACCAACGCTTGCATTAAATTTTTGTCGTCCACAAACTTAAAAGCTACGTTTTTAATAGACTCTTCTTGTTGGTTAACTACAGCATATAATAACATAGCCGTAAAATTTACATTTGCTTGATCAATGGTAACTGCTTGAAAACCTAACTCAGCACTACGATTTTGAATAGAGATTTTTTTATACACTTTTTCGATAAAAGGTATTTTCATACTTAAACCTGGTGTTAATATTCTTCTGTATTTTCCAAACACAGTAATAACCGCTACAGTTCCTTGCTGAACTGTTACAAAGCTTAAAAAAATGAGTAATAATCCGAAGACTAAAATAAAAATAAAGAATGCCATAGTTTTTAATATTAAATTGTTTACGTAAATTTAATCATCCAAAACAATAAACAAAATTTTTTTTGATGAACGGTATTAAATCTTTAGCATTAGTAATATTCGTTTGTCTGTGTTCTAATTTTTGCTTTTCCCAAAAAAAGGATACATCTAAAACTGCCGAAGTTGAGATTTACAAAGATGCTTGTAAGCTTGTAGACTCTGCTAAATATAAAGAAGCCATTATTTTATTTAAAAAAGCAATCAAAATAAAGCCCTATTATACAGAAGCATTTAACAAAATGGCTTTAGCGAAATTAAAAACTCAAGACTACAAAGGCGCTGAAAAAGATCTACAAGCTGCGCAAAAAATAACTCCCGACAATTACGAAAGCCAAAAAACCATGGGCATTTTGTATTACGAAACCAAAAGATTTAAAGAAGCAAAAGCAACGCTCGATTCGGCAGCAGCATTAAATACGGACGACGCCGAACTATTTTACTACCAAGCAAAACTGATGTATGATGGCAAAGCCTATAAACCTGCTTTGGATGCATGTTTGAGGGCAATAGATTTGAAACCAAAATACATGGACGTGCTTTATTTAAGAGGAGAGATTCGCTTTGCCATGAAAGAATATGCTTATTGCATAAAAGAATTATCAGAAGCCATAAAATTGGCACCTGCCGAAAACCCTAATTACAATGCCTACAAAACAAGAGCTAAAGCGCGGTTCGAATTGCATGATTACAAAAATGCAATTAGCGATTGGAATGTTTATTTAGAGGCTTTTCCGGATGAAGAAGGGGCACTTATTTCTCGTGGGGCTTGCAAAATTGAAACTGCCGACAATACTGGCGCCATTGTTGATTTTGACGCTGCCATTAAATTAAACGCTAAAAATCCTGTAAGCTATAATTACAGAGGAGTTGCCAAAGGCGAAAGCAGACAGTTTGTGGAAGCCTTAAAAGATTTTGATTATGCTATTAAATTAAAATACGATTACGCTGGTGCGTTTGTAAATAGAGCGGCTGTAAAGTTTGCTAGTAAAGACAAGCATGGCGCCTGTGATGATTTAAACAAAGCCGATAGTTTGGGCGACGAAATGGCCATTCAACTGATAGAAACCTATTGCAAACACCAGTGATTAGGAATTAATACGAATGCACGAATCAATGCAAACATAGATTCGTATATTCGTGCTCGATTTCTAATCCAAATAAAATGAGAACCGCCGTATTTAGAAAAGCCAATTTTAACTCTGCTCACCGCTTAAATAATCCGTTATTTGACGAAAAAACAAATGAAGAAGTGTTTGGACTTTGCAACAATCCAAACTATCACGGGCACAATTACGATTTAATTGTAAAAATAGTGGGAGAAGTTGATGAACAAACTGGCTATGTGTTTGATTTAAAAATACTGAATGACATCATTAAAGACGAAATTATAGAACGCTTTGATCACCGAAATTTAAATTTAGATACTGTAGAGTTTAAAACCTTAAATCCTACAGCCGAAAATATTGCTCGGGTCATTTATGAATTATTGAGAGTAAAAATTGATATCAAATATGATTTAGAAATTACCTTATACGAAACACCTCGCAACTATGTGGTGTATCCAGTAAAATAATGAAATATGTGTTTGCCGTTTTCTCTTTGTTACTGTGGCGTTGTTCAACCAACAGCCAACACAATAGCATTACCATAAAAAAAGAACCCGTTTTACAACTCTCAAAAAATAAAGTAAAGGCACACGATACCTGTGCGCTCGAACACTTACTTATCAAAAAAAACTTAACAAACATTAATTCCTTAGATTCAAATATTAGAGTTGTGCTCCACTACTCTACCTCACATAATTTTTTGAATAAAGATTTATATCATGGTCTTCAAAATTGTTATTTACCATGTGAAGTGGCTATTAAATTAAGTAATGCTCAGCAGTTTTTAAATAGTCAATATCCAAATTATCACCTTATTGTATTTGATGCTGTGCGACCTTTACATATTCAAAAACAAATGTGGGACGAATTGGATATGCCAGCAAAAGATAAAATTAATTACCTGGCTCATCCTTCGGATATTTCATTACACAATTACGGCGCTGCTGTTGATGTTGGTATTATTGGAGACAATGACGTATTATTAAATATGGGAACGCCTTTTGATTTTTTCGGAGAATTAAGTGAACCTAAACGAGAAAAAGAATTTATAGAAAATGGCAAACTATCTCAAGAAGCACTAAACAATCGTTTATTACTAAGAAATGTGATGATGAAAGCAGGCTTCACGACAATTACTTCCGAATGGTGGCATTTTAATGCAACTAATAAAGTTACAGCTGCTGCTAAGTATGAGTTGATAGAATAGATTGTTCATATAAGTTTATCGCACGTTAGTAATAGTGCGTCTGACTTTGGCAATTCGGTGCGAACCGCCATTCGAGAAGGCCATGCGGGGCTAATGGGGGTTGGCGAATTGTCTTGAATTTTTGGTTCTTTTTTTTCAAGAAAAAAGAACAAGTAAACTCAAAATTGACGAAGCGTTAATTGTTTAAGCAAACAACTCTAATCAGATATTCACCGTCGTATGCTTCTTTAAATACTTCCCAATCACATAATGCCCTAAATAAATCATTGGTATTAAAGCTAAAGCTACTAATAATTTAAAAGCATAACCCCAACTAGCATTAGTCAAAAATTCAGAAAAAGGCCATTTACCAGGCAATACAAAAGCAATAAACTGCACGACAAAAGTATCAATGAGTTGACTCACCATTGTACTTCCGGTTGCTCGTAACCAAATGTGCTTGTCGCCGGTTACTTTTTTAAACATCCAAAACACGTACACATCCACCAACTGAGATAATAAAAAAGCAATAATACTTCCAACTATAATCCATTGTGATTGCCCGAAAATAGTATTAAAAACACTATCCGATACTGGCGAAAATGAAGTAGCTGGAATACTTAAAGCGATCGAAAGAATAATAAAGGTGAAAGAAATTAGGCCAACAGTGATATATGTTAATTTTTTAACACCATCCTTACCATAGTATTCGTTAATCAAATCGGTTAACAAAAAAATAACTGGCCACAATATAATACCAATGCTTTGAGTAAATAAATCAAAAAACTGAACTAACTTACCTCCAATTAATTCGGCAACTATAGCGTTGGTTATAAAAAAACCAGCCAAAACTAAAAACACAATATCTTTTCTACTCTTTAAATCCACAATATGTTAATTTACACAAGATTATAAAAAATACCAATCGTTTACAATTTTTATTAAATTTATACACTTGTTATGTTTTTAGGAAACAACCCAAAGATAAAATTGTTTTTGTGTTCGCTAATTTATGTGTTAGCGACTTCTTTCGCTTATTCACAAAACATCAAGTTCAAACGTTTAAGTATTGATGAAGGATTATCAGCAAGTTCGGTAAATACTGTTTTTCAAGATTCACAAGATTTTATTTGGATTGGCACACAAGATGGATTAAATCGTTACGACGGT
This sequence comes from Bacteroidota bacterium, assembly GCA_016711805.1. Classification (GTDB taxonomy): domain Bacteria; phylum Bacteroidota; class Bacteroidia; order B-17B0; family Aurantibacillaceae; genus UBA4416. The sequence continues at coordinate 30,842 of JADJSH010000039.1, forward strand.
TATCATATTAAAATTTTTAAAACCGACCTCAATTCAAAAACTTCTATCTCTTCCAATTTCATTAACTGTATGTTTGAAGACAAAGAGGGTTTTATTTATGTAGGTACAAACGACCAAGGTTTATCTATATTTAATAAATATATCGAAACATTTACAAATTATAAAGCTGGTCTAGGTTCAAAAACGTTATCAAATAATTCAATAAGAAGTATTATTGATTTAAGTGCGACTGAATTATTAATTGCAACCGACGAAGGCTTAAATATTTTCAACAAAACATCCAAACAGTTTTCCATTGTTAAAACAGAAAATGATGAGTCTGCCGATAATCTAACTTATATTTTTAAAGATTCAAAAAATCAAATTTACGTTGCGTCAAATGGCAATGGTTTTTTTAAATATAATTCTGATAAAAAAACTCTTGAAAATTTTCAAGTACCTAGGCAGTTTTCAACTCAACAGCATAACATTAACATCTCCGAAAAAATAAATATTCGTTGTATTACAGAGGTTAATGGTTCTATTTGGTGTGGCTCTGATGATGGTATTTTAGTATTTAACCCAAATGAAAAAAAGTTTGATAACGTTATAACTTTTGGAACTAATGCAGACACTCGATATAATAATAGAATTGTATCCTATTCAAAAGATGAGGACCCGAATTTTATTTGGATTGGGACTTGGGGTGGTCTTATTAAATACAATATTAGTAACGGAAGTTCTATTTTAATAAAAAACAATGAGCTCGATCAAAACTCCCTTTCCAATGATAAAATTTCATTTCTATTAACCGATAAACGTAAAAACCTTTGGGTAGGTACATTAGATAAAGGTATTTGTGTATACTTTCCTTCCTCAATTAAGTTTCCGCTTTATAATTTCAGTAATGGTTTAACAAACGATTATGTTTATTCAGTTTTGCAAACTAAAGACAAAACTATTTGGGTAGGAACCGCCGATGGATTATTTACCTTAAACGAAAAGTCTTCTAAATTTAATGATGTTTCTGATATTTTAAAAAAGCTTCAAGCTCAAACTATTTTAAGTTTATTAGAAGATAAAGAGGGAAATATTTGGATTGGATGCTACGGTCAAGGTATTATTATTTACAATCCGAAAACAAAAACAACAAGAAGAATATTGAGTGAAAATAGTAAAGTAGGTACTATCACAAAAATAATTCAGGATAAAAATGGGGTTGTTTGGGCAGGAACTATTGAAACAGGGTTGTATGCTATTAATCCAAACACATTAACATACAAACGGTATAGTACATCCAATGGCTTGTCATCCGATGGCATTTATTGTATTTACGAAAACAAATCAGACAACACCATTTGGGTTGGAACCTTAGATGGAGGTATTAGTATTATGAATTTTATGACTAATCCCGATAAACCATTTGTTACATCCTATAAACACATTGATAACAAAAACTCTATCAGCTCAAACTCAGTTAATAGTATTCGCAGAGCTGCAAATGGCATATACTGGATAGGAACCAGCAATGGTTTAAATAAATTTGACTACAAAACCAAACAGTTCACCGTTTATACAGAAAAAGATGGTTTACCAAACAGTTATATTTATGATGTTATTCCTGATAAAAACAACAATCTTTGGCTTCCCTCTAATTTTGGTTTAACTAAGTTTAATCCAACTATTGAAAATATTAACGGAAGCGCTTTCAAAAACTACAACACAAAAGATGGTGTTCAAGCGCGCGAATTTAATCAAGGTGCATCTTTCTTATGTTCAGACGGAAAAATTTTAGTAGGAGGCGTTTCTGGTTTAAATTATTTTGATCCAAATGACATCAAAGAAAACACCATTACGCCTAACTCTTATATCTATTCGTTTGGTAGACAAGGAAAAGATGTACCCACAGACAGTAGCATTATCTTTAAAAAATATATTGAATTATCATACAAAGAGAATTATTTTACTTTCCAGTTTGTGACACTAGATTATATTTCTCCTGATAAAAACAAATTCATGTTCAAATTAGAAGGCTATGATAACAATTGGTCTTCGCCATCTGATGTAAGATATGCTTCATACACTGAACTTCCAGGCGGCACTTACACTTTTAAAATTAAAGCCACTAATAGCGATGGCGTTTGGAGAGAAACACCTTATGAAATTACCATTAAAGTAATTCCACCTTGGTGGAAAACGATGTGGTTTTACGTCATTTCAGGCATTGTTGTTTTTGCTTCTGTAGTAGGATTTTTTAGGTATAGAACCAATATTATTAAAAAAGAAAATAAGATTCTTGAAAACAAAGTATCTGAAAGAACAAAAGAACTAGCAGAAAAAAACAGAGATATTACCAGTAGTATCGAATATGCTAAGCGTATTCAAGAAGCTATTTTACCGTCGAAAGATTTAATTTTCTCTAAATTAAAAAATGCGTTTATTTTATATAAACCAAAAGATATTGTAAGCGGCGATTTTTATTGGTTTGGAGAAAAAGGAGATTACAAAATTATTGCAGTAGTTGATTGCACTGGTCATGGTGTACCAGGTGCCTTTATGAGTATGATTGGGCACAATTTGTTAAATCAAATTGTATCCGAAAAAGGATTTTATGATCCAGGGAAAATATTAGAAGAATTGCACAAAGGTGTGCAGGCCGCCTTGAAACAAGGACATAACGATGTTGATACAAACGACGGAATGGATGTGGCCATGATGGCTCTAAACACTGAAACCAGAGAATGTCTATGGGCTGGAGCTTTTAGAGGTTTAGTGATCATAAACGATGAAGGCGATATAGAAAAAATAGACGGCAATAAATATCCTGTTGGAGGTGCACAATTAGATTCGGAAAGAGTATTTACTACTCATAAACGTCAATTACAAAAAAATGATTGTGTATATATGTCTACCGATGGATACGCAGATCAATTTGGTGGACCAAAAGGTAAAAAATTTATGGTACGTCAATTTCACGACAACTTAAAATCGGTTCATCAATATAGTGTAACAGAACAGCAAAAAGAACTAGAAAATCAGTTTAACGAATGGAAAGGTAATTTTGAACAAATTGATGATGTTTTAGTGATTGGAATAAAAGTTTAAAAAAAAAATGAAAAAGTGTTTTTTAGATAAAATATTTTTTTATATTTGATTCATAATTTGGCATCTTATTTGCCTAATTGGTCGAAAAAACTAAACAAAATGAAAAAAAGTAACATTATAGCCTCTCTTTTAATCGTAGCGTCGATTATTACATTAAATTCTTGTAAAAAGAAAACAGAAGTTGATAATGAATCACAATCAGTAGTTGACAACGCTGTTTGTGAACAACAATTCATGTCAATTCAACCAGTTGTAAGTGAAAAAGGAATTACCCAAAGCGGTATTAAAAGAACAACAGGTTTTGAAACTTGGACGATTTTAGGTGCATTAGGTAACGGTACAATTACTCCTAGTGCCAATGACACAATTGATTCAAATGCTGATGGTATATATGATAACGGACCTGTAACTTTTCAATTAACATACACTACCGGATTTGTTGGAAATGATGGAATACCAAGAACTGGTTCTTTGAATATTACAACTGCAAAAAGATGGTCAGCTTTTAACAACACTATAACTATTGATTTAGTAAATTTTGTAGTTAATGGAAGTGTTACTTATTCAGGTCAAGTAAAAATTACAAGAACAAGTGCCTTATCGGTAACTTGCGAAGTATTAAACGGTCACTGTTCTAATGGTTCATGGAATATTGATTATACAGGCACAAAAACATTAACTCAAATTGGAGGTCAAAATACACCAAACATTGAGGCTGATGATATTTATTCAATTACAGGGAATTCTTCAGGTGTAAATAGAGAAGGTCGCGCATTTACGACATCTATTACAAATGCTTTAGTAAAAAAATCAAGTTGTAAATTTATTACTTCAGGTAGTTTAGATTTAACTCCAGAAGGATTTAAAACAAGAACTGTTGATTTTGGTAGCGGTGAATGTGACGATGATGCCACTTACACAGTTAACGGGCAAACTATTTCATTTAAATTAAAATAATAGATTTACAATCATCCCTTATGATTGACGCATTCAATATATACGACAAAATGGACAAGAATAATATTCTCTTGTCTTTTAAAGGAGATATTACCTCTGAATTGTTGACTTCTATTCTTCAAATTATGGAGAATAAGATGGATAACATGCAAGAGGAGCCTAAAACTAAAAAGAAAGTATATAATGTATTAGTTGAATGTCTTCAAAATCTATATCACCACATGGATGATGCAACCGATTTTAACGGTGATAAAAATAGAAGTGCTATTTTTATGATTGCTAAACATGAAGGTTCTTACAATATTATCACTGGAAACTACATTTTAAACGAAAACATTTACGGTTTAAAAACCAGATTAGATGAAGTAAATGCTTTAAACAAAGACCAATTAAAAGACTACTATAAATCAGTGTTAAATAATGGAGAAATGTCGCTAAAAGGCGGAGGAGGATTAGGGATGATTGACATTGCAAGAAAAACTGGTGAAAAATTAGAGTATGATTTTTTGGAAATTGACAATAAAGTTTCTTTCTTTACACTTATTATAAAAGTTACACAACCACAATTAATATAAAAACAGATCATTATGGAAAAATACGCTATCGAAGGCACGCCAAAAACACCAACTATATCTTTTGATATCCAAGGCGGTTTATTAGAAATTAAAGGACGTTCAATCCCTGAAAATTCAATTGAGTTTTACAAACCATTAGTTGACGCTTTAGACAAGTATTCTTCAGCTTCAAAACCAACTACAACTGTTAATATTCAATTAGAATATTTCAACACGAGTTCTTCTAAATGTATTTTAGATGTATTTAAAAAATTAGAAGCTATTCATAAAGGTGGAAGTGCAGTTACTATTAACTGGCATTATGAAGAAGATGATGAAGATATGTTAGAAGCTGGTGAAGATTACCAAGCAATTATCAATATTCCATTTAAAATGGTACAAGTAGCTGAGTAATATTAAATTACGATGTTTATAAAACCCCGAAATTTCGGGGTTTTTTTATGGAATTTAACCAATATTTCATTAAATTTGTGGTCTCTAAAAAAAGAAAATATTTATGTCAAAAATTACCGACTTATTAGGAGCGCAAGCTGATAGTTTATTAAATCATACTTGTAAAACAATATCTAAAGATCATATTGTAACGCCAAACTCTAACTTTATTGATCAAACCTTTGTTTATAGTAATCGTAATCCTCAAGTATTAAGAAGCCTTGCGCAATTATACGGAAACGGAAGATTAGCGAACACAGGCTACATGAGTATTTTACCAGTAGATCAAGGTATTGAACATAGTGCAGGCGCATCCTTTGCTCCTAACCCTATTTATTTTGACAGCGAAAATATTGTGAAATTAGCTATTGAAGGTGGTTGTAACGCTGTTGCATCTACTTATGGAGTACTTGGTTCAGTTGCTCGTAAATACGCTCACAAAATTCCTTTTATTGTAAAAATTAACCATAACGAATTTATTTCGTACCCAAATAAATTTGATCAAATTATGTTTGGTTCTGTTGAAGACGCTTGGAACATGGGCGCAGTTGCAGTTGGTGCAACTATCTATTTTGGTTCTCCTGAGTCAGGACGCCAAATTGTGGAAGTAGCACAAGCTTTTGAGCGCGCTCACCAATTAGGTATGGCAACTATTTTATGGTGCTATACACGTAACAACGCATTCAAAAAAGATGGTGTAGATTACCACACAGCTGCCGATTTATCATCGCAAGCAAATCATTTAGGAGTAACTATTCAAGCAGATATTATCAAACAAAAAATGTCTGATAAAAATGGTGGTTACAATGCTCTAAACTACGGAAAAACTCACGCTAAAGTATATTCTGAACTAACTACTGATCATCCAATTGATTTATGTCGTTACCAAGTAGCAAACTGTTATATGGGTAAGGTTGGTTTAATTAATAGTGGCGGCGAAAGTAAAGGCGCTTCTGATTTATCAGAAGCAGTTACTACAGCGGTTATCAATAAACGTGGTGGCGGACAAGGTTTAATTTCTGGACGTAAAGCGTTTCAAAAACCAATGAAAGAAGGTGTTGAATTATTAAACACGATTCAAGACGTTTACTTAGACAAAACAATTACAGTTGCTTAATTAGTCAATGAGCCGATGTGGCAATTTGACAATGAAAAAAATAAAAATCTCAATTGGCTAATTTTCTAATTATCTAATTGACTAATTGATAAAAAATGGGTTGGTTTAAAAGATTAAAAGAAGGTATTACCACTACTACTACCGAGAAGAGAGAGACTCCCGAAGGATTATGGTACAAGTGTCCGTCATGTAAAAAAATACATACAGCACAAGATCATAAAGCGCATCAACATGTTTGTATTGATTGTGGCTACCACGAAAGAATAAATAGTGCGGAATATTTCGAAATTATTTTTGACGAAAATCAATTTACAGAACTACACGAGAATTTAGTTAGCGGCGATCCTTTAGAGTTTACCGATACTAAAAAGTATTCTGACCGATTAGTTGATACCATTAAAAAATCTGGCTTAAATGACGCTTTAAGAAGCGGATATGGTAAAGTTAATGGCAATGACTTAGTAGTTTGTTGCATGGACTTTGGTTTTATTGGTGGTTCGATGGGAAGTGTAGTAGGAGAAAAAATATCTCGTTCAATTGATTTTTGTTTAAAAACAAAAACGCCTTTATTGATCATCTCGAAATCTGGTGGAGCACGTATGATGGAAGCCGCCTTTTCATTAATGCAAATGGCAAAAACCTCAGCAAAATTATCCTTGATGGATAAAGCTGGTATTCCTTATATCTCTTTATGTACAGATCCTACAACAGGTGGTGTAACTGCTAGTTATGCGATGTTAGGCGATTTAAATATTTCTGAACCAGGGGCCTTAATTGGTTTTGCTGGACCACGTGTTGTAAAAGAAACCATTGGTAAAGATTTACCAAAAGGATTTCAAACAGCAGAGTTTGTATTAGAACATGGCTTCTTAGATAAAATTATTCCTAGAACAGAATTGAAAGCCAAACTTGGAACATTGTTACAGATGTTTAAGAATTAATAAATACCGAAAATAAAAAAACCCATGAATCTTATGATTCATGGGTTTTTTTATTATAGAACCTCAGCCCTAAATTAACTTATCGTTGCTAGGTTCTTCGTCTTTAAAATACAAATCGATACAAACCAACATCGCCAAGAATCCCCAAAAAGGAACAGATGCTTTATCTGTATCTAAGAAGTTGTTTAAGAAGCCATGCACAAAATAGGTGCTCATTCCCATTAAAATGGTAATGGTTAATATCTTTACAGATTTATCTTTAACCGTATAAACTAAGCGATAACCTAAAAACATCACCGCAAATACCAAAATAATAACAATGATGGCGCCTATTAATCCTTGCTCACATAACGGCCCCAAGTACTCGCTATGCGCATTTCCTTTATCTCCAAAATTAGTTGAAATAACCGTTTTTAAACTACTTTTTTGATAGGGTGCATACAAGAACTGATAAGTGCCTGGTCCGAAACCTAATACTGGTTTTTCTTGAAACATTTGCAAGGCACAACTCCATCTATTTAAACGCTCTAAATTAGAAGCATCTGTAGAAATGTTTGACATCGATTCGATATTGGCCGCAAAATCTCCATCAGAATCGGTATTATTTCTACCCAATATCATCAAAATTTCGGTTTGAAAGGACATGAATAAAACCACAGAAACCACAATTGTAATTAAGATGGTTCTGAATTTAATTTTTAAAAGTAAGGTTACTAATACCGCTAACGATACTGTTAAACTTAACCACCCTGCTCTAGCAAAAGAAACAATAATGGATATCAGAAAAATAGTGACCAATACTAGACAAACTACTTTCATCGTTTTTGAAATATTTTTCATAAACATTAAACCAAACATCACGGGAATGTACATGGCTAACGCTGCTCCATAAGCTGTATGGTCGTTATAAAAAGGAGATACAATCCAATCGGCAATCTTTTCATCAAAAGCGTAAGCAGCATGTTTGTAGGTAGTAACAATAGCTACAATGGCTAAAGCCACCGAATAAAACAATAAATGATTAATGATAGCTCTCTTTCTTTTAAATAATTGAGTGCAAATAAAATAACATGAGGTTAAAAACCAAGTTCGAGCTAAAAGAAATTTTATAGAAATAACAGGCAATTCACTCGTAATAGTGGTTACTAAAATCCAGGCCATTTGAATGAAAATAATGATGGTAATAGGATGCTTTAAAATTCGTTTATCGGTGATACCGCTACTTAGTTCATTTAAAAAATAAATCAATGTAATACCAATCATTAAAGGCTCAGCAGGTAAACTTAGATTAAGTCCTTGGTCATAACCTAATTCTTTTAAACTAATGGCAAGCGGCGTTGAAAAAACCATGACATACATAATTTTTTCGATATCGAAAATGGCTAATAAAACAATAAGGATTGCAAATGGTAATAAGTTGAAAAGATAAAACATATCTTTTGCAAATAGCAATACATAAGCATTAATTAAAATATAGCTAATGATTACAAAATAAAATACATAAGTATTTTTTAACTTAATCAACTTTTTGATTCTTAATGTTTAGATATACAAGAACAATACAAGCTATTAATAAAGAGGATAAAGTGATAATAGCAACAACTAACGAACGAATAGGATAACATTTGCTATCTGGTAACGTTGGTTTAGAGACTACATTTGTAAAGCTAATTTTATTGGCATAATCTAAATGGTATTTAGCAACGTTTTGATTCAACTCGTTGTATGTACCAATATGACTACTAATCACATCTCTTAGTCTTTCTAATTCTGTTCTATGAACTTTTAAACCTTCGGCAGTTTTAGCATTTGACTCGGATAAGTTTGGACTTTTAGCTAGTTCTTTAGAAATATATTTTGACTGATATTGGAAATCAACAATGTTATACTCACGTCTGATGTTGTTAATCATGAATTTTAAAGAATCCACTTTTTGAGTTGAAATTTTAAGCTCGTTTTGATTATTGACAATATACTCAGCTAAACGTTGCTTTCTAACCGACATGATTAATTCGTTGGTCGCATCAATAATCCCTTGAGTAATTTTTTTAGCCATATAAGGATCTTGATCCTTTACTGATATTTCAACAGATTCATATAACGTGGCATTTATTGAAACTCGTTCTTTAAATTTTAAATTAAACCAAGTTTGATGACGTGCATCCAACGTATCAATATCGTAATGTTTATATAAATCAAATTTATCACATACTGCCTTTTTAACTTCCTCGCTATTAAACCATTGTAATAATTGTTCGGTAGCGCTTTCCTCTGAACTAGGACTTAAATTTACTGGATAAACTACGGAGTAAGATTTATATAATGGTTTAATAACCATAGGTGATGAAATAAAAATTCCAACAACAATAGCAATTAGGGCTACTATTGAAAGCTTTTTCCAATGTGGCAACAACCCTTTTAATATATCTTCAGTTTTAAAATTTTCCATTATTCGGGGTTTTGTGAATTTAAATGGTGATTTATTTTTTTTTTTAACTCAGTAAATTTCTCGGCAAATAGCAAATACATTAACGCTAAGAAAAATGCCGAAGAAGTAGAGATCAAAACAATTAACCATCTATAAGGCTTGGCCTTTTTTTCGTCGGCAACTGCTTTATCAACTATAAATTTAGAAGGCATAGCATTGTTGTAATTTACAATAGCCTCGTCATACTTGTTTTTAATAATTGGGTATTTTAATCTATATTTTTTTAGATTACCATAAACATCGTCGTAAGCAACTCCATATTTCTTAAGTAAGTCTAACTTTGTTTGTAGATTTTTTTGTCCAGATTGGTTGCCACTTTCAACAGCCTTAGCCATACTTTTTGAATAAGCTTTAATCTCGGCAGAATAATCAATTACCCCTAATTCTTTAATCGCTTGCAAGCTATCTTCTAATTCATTAATACGATGAATGGTTGCGTAATACTCATCTTTTGTAATTTGTAAAGCTTGTTGGGCAACTTGTCTAGTCATTTGAAACTTTACTGTATCAGCATAAGCTACAATGGAGTTGGCAATTTTAGCAGAACGCTCCGCGACATAATCGTAAACCTCAACTTTAATTGAAACGAAATTGGTACGTTTAAAACTTACCATATCTTCCCATTTCAATTTTAAGTAGTGTTGAGAATGTACTGTGTTTTTTTCAATATCCCAATTTGCCCATAAATCGTATTGGTCAGCAATGCGGGTTCTGATTTCGGTAGAATTCAAAATCTGTAATAGCTTTTCGGCATCATCCTCATCACCCAAATCCATATAATCTTCTTGAGCGCCTTGGTTTTGTTCAATTAATAATTTTGATACAGAGAATGTACGAGAAGGAAACACAATAACAGTTGCCTTGTATTGGGGCGACATTAAAAATGAAATGGCAATAGATAGTACAGCAGCAATTACGGTTACAATAATCAACTTCTTCCTCCAAGTATATATTTTAGCTAAAAGCTTCACTGATTCGTTATTTAAATCCGATTGATTCATGCTGGATATGGTAGTTCTTAATTGCTTAGTAAAATGTCCTTCTTTTTAAATGTAACTTCTAACTATTGTGGGCATTTCATCCGCCAAATATACTATTTTCAAATAAAAAACAGCTTTTTTTTTGAGTAATTAAGTAAGTATTTGAAATTGTGCAGCTAATAAATATATACTGTAAAAAGCTTATTTATACTTCACAAATCGGAAGATAGATTTAATACTTAATAAGCCCGATACAAAAGCCCAAATACCACAGAAAACAACCATGATTGCAAAGTTTATCATCCAGTTGGCAGTAAATGAACGCGATAGCATATTGAACACAATAATACCGATTATAAATACGATAACAGATAAAATCAATCGTACATTTACTTTAAACTTAAAGATTTTATACGCAAAATAAATTTGAATACCAGCTGTAAAAAACTGCGTAATTAAGCTCGAAATAGCACTTCCGTATGCTTTGTAATGAGGAATTAATATAAAGTTTAAAACCAAATTAATACAAATGCCAATAATAGCCATCGTGTTTAACTGCTTTAAGTTGCCATTAGCGGTTAATAAAGTTCCAAAAATATAAGTAGTGGAAACAGCCGTAAAACACAACATTAAAATACTAAACTCAGCGGCCGAATCCATAACACCATGATTAATAATAGCAGATAATTCGCTTGAATAGAAAAAACAACCTACCGACACTACTAATGCAGGTGTTACCAGCAAAATAAATGATAGTTTTACCAATTGCTCTACATTTTCTTTATGCTTAATCATTCTGCTAAATACAGGGATAAGTTGAACAGAAAACAAATAAGCTATCATATTACCAGCTTCTAATAATCGAAATGCTTTAGCATAAATACCTGCCTGCTCGGCACCCACGCCTGCTGGTAATAAATAACCAAGCATAACACTATCCAAGCGGTTATAAAAAGTCATTAATAGTACTAAAATCGCAAAAGGGAAACTTTGCTTTAATATCATTAAGCTAAACGGCCAGTTCCATTTTAAGGTAAAATGGTCCGTCTTATAGTAAACAGTGGCAAAGGCAATAATGACTGTTAAAAGATACCCAATGGTTTGAGTATAGACAAACGTCATAATATCAATCTCAATACCAAACCACCTCAACAATAAGCCTAAACATAAAAATATCATTATAACCCTATCGGCTACCGATACAAAACTGTCTGTTTTAAATAAATGCAATCCTAAAAGACTGGACCGCAAATACAAAATCATACTAATTAAGAACTGGTTAACGGCTAATATGGTTAACAATTTCATATACCTGAAATCATAACCCATTATCCATCCTAACAGGAGAGTCACTAAAAAGTAAACTACACCTAATGCCAGTTTTAAAGAAAATAAACTGCTAAAATGCTTCGTTAATAAATGATTGTTTTGAGCAATGTTTTTATTGTTGAATTGAGTGACACCAAAATCAAGAATAATATTTAATAAAAAAGAGAAGTTAAATAAAATAGCATATTCGCCATAAGAAGCATTACCAACTGCATTTTGAACTGCGGGCTCAATTCCTAACGGCCAAAATGGCTTAATTAATAAATTAAGAACAATTAAAAAAGCAATATTTTTGACAAACTTCTTCTGCTGCATAAAACGGACGGCAAATATATTGTTTTTTTGTGGTTGTTTAATCAATTTTGTAGCAATCGTAATTTACAAAACATTTGTCACTTCGAGCGTAGTCGAGAAGCGTTCTTCGTGAAATCCTTTTTGTTCTCGACTTCGCTCGAACTGACAGAACATCTTATCTTATAAAGTTAATTCAATTGTTGGGTCCCAAAAGTGTTTTTTAAGATTTACTACAGTATCATTTTGCACTTCTATTTTTTCTTTTTCAAGTAACTCCTGCATTAAATGTGGCGTGCTAAAATGATGTTTTCCAGTTAGTTGTCCGTTTCTATTCAGTACACGATGAGCTGGAACTAATTCTTTTTGAGAGTGTGCCGCATTCATAGCATAACCTACAACTCGTGATGAGGATTTGGCACCTAAATAATTAGCGATTGCTCCATAGCTAGTTACCCTCCCTTTTGGTATTAAACGAACCACTTGAAATACCTGATCAAAAAAATCAGACTGTGTTTTTGCCATTACTGAATCGTTAAGTTACAACCTCTTAAATCACTATTATCAAACCTTCCAAGTATCTCAAAATGAGAATCTTGATTTAATCGTCCTAAATCTTTGGTTTCTATAAAGGCACAGGAATTTAGGTTTGCTAAATCAATGACATTTACTCCTCCACTCTTTCTTTCTTTTACATAAGTAAAGGGATCATTCATGTCTCTTATCAAAACTTTCATCCAAGGCGAGCATTGAAATACGCCGTCTTGTTTTGAATACGCTTGAGATAATAATTCAGTCATTCCATACTCGCTATGAATTACATCTACTTTAAGCAATTGTTTTAAGATTTGATGTAACTCTTCTTTTAACAACTCCTTCCTCCTGCCCTTCATACCTCCAGTTTCCATTACAATAAAATCATTGGTTAATTCAACTCCTAGTTCTGCTAAATCTAACAAGGCATAGGTTACTCCTAGCAAAATTGTTTTCTGCTTGGTTTGTTTTAACTCTTCAATCGTTTTTTTTAAGTCTTGAAGATTATTTAAATAAAAACCGCTTTGCGAATGATGAGATTCTTGAATCAGTTTATCAAACATGTAAACTAATGAAGAACCTGCGCGCTCTAAATAATTTGGTAAGAGAGCCAAGATACAGTAATCGGATGGGTTACCATAAAATAACTCAAAGCCATTATTAAAGGAAGTTTCGTAAATCGATATATCATTTACATAGTGCTTAGAAGTTATTTGCCCAGTTGTGCCACTGCTCGAAAAACAAACCGCTTTGTCTTGTATTCCTCCACAAATTACTTCCTTTGATTTAAAAAACTCGATGGGTAAAAAAGGAATTTGAGTATAATGTGTCACGGCTTCTGGATTAATTTTTAATCCAAAAACATAAGCATTGTAAATTAAGTTATATTGAACTTGATAATTAAAAACATCCAAGGCTGCCACATTAAAATCCTGCTCGCTTGAGCTAAAACTCAATTCAAACACTTTTTTTTGAATATCTTTTATCAATGACACTTAGACTTTATTTATTTTTGCGTAAATTTATGCTGAATTATTCATGAAGGCATCTTTTTTTAAATATTTATTCATCTTTTCAGTTCTAGGTTTTATTACTTATGCGTGCGTAAAAAAAACAACCTATCCTACAACACCTGAAATTGAATTCGCTGATTTTATTCCGTTTGTTGGCGATTCAGCTGATTTGAAAGTTAAATTTACAGATGGCGACGGTGATATTGGTGTAAGCGATAACGATTCGACTAGAAATTTTTGGTACACTTATTATTATTTAGATACAACCAATCAAACCTATACTGGTTACTATCGCCCATTATTTAACGATACTTTAAGATTAGGTTACATTATTAAGGCTCCTTCTGATTCGTATAAAGGCAAACCTATTAGTGGCGAAATTAGCGTGAGATTACAAAAATTTAGACATATCAAACAAATTAAAAGCGTGAAATATGTTTTTTATTTATTTGATGAGGCTGGTAATAAAAGTAATGTTGTTACTACTCCTGCCATCACTGTTCAATAAATTTATCCTCCTTATTTAAAAAAATCAGTTCCGCTCTTTTTTTTAAAATTTCATTTTATATATTTACCGTAATCAAAAAATTACTGTAAATGAAAAAACAATTACTTACTCTAGGTCTTGGTCTTTTTACTTTAGGTTTAAGTGTAGCGCAAATAAATAATAAATGTGCTACGATGCCAGTTTATGAAGCTCATTCTCAAAACCCTGTTGCAAAGGCAAATTTTATTAATGCTGAAATTGCTGCGAAAAATTGGCTAGCTAATCCAGTTAATAAAACCAAGGCAAGCAAAAAAACAAACTCAGTTATTACAATTCCTGTGGTTGTGCATGTAGTTTATAAAAATGCCATTCAAAATATTCCCGACTCACAAATAGTTCGTCAAATTCAAATATTAAATGAGTGTTTTAGTTTAACTAATCCAAATTTCACGCAAACTAGAGCCATTTTTGATTCGATTGGTGCTGACACTGAATTGCAATTTTGCTTAGCCGCTTTTGATCCTCAAGGTAATCCAACAACAGGTATTATTCGAAAATCAGCCCCTTCCTCTGCGGCATTTGATCCATTAAGTGGGTTTGACAATGTTAAAAGCTCAGCTACCGATGGTGACGACCCATGGCCAAACGACCAATACTTAAACATTTGGGTATGTGATATGAGCTTTTTTGGGTTTACATTTGTTTTAGGCTATGCTACTTTTCCAGGAGAAAGCCCAGCTTTAGACGGCGTGGTTATTCAAAGTGAATATTTTGGATATGGTACTGCAGCAGCGCCAAACAACTTAGGTCGCACTACAGTTCACGAAGTAGGACACTTTTTTGGAATGCGTCATATTTGGGCGGATGATGATAGTCAAGCTACTGGCCAGTGTGATAGCACTGATTTTGTAGATGATACTCCAAATCAAGCAGCAAAATCTGAATCTGATTGTAACGTAACAATCAATTCTTGTTCTGCAGAATCTCCATTTTGGGGAGCAATTGACCCACCAGATATGGTAGAAAATTATATGGATTACTCAGCAGATGCTTGTATGACAATGTTTAGTAAAGGACAAAAAGCACGTATGTATTCATTTTTAAATACTGATCCTGCTCGTGTTGCCATTAAAACATCGCCAGCCGGTTGTAATAATATTACGGTTTCTGTAAAAGAACTATATACTAATTTTAATGATTACATATTTGTGTATCCTAATCCTGCAAACGACGTTTTACATATCAATGTCACGAAGTTTACACCTCAAAATTTAAACTGTGAAATTTATAACTCCAATGGTCAATTAGTTAAGGCTTTAAAACGCCTAGACTTTCAAAACACTATTAATTTGAGTGAATTAGCTAATGGGATGTATGTTGTAAAGGTATACAATAGCGAAGTAAATGCTATCAAAAAGATAACGATTGCGAAGTAATAGTTTATTTTATTAACATTATTACGAAAAAACGTTGAAATAAATCCCTCTAATTTGTTTGATTAGAGGGATTTTATCGTTAAAATTGTGCCTTTATTAAACAAACTCTATTATGGCAGATATTCACTTATTAGGAATAAAATTTATTGAACAAAATACACAAGACGGTTTAGAATTTGTTTACAAACCAGATGTACCAAAATTAAAAGTAATTGGCACTATTTTAATTGCTGCTGAAGAAGAGGAAGAAGAAGGTTGTGTGTTTTTAACTCAAAAACAATTAAATCAAGTTTTGTTAGGTAAAGATGTTGACTTGAAATTAGTTGATGATACTTGGAGCCCAGCAAAACCTTTAAATAAAGAGCAAATTAAAAAAATTGGCTTAGTAACTATCGATGCTGAATATTTAGGAACAGCTGGCGACGTTAGATGTTATGAAGCTTTAAAAGTTACTGAGTAATTAACTTTATTATAACTATCCCTCTCTATCGAGAGGGATTTTTTTATGGCATTAAATCTCAAAACATTTGCTACTCGAACTATTACTGCCGCTATTTTTGTAGCAGTATTACTAGCTTGTATTTGCTATAATTTTGTGTCGTTTAGCAGTTTATTTTTTGTGGTTTCTATTTGGGGCTTATACGAATTTTACCAATTAGCTGAGAAACTGGGAGCTAAACCCTACAAATGGATTGGTTATATTACTGGCGCTTGTATGTTTGGTTTTGGCATTGTGGTAAACTCTAACCTTGCCCTATTTTATCCTGTTGAGCATTTATTTGCATTGGTTTTGGCGATGTTGTTTTGTGTATTTATTGTAGCCTTATTTGATCAAAAACCAAATACTATTGTAAATATAACCTACACCTTAACGGGTTTAATTTATGCTGTACTGCCTTTTATCATCTTAACCAATATAGCTTGTATTGATAAAGCTTTTACTTTTAACCATCCTGAGGGAGGTTATTTTGAGCACATTGCTCCATACAACGCTCATTATGTATTAGGTATTATTCTATTAATTTGGGCAAGCGATGTTTGCGCTTATTTAGTAGGAAGTTTTATAGGTAAACATAAACTATACGAACGAATTTCGCCAGGCAAAACTTGGGAAGGTACCGTTGGCTCTGCTATTTTAACTATTGGGTGCGCTTTTATAGTAGCCCGTTGGTTCCCGGAACTGGCTTTAAAACATTGGATAGTAATTTCTGTTTTGGTATCTGTATTTGGCACTATTGGCGATTTAGTAGAATCGATGATGAAACGTCAAGCAGGCGTTAAAGATTCGGGACGTATCATGCCAGGTCATGGCGGTATTTTAGATCGTTTTGATAGTCTTTTATTTGTTTCACCTTTTGTATACGCTTACTTAACCTTTATTCATTAACTTATTAACCGTTTGTGGGTTCAAAACTCCCTATATTTAGACTAAATCCTTTAAATTCATATATAATTTTTACTAATTTTGTACCCCAACTAAAACTAAACATTAAAAACAAACATTATGTCAACACAAACTGCAAATGAAACAGCTCACGAATCTATGTTCGAAGCCGTATTAGCCCGCTTAGATGTAGCTGCTAAATTGATGAATATGTCTGATGACGTTGCAACTATATTACGTAGTCCCATTAAACAAGTAAAAGTAAGTTTACCAGTAATGATGGATAACGGAAAAATTCAAGTATTTGAAGGTTACCGTATTGTTCACTCTACAGTATTAGGTCCATCTAAAGGTGGTATCCGTTATGCAATGGATGTTAACCAAGATGAGGTGATGGCATTAGCTGCTTGGATGAGTTTTAAATGCGCTGTAGCTAACTTACCTTACGGTGGTGCTAAAGGCGGTATTAAATGTGACCCTCGCTCAATGAGTGTTGGTGAATTAGAGCGTATGACTCGTGCTTATGCTTCATCTATGAAAGATGTGTTTGGTGTTAATAAAGATATCCCAGCTCCAGATATGGGAACAAGCGGAAGAGAAATGGCTTGGATATTAGATGAATTTAATAAGGTAACAGGCGAAGATAGCCCGGGAGTTATTACAGGGAAACCAATTGTAATTGGTGGATCATTAGGCCGCGATGCAGCAACAGGACGTGGTGTAATGGTAAATACATTAGCTGCTCTTAAAAAAATGGGCTTAGATCCAAAAACAGTTACTGCTGCCGTTCAAGGTTTTGGTAATGTGGGTTCACACGCCGCTCGTTTATTAGCTGAAAAAGGAATTAAAATTGTGGCTATTGGAGATCATACTGCTACTTTCTATAACGAAAAAGGAATTGATGTTGCCGCAGCGTTAGATTACGCCGCTAAAAACGGACGTGTATTAAAAGGATTTACTGGTGGAACTGTAATTGGTGCAAACGATATTTTAACATGCAAATGTGATGTTTTAGTGCCTGCAGCTTTACAAAATGTAATCTCTGAAGAAATTGCTCACAACATTCAAGCTAAATTAATTGTAGAAGGTGCTAACGGACCAACTATGCCAGAAGCAGATGCAGTATTAAACGATAAAAAAATTATTGTAGTTCCAGATATCTTAGCTAACTCAGGTGGTGTAACTGTTTCATATTTTGAATGGGTACAAAACAAAGCTGGATACTACTGGAGCGAGAATGAAGTAAATACAAAACATGATGAGAAAATGGAAATTGCATTTGCTCACGTTTGGGATAATGCAGCAACATTTAAAACATCGATGCGTATTGCAGCATACATTACTGCCTTACAAAAAATAGAACAAGGTGTAGTTTTAAAAGGTAACTACTAGTTTTTTACTATATAAATTTTAAAAGCTCCTTTGTTAAGTCAAAGGAGCTTTTTGTTTTGAGATGGTTTATTGATTAAATTTGAATATACCCAAAAGCTTATAAAACATAATCATATAAAGTACTTAGGCGTAATATTGCCGAACAGAGCCATAGAATTTACTTTTTCTTAAATTCGTGAAACTCACCATTGATTTTATAAATCAGTTTATTTACAATATTGTTAGTGCGACCAAATTCCACTTTTGCTTGAGTATCTAGCACAAAAAAATTATCCTTAATTTCTGGAAACATATAAAAAGTATGTTCGTTAATTGTTGCCCGAATTCTATTCCCATCTTTGCTTAACAAAACTTTGGTAGTATCATTCAAAACATATTCGCCAACATATTCATTCAGTTCATCATCCGTCAAAGTAATCCTTTTTTTTAACTCGTCAGACCGACCATCGACTTTATAAATCAACTTATTGACTGTGTGATTGCTTCGAACAAATTCTAATTCCACTTCCTTAACTTGACCAAAAAACTTATCCTTTGCTTCCGGGAAAATATTATACCAGCTCTGTCCCGAAACAGCAGCATAAAAACCAGTGCCATCATAATCGATGAATACACTCGCGTCGGGACTAAATACATATTCACCCTCATATTCCTCTAATTCTTTTACCGACATTGGAATAATAGTCTTGGTTTTTGGCTTATAAAAATCTTTCCAACCATAAGCCATAGCAACACTATAGCCGATCTCCTTCTGTATGCTCGCATTTGAAGAATTAACAAATATAACAACACCCTTCCCATCTTTAAAACTTCCGTAATATAAACTCGTAAATCCTCTGCGACCTCCTCCATTTTGAAAATATTTTTCTGAACCGATAGAATCTACAAAAACACCTAAACCTGAATTTGCTATTTGCGGCGTTACCATCTTTTGGACATTTTCTATTGATAATATTTTATTTGATTTACCTTTCAACGACAGTTGCATTTCAATGATGTATTTACATATTTCGCTTGGTGTTGACCACGCTGCGCCACCCGCCTGCTGTCCTAAGATAGAATACTTCCCTTTCAGTTGTGTTCCGTCTTCATTATATCCGGTGGCAAATTTTTGTTTCAAGTCCGCAGGAGGTATGTCGGCAAAAAAGGTGTTGTTCATACCTAACGGTTTCAAAACGGTTTCTTTGATATAGTCTTCGTATGTTTTCTTTGTAATGTCCATTGCCGTCAGCATGGCTATACTAGAGCCATTATTAGAATACTGAAATTTTGTACCAGGTTCATATTCTGAACGAACTGCGGGCGAGTTGGCTGGCCTTTTTCCATCTAAGATGTCATAGATCGTTGGTATGGTATCACCCCTTTGATAATCGGATCCTCCACTGGTTGTTAATCCTGCACTGTGACTTAATAATTGAGCCATCGTAATTTTTTTTCCTTTGGATATACTATCATAAGGAAATTTCCATGAGGTCAAGTAATTATTTATATCTGCATTGATATCAATCTTGTTATCCTGTGCTAATTTTAAAATACCCATAGCATTCAGCGATTTGCTAATTGAACCTATCAGAAAAAATGTTTCAGGAGTTACCGGACGTTGTTCACTGCTATCTGCCCATCCGTAGCCTTTGGCCCACTCTACCTTATAATCGTTAATTACCGCAATACTTACACCTTTCACGCCATGAAACTTCATTCTATCTAATATAGTTTGCTTTGGTGCACCGGCAATTTCATAATCACCCTGAGGAACATTTCCTTCCACTTGCTTGATTCGTTCTTTGATGGCATTAGATATTTCCTTCTTTTGACCTAAGGCAAAAAGAGTTAAACAAATAAACTGAACCACTAAAATAAATCTTCTCGACATAACTTTCACAAATACCATTTAAAACAAATATACATACTTAGGACAAAAGCTCAAAAAGCATCAAATTAAATGTCGCAATACAACGCTTAACACGCGCTAATACTCAACTCACAAAAGTTCAAAAAACCAAAAGCCCCGAGATTACTCTCAGGGCTTTGGCTCTCAAAAACTAAAAACCATGGCGGATTTTTAGTTATTCTCATTAGGTACACGTACCAGATGATTTTCTTAAATAGAGGAAATTATTTCTTTCCGTCCATTTTATCTTTCAAGTCAGATAAAGCAGAGATATCACCTAAAGTTGTTTTCTCTTGGCTATCTTTCACTTTTTTAACTGCCTTTTTAGCTTCGTCAGATTCAGCAGCTTTAGTAGCTTTTTCAACCTTACGTACTTCTTCTTTCACTTCTTCGTGTAAACGAGCGTGAGATACTACAATACGTTTAGATTCTTTACTGAATTCGATAACTTTGAAATCCATTACATCTTCAACTTTAGCAGTTGTTCCGTCAGCTTTGTTTAAGTGACGAGATGGGCAGAACCCTTCAACACCATAAGTTAAGTTAACAGTTGCACCCTTATCGTTAATTGAAGTAATAGTTCCTGAGTGAACTGAATCAATAGTAAATACTGTTTCAAAAACATCCCAAGGATTATCTTCTAATTGTTTGTGACCTAAAGATAAACGACGGTTTTCGCCATCAATTTCTAATACAGTCACATCCATTTTGTCTCCAACTTTGCAGAACTCAGATGGATGTTTAATTTTTTTGCTCCAAGATAAATCAGAGATATGAACTAAACCATCAACACCTTCTTCTAACTCAACAAACACACCAAAGTTTGTGAAGTTACGCACTGTACCAGTGTGCTTGCTTCCTTTAGCATATTTATCAATAATCATATTCCAAGGATCAGGAGTTAATTGTTTAACACCTAAACTCATTTTACGCTCTTCACGGTCTAAAGTTAAAACTACTGCTTCAACTTCATCACCCACTTTTAAGAACTCTTGAGCTGAACGTAAGTGTTGAGACCAAGACATTTCAGAAACGTGAATTAAACCTTCAACACCAGCTGCAATTTCAACAAATGCACCATAGTCAGCTAAAACAACTACTTTACCTTTTACTTTATCACCAATTTTAACATCAGCAGATAATGCTTCCCAAGGATGAGCAGATAATTGTTTTAAACCTAAAGCAATACGTTTTTTATCATCATCAAAATCTAAAATTACAACGTTAATTTTCTCGTCTAATTTCACGATTTCTTCTGGGTGGTTAATACGTCCCCAAGATAAATCAGTAATGTGGATTAAACCGTCAACACCACCTAAATCAATAAACACACCATAAGAAGTAATGTTTTTAACAACACCTTCTAATACTTGTCCTTTTTCTAATTTAGAAATGATATCACGTTTTTGAGTTTCAATTTCAGCCTCAATTAATGCTTTATGAGAAACAACTACGTTTTTAAATTCGTTGTTGATTTTCACAACTTTAAATTCCATAGTTTTTCCAACATAAACATCATAATCACGAATAGGTTTCACATCAATTTGAGAACCTGGTAAGAAAGCTTCAATACCAAATACATCAACGATTAATCCACCTTTAGTACGACATTTAACAAAACCTTTAATGATTTCGTCAGTATTAAGAGCCTCATTAACTCTATCCCAAGATTTACCAGCGCGAGCTTTTTTGTGAGATAAAATTAATTGACCATTTGTGTCTTCTGCTTTTTCAATAAAAACTTCGATAGAATCACCAACTTTTAAGTCTGGATTATAACGGAATTCTGATAATGAAACAACACCATCCGATTTGTAACCAATGTTTACAACAACTTCACGTGAGTTTTTAGATACTACAGTACCTTGCATAGTTTGTGCATCAGCAATTGTGCTTAATGATTTACCATACATTTCATCTAACTTAGTTCTTTCGTCTGATGAGTAATTGTCGTTTTTCTTCCCAATTGAATTCCAGTCAAAATCTGGATTCCCAACTGTTGCATTTTTGTCTGCCATTTATTTAATAATTGTATTCGGTATATCAAGGCTACCGAAGCGGTTAGTTTATAATTTTAGTCCAATTTTTACCTTGATTAAAAAGTGGGCTACAAATATACAATATTTAAGGCTTTGTATATTATCAAATTGTAAAATAAAATTATTTTTAAAACACTGAAAATCAGAAGTTTAAATTAAGTCTTAGCCTTGGATGATAATATTATATATCCTATATTTCGATAAAATAAAGGCGTATGAACTCTATAATCACACATGGCATAGAAATTTCAGTCAAAACTCGCTATTACGCGCCTCAATCTGATCCAAAAAGCAACCATTACTTTTTTGTATACGAAATCACCATTACAAATAAGAGTGATTACACCGTAAAACTATTAAAACGCCATTGGGATATTACTGACGGATTAGGCGAAAAAAGAGAAGTAGAAGGTGAAGGTGTGGTTGGAGAAACGCCAACCCTCGAACCTGGAGAATCATTTGCCTATAACAGTGGATGCAATTTTGTAACCGACATCGGAAAAATGAGTGGCTACTACACCATGAAAAAATTAGTTGATCAATCAGAGTTTCATGTTGCCATTCCTGAATTTGTAATGGTGTTACCAGCGAAATTGAATTAGTTTAATATTTCAACACAGAGAAACTGAGATTTGGGGAGCTCAGAGTTTTTTTGTTTTCATTACTTAAATTTTAACTTAACTCTGTGAACTCTCCTACTCCAAAACTCCGCGTTGAAAATATTCTCCCTGTTAAACTTTTATAACACAATCAATTGCCTTATTGCTAATACCAAAATAAATAAGATATTTGATGCCTTATTTAAAACAATATCATCCTCAATGAAAAAAATCATCATTCTTGCTTTAGCATCTATTGCACTTTATTCTTGCTCAACCGATTCTAGTAACACTACTGGATTTGAAATAAAAGGAAATTTATCTAACTCAAAAGGCGAAGCTATTTACTTAGAGAAATTAGCACAAACAGGCGTAACTCCAATTGATAGCGCAACAATTGATGAAAAAGGCGAATTTAAAATGAATCATGCTTCACCTAGTATTGGTTTTTATCGTTTAAGAATCAATGCCTCTAATTTTTGTATGTTGGTTTTAGATTCAGCGCAAAAAGTTACTATAACAGGCGATGCTCGTGATTTAGGAAATACATTTAAATCTGAAGGTTCACCTGACACAAAATTGTTTGCTGAATATAATGCCTTAGCTCAAGGTCAGAAAATGAGAACGGATTCATTAGAAAATATTTTTAGAACAGCAATGGTTACTTTAAAATTAGATTCTATTCGTGCTGATTCATTATCAAAAGAATTACAAAAACCATACGAAGTAATGGTAGGACAATATAGTGAGGTGGTTGCAAAAAAAATAAAAGAAAATACAAGCTCATTTGCTTCTATCATGGCTATCCAGCAATTACGCCCCGAAGAGTATTTAGATATTTATAAAGCATTAGATAAAGGATTAACAACTAAATACCCTGATAATAAAGACATAAAATCATTTCATGGAATGGTTCAACAAACCGAAATGATGGTATCTAGAACAGAATCAATTAAAGTTGGAAACGAAGCGCCAGAATTAATTTTACCGATGCCTAATGATAAAGATTTAGCATTAACATCATTAAGAGGAAAAGTAGTTTTAGTTGATTTTTGGGCTAGTTGGTGCGCTCCTTGCCGTAAAGAATTACCTAACGTTAAGCGTGCTTATGCAAAATACAAAAACAAAGGTTTCGAAATTTTAGGCGTATCTTTAGATAAAGACAGAGACGCTTGGATTGAAGCTATTAGCACAGAAGGTTTAACTTGGCCACAAGTGAGCGATTTAAAATTTTGGCAAAGCGAAGCCGTTCAGGTATATGCTATTCAATCTATTCCTTACACTGTTTTAATTGACAAAGAAGGTAAAATCATTTCAACGGATTTAAGAGGGGCTGATTTAGATAAAAAATTAGCGGAAGTTTTAAAATAATTACGAATTTTTACGAATATACGAATCTGCATAACATTCGTATATTCGTAAATAAATTCGTAATCAATAATCTTATACAATGTCGAAAATCAAGTGCATTCTGTTCTGTATTTCTCTGTCGTTTAAGATTATTGCCCAACAAAATTATTTTCAGCAAGAAGTTAATTACAATATTGATGTCACCTTAAATGATGTTACTCATGAATTGTTAGCTTTCGAAAAAATAGAGTATATCAATAATTCAAAAAACACATTAGATTATATCTACTTTCATTTATGGGCTAATGCTTATAAAAACAAAGAAACTGCTTTAGCAAAACAATTACTAGAAAATGGCGAAACAGAAATGCATTTTGCCAAAGAACAAGATTTAGGCTATATAGATAGTTTAAATTTTATGGTAAATGGACAAGTTGTAAAATGGGAATTTGACAAACAATATATTGATATTTGCAAACTCACTTTAAATTCCCCCATTAAACCAGGAGATACCATTTCCATCTCAACGCCCTTTCATGTAAAACTACCTTCTGCTAAAATCTCTCGATTAGGACATATTGATCAGGCTTATGCAATCACACAATGGTACCCAAAACCAGCAGTATTTGATAGAGACGGATGGCATCAAATGCCATACTTAAATCAAGGAGAGTTTTATAGCGAGTTTGGCGCTTACGATGTAAAAATAACTTTGCCAAAAAATTATGTACTAGCTGCTACAGGCGATAGAATTGATGAGGCGGAAGAAGAACAATGGCTGTTGTCAAAAGTAGAAGAAACAGAAAAACTCATTGCTTCAAAAAAATATTCGCGAGACAATTCCTTTCCTCCATCTAGCAAAGAGTATAAAACAATCCAATTCAAACAATTTCGTGTACACGATTTTGCTTGGTTTGCCGATAAACGTTTTCATGTTTTGAAAGGCGATTTACTATTGCCTCATGGTGGAAACAAAGTAGATACTTGGGCTTTTTTTACCAATAACGAACCTGAATTATGGGCAAAATCAATTGAGTACTTAAACGATGCTACCGCTTTTTATTCGGAAATGAATGGCGATTATCCATACAACCACGTTACAGCTATTGACGGAACTATTAGCGCTGGCGGCGGCATGGAATACCCAAACATCACCATTATTGGCGAAAGTGGCACTGACTTTACATTAGAAACAACCATCATGCACGAGGTTGGTCACAATTGGTTTTATGGCATATTAGGAAGTAATGAGCGCGATTACCCGTTTATGGATGAAGGATTAAATTCATTTTACGAAATGCGTTACATTAAAACAAAGTACCCAACAAAAACACTAGCAAGTTTAATTGGAAGAGATAGTACCTTTAGTTTTTTTGGATTAAATAAATTCAAACATAAAGCGGAATACGAATTTGCTTATCTAATGGCAGCTCGTAAAAACCTTGACCAACCTATTGCAACCAATTCAAAAGACTTTACAAACTACAATTACGGCGGCATTGTTTATAGTAAATCGGCTTTAGTATTTGATTATTTAATGAACTACTTAGGCAAAGAAAAATTTGATGAAGCCATGCAGTTTTATTTTGAACAATGGAAATTTAAGCACCCTACCCCGGAAGATTTAATAAAAACGTTACAATACCATTTAAATGCCGATTTACATTGGTTTGTAGAAGAACTGATTGTGACCAATAAAAAAATAGATTACAAAATGGAGAGTCATAAAAAACTGGATGATAACAGCCACGCCATTTTAGTAAAAAATAATAGCAATGTATTGGGGCCTGTTTCTGTTTCGGGATTGAAAGATGGCAAGTTAGTGGGTACTGTTTGGTATAATGGCTTTGTAGGTAAACGAGTGTTTGAATTTCCACCGGCTGATGTAGATGAATTTAAAATTGATTACGAGGAATTTATGCCAGACCTTAAACGTAAAAACAATAATATCAGAACTCATGGTTTATTTAGAAAAACTGACCCGATAAGGTTTACATTTTTAGGAAAACTAGATAATCCAAATTACACGCAAATAAATTATTTACCCATTTTAGGTTACAATCATTACAACCAATTTATGTTAGGCTGTGCGTTTTATAATTATAGTTTTTTACAACGTAAAACAGAAATTACCATTGCACCCATGTACGCCTTTGGTAGTAAAACTCCTGTCGGCTATGCCGACATAACAAAATACATTACTCAAAATAATAATGTATTTCAACAAATAACATTGAATGCTAAAGCGAAATCGTTTGCATATAATTATATTAATACATCGGCTTTTAACGAAGCAAATAGCACAACCATTAACTCATTTAATTTGAATTACTATAAAGTATCAGCTTCTATAGATTTTGAACTTAAGAAAGGTTTTGCTAGAAGTAAAATTACCCAACACATTGGTTATACCAACACTAATTTATTTGTAGACAATGAAACTTATAAAATAGATAGAGTTGATTCTTCTCAATCTAATATTGGTCTTCAAAATAAAGCAACCATCATCAATAATTTTTATTACACGCTTCAAAATAACCGAGCAATTAATCCTTTTGATGTAGCATTTAATTTTCAGCATAACGACCAATTTGGAAAAGCAAGTGCCACTTTTAATTACGCTATCACTTTCAAAAACAAAAACACTTTAGACATTCGATTATTTGCTGGAGCCTTTGTTTATAAAGCTAATAACCTCAGAGAAGATTATAGATTTAGAATGAGTGGATTTAATGGAGCGCAGGATTATTTATTTGATTACAACTACGCTGGCCGTAACGAAATTTACGGAGTTCCCGCCGCGCAAATGGTAGAAAAAGATGGTGCTTTTAAAATTTGGACTCCTTTAGGACAAACCACTAAATGGCTAGTGACTTTAAATCTCAAATCGCCTAAAGTTGGTAAATTGCCATTAAAGCTTTATCCCGATATTGGAACCAGCGAGTTTAATGAAAGCCTTTATAAAGACAAGTTTTTATATAACGTAGGCGTTGATATTTGTTTATGGAAAAATGTGTTCGAAATTTATGTTCCCTTTGCTTATAGCAATGATATAAAAACGGCTTTAAAAGCAAATAATAAAGATGGATTTTTTGATACTATCCGATTTACACTAAATTTGCATAACATTAACCCACGAAACTTGTTAACCAGTAGCTTTTTGTAATGCAGCCAGGTAAAAAAATATATTTCGCTTCCGATTTTCACTTAGGTGTTCCAACCTTTGAGTTAAGTTTAGCGCGCGAAAAAAAAATAGTTCGTTGGTTAGACTCTATTAAACATGATGCTGAAGAAATTTATTTAGTTGGCGATATTTTTGATTTTTGGTGGGAATACAAATACACTATTCCAAAAGGACAAACGCGTTTATTAGGTAAAATTGCCGAGTTAACCGACGGTGGAATTCCCGTTCATTTTTTCACTGGCAACCATGATTTATGGATGAAAGATTATTTTATTCAAGAACTTGGCGTAACTGTTAATCACGACCCAATAAAAAAAATATACAATAATAAATCTTTTTTAATCGGGCATGGTGATGGCTTAGGACCTGGAGATGGGTGGTACAAATTTTTAAAAAAATGTTTTAAAAATCCTTTTTTGATTTGGTGTTTTAAAACCTTACATCCAAACTTCGGATTTTGGATTGCACGCCGATCAAGTAAACGTAGCCGTATCACAACAGGCGATAGTGATAAACATTTTTTAGGAGATGATAACGAATGGTTAATGACTTACTGCAAAGAACAATTAAAAAAAGAACATACAGATTTCTTTATATTCGGTCACCGTCATTTGCCGTTAGATTTAAAAGCCTCTGAAACTTCTCGCTACATAAACCTTGGCGAATGGATCAACTATTGCTCCTACGCCGTATTTGACGGCAATAATGTAGAGCTTAAAACATTTGAAGGTTAACATTTACTATTTTTAAGTTAATAGCTTGGGTGTGCCGGCGTAAAAAACAGGCGCCGTCGGGCTGTCGCTTCAATCTTTTGCAAAGTACAAGCAAAAGGATTTTCGCTTGCATCCCTCACACAAGTTTTCATAAGATTTTAGTTTTACATTTATATTTACGATAGAAAGTAAACGCATAGATATTGAAAAGTATATCGCGTGAGGGATTGTCGCGAAATCCTTTTTTAAGAACTAAAAAAGATTGGAGCAAAAGCCTGGCGCAGCCACTACTGCACACGCCAATGCCAAAAACAAATCTTAATAAAAATCCTGAGTCTCAATTAAATCCTGTACCTCACTAGGACTAATATTTTTCATCTTTCTCTCTTTCGCTGGCACTTGGTTATTGCCAGTACTTATATTATTTCCAATGTCTGTTGAATTTAAATCCAATGCATTGTACATATTATAATTATTATAAGTAGATTTTACTTTACCAAACTTAAACACTAATCCAAAATTCACAAACAAAGAACCATCAATTTTTTCTTTATAAAACGAGTTTAATTTTTGTTTATTCTTCTTATTAAAGGTTTCTGAATAAAAACTGATATAGTTTTGTCTTGTAAATCCACTACTTAAATAAAAACTAAAAAAACGACTTGGTAGTATATCAATTCGAGCACCTCCCAAAAATTCATATCTACCAAAATTTAAACTCTTATCATTGTTCAGATAGTATATAGAATCTGAATTAGCAAAAGAATACATGCCACCTTGCGGCTTTGTATATAAACTTGTTCGCACGTACTTTCCTATTGGCACATTAAAACTAATGCTTCTTGGAAATTGCACACTTAAATTAACTCCATCCATTTTACCTACTCTAATACCCACGTATGGCAAGTTTAATCGATTACCAAATGTAAAAGACCGTGCATAACCTAATCTAAAACTAAAATATTTATTAACTGTAAAATTATAAATCAATGCAGAAGCTATGCGCGTTCTTCGGGTATAAGCATATCCTCTATCTTGAGTTACAAAGGGAGCAAATTCAGCATACAAAATAGTTCGTCTTCCAAAATTATAAATAGCTCTAACTCCTAATGAGGTTCTACTTAATTGATGATCTTTTACTACACCCGAAAACTTAGGCGTTACGGCCGAATAACCTCCTGTTAATAGCAAATGAAAATTTGAAATAACCGTACTATCTTTATTGTAATAATCTTTTGTAAACAACGGGGCGTTAAAGCCTAATACAAATTGCCTAACCTGATACGTCTTTAATTTTTTGCCAACAAAATTAATATCACTTAAATCGCGTTTTCCAGAACCATAAAAATCCGTATAAACTAATGTGTTAAAATAATGTTTAGCTTGTTTTTTTACTTTTAGACTATCGTTTTTAAATGCTAAAAGCTTTGTGCTAAATAACACAAAGCCAATCAAAAAGATATAACACCTTTGCTAATCGCATTATTCGGAAGAATTACCTTTTATGTTTTTAATTAATTCCTTTTTAAAATCTTCTTCTGCTCTTCTAATCAAAGCTATTTTTTTGATTGGCAAAACTTTTTTAAATTTCTCGTAATATTCTTTCGATAACTCGTATTCTTTTTGCTTCAACGTTAATTCAGCAACCAAATAAGCTTCTGCTTCTTTATCTGACACGGTGCTATAATCAACATCTCTAATAAATTGCTGACGAAATGATTTTTTTAAATTATCCGCTTTATCATTATACTCGTTATACAAAGGCCAAAATAATTGCGATTCCTGATTCGTTAACGCCACTTTAGAACTTATAAACATTACCCGCAAAGCATCAATTTTATCGCGTTTACTTCCAGGTTGCGCCATTGCCGACAGTGCAATGATGCAAAACACACATATAAATATATATTTAGTTACCTGTTTCATTATAATTCATCTAATAAATCGTCTTCACTAATACTATCAACATTTAATTTATCTGTTGATGTTGTTTCTTTTTTTGAATTTAGCTGTTGATTTAATTTATTGACATCAACCAAATCCATTAATTGCTCTTCATCAAAATTAGAAATCACTTTATTATTATTTAAAATTTCTTGTCTTTCTAAACACGCTAATGTTTTACAATCTCCCATTTCTAATGGCTTTTCGGAAGATTGATATAAATAAAGTGATAATGAAATAATGAAAACAATACTAAACGCAAAAGCCATTTTTTTACCAAAAATAAAGTCCAATACAGAATTTAAAACAGATGCTTTAGTTTCTTTAACTGAATAAATTTTATTTTTTACGCGCTCTGCAATACTTTCAAAATAGGCATCAGAAGCAATAAATGGATTTATTTTATCAAGAGCGTAAAGTGTTTTATATTCTTTCAACTCTTCAGCTAATTCTACTTTATAATTAATAGTAGATTGCAAATGAGTTGTATATTCTGCCTCCAACTCAGCAGGAACAAAAGGTTTAATGCTTTGTAATTTAGCATAAGCTTCTAATTCAGCTTTAGCTTCTAATTTATTTTCGGTTACAGCAAAGTAATCAGCAGGAGTTGTAAATAAATTGTTTTTTGGAATGGAAGACAGAGTAGGAAATTCATTTAATTCTTCTTGCGACTCTAATTTTTTCCTTAATTTATCTTCAAACAACGCAAAATAATCAGATGGCAAACCAAAAGAATGCTTATCGTTATGATCTAACGGCAAGTTTGGTTCATCATTTAAATTATAGTCGTTGTTTTCCATGTTTTATTTTGACCGTATTTTTCTAAAAAGGTTTAATTGGTTACTAAAAATTCTTCTATTTTCTTTGCAGCAATGTGGTAAGACGCTTTTAAAGCTCCTACAGACGTTTCTAGTACCTCCGACATTTGTTCATAAGGCATTTCTTCATAATAACGCATATTAAACACAATGCGTTGCTTTTCAGGCAAGGTTAAAATAGCTTGTTGCAATTTCAATTGAATTTCGTCACCACTAAAAAAAGTGTCACTTTCTAATGATTTAGATAACTGATACTCAATAGGATGAATAGACGTTGTATTAGCTCTCGCTTTTTGCTTTAAAAAGGTTAACGATTCGTTTGTCGCAATGCGATATAACCAAGTAAATAGCTGAGATTCTTCTTTAAAACCTGCTAAACCTTTCCAAACTTTAATAAATGTGTTTTGGAGCACATCATCTGTATCATCATGACTAATCACAATTTTACGGATATGCCAGTATAATTTTTGTTGATATTTTTGAATAAGGTGATGCAGCGCCATATTTCGAGATGATTCCTCGCGGTATAAGGCTAATATTTCTTCATCTGAGTAATGCTGCATACGTTCTTGGACTTCAAGATAATAAAAAGGTTTAATGATGAAAAAAATATTTTTAAGTGATTAAAAAGAGGGGTATAATATTTTAGAGATTAATTATAATATTTACTCTTATTTTATATCTTTATAGTAAATCAACGTCGTATGAAAAATCTGAAATTATTTATTACTACAATAGCTTGTACTACTTTTTTAACTCCAAACTTCTATTCTCAAACAAAAAAAGAGAAAAAAGTAGAAACTAAAAGTATCAGCACTGATATGTATGGCTCTACTGAAAACAAAGAAGCAAAAGAATATTACGATAAAGCTTTTGGATATGGAGAGGTAAAAGATTATAAAAATGCCATCAAATGGTATGAAAAAGCGGTAAAAGCTGACCCTAAATTTGTAGAAGCTTACGACAATATGGGTGCTGCTTATCGCAGATCTGGAGATTTAGAAAACGCAAAAAAATGCTATAATAAATCCATCGAATTATATCCTCAAGGTAATATGGCTCATCAAAACTTAGGTATTGTATATTGGATTGAGAAAAAACATGATAAAGCCTTAGAACAATATGCCATCATGCAAAAAAACGATTCTACTGATGCTGAAGGATTTTACGGTCCTATTCAAATTTATTTTGCATTAAAAGATTATAAAAACGCTGTAAAAAGTGCTCATAAAACATTAGAAATTTATGAAGCGACTAATAGTCCTTATATTGGCGATGCACAATATATGCTTGGGATTAGCTATTATTATGATGGAGATAACAAAAATGCAAAAACTTACCTAGAGCAAGCAAAAAAAAGTGGTGCTCCTGTTCCTGAAAGTATTTTAAAAGAACTAGACATTAAGTAGTGATGTCTTAATATGGTTTTAAAATTTATAAAATCAATCTTATCATGTATTAGCATAATTCTAATACTAGCTTCAACGCATCTTATTGCACAAAACCCAGCAGATGATGAGTTAGAAATAGATAAAGAGCCGGTATACACAAATCTTTCAAAAGCATTAAGAAATGCCGAAAAGGTTTATAAATTAAATTTGAGTAACAAAAAACTAAATGAATTTCCAATTGATATTCTCAAATTAAAACAATTAAGACTTTTAATACTTGATAGCAATACTATTTCATTTATTCCCCAACAAATTAGCGAATTACAAAACCTACGTTATTTAAGTATAGCACACAATTCTATTGCAGAAATTCCGATAAGTATAGGCGATTTAAACAAGTTGCGCTTTTTATATATTGATTATAATAACATTTCTACTTTACCATCTTCTTTTTTTAAGCTTAATCAATTAGAAGATTTGTTTATAAACAACAACTCTATAAAAGAGTTGCCTAAAGAAATTCAAGTGCTTCAAAAACTTGAACGATTAATTGCATCACATAATCAATTTGAAAGCATCCCCGATGAAATTGGTCATTTATTCGGTCTAAAAAAATTATCTTTTGCGCACAATAAAATAAAAACATTACCCGAACATTTTTACGAATTAACCAACCTTACTGTTTTATATCTGCATAATAACAGTATTCATAGGATTGATTCTAAAATAAAAAAAATAAATAAATTAGAGGGATTAACCTTAGACTTTAATAAACTCACAGATTTACCAATAGAATTAGGCGAATTATATAACTTAAAAACGTTGTACATCAACAATAACGAATTAATTGAATTGCCGAGTGAATTAGGTAATTTATTCAAATTACAAAATTTGTTTATTGGTAATAACCCCATTAAGCAAATACCTGTCAATTTTAATAACTTAACAAAACTTCAAATTTTTGATATAAGTAACATTTTAATTCAACCTTTTCCGCAGGCACTCTATGACATACAAAATAATGGCACAAAAATACAAGGCTTAACTACTAAAGAATTATATCAAGCAAAAATTTTATTAAGTCAGGCGCGCAACAAAAAGCTAACCGATCATGCTAATGAAGCTATTGCATTGTACGATAAATTAATAAAAATCGATACAAACAATATAGTGGTAATGACAGAGTACGCTTCTATACTTCTGGAAGTAGGCGAGTTCGACAAGGCAGCGTTAATAAGCAAACTAGCTCTTTCAAAAAACATGTCACAAAAAAACATTGATGATTTAAGAATGATCTATAGCAATAGTATAAACAGAGCTAGTAAAACTGAATTAACGATTAGTAACTTAAATGCAAAAATCAAAAAAGATTCAACCAATGCTTCACCAATTTTTGATTTAGGTAAACTTTACTTCGATCAACAAAAATATGAAGATGCTAAATCAACATTATATCAAGCAATAAAAGTCGATCCTACACACGCTAACTCACATTTTTATTTAGCCGTTATTGCCCTTACTTTAAAAAATGATAGTTTATTTATCATGGCCGCCTTGCGCTATTTTCTGTTACAGCCAGAAGGATTAAAAACTAGTAGCACATATCCGTTTTTACTTTCTAAAATGAAAATGAAACTAGGTGTTACTGGTAAAAATGGCAATACAGCATATTATGATTCATTTATTATTAAAGATGATAACAAAGAAGTTATTTACAAAAGTGAAAATCCATCCAGCGATTTACTTTCGGCTATGATATTTGACCTGACCCGAGACGATTTATTTAAAAAAAAGGATAAGAAAATAAACTCTGACCTTCAAGAAATCATAGAAGAAACTCTGTATTCTAAAAAAAATAATTTTGAGATATTTCAATTAGAATTTACAAAAATATGCAAAGCTTTAAACAACGAAGTGAAAGAGCAGGATAAAAAACTATGGGATTACTATTTACCGTATTACTCAAGTTTAATTAATAATGGGCATTTAGAAGCCTTTGCTTATCTCGTTACAAAAATAAGAGCTAACAGTGAAGAAAATAGTAAATGGTTAAACAATCATGCTGATCAACTAGAAAAGTTTAGACAGTGGGACAAAGCTTATCATTGGGAAAATAAATAATATTATTTTCACATCATCTAACTTAATAAGAAATTCAAATTATTATCTTATAAATTGTCTTCTCTTTTAAAATCTATTAATATATAGCCTCTATGCAAATTGAATAAGCAATATTCTATTCATTATTCGTAATCATCTTTATTAATTCAACAGAATCATGATAGAAATTTGATCTTGTATCTTAGAACGTACCAGATAGCAGGCAGGGTTAAATAAAACCCAGATAAAACAAAAAACCCTCACTATTTTCATAATGAGGGTTTATTTGTAAAATTGGCATCGACATACTCTCCCAGGTTTTAGACCAAGTACCATCTGCGCTGGTGGGCTTAACTTCTCTGTTCGGAATGGGAAGAGGTGATCCCCACCGCTATAGACGCCATAAAGGGATTACGTATTTTAGTTTTGAGGCTAAAACAGTTAATTGTAATAAAGTAACATATTTGAAAAAAGACACGAGTATCGAATTAAAAAGAAAAATATTGGATGCGCATAACAGAAAGCTTACGGGTAATTAGTATTACTCGGCTTTGACATTACTGCCTTTACACCTATAACCTATCAACGTCATAGTCTTTGACGACCCTTATAAAGAGAACTAATCTTGAGGTGAGTTTCGCACTTAGATGCTTTCAGCGCTTATCTCATCCACACATAGCTACCCAGCGATGCCTCTGGCGAAACAACTGGTACACTAGCGGTATGTCCGACTCGGTCCTCTCGTACTAGAGTCAGCGCCTCTCAATTCTCTAACGCCCACAACAGATAGGGACCGAACTGTCTCACGACGTTCTGAACCCAGCTCGCGTGCCACTTTAATCGGCGAACAGCCGAACCCTTGGGACCTTCTCCAGCCCCAGGATGTGACGAGCCGACATCGAGGTGCCAAACCCTCCCGTCGATATGAGCTCTTGGGAAGGATCAGCCTGTTATCCCCAGCGTACCTTTTATCCTATGAGCGATGGCCCTTCCATGCGGAACCACCGGATCACTATATCCTACTTTCGTACCTGCTCGACTTGTCGGTCTCACAGTCAAGCTCCCTTATGCTATTGCGCTCTACGTACGGTTACCAAGCGTACTGAGGGAACCTTTGAAAGCCTCCGATACCCTTTCGGAGGCGACCACCCCAGTCAAACTACCCATCAAACAATGTCCTCCCATTGGGAGTTAGACTCCAAGTAAGTAAAGGGTGGTATTTCAACGTTGACTCCACAAACACTAGCGTGCCCGCTTCACAGTCTCCCACCTATCCTACACATCACTTACCCGAAATCAATGTTAAACTATAGTAAAGGTGCATGGGGTCTTTCCGTCCCGTTGCGGGTAATCAGCGTCTTCACTGATACCACAATTTCACCGAGCTCGCGGCTGAGACAGTGCGGAGATCGTTACACCATTCGTGCAGGTCGGAACTTACCCGACAAGGAATTTCGCTACCTTAGGACCGTTATAGTTACGGCCGCCGTTTACCGGGGCTTCAATTCAAAGCTTCGCTTACGCTAACCTCTCCTCTTAACCTTCCGGCACCGGGCAGGTGTCAGGCCTTATACTTCACCTTTCAGTTTTGCAAAGCCCTGTGTTTTTGTTAAACAGTCGCCACCGCCATTTCTCTGCGGCCACCATTGCTGGTGGCACCCTTTTTCCCGAAGTTACAGGGTTAATTTGCCTAGTTCCTTAGCCGCGGATCACTCGAGCGCCTTAGTATATTCTACTTGACTACCTGTGTCGGTTTGCGGTACGGGTTGTATTCACCTGAAGCTTAGAAGATTTTCTTGGCAGTATGCTTGGGGTCAATGCCTTTGTCTGACGACTCTGGCTACTTTCATGTTTCAGAAGCTATGCGGATTTGCCTACATAACCTAAACCTACGCACTTAAACGAACTATTCCGTCAGTTCGCTGACCTTACGCGCCTGCGTCTCTCCATCGCAGTGATACAAGTACTGGAATATTAACCAGTTGTCCATCGACTACGCCCTTCGGCTTCACCTTAGGTCCCGACTGACCCTGAACCGATTATCGTTGTTCAGGAAACCTTAGTCTATCGGCGAATAGGTTTCTCGCCTATTTTATCGTTACTTATGCCTACATTTGCTTTTCTAACCGCTCCAATAGCGCTCACGC
The DNA here is from genome assembly GCA_016711805.1 of Bacteroidota bacterium. Classification (GTDB taxonomy): domain Bacteria; phylum Bacteroidota; class Bacteroidia; order B-17B0; family Aurantibacillaceae; genus UBA4416. The sequence continues at coordinate 67,458 of JADJSH010000039.1, forward strand.
AACTTCTTCTACGCAGTTAGAATGCTCCCCTACCACTTAAATAAATTTAAGTCCAAAGCTTCGGTACTATTCTTGATGCCCGAGTATCGTCCACGCACGACCGCTCGACCAGTGAGCTGTTACGCACTCTTTAAATGAATGGCTGCTTCCAAGCAAACATCCTGGCTGTCAATGCAGTCGCACCACGTTATATCAACTTAGAATAGATTTGGGGACCTTAGCTGTTGGTCTGAGTTCTCTCTCTTTCGTCATTGGACCTTAGCACCCAATGGCTCACTGCAGTGTATATCTGTTAGCATTCGGAGTTTGTCAGGACTTGGTAGGAATCGCTTCCCCCGCATCCAATCAGTAGCTCTACCTCTAACAGACTCTACCACCACGCTGCCCCTAAAGGCATTTCGGGGAGTACGAGCTATTTCCTAGTTTGATTAGCCTTTCACCCCTACCCACAGGTCATCCGGAAGCTTTTCAACGCTTATCGGTTCGGTCCTCCACTCCGTGTTATCGGAGCTTCAACCTGCCCATGGGTAGATCACAAGGTTTCGCGTCTACCTCCACTGACTATACGCCCTATTCAGACTCGCTTTCGCTGCGGTTGACGGACCTTAAATCCTTAACCTTGCCAATGAAGAGTAACTCGTAGGCTCATTATACAAAAGGCACGCCGTCACCCCACTTAAGGGCTCCGACCGCTTGTAAGCGCATGGTTTCAGGTTCTATTTCACTCCGCTGTTCGCGGTTCTTTTCACCTTTCCTTCACAGTACTAGTTCACTATCGGTATCTTGGGAGTATTTAGCCTTACCGGATGGTGCCGGCAAATTCCTACAGGGCGTCTCCGACCCCGCAGTACTCAGGATACTACTAGGTATATAAATTATGTCGTGTACGGGATTATCACCCTCTTTGATCGGCCTTTCCAAACCTGTTCCACTATAATATATAAGTCCACATTGTAGTCCTATAACCCCAGTGTTGCCGTAACAACACTGGTTTGGGCTGTTCCGCGTTCGCTCGCCACTACTTACGGAATCATTATTTATTTTCTCCTCCTCCGCCTACTTAGATGTTTCAGTTCAGCGGGTTTGCTTCTCATCTTACGATGGATAATATGTCTTCAACATACTGGGTTGTCCCATTCGGAAATCTAGGGATATAATGAGTATTTGCCTCTCCCCCTAGCTTATCGCAGCTTATCACGTCCTTCTTCGCCTCCAAGATCCAAGGCATCCTCCATGCGCCCTTATTTACTTTCTTATGTTATGCTTAACGCATCTTAATATTTCTACTTGTTTAATTTGATCACAAAACATCACTGTTTTGCTCTCGTGTCTTTCTCAATATGTCAAAGAACTGGATTTTTAATTAGACAATTTGACCATTAGTCAATTCGTCAATTAAAAAAATTAAAACCTTTAATTAGCTAATTGTCTAATCGACTCATTATCTAATTGAATTGGTGGAGAATAACGGATTCGAACCGTTGACCCCCTGCGTGCAAGGCAGGTGCTCTAGCCAGCTGAGCTAATCCCCCAAAATGTCGAGTTTGTTAAGTAGTCCCGAGCGGATTTGAACCGCTGACCCCTACATTATCAGTGTAGTGCTCTAACCAACTGAGCTACGGGACTATTTTAATTTGGCAATTTGACAATTTGACAATTTGATAATTACATTTTCAAATCAACTAATTGTCTCATCGACTCATTGTCCGTACCTCATTAATTAAAGCCCACTTGGCTCGTTTTTGGGTTTTGTTTTTTTAATTCCAGTTAATAAATTGATTCCAAAAAAATAGCAGTAACCCTATTAAAAGAGTTTCTATCTGTTACACTTAAGTGCTAGACACTTCTCCAGAAAGGAGGTATTCCAGCCGCACCTTCCGGTACGGCTACCTTGTTACGACTTAACACCAGTTATCAAGTTTACCCTAGGCAGCGCCTTGCAGCTACTGACTTTAGATACCCTCAACTTCCATTGTTTGACGGGCGGTGTGTACAAGGCCCGGGAACGTATTCACCGCGCCATTGCTGATGCGCGATTACTAGCGAATCCAGCTTCATGAAGTCGAGTTGCAGACTTCAATCCGAACTGAGATCGGTTTTTAGAGATTAGCATCACATCGCTGTGTAGCTGCCCGTTGTACCGACCATTGTAGCACGTGTGTAGCCCTGGACGTAAGGGCCGTGATGACTTGACGTCGTCCCCACCTTCCTCACCGTTTGCACGGGCAGTTTCGTTAGAGTTCCCGACATTACTCGCTGGTAACTAACAATAGGGGTTGCGCTCGTTGCGGGACTTAACCCAACACCTCACGGCACGAGCTGACGACAGCCATGCAGCACCTAGTTTCGCGCCATTGCTGGAAGATCCCTTTCAGGACCGGTCGCTAACTTTCAAGCCCAGGTAAGGTTCCTCGCGTATCATCGAATTAAACCACATGCTCCTCCGCTTGTGCGGGCCCCCGTCAATTCCTTTGAGTTTCACCGTTGCCGGCGTACTCCCCAGGTGGATTACTTATCGCTTTCGCTTGGTCGCTGACGGTCATATTGCCAACAACGAGTAATCATCGTTTACGGTGCGGACTACCAGGGTATCTAATCCTGTTTGATCCCCGCACTTTCGTGCCTCAGCGTCAGTTATAGTTTCGTTAGCTGCCTTCGCAATCGGTGTTCTATGACATATCTAAGTATTTCACCACTACATGTCATATTCCGCCAACGTCATCTATACTCTAGACTTGCAGTATCAATGGCAGTTTCTTTGTTAAGCAAAGAGATTTCACCACTGACTTACAGGTCCGCCTACGCACCCTTTAAACCCAATGAATCCGGATAACGCTTGCATCCTTCGTCTTACCGCGGCTGCTGGCACGAAGTTAGCCGATGCTTATTCTTACCATACTATCAGCTCCCCTACACGTACCTAGGTTTTCTCTGGTATAAAAGCAGTTTACGACCCATAGGGCCTTCTTCCTGCACGCGGCATGGCTGGTTCAGAGTTGCCTCCATTGACCAATATTCCTTACTGCTGCCTCCCGTAGGAGTCTGGTCCGTGTCTCAGTACCAGTGTGGGGGTTAGTCCTCTCAGATCCCCTACTGATCGTCGCCTTGGTGAGCCGTTACCTCACCAACTAGCTAATCAGACGCATACTCATCTCAAACCGCCGGAGCTTTCAAAATCAAACGATGCCGTTCAATTTATTACGGGGTATTAATCTCTCTTTCGAAAGGCTATCCCCCTGTTTAAGGTAGATTGTATACGTGTTACGCACCCGTGCGCCGGTCGCCACCAGTTATTGCTAACCGTGCTGCCCCTCGACTTGCATGTATTAAGCCTGCCGCTAGCGTTCATCCTGAGCCAGGATCAAACTCTCCATTGTAAAAGTAATTTGATCTAGATATTCATATCTAGGAATGTCTGTTCAGGGTCTAGCATGTAATTATGATAAAAGTATCACTACTCTTATCTTCAGATGTACACTCCTTATTCAGAGTTATCTGCTACATTTTTTGGTTTCAATCTTTTCAAAGAACTTAGTTAGTAAACTAACTTAATATATCTTTCGTAGTATTCGCTATTGCTAACTTTCTCTACTAAAATCTCTTAATGAACGTCCGCTATTTTCATTTGCGGGCTGCAAAATTACATATCCTTTTCCTAACCACCAAATTTATTTTTAATTTTCTTAAAAATATTTTTGTCTCCTACTCCTCTCACTCTACAACCTCAAATAACGGGCTGCAAATGTAATAAGTTTTTCTTAATCCCAAACTCTTTTTTTAAAGTTTTTTTAAATGATTTATATATTCGCTGTAAAGTATTGATTTACTGAGCATTATTTTTTAAAATAATTTACTTATAAACCAATAAAAATAGGGTTTGAGAGAAATATGGTATTCAGATAAAGAATTATTTCATATTGATAAATTGCAAAGGGATTTCGTAATCTCCTTTTCTGCATAAAGCGATAACTGCCTGTAAATCGTTAATACTCTTGCTCGAAACACGGATAATATCATCCATTACTTGAGCCGTCACCTTGATTTTACTATCTTTAATATCTTTTAATATTTTTTTAGAAGCTTCTTTTTCTATTCCCTGACGAATTTTAATTTCTTTTTTTATTACCATACCTGAAGGGTAATGCGCTTTACTTTCATCCAAACAACGAGGATCTAAACCTTGTTTTATCATTCGGCTATGAATGGCGTCTATAATTGCAGTTAAACGCATATCATGTTCCGTAACAATGGAAATAATCAAATCCTTTTTGTTTAATTCCACTTCACTTTTTGAATCACGAAAATCGAAACGATTTAAAATTTCTTTTTTAGCTACGTTTATAGCATTATCAAGGGTTTGAGGATCGGCTTTACTTGTAATATCAAATGATGGCATATGGTATTTAAATTTAAAAGTGTTTTATGAATTTAATTAGGTTATGAAATTAAACATTTTATTTAAATAATATTTTAATGTCCTTAATTACTAAATTCTAACTCCAATAATGGTTACATCGTCGACCTGTTCTAAATCTCCGCGCCATAAATTAAATGTAGTATTTAATAATTGTAATTGCTCAGGCATTGGCAAATGTGCGTTTTCCAACAATAACTGTCTTAACATTTTACTCATGTATTTTTTTCCTTTTGGCCCGCCAAATTGATCAGGAAATCCATCCGTTAATGTGTAAATAACATCTCCCTTTAGTAAGTTGATTTCATGCAAAGTGAATGGCGTATCTTGTTTATCATGCTTGCCTACAGGCATTTTATCAGGCTTAATTTCTATTACCTCATACATTGAAGTACTTTCATCAACATTATTTTCGTTGAAAGAATTGCGACGCATTATCCAAACTGGATTATTAGCCGCGGATATCTGAAGCTTATTATTAGCAAAATCAAAACATAACAAACTACAATCCATGCCATCTTTACCTCCATCCAAGCTACCATCTCTTTTTAATCGTTTAATGATTGTTTGACGAGTATTGTTTAAAATATCGGCAGGATTCGTATAATGTTCTGTCGCTTTTTCTAAACTTGTGATATTCAATAAACTCATAATTGCACCGGGAACACCATGCCCGGTTGAATCTGCTGTTGCCAGCAAAAATTTACTGATGCCATCTACGACAAGTGTTTCACCCCAATAAAAATCACCACTTACAACATCTTTTGGTTTGAAGAACACAAAATAACCAGGGTCATCATTGTCTTTTGAAAGAGAAAAATTTTGATTCAGAATATCCTTAGTAGCCATAAAGCTACGCTGTATACGTTCAGCATAATTTATGCTATCCGTTATTTCTTTGTGTTTTTCTTCAATTACGTGTTTCTGTTCTTGAGTTTCTCTTTCCTTTATTTCGATAACTCGCTTTTGCTTACGAGTTATGCGAAATCGATTATACATAAACATTGCAAATAGAGCAATTAGAACCAACAATATTGCTCCAAAAATTAATATAATCTTGTTCCGTTGCTTTTCTGTAGCAGTAATAGCATCCTTTTTCGACTGCTCTTCTTTCGTAAGAGCCTCTTTTTTATCGAACTCATATTGCATTTGAGTCTCTATCGTTTTTTTAGTATTTTCTTCATTGAGTATACTATCTCTATAAATTATATATAATTCATAATTTGTAAAAGCATCTTTATAAAATCCAAGTACCCTATTTGTTTGAGCCAGGTTTTTATACGCAGTTTTTATTTCTGGTTTGGATCCAATTTCCTTTGCTAATACAAGACCTTTTTGAAACCACTTTTTACCCTCTTTAGCATTATTCAAGTTATCTGTATATAAACTTCCAATATTAAGATAAGATGCTGAAATATCTTTTTTATCACCAAGTTCTTTTTCTATTTCTAAAGATAACAAGTGATATTTTAAAGACTCCTGGTAATTTTCCTGATCACTATATAAAATTCCTATGTTATTATAACAAGAAGCTATCAGAGCTTTTTCCTTCATTTCCTGAGCAATCTTTAGTGCCTCAAATAAATATTTCGATGCTTCAGATAAATTATTTTGTTCGATATGAACAATAGCGATGTTATTTAAACAACTAATCGTCTGTTCTTTATCACCTATTTCTTGTGAAAATTTTAAGGATGTGTGATAATTTTTAAACGCATCTGGATAGTTTCCTTGGCTATCATAAACATATCCGATGTTATTATAACAAACTGAAATACCTTTCTTGTTACCAATTTCTTCGTTTATTTTTAACGCTGATAAGTGATTTTTCAAAGCTTCAGGATAGTTTCCTCTATACATATTAGCAATTCCAATATTACTATAGTATCTTGCACAACCTTTTTTATAATTAATTTGTTGAGCAATTTTTAAAGCAGAATTGTAATTTTTCAAGGCATTATCATAATCTCCAATTTCTACAAAATCAACACCTTTATTTCCTATACTATCAACCCGTTTTATTAAAACACTATCAGCGTTTTGCCCATATATAAAAGAGCTAAAAAATAATAGTGAGTAACCAACCCAAATTATCTGCCTCAAGTTATTCTTACTTTTACGTACCATTTAATATAAAAAGTGAATAGCTAACCTATAAAATTTCACAGCAATGTCCAAATATTATTATTGAAAAATATTACTAAAAGTGTATGATTTGTTTGTAACTATCTGTGCCTTTTATTCGTCTTGTTCAATATATTTGGAGTACATCACCAAAAAGACCAATAATGTTTAAGAAAATCATCATAACATCCCTGCTAATTACTTTTATTCAATTAGCTCATGCCCAAAAAATAACGCAATTCAGTACCGATTCGGTTAAATTTATTAAAGAATTAAACGATTATTTTTATGATAATTCTGCCAATAAAAAAGAGGCAGAAGAATACGTTTTAAATTTTGGGAAAGTTTGGAAATCGCCTGATTTTGCTAGTAGATACAGAGCGGCTATTTACAAAACTAGCAACTCAATGTTGCAAAGAAAATTAAAGCCTTATCCCTATTTTATTAATTACCTAAACTCGGTAGTTAACTTTATTGATTCGAAACAAAACCCCGAAGTATTTGACAACTGGCAAGCTTGTATTGAAAAAATATTCAACTCAAAAAACTTGAAAAATTATGGTGAATATTTAGAAATGAGTGAAAATATTTTCTCTAGCAACACCTTCTACAAATCACCTACATACAGTTACAGAAGTGAACAAGCAAGTTATAAGTTTGAGTTTGACTCTATTCCCAAAGTTGTATTTCCTAAAATGACATTAGTAGGCTCAAGCCCAAGAGGTGACTCTATTTCCATTGAAAATATACAAGGTATTTATTATCCATCATCAGGGAAATTTGTAGGTAAAGGCGGGCGATTAAGTTGGAAAAGAACTGGCGTTGGAAATGACGTGTATGCCGATTTGATAAGGGTTAATTTAGATTGTAAAACTGGTGGCTATATCTCTGACTCAGCAACCTTTGTAGGAAAACAATATTTTGATGTGCCTCAAAAAGGAAGAGTAACTGATAAAATTGTAACCGAAAATGGAGATCCAACATACCCTCGTTTTGACTCCTACAGCAAGCGTTTAGTTGTAAAAAACATTTATCCAGATGTAGATTACGATGGTGGTTTTGGTATGCGTGGAAATAAATTTGTTGGTTCGGGTAACGCGCAAAATCCTGCTCGGTTATTATTTAAACGAAACAATGCAAGGTTTTTAGAAATATCAGCCCGCTCGTTTGCCATGACCAAAGAAAAAATAAATGCAAAACCTGCTGCTGTAAAATTTTATTTAGAAAAAGATTCTATCATTCATCCTGGGTTAAGCTTTGTATACCAAGTAGACAAAAAAACTGTAACACTTTTAAGAACAGATGACGGTCTTGAAAAATCGCCCTACTTCAATACTTATCATAAAGTAGATATGTATTTTGAACAAATGGTGTGGAAGATTGACGAACCAAAAATTGATTTTAATTTCTTACCAAACAATACTCAAGGCGAAGCATTTTTTGAATCACAAGATTTTTTCTCTCGCGGCAGAATGGAGGCTATTAAAGGCATGGAGAATGTTAGTCCTGTAACAAAAATGGATGATTACTACAATAATAACGGAAATTTATTAACGTTTACTGTAGTTGATTTTGCTAAATACATAAAATATTTAGCGGTTGATTTAAGACCCATCATTTTTAAAATGGCAATTTTTGGTTTAATTTATTATGAACCAGAAACCGATTTAATCACTATCAGACCACGTTTGTTTGACTATATCCAAAATTTAAAACACAAAAAAGATTACGACATTATTACCATTCATTCCTTCTTTTCTGAAGAGTACCGAAAACATGCACCAAATCAAAATAATGCGACTATGAGTTTAGTAAACAACTCTTACGACATTACAATTAGAGGTGTTGAAAGCATTTTATTAAGCGATACTCAAAAAGTATTTATGTTCCCTAAGCATAACGAACTAGTTTTAAAGAAAAACAGAACGATGGATTTTTCGGGTGTGGTAGCATCTGGTAAGTTTGAGTTTCATGGAAAAGACTTTGTTTTTGATTACGACATGTTTAAGGTAAAAATGAAAACTATCGACTCATGTCGAATATATGTTGTTTCGCGCGAACCAGACATTAATGGCAATTATCCGTTTAGAAGAGTGCAAACTGTTATTGAAAATTTAAATGGAGAACTAAGAATTGATGCTCCAAAAATCATAGTGGATTTGGTAAAGCCACAACTTTCCTCAGTTTCAAAGCTTTAAAGAAAGTTATACTTACTACGATAAGAAATCAATTTTTAAAGGCGTTTATAATCGTGATAAATTTTATTATAAACTCGATCCATTTACTATGGATAGTTTAGATAACTTTAGAAATGAAGGTTTGATTTTTGAAGGCGAATTTTCGTCTGCTGGAATTTTCCCAACGTTTAGAGAACAACTCACGTTACAAAAAGATTATTCATTAGGTTTTATAAGACAAACTCCTCCAGGCGGATTTCAGATATATGGAGGAAAAGCAAAATTTGAAAATGAAATTCGTTTAAGTAATAAAGGTTTAAGAGCAGATGGAGATTTGAATTATGTTACCTCCACTACTCGCTCCAAAGATTTTATTTTCTTTCCGGATAGCATGAATACTATGGCAAATTCGTTTGATTTGAAAGAACAAATTGACCCCATTGAATTTCCACAAGCTCATGGCGATACGGTCTACGTTCACTGGATGCCATACAAAGATGTGATGAATGCAAGCGATAAAGCGAGTCCGTTTAAAACATATAATGGTAAATGTACCTTTAAAGGAAAATATTCTTTAAGTCCTTTGGAATTGCATGGTAATGGCGTTATTGATATGGTAAAAGCCGACATTTCCGCCGTCAATATTTTATTTAAGCAACATCAATTTTTCTCAGATACAGCCGATTTTCATCTAAAAGCTATTGACGAGGAAGGTTTAACATTTGCCTCAGATAACGTCAATGCAAAAATGGATTTAGATAAACGTGTTGGAGAATTTGTTGCTAATGGTAGCGCTTCTATTGTTAGGTTTCCTAAAACCAATATATCGCTTACATGGAGCGTTTTAAATGGTTTATGGATAGCGAAGAAATTCAATTAGGTGATGAAAATAAAAACTAGATGGAAGTGTTGAAAATGCGCTCGATTTGGAAGGACCACAATTTATTTCAGTTCATCCAAAACAAGATTCGTTACGATTTTTAGCACCAGCAGCTAAATATAACTTAAGAAAATGTGTCATTAGTTGTATAAATGTACCATTTATAAATGTGGCCGATGCTCGTGTTTTCCCAGATTCAGGAAAAGTTATTATTTATAGAAATGCGGTTATTGATACTTTAAAAAATGCAAACATATTAGCAAATACGGTTACAAAATATCATACCATTAGAAATGTAACGGCTAATATTTTTGGAAGATTTAATTATTTAGCAAATGGAGAATATCAATATTTAGATGAAAATAAAAACCTTATTTAATTAAGTTTAATAATAAAACCTGATACGGCGGGCAAACCGTATCAGAAGGTGTTATTAATGAAGAGTCTAAATTTCAATTCAACGATTATTTTAGCTTTGCCGGAAAAGTATTTTATACGCTTCCAATAAATTTTTAACTTACGATGGTGGAACAAAATTGTTCACGCTTGCGGCAAAATTGGAAAAGCTTATTTAAAATTTAATGGAGAAATTGATCCTAACGATATCTTAATTCCATTACCAGAAAACACCACCGATATGAATGGGAAACCTGTCGGCTCCGCCATCATTTACGGACAAGATACCAATATGGTTTACTCATCTTTTGTATCCTTACGTGGCGGAAGAAAAGATGTTGATGTTGTTGGTGCAAGTGGGTTCCTTGGTTTTGATAAAGACAGCAAAGAATACCGAATTTCGAATAAAGAAAAATTAGTGGAGCAATCGTTACCTGGTAATTATATCAGCTTAAATACAGAAGATTGTAAAGTATACGCTGAAGGTAAAATGGATCTAGGAGCCGATTTAGGACAAGTTAAATTTAACACCATTGGTATTGCCACGCATAGCACTATTAATGATTCGGCAACGTTTGAATTAATGAGCACTATAGATTTCTTTTTTGACAAAGGTGCATTAAAAAAAATGGTGAAAGACGTTAAAGTCTTTAACATTACTAGAACCAATTGACTTTAGTAACAAAGTATTAACAAAGGTATTACGGAAATATTAGGCAAAGATAAAGGCGACAAGGTTATTGGGATTTAAATTTAAATGGAAACATTAAAAAATTTCCTGATGAATTTGAAAACATTTTTAATTACCAATACCGAAATGCGTTACGATAAAGTAAGCCGTTCATTTTTGTCGATGGGTAAAATTGGATTAGGTGCTATTAATAAATCTGAAATCTACAAACAAGTACCAGGACATATTCAAATTCAGCGTAAAAAAGGTGGAGATAACTTTACTTTGTACTTTGAGTTAGATCCTCAAACGTGGTATTATTTCTATTATTTTAAAGGTGTGATGAGTGTGGTAAGTAGTAATGCTGAGTTTAATAATACCATTAAAGAATTAAAATCAAAAGACAAAAAACAAGATGTGAAAGCGGACCAGCCTTTCAGTTTAATATTGTAGCCCAACAAAAAGGATATGTTCTTAAGAAAATGAAGCAAGCTAACGCTAGTAACGATGACAACCAATTAATTTATGCGCCATTCAATAAAGCTTACTGCATTACTTTTGCTAATAATAGAAATTAGTACGGCCTCAAATTTTGCAAGAGTTACGATTATAGGCCAACTGGCGAATTTGGTTTTCGCATTTAAACCAACCTACTGGCTGAAATTGGCTATATGTCAGGAATTTGAAGATGGTTCATGGGTAAGAATATGTGCGTCTGCTACTTATTTAGCAAGTGGAAACCACGACGATACTTTTCCCATTTTTGCTGTAAAATCCGGGAACGGTATTAGTGTTTTACCAGGAGAGCAAAGTTTGAAAAATATGATTTATTTGAAATTTTTGCGGGTATTGATGTTGCGGTTGTTAAATACAAAGGCTTTTGCATATATAGGCACCGATGTGTGATGATTGGAGCTGGTAGTGTAGAATACACTACCAATGTAAACACGCTAATTACTGAGGGTTATTCGGGTGGTGGAGCCATCGTAGGAGTGCAGATTCAGATTAGACTTCAGTATGATGTAACATACAATATTGGTATTATTGCTCATGTTACTCGCTCGGTAGGCTTATTATCCGGAACCTACATTTTAAACTGGGCTAATGATTATGGCGTT
>JADJSH010000040.1 GCA_016711805.1 Bacteroidota bacterium
GTTTCGTTAGCTGCCTTCGCAATGGTGTTCTATGACATATCTATTATTTCACCGCTGCATGTCATATTCCGTTAACGTCATCTATACTCTAGACTTGCAGTATCAATGGCAGTTTCTTTGCAATTAAAGCAAGGAGATTTCACCACTGACTTACAGGTCCGCCTCGCACCACTAGACCCAATGAATCCGAAGATAACGCTGCATCCTTCGATAACACCACGCGGCTGCTGGCACAGAAGTTAGCCCGATGCTTATTCTTTACCATACTATCAACCAGTACACGTACTCGGGTTTTCTCTGAGTATAAAAGCAGTTTACAACCCATAGGGCCGTCATCCCTGCACGCAGCATGGCTGGTTCAAAGTTGCCTCCATTGACCAATGTTCCTTACTGCTGCCTCCCGTGAGAATACGTCTGCCCCGTGTCTCAGTACCAGTGTTAAGGGTTGAGTCCTCTCAAGATCCACTACTGATCGTGCCTTGGTGAGCCGTTACCTCACCAACTTCAACTAATCAGACTTATACTCATCTCAAACCGCCGGAGCTTTTAAAATCAAACGATGCCGTTCAATTTGGTGCAGGAATTGTTAATCTCTCTTTCGAAAGGCTATCCCCTGTTTAAGGTAGATTGTATACGTGTTACGCACCCGTGCGCCGGTCTTCACCAGTTATTGCTTTAACCGTGCCCCCCTCGACTTGCATGTATTAAGCCTGCCGCTAGCGTTCATCCTGAGCCAGGATCAAACTCTCCATTGTAAAAGTAATTTGATCTAGATATTCATATCAAGAATATCTGTTCAGGGTCTAGCATGTAATTATGATAAAAAGTATAGCTTCTCTTATCTTCAAGATGTGCACTCCTTATTCAGAGTTATCTGCTACATTTTTGGTTTCAATCTTTTCAAGGAACTTAGTTATTAAACTAACTTGATATATCTTTCGTAGTATTCGCTATTGCTAACTTTCTCTACTAAAATCTCTTAATGGGCGTCCGCTATTTTCATTTGGGCTGCAAAATTACATCCTTTTCCTAACCATAAATTTATTTTTAATTTTCTTAAAAATATTTTTGTCTCCCTACTCCTCTCACTCTACAACCTCAAATAACTTGGGCTGCAAATGTAATAAGTTTTCTTAATCTGACTCTTTTTTTTAAGTTTTTTAAATAGTTTATATATTCGCTGTAAAGTATTGATTTACTAGGCATTATTTTTTTAAAATAATTTACTTATAAACCAAAAATAGAGGTTTAGAGAAATGTGGTATTCAGATAAAGAGATTGTTTCATATTGATAAATTGCAAAGGGATTTCGTAATCTCCTTTTTTCTGCATAAAGCGATAACTGCCTGTAAATCGTTAATACTCTTGCTCAAACACGGATAATATATCCCATTACTTGAGCCGTCACGCAGTTTTTACTATCTTTAATATCTTTTAATATTTTTTTTTGAAGCTTCTTTTTTCTATTCCCTGACGAATTTTAATTTCTTTTTATTACCATACCTGAAGGGTAATGCGCTTTACTTTCATCCAAACAACGAGGATCACAAACCTTGTTTATCATTCGGCTATGAATGGCGTCTATAATTGCAGTTAAATGCATATCATGTTCCGTAACAATGGAAATAATCAAATCCTTTTTGTTTAATTCCGCTACTTTTAGAATCACGAAAATCAAAACGATTTAAAATTTCTTTTTAGCTACGTTTATAGCATTATCAAGAGGTTTGAGGATCGCTTTACTTGTAATATCAAGTGATGGCATATGGTATTTAAATTTAAAAGTGTTTTATGAATTTAATTAGGTTATGAAATTAAACATTTATTTTAAATAATGTTTTAATGTCCATAATTACTAAATTCTAGCTCAATAATGGTTACATCGTCGACCTGTTCTACAAATCTCCACGCCATAAATTAAATGTAGTATTTAATAATTGTAATTTACTCCAGGCATTGGCAAATGTGCGTTTTCCAACAATAACTGTCATAACATTTTACTCATGTATTTTTTTCCTTTTGGCCAGATAAATTGATAAAAATCCATCCGTTAATGTGTAAATAACATCTCCCTTTAGTAGGTTTGATTTCATCCAAAATTGAATGGCGTATCTTGTTTATCGTAACGCTGACATTTTTTTATCGAGCTTAATTTCTATTACCTCATACATTGAAAGTACTTTCATCAACATTATTTTCGTTGAAAGAATTGCGACGCATTATCCAAACTGGATTATTAGCCGCGGATATCTGAAGCTTATTATTAGCAAAATCAAAACTAAACAAACTACAATCCATGCCATCTTTACCTCCATCCAAGCTACCATCTCTCTTTTGAAATAATTTAATGATTGTTTGACAAGTATTGTTTAAAATATCGGCAGGATTCGTATAATGTTCTGTCTTTTCTAAACTTATGATATTCAATAAACTCATAATTGCACCAGGAACACCATGCCCGGTTGAATCTGCTATTGCCAACAAAAATTTACTGATGCCACAATTACGTGTTTCTGTTCTTGAGTTTCTCTTTCCTTTATTTCGATAACTCGCTTTTGCTTACGAGTTATGCGAAATCGATTATACATAAACATTGCAAATAGAGCAATTAGAACCAACAATATTGCTCCAAAAATTAATATAATCTTGTTCCGTTGCTTTCTGTATGATTAATAGCATCCTTTTTCATTTGCTCTTCTTTCGTAAGAGCCTCTTTTTATCGAACTCATATTGCATTTGAAGTCTCTATCGTTTTAGTATTTTTCTTCATTGAGTATACTATCTCTATAAATTATATATAATTCATAATTTGTAAGCATACATAAATCATTTTATTTGTTTGAGCCAGGTTTTTATACGCAGTTTTTATTTCTGGTTTGGATCCAATTTCCTTTGCTAATACAAGACCTTTTTGAAACCACTTTTTACCCTCTTTAGCATTATTCAAGTTATCTGTATATAAACTTCCAATATTAAGATAAGATGCTGAAATATCTTTTTTATCACCAAGTTCTTTTTCTATTTCTAAAGATAACAAGTGATATTTTAAAGACTCCTGGTAATTTTTCCTGATCCCTATATAAAATTCTATATGTTATTATAACAAGAAGCTATCAGAGCTTTTTCCTTCATTTCCTGAGCAATCTTTAGTGCCTCAAATAAATATTTCGATGCTTCAGATAAATTATTTTGTTCGATATGAACAATAGCGATGTTATTTAAACAACTAATCGTCTGTTCTTTATCACACCTATTTCTTGTGAAAATTTTAAGGATGTGGCGGTAATTTTTTAAACGCATCTGGACAGTTTCCTTGGCTATCATAAACATATCCGATCATTTAAGCCCACATAACAAACTGAAACCTTTCTTGTTACCAATTCTTCGTTTATTTTTAACGCTGATAAGTGATTTTTCAAAGCTTCAGGATAGTTTCCTCTATCACTTGAGTAATTCCAATATTACTATAGTATCTTTGCATAACCTTTTTTATAATTAATTTGTTGAGCAATTTTAAAGCAGAATTGTAATTTTTCAAGGCATTATCATAATCTCCAATTTCTACAAAATCAACACCTTTATTTCCTATACTATCAACCCGTTTTATTAAAACACTATCAGCGTTTTGCCCATATATAAAGAGCTAAAAAATAATAGTGAGTAATCAACCCAAATTTTCTTCATCTCAAGTTATTCTTACTTTTACGTACCATTTAATATAAAAAGTGAATGAATAACCTATAAAATTTCACAGCAATGTCCAAATATTATTATTGAAAAATATTACTAAAAGTGTATGATTTGTTTGTAACTATCTGTGCCTTTTATCCGTCTTGTTCAATATATTTGGAGACATCACCAAAAAAAGACCTAAAATGTTTAAGAAAAATTATCTTAACATCACCCTGGTTAATTACTTTTATTCGAATTGGCTCACGCCTTTAAAAAATAACCAATCTAAGTCCGATTCGGTTAAATTTATTAAAGAATTAAACGACTATTTTTATGATAATTCTGCCAATAAAAGAGGCAGAAGAATACGTTTTAAATTTTGGGAAAGTTTGGAAATCGCCTGATTTTGCTAGTAGATACAGAGCGGCTATTTACAAAACTAGCAACTCAATGTTGCAAAGAAAATTAAAGCCTTATCCCTATTTTATTAATTACCTAAACCGGTAGTTAACTTTATTGATTCGAAACAAAACCCCGAAGTATTTGACAATCGGCAAGCTTTTTGTACTGAAAAATATTCAACTCAAAAAAACTTGAAAAATTATGGTGAATATTTAGAAATGAGTGAAAATATTTTCTCTAGCAACACCTTCTACAAATCACCTACATACAGTTACAGAAGTGAACAAGCAAGTTATAAGTTTGAGTTTGACCCCTATTCCCAAAGTTGTATTTCTAAAATGACATTAGTAGGCTCAAGCCCAAGAGGTGACTCTATTTCAATGAAAATATACAAGGTATTTATTATCCATCATCAGGGAAATTTGTAGGTAAAGGCGGGCGATAAGTTGGAAAAGAACTGGCGTTGGAAATGACGTGTATGCCGATTTGATAAGGGTTAATTTAGATTGTAAAACTGGTGGCTATATCTCTGACTCAGCAACCTTTGTAGGAAAACAATATTTTGATGTGCCTCAAAAAGGAAGAGTAACTGATAAAATTGTAACCGAAAATGGAGATCCAACATACCCTCGTTTTGACTCCTACAGCAAGCGTTTAGTTGTAAAAACATTTATCCAGATGTAGATTACGATGGTGGTTTTGGTATGCGTGGAAATAAATTTGTTGGTTCGGGTAACGCGCAAAATCCTGCTCGGTTATTTAAAAGAAACAATGCAAGGTTTTTTAGAAATATCAGCCCGCTCGTTTGCCATGACCAAAGAAAAAATAAATGCAAAACCTGCTGCTGTGAAATTTTATTTAGAAAAAAGATTCTATCATTCATCCTGGGTTAAGCTTTGTATACCAAGTAGACAAAAACTTTAACACTTTTTAAGAACAGATGACGGTCTTGAAAAAAATCGCCCTACTTCAACACTTATCATAAAGTAGATATGTACTTTGAACAAATGGTGTGGAAGATTGACGAACCAAAAATTGATTTTACTTCTTACCAAACAATACTCAAGGCGAAGCATTTTTTTGAATCACAAGTTTTTCTCTCGCGGCAGAATGGAGGCTATTAAAGGCATGGAGAATGTTAGCCCCTATTAACAAAATGGATGATTACTACAATAATAACGGAAATTTATTAACGTTTACAGTGTTGATTTTGCAAATACATAAAATACTTAGCTGTAGACTTAAGACCTATCATTTTTAAAATGGCAATTTTTGGTTTAATTTATTATGAACCTGAAACAGATTTAATCACTATCAGACCACGTTTGTTTGACTATATCCAAAATTTAAAACACAAAAAAGATTACGACATTATTACCATTCATTCCTTCTTTTCTGAAGAGTACCGAAACATGCGCCAAATCAAAATAATGCGACTCATGAGTTTAGTAAACAACTCTTACGACATTACAATTAGAGGTGTTGAAAGCATTTTATTAAGCGATACTCAAAAAGTATTTATGTTCCCTAAGCATAACGAACTAGTTTTAAAGAAAAACAGAACGATGGATTTTTCGGGTGTGGTAGCATCTGGTAAGTTTGAGTTTCATGGAAAAGACTTTTTTTTGATTACGACATGTTTAAGGTAAAAATGAAAACTATCGACTCATGTCGAATATATGTTGTTTCGCGCGAACCAGACATTAATGGCAATTATCCGTTTAGAAGAGTGCAAACTGTTATTGAAAATTTAAATGGAGAACTAAGAATTGATGCTCCAAAAAATCATAGTGGATTTGGTAAAGCCACAACTTTCCCTCAGTTTCAAAGCTTTAAAGAAAGTTATACTTACTACGATAAGAAATCAATTTTTAAAGGCGTTTATAATCGTGATAAATTTTATTATAAACTCGATCCATTTACTATGGATAGTTTAGATAACTTTAGAAATGAAGGTTTGATTTTGAAGGCGAATTTTCGTCTGCTGGAATTTTCCCAACGTTTAGAGAACAACTCACGTTACAAAAAGATTATTCATTAGGTTTTATAAGACAAACTCCTCCAGGCGGATTTCAGATATATGGAGGAAAAGCAAAATTTGAAAATGAAATTCGTTTAAGTAATAAAGGTTTAAGAGCAGATGGAGATTTGAATTATGTTACCCTCCACTACTCGCTCCAAAGATTTTATTTTCTTTCCGGATAGCATGAATACTATGGCAAATTCGTTTGATTTAAAAGAACAAATTGATCCCATTGAATTTCCACAAGCTCATGGCGACACCGTTTACGTTCACTGGATGCCATACAAAGATGTGATGAATGCAACTGATAAAGCAAGTCCGTTTAAAACATATAATGGTAAATGTACTTTTAAAGGAAGATATTCTTTAAGTCCTTTAGAATTACATGGCAATGGTGTTATTGACATGGTAAAAGCCGACATTTCCGCCGTCAATATTTTATTTAAGCAACATCAATTTTTCTCAGATACCGCTGATTTCCATCTAAAAAAGCTATTGACGAGGAAGGTTTAACCTTTGCCTCAGATAACGTTAACGCAAAAATGGATTTAGATAAACGTGTTGGTGAATTTGTTGCTAATGGTAGCGCTTCTATAGTTAGGTTTCCTAAAAACCAATATATCGCTTACATGGAGCGTTTTAAATGGTTTATGGATAGCGAAGAAATTCAATTAGGTGATGAAAATAAAAAACTAGATGGAAGTGTTGAAAATGCGCTCGATTTGGAAGGACCACAATTTATTTCAGTTCATCCAAAACAAGATTCGTTACGATTTTTAGCACCAGCAGCTAAATATAACTTAAGAAAATGTGTCATTAGTTGTATAAATGTACCATTTATAAATGTGGCCGATGCTCGTGTTTTCCCCAGATTCAGGAAAAGTTATTATTTATAGAAATGCGGTTATTGATACTTTAAAAAATGCAAACATATTAGCAAATACGGTTACAAAATATCATACCATTAGAAATGTAACGGCTAATATTTTTGGAAGATTTAATTATTTAGCAAATGGAGAATATCAATATTTAGATGAAAATAAAAAACCTTATTTAATTAAGTTTAATACCATAAAACCTGATACGGCAGGGCAAACCGTATCAGAAGGTGTTATTAATGAAGAGTCTAAATTTCAATTCAACGATTATTTTAGCTTTGCCGGAAAAGTATTTTTATACGCTTCCAATAAATTTCTAACTTACGATGGTGGAACAAAAATTGTTCACGCTTGCGGCAAAATTGGAAAAGCTTATTTAAAATTTAATGGAGAAATTGATCCTAACGATATCTTAATTCCATTACCAGAAAACACCACCGATATGAATGGGAAACCCGTCGGCTCCGCCATCATTTACGGACAAGATACCAATATGGTTTACTCATCTTTTGTATCCTTACGTGGCGGAAGAAAAGATGTTGATGTTGTTGGTGCAAGTGGGTTCCTTGGTTTTGATAAAGACAGCAAAGAATACCGAATTTCGAATAAAGAAAAATTAGTGGAGCAATCGTTACCTGGTAATTATATCAGCTTAAATACAGAAGATTGTAAAGTATACGCTGAAGGCAAAAAATGGATCTAGGAGCCGATTTAGGACAAGTTAAATTTAACACCATTGGTATTGCCACGCATAGCACTATTAATGATTCGGCAACGTTTGAATTAATGAGCACTATAGATTTCTTTTTTGACAAAGGTGCATTAAAAAAAATGGTGAAAGACGTAGAAGTCTTTAACAATACGCTAGAACCAATTGACTTTAGCAATAAAGTATTTACCAAAGGTATTACGGAAATATTAGGCAAAGATAAAGGCGACAAAGTTATTGCTGATTTAAATTTAAATGGAAACATTAAAAAATTTCCCGATGAATTTGAAAAAACATTTTTAATTACTAATACCGAAATGCGTTATGATAAAGTAAGTCGTTCATTTTTATCGATTGGTAAAATTGGTTTAGGCGCTATTAATAAATCGGAAATCTACAAACAAGTACCAGGTCATATTCAAATTCAACGTAAAAAAGGTGGCGATAACTTTACTTTGTACTTTGAGTTAGATCCACAGACTTGGTATTATTTCTATTATTTTAAAGGTGTGATGAGTGGTAAGTAGTAATGCTGAGTTTAATAATACCATTAAAGAATTAAAATCGAAAGACAAAAAACAAGATGTGAAAAGCGGTCCAGACTTTCAGTTTAATATTTGTAGCCCAACAAAAAAGGATATGTTCTTAAGAAAAATGAAGCAAGCTAACGCTAGTAACGATGACAACTAATTAATTTATGCGCCATTCAATAAAGCTTACTGTATTACTTTTGCTAATAATAAAAATTAGTACGGCTCAAATTTTTGTAAGAGCGTTTAATTATAGGCCAACTGGCGAATTTGGTTTCGCATTTAAACCAACCTACTCGGCTGAAATTGGCTATATGCCAGAATTTGAAGATGGTTCATGGGTAAGAATATGTGCGTCTGCTACTTATTTAGCAATGAAACCACGATTAGATACCTTTCCTATTTTTGCTGTAAAATCCGGGAACGGTACTAGTGTTTTACCAGGAGAACAAAGCTTTAAAAAATATGATTTATTTGAAATTTTTGCGGGTATTGATGTTGCGGTTGTTAAATACAAAGGCTTTTTTGCATATATAGGCACCGATGTGATGATTGGAGCTGGTAGTGTAGAATACACTACCAATGTAAACACGCTAATTACCGAGGGTTATTCGGGTGGTGGAGCTATCGTAGGAGGCAGATTCAGATTAGGACTTCAGTATGATGTAACATACAATATTGGTATTATTGCTCATGTTACTCGCTCGGTAGGCTTATTATCCGAACCAAGAGCTTTAAACTGGGCTAATGATTATGGCGTTGGCATTAGATATCAATTTGATTAATAAAATTTACTAAAATGAAAAAAAATACAATCATCCATTATATCTTGATTATTTTAATTGCTGCAGTTGTTAGTTCTTGTAAAAAAGCACTCAAAAATATGGATGATTACTATCCAAAAGTGAGTATTGTTTCTGCCGAAATACAAACTGATGGTAGTGTTTTAGTAACTGGCAAAATCGATTCGGAAGGTGATGCACCAATTGAACGTTTAGGTTTTTGTTGTAACACAAAACCAAATCCAACTTTAACTAACAGGCAAATAATTTCTGAAATAAATGGAAGTACATTCACGGCTATTTATACAGGATTAGATGAGGACTCTGTGTATTATTTTAGGACCTGGGCAACAAACTCATACGGATATAAATACGGTACCGAAACTTCTATAGAAAACATTGTTGCAGCGCCAGTAATACCGGCATGTACCTTACCCATTAGTTATTTAGATAATGGAACTGGTAATGGTTCAACAAGCTATTATTACGTAAGTGTACCTACTAACTCTTGGCAATTATGGGAGTTTAGCGCATCACCTCAATTTGGAAACGCCTTAAATTTTAAATTTGGATCAGCTATAAAAACTGGTGTTTATACTACCGAAAATAGTTCGAGTCCACAATCAGGTAGAGTACTCGTATCATTTCAGTTTGGTTGGTTAGGTCCTGTTTCGTTAGAAAGTGGCTCAAAAGTATATGTAAACGCTATTGGGAAAGACACCTTTGATATTACTATTTGTAATGCTCCTTGGAAATACAATACCACTAATACATTTACACTAAACACACGATTTACTTGTCCAGATTAATGTTACACACTTTTATAAAATTCAAACAAATCAACTGCTTGTTTGGCTTCTTTTACATCATGTACTCTCAATATTTTTGCTCCATTTTGTAAAGCAATCGTATTTAATACCGTTGTCCCATTAAGAGCAGTTACTGGCGATGTATGAATGACTTTATTAATCATTGATTTACGAGAAAGGCCTGCTAATAAAGGATAATCAAACAATGTAAATTCGTTTAAGTGCTTTAATAATTGGTAATTATGTTCTACTGTTTTACCAAAACCAAAGCCCACATCTATAATCAATTTATCAAAACCTAAATTTTTGCATTGTTCTATTTTTGAAGTGTAAAACATCGAAATATCTTTTACTACATCATCGTACGAAGGATTTTTTTGCATGTTTTGTGTTGTGCCTTGCATATTCATTAACACATAAGCTATTTGATGCTTAGATACCACATCCAACATACTTTTATCCATTTGACTTCCCGAAATATCATTAATGATATCAGCACCTAAATCAATGGCAAATTCGGCTACATCAGCTAAATAAGTGTCAATAGAAATGAATATTTTAGGAAACTCTTTCCTTAATTTCATTAAAGGCTCTCTTAACCTTATGATTTCGTCTTTTACGGAAATTGCTAACGCATTTGGTCTTGATGAAGCAGCGCCAATATCAATAATAGTAGCGCCTTCATGAATTTTCATTTCCGCATCTTTTATAATATCGGTTACCGAAGAGAACTTGCCGCCATCATAAAAACTATCTGGCGTAATATTAATAATAGCCATTACCTGAGCTTTTTCAAAGCTCAATTGTTTGCCATTTGTTAAATACGTTTTAGTCATTTTAGTTAAATTAGCATGCACTATTTACGATTATTAAGTTCAAGGTAGTAAAAAATCGTAAGTAGTAAAAATTTAGACAAACGACAGAATTTATAAAATGAACACCACATCTTCACAATACGACGCCGCAATTAAGCTATGCAAGGATTTGTTTTTAAAAAAATGAAAGATTATGGCACAGCTTGGCGTAACCTTCGCCCTACGTCGCTTACAGACCAAATTTTTATTAAAGCACAACGCATTAAAAGCATTGAAGAAAAAGGTACACAAAAAGTATTAGACGATATTACGGGCGAATACATTGGTATAATTAACTACTGCATAATTTCATTAATTCAATTAGAATTAAAGGACGACACTCGAGTTGAATTACCTTACGAAGAAGTTGAACAATTATACAATAAATACTCCACACAAACCAAACAACTCATGGAGGATAAAAACCATGATTATGGTGAGGCTTGGCGTGATATGCGAATTAGTTCTTTAACCGATTTAATTTTAATGAAAATTTTCCGAGTTAAACAAATTGAAGATAACAAAGGACAAACTATTGTCAGTGAAGGTGTAGATGCCAATTACATGGATATGTTGAATTATTCAGTATTTGCTTTGATTAAGTTGAAGGGGTAGCAATTATTATTAAAGTTCCACCACCTTATCTGCATAACGTAAAGCAGAATCTCGATGACTGATGATAATCGATGTCTTATCTTTCATGATCGATTTCAAGTTATTTAAAATCAATTCTTCAGTTTCTACATCAACCGCCGACAAACAATCATCAAAAATTAAAATTTGCGGTTTAGAAATGATAGCTCTGGCAATAGAAATACGTTGTTTTTGTCCGCCCGATAAAGTCACGCCTCTTTCTCCTACAACAGTATCAAAGCCTTCGGGGAAAGCCATGATATTATCGTACACGCCTGCATCTTTAGCCGCTTATAGCTGTATCACTTTATATTTCCACTTCTTGTTCATTAGTAATCATGGTTTGTTGAGAAAGCAATATTATTACGAATGGTATCAGAAAACAAAAACACCTCTTGAGGCACATAACCAATACTTTTACGCAAAGCAAACACATCGTATTTTTTAATAGGTTGTCCGTCCACATAAATTTCTCCAGAAGTGGTATCGTATAGACGTGTTATTAAATTAGCAATGGTTGACTTCCCTGCTCCTATTTGTCCTTTAATACCAATAGTTTTACCTTTTTCTATTTTCAAATTCAGATTTTTTAAGGCTTCAATTTTACTATCCGAATAAGTAAAACTCACATTTTTAAATTCAATGTCGCCTTCAATATTTGTTTTAATTTCGGGAGTATTAATGATACTGGATTTTGTTTTTAAAAACTCATTGATACGTGTTTGCGAAGCAGATGCCCGTTGAATTAAGGACGTTACCCAACCCAAAGAAGCAAAAGGCCAGGTTAATTTATACACATATAAAATAAACTCTGTGATGTTTCCCGGCTCAATGGTTTTATTAATGACTAAATGTCCGCCATACCAAACGGTTGCAATTACACTCACACCAATCATTAATACCATCACTGGCTGAAAAAAAGCTTCTACTAACGCTAAACGTAAATTATGTTTTTTGAAATCGGTATTTAAGGTTTCTAATTCATTGATGTAATGCTTTTCGCGAGCATAGGCTTTAATGACGCGAATGGCAGAAAACGTTTCCTGTGCATGAGAGGTTAGTTTTGATAATTCTTGCTGAACAACAGTGCTGCGTTTATTAATTAAATCAGACACTTTATAAATGACAAATGATAAAAAAGGCAAAGGAGCAAATACCAACAATGTTAACTGCCAATTAATCTTCAGCATAAATACCAATACAATAACCACTGTTGAAAATGTATTAATTAAATACATAATAGCAGGACCAGTGTACATGCGCACTTTACCAACGTCTTCGCTAATGCGATTCATTAAATCACCTGTGCTATTGTTTTTATAAAAAGCAGCGTCTAAAGTTTGGTAGTGAGTATATAATTCATTTTTGATCAAACTCTATATGGCGACTCATCACAATAATAGTTTGACGCATTAAAACAAAAAGAAACCACTAGTTAAAGCCAATCCTAATAAAAGTTAACCCAAACAAAATAAATTTTGTAGAATCAACCGTTTTGTGATTCGCTATTAAATCAACGATTTCGTTGGTAGCATCTCTAACAATAACACCTTGGTAGATAGAAAAATAGTAGAAAGCACCACAAACAATGCCCCATTAATAAACGCCATTTTATACTTGATAAAATAAGCGTTTATGGTTTTAAGTGAATTTCTTATTGGTAGTACTAAAGGGAGGCTGATTAAAAGGATAAAAAGCCTAGTTTGTCACCCTTCGACTCCGCTCAGGGTGACAAGTCTAAATCACATTTAGGATCTTAAAAATCGTTATTTAACTGGTTAGTTGCTTTTTGTAAAATCTCGAAAGCATTTTCTGCCATTAAATTTTCTTTATCAAGCGTTGGGTTAATTTCTACCATTTCAAAACACACTATTTTTTTAGAACGCATGATATAGTAAATTAAATTTCCTGCTTCTTTTTCGGTAATTCCATTTGGCACTGGAGTTCCTGTTCCGCTACTAATACGACTATCCATACTATCTACATCAAAACTTACGTAAATAATATCACAATGGTCTAAGTAGTTTAAAGATTCAATTGCTACACGTTCTACGGCTTTCTTACGAATTTCTTGCAAGTTAAACACACGAACTTTATTCTTTTTAATTAAAAATTCTTCTTGTGGTTCAAAATCACGAAGTGCAATATAAACCAAATCGTTATAATTAATTTTAGGAGTAATACCTCCTAATGCTTTTAATTTTTCCCAGTATTCAATCGTTTCATCATCAGGTTTATTTTGTTGACGTTCTTTATTATCTTCACCTAATACACAGGCAATTGGCATACCATGCATATTACCGCTTGGTGTTGTATAAGGAGTATGTAAATCTGCATGCGCATCAATCCAAATAACACCAATGCGTTTGTTCGGATAAGCCATTTTAATACCGCTAATAGTACCTAAAGCCGAACTATGGTCGCCAGCTAAAACAATTGGCACCTCTTCTTTTAACAACGTCTTTTTTATTTCGTTAGCTAAACGCTCGTTTAAAGCAAAAATGCCTTTTACACGTTTTGCGTAATCGTTTACAACGGGTTCTAACAATAAGTGGTTTTCGTTTTGAACTTCAACGGCTTTAAATTTTTGAAAAAGTTGCTTCCAAAATCTAAGGCTGCAATTTTAATCGCATCCACTCCCATACTCGCTCCACGGTACCTGCTCCTATTCACTTTTTACTTCAATTAATTTGATTGGCTTTATCATAATTTCCTATTTTAAAGAGTTGTAAAAGATACAAATCATTAACGAGATAGAAAATTATAAAATAGCCCAATTATAGGGCATTTTGAGCCTTAATACTATTGGAAATCTCTAAAATATGCTGTTTATTCAAACTGTTTAAAGTAGGAATATCAATTATTTGAGACTCAGAAGAATAGTTGATGATGGATTGTTTAACCGCTGGCTCAAATTCGCCATTAAACACCAATGCTTTAATTTTAAAATGATTTCTTTTTAAATAATCAATTGATAATAAGGAATGATTAATACATCCTAAATAACTTGATTAGTTGATTTGGCTTCGACTCCGCTCAGCCTGACAAATTGATTGTAGATTTTACTTAACTCAATCTCTACACCATCTAATTTAGCGGCAAAGTGAGGAGATAAAGGTTCTTGTAACAAATACGTTTCGGCATGAAAAACAGATTTAGAATTCGTAATTAAAGATTTCACTGTGTCGGAATCTTTCCCTTCTACAACTCCACTTTGGATAGGCTTCCAATAATCTGCCTGCAATGCCT
Source organism: Bacteroidota bacterium (assembly GCA_016711805.1). Taxonomy (GTDB): domain Bacteria; phylum Bacteroidota; class Bacteroidia; order B-17B0; family Aurantibacillaceae; genus UBA4416. Next base: position 14,542 of record JADJSH010000040.1, read on the forward strand.
CCGTTAAAACAGCTGATACAACTGTTTTACCAACGTTAGTTCCTATACCTGTTATAAATAGATTCATTATTAAAAAAGTTCTAAGTACTGAGCTTTAATTTTTTCGATATTTAATTGATGGTTAATATAAGAAATACAAGTCTTACTCATAGCGTCAAATTCAGATTGATTTAAATTCACTAACATTTCAATGGCTTCAATAAATTTAGCTTTATCATTTAATGCAATATCAAAACCTACATGTTCCTGTTGCAAATTCTCCATGGAGTTTGATCAGAAAGAATAACTGGACGAGCATGCTGTAAGGTTTCTACAATAATATGTCCGTAATTTTCATTTTGAGTTGGCAAAAACAAAGCATGGTATTGTCCTATTGTTTCTCCAATTTGTTGAGGCTTCAAAACACCTTTGTATTTAAAGCTAACATTCTTCGACAATCCTTTTTCATTTTCCTTACAAGTACTCCAATAAGCTTCATCTTCAATTGGACCAAAAACATCACATGTAATTTGAACGTTTTTCATCTCCTTTAAAATATCAATTGCAAAATTCAAGTTCTTTTTTCGGAGATACGAGAAATGAAACAGAGTTTAGTTCTCCTTCTTTTTCTCTATTAACTTTATTTCATTTGCCGTATTCGGCAAATTAGATACTTCAACGATTTGAGCTGCATTGCTAATGCGTTTCTTTATTTCAGCAGTTTCTTGCGCCGAAGTAGATTGCCAACACACCTGTTTAAATAAACCAAAGGTTTTAGCGTACATTAAAAATAATTGCTTTTTGAAGGATTTGATAGCCAACGCGCCATCTCCTAACATACCACGAGGCGCTAAAATAATTTTGAATTTATCTTACCTTGTTGTTTCCACTTAAGCGGACTAACAGCAAATAATTTTAGAAAATAAACTATTTAAATAAATGGAATCGTGTTGAGTGTTTTGAATCAGCTTCAAAACAAATTCTGGATTCATCGTTTTCGGGACTGACATAAAACACATCTCTTCCTTCAAAATTAGTCCACTCATTAACCTTAACGTTATCGTATGGTTTATTAGATTTAAAATCTCTATCAGTGGTAGTAATCTTAAAATCAATATCGTTACCCAATTGCTTTGTTAATGTGGCAATGGATTGAATGGGACCTCCAGCCAAATAGCGGTAAAAACCAATCGCATAAGATTAATATCGTTTTTAGCACTCAATTTGATGTGTATTTATCCAATTATTTAGTACTACTAGGTGCCATACTCTACTCCATGTAATTTTTTGGTCATTACTTAAAAAACGATTCCAAATTAAAAGAACCGCTTCTCTATTTACAAAAGAGCGTTTTGAAAACTGAGCAATGTTTTCTTCACAAAAATCTTTTAAATCCTCTTTCAACCAATCTTTCCAGGGCAACACAAATCCCATTTTAGGTCGATTCACAATATTATCAGGTAATAAATCACCTAACGCATCTACTAATAATTTCTTTTGTGTATGAGGATATTTGTATTCGTCTTTTACACTTAACGCAAATTCAACTAATTGATAATCTAAAAATGGAACGCGAACTTCTAAAGCTACCGCCATGCTCATTTGATCGGCATCACGCAATAAAATATTTTGCATATAGGTTTGTATCTCAAATAAAGATACTCTACTTAAAATATGCTGTTTATCCGTTTCACTTTTTTTGATAACGTTTTTAATAAAATTATCAGCGTTGTAATTTTCTTTTAATAAACCAGCGTAATCTTTTTGATTAAATAATTTACGATTAATTGGATAAGCATTAAATCCGTTAATCGTATCTAAAGCTAATATCTCAGCGGTCTTATCACCTTGAACTGATTTCTTTTTAGCTGCTAATAATTTTCCTGCTAAGCCTTTTGCCGGAATAATATTTAACCAACCTTTTTTCTCTAATTCGTAATAACGTTTAAAAATATCATACCCTGCAAATAACTCATCTCCACCCAAACCAGATAATGCCATGGTGATGCCCGCATTTTTAGTAGCTTTAGAAACAATATAACTATTAGGTCCGTCACCACTTGGATGATCCATAGCCGCT
>JADJSH010000041.1 GCA_016711805.1 Bacteroidota bacterium
GCATGAAACCTTTTCTAAATCAACAACAACAAAACAGCTAAAGAGTAAAATATTTGGTAAAAAGCCGTTACTGTTTTTCCCATTTACTGAAAGTGTTTTTGAACGATATAAAAGACAGGGGCAAGTTGGAACTCACGACCGTTGTAAAGCTATTATCAATAAATTGAAAAAATACGTTAAAGAAGCTCCAATTTGTTTTCAGGAAATGACACCTGAATTTATGGTAGAATATGAAAAACATTTGCGTGGCAAGGAGCATAATAATAGTACAAATACAATTCACACGAATTTCAAATTTATAAGGCAATTATTTAACGAAGCCATAAATAGTGATGTTTTAGACGCTCAATTCTATCCCTTTAAAAAATTTAAAGTTAAAACTGAAAAAACGCAACGCCAGTATCTTACTGAAGATGAATTAACAGAAATTGAAAATGTAGATTGTAGTAGCGGTGTGAAATTAGATTTGCATCGTGATATGTTTGTTTTTGCAGCTTACACACAGGAGGGTTGAGGGTTTCAGATGTTCTTAAATTAAAATGGAAATATATTGATAAAACACATATCAATTTAACTATCAAAAAAACTGGCAGTCAACTATCAATCAAGATTCCAGATAAAGCGTTTAAAATTATCGAAAAGTACAAACCGAAAAAAGTAGAAAAAGATAATTACATTTTCCCAATGCTTCCTAATGGTTTAAAGGAAGATGATTTAGTTTTGTTAGATACTGAAATTTCGGGGGCTACGGCATACATTAATAAAAACTTAAAAACGATTGCTGAAAAAGCTAAAATAGGTAAGCCATTAAGTTTTCATATTAGTCGCCATACATGGGCAACTAGAGCTTTGCGTAAAGGGATTAGTATTGATAAGGTTTCTAAATTAATGGGGCATGCTCAAATCAAGGAAACTCAGATTTACGCTAAAATCGTAAACGAGGAGCTTGATAAAGCAATGGATGTTTTTAATGAGCCTGCTCACTAATAGCCTAAAAACTGTATAAAAAATCTCAATTTGCCTTTAAAGTTATAATTTGTAACTTTACACAATTGAAAAAGGCACTTTACATATTATTCGCTTTCTACTTTTTAAGCTTATCTGTCATGCCTTGTAATGATGAGCAGGATTGTAAGGAAGCTAAACATACTGAACAAGTTGCCCAAGCAGGTAATCACGAACATGAAAACGAGGTGTGCTCCTTTTTGTGTATGTTCATACTCGCTACTACGTTTATTCTCCAATTTTTCCGAACGATTTTTCGATAGAAAATGGAAATAACAGTTTATACTGAACCAGCTAATACAGAGCTTCGCTCTGCCATAATTTCTGTTTGGCAACCGCCAAAGCTTACTTGCTAATTTATTGCGTATAAATTTATACGCTTTTCCACTTCGTTTTATTTTAATTAGCAAGTATGAAAAAAATATTCATAGTGGCTTTACTAATGACTTTGTGCGCGTCATTAGAAGCCCAAAACACATTAAACGCGTACATAAAAGATAGTGAAACCAAAGAAGCATTAACTGGGGCAACAGCCTTATTACTTAATACGTCCAATGGTGTTTCAGCCGATATAAATGGTTTTGTTATCCTTTCAAATATTCCCGATGGCAAACAAGCTGTCCAATTTTCATTTCTAGGATATGAAGAAAAATCTGGTGCTTATTTTCCTTTATCAGATACACTTGTAATTTATCTGAATGGTGAAGGTGATGAGTTGGATGAAATTGTGGTCTCCTCAACTCGTAGTTCAAGAACAATAAAAGATATTCCTACACGGATAGAATTTATTGCAGGTGAAGAACTCGATGAAAAAGCAAACATGAAGCCTGGTGATATCCGCATGGTTTTAAGTGAAAGTACAGGTATTCAAACACAGCAAACTTCAGCTACCTCTGCCAATTCATCTATCCGTATTCAGGGCTTAGATGGTAGATACACGCAAATATTAAAAGACGGTTTTCCTTTATTCTCTGGTTATTCTGGTGGTTTGGGATTATTGCAAACACCACCTTTGGATTTAAAACAGATAGAAGTGGTAAAAGGTTCCGCATCCACACTATATGGTGGTGGTGCAATTGCAGGTCTTGTTAATCTTATTTCTAAAACTCCAACTAAAGAAAGGGAACTTCGGTTTTTAATTAACGGCACATCTGCAAAAGGTCTTGATGTAAATGGCTATTACGGCAAGCAGTTCAATAAAATGGGTGTTACATTGTTTACTTCTTACAATAGTAATGCTGCTTATGACCCTGCGGGAATTGATTTAACAGCTATTCCAAAATTTGAGCGTTATACCATCAACCCGAAACTGTTTTTTAATCTTACTAAAAAAACAACCCTAATGCTTGGTTTAAATACTGGTATCGAAAAACGTATTGGCGGCGATCTTCATTACATAGCGGGAAAAGGCGACAGTATTCACAGTTATTTTGAAAGAAATAACACGCAAAGGATAAGTACACAATTTAACCTTGAACATAAATTTGGTAAATGTAGCCACTTAACATTAAAGAACTCCTACAATTCATTTAACCGCTTGGTTCAAACTCCGGGATATGAATTTAATGGTACGCAAAATGCAACCTTCACAGAGTTCAATTATGCCAATCATGGCGAAAAAACAGAATGGATTGCAGGCTTAAATTTATGGACTGATAATTTCACGGAGAAAAAGTTAGATTCAATTCCGCTTCGCAATTACGACCAGACAACTTTTGGAGCTTTTATCCAAAATACAGTTAAAGCCGCTAAATGGTTAAACATTGAAAGTGGTTTAAGAGTTGATTATGTGATAAATTATGAACCTGTAATACTTCCGCGCGTTTCTTTATTGTTTAAGATTAATCCAAAATTAACTTCACGTTTAGGTGGCGCAGGTTACAAAGCCCCTACCATTTTTACCGAAGAAAGCGAAAGAATTCAATACAGAAATGTATTACCAATTGATAAAACAAACATTCTTGAAAAAAGCTATGGTGCAAATTGGGACTTTAATTATCGAACTTCTTTGTTTGATGAAAAAGTATCACTCAGTGTTAATCAATTGTTCTTTTGCCATTCATAATAATCATTAACTAATACTTGCTGATACAAATTCTCAATACAAGTTCAGTAACATTAATGGGCATATCGATAGCAAGGGTTTTGAAACAAATATTAAAATTGGCTATAAACACTTTAAGTTATTCCTTGGCTATACATATACTGATACAAAAACCCATATTGGAACAATTCATGCCGTTAATTACTAACGCCTCAAATAAAATAAACTCAGTATTGTTTACGAAATAGAAGACAAATGGAAAATAGGATTAGAAGCATACTATTTTGACAAGCAAAAACTAAGTGATGGAAAACAGGCAGAGGTTATTGGGTTTGTGGTTTTATGGTAGAAAAGCTTTGGGAAAAGATCTCTGTTTATATTAACTTCGAGAACTTCCTTGATGCAAGGCAAACGCGTTTTGATAACATCTATACAGGAACACAAACAAATCCTGTATTTAGAGATATTTACGCGCCGCTTGATGGCTTTGTGTTTAATGGGGGAATTAAAATAAAATTGTAACATGAAAAAATCAACATTTCATATCTCAAAAATGGATTGTCCTTCTGAGGAAAACCTAATCCGCATGAAGCTCGATGGACAAGCTATTCAAAAACTGGATTTTGATATTCCTAATAGAAGATTATCAGTTTATCATGAAGGCAATATACAACCTATCGATGAAGCCCTTAAAGATTTAAAATTAGGTTCCATTTTAGAAAATACCGTTGAGGCAGAAATACAAAACACCAAAACCGATCATCGTAAAGAAAAACAACTATTATGGTCGGTACTTCTTATAAACTTTGGATTTTTGTTATCGAAATAATAACAGGTTTCTTTTCCCGATCAATGGGTTTGGTTGCCGATAGCCTCGATATGCTCGCTGATGCCATTGTTTATGCCTTGAGTTTATACGCTGTTGGTCATGCCACTTCAAGAAAAAACAAATCGCTAAAATAAGTGGTTACTTTCAAATGGCTTTAGCCATCTTTGGTTGACAGAAGTTATAAGAAGATTTTTGGGTTACGAAGATGTTCGGCTTTTCAAACCATGATAGTAATTTCGCTTTTTTCGCTCTTATTGGTAATGCGGTTTCTCTTTATCTACTTCAAAAAATCGAAAGTCAGGAAGCCCACATGCAAGCAAGTATGATCTTTACAAGTAACGATGTTATTGTAAATATTAGCGTTATTGTGGCGGGAGCTTTGGTTTATGTTACTAATTCCAAATATCCCGATTTGATTGTTGGAACTATTGTTTTCCTTTTAGTGGCAAAAGGTTCTATTAGAATTTTAAAATTAGCCAAATAAAAGTGGATAAAATTCTTTAACATTTATACTGAATTGATAATAAGTAAATTGCTATAAAATATAGCAATTTAATGCTATATTTATAAACATTAACATTTTATTTAACTGTTTTGCTTTAATTTAGTAAAACAGTTTTTTAAATTTGTTATGTACACCTTTGTTATTTGTTCTCCATTTGTAGAACACCCAATCGTTGATGTCGCACACTATGATGCGGGAGAATTTGATATTTCCATTTTTGAAGAAGGACAGCCTTCCAACTTCTTAAATAAGAGTAAATTCAATTTAGAACAGTATTGTAAATGTTTGTTGTACAAACTATTTACAATACAAAAATCCAAAATAAAGCCATTCATTCAATACCAATGCGATAAGATGCAAGAGCCTATTGTTTGGCTCAATAAATTGGAAAAATTGATTGATCTAAACAGAGAGCTTTTTACCACAAAAGACCAGGTTATTAAGTTCGAAAAATCTTTAATGATTATTGAAGTGATGCGTGATGTCATTGAGCAGAAGAAACAAGCACCGGATTCTAAATTTAACTTCGTTAAATTAAAATCCGACATCAAACAGTATAATTATGAAGAAAAGGTTTCTTATTTAATGGAGGCAAAAACAGAATATTTACAAAACAAGCCTAAAATTATTGATGTAAATGAAATACAATTTGATGAAAAAATAAACTTAGAATTAGACCTAATCAAATCACAACAAAAACTAACTAAAAAACAAAACACTTCTAATAATCAAGAAGTTAATAGTCCTAAAAGTCCTACAAAAAACACAAAAAGTCCTACAGATTCCTGTAGGACTTCCGTAGGACTTTTTCAATTTAATTGCCAAACAAATATTTTTGTTGATGTGTTTTTTCAGCTCACAAAAGAAATATCAGTTGACGGTAAACCTTTACTAAATGCAGGTTTTAATGAATTAGCACAATTTATTACAGATAATTTTATAGATAAAAATGGAAATCCATTAAGTTTAAATACTGTCAAAACAATTCTCAATACTTCTCGCCCCGAAAAACGTCCCTCCTCAGAAAAAAGAATCAATCTGAAAATCAAAAACATACCAAAGTAAAAAGTCCTAAAGTGGTCCTACAGAGACCAATAGACTTTTCTTATCTGCTCAAATTTGCTCCATAATCTTAAAAACCAAAAAGAAAATGGAAGCAGTTATCTTATCAAAAGAGCAATTCAATACATTGACTGGCTCAATCGAAGAAATCAAAAAAAAATCGACAGCCAAAACAAAAAACCTCAAGAGGTTTTTGTCGATAATCAGGAATTTTTATTGCTGATGAAAATTTCTAAACGCACCGCACAAACTTGGCGCGATGAAGGTAAAATCTCATTCTCCCAAGTGGGTAATAAAATTTACTACAAATTAAACGATGTAGAAGATTTGTTGAATAAGCATTACGTTAAAGCATTTAAAAAGTAAGGAGGTGTAACATGGAAAAATACAGCGAAACACTACACGACCTTACTTGGCCAGAATTGATGCAACAAGTTGCCTCAATTATTGGCAGAGATGAAAAATCATTAGAAAGCAATGTAAACTATTACATGAAATTCTTTAATGATAACAATTCAGATAAAAATCAATTAAACAAGCTTTTTGAAAAACTACAGCTCGATAAATTGCGCTACGCTTATTTCTCTGAGCTGTTTGTAAGATTGGAAGAACAGAATTACAAAATGATGATTATGAGTATTGAAAGTTGTATCAGACAAGAAACGAACATACAAAACAAAACACCCAAAGATTGGGTAGCTACTGTTCGTTTCGAGAACGGTCAAATCAAAGTTTATTTCATGGCATTGTCTTATTATCAATAAAAGAAAATTATGTTTGATATTCCAGCACCAAAATCGCACAATGAACAACCTCGTTTACCTATGGTAAACTTGGTTAGTTCTAGCGAAAAGCTAGAACAACTATTAGCATCACAGCGCAAAATAGCTGAGAATAAATGCAAACCAATTTCATTTTCTCAACCCATTGTTTGGCAAAAAGAAAACCCTGTTTTCTTCCCCAAAACAATCAATGTCATCCAAGGTAAAGCAGGCGTTCATAAATCACGCCTTGCTGAAACCATTTGCGCATCATTGCTTAAAAAAACAGATTGTAATAATGATTTATTAGGGTTTAAAACCAATTTACTCACACGCTACGCTATTTGTTATGTAGATACCGAACGAAATTTATCGACCAATTCCTTATTCCTTGCAGCAAATACAATTAAAGGCAGGTTATGAAATAACAGAAGATCCTTACGGCTTCGATTATATTTCATTATTAGAGTTTGGTAGAGAAGAACGCTTTGATATGCTCAATATGTATTTGGAGCACGCTCGTAAAAAATTCCCCATTCACATATTTATTATTTTAGATGTCATTACTGATTGTGTGTTTAATTTCAATGATACCAAGGATAGTATGAAATTAATTGATATGATGAACCAAACAATTAATCGTTACGATGTAACATTTTTATGTTTAATACATGAGAACCCGGGAAGTGCGGATAAAGCCCGAGGCCATTTAGGGACAGAAATATTAAACAAAGCCAGTACCGTTATTCAAATTGGTTTTGAAAAAGATGCACAAAACCATAATACTGATTTATTAAAAGTGGCTTATTTAAAATGCCGTAGTTCAAAAAAACACGAACCTTTTTATGTTCAATATTCCGATGCCGAAAAAGGTTTGGTTATGTCTGATTCAACCACAACTCAAACTATTTTAGATAAGAAAAATCATAAAGCTGCGCTTTCTGAAACCTTAGACTTACTAGCACAAATTTTAGTCTCAGAAATGTCAAGAAAGGATTTAATAGAACTTTTAACCGATGAATTAGATTGCAGTAAGCGAACTATCATAAGTCGCTTAAAACAAATTACAGATACTGCCATTGTCATCGAGCAAAATGAGGTAAACCACACACTTTGCACTCGTGCACAAAATAAAGAAATCGTTTATTACTTAAACCCTTTAAAATCAAATGTTTAAATCGAAATTAACTACGAGTGCAGAGTGCAAACCCATATATAAGGGTTTGCACTTTGCACTTCAATACAAATCTATTATTTAAACATGATTAAGTATTTTTACTTGACATTTATCTAACGTCAATATTTTGCTTTTAAGTAAAATATTGATAAAAGTAACATTATGAAAAAACGAGATAAAAATATAAATCAGCATTTTGTACCACAATTTTATTTGCGAAATTTCACTAATTCAAATAAGAAAATATTTGTTTATGATGTTCACAGAAATAACCATTATGTTACGAGCCCTGCAAAAGAATGTTACCGCGAATACTTCTACGACATTAATATTGATATTTTTGAAAAATTCGTTGACAATAAAGAACATTATGAGGAATTAGTTGATGATAAAATCAGATTATTAAATGAAAAGGTTTCTGCAGTATTGCTTGACTTTATTAATTCAATTAAAAATGGAGATAATCATTTCAAATTTCCTCACGACAAAAGACATGAGCTTTATAATTTTATTCTATTATCATTAATCCGTACACCTTACTACAGAGAACGGTTACTTTATTTAAATGTCCCATTTTGTCTTAAAACAGGTCTATCAGGCGAATTAGGAGATGAAAAAACATTAGATATTATTCATAATTTACTTCTGTATGGGATACTCAGCAAAATGTATAATGAGGATTTTAAACTGAACAAATTATACTATCAAATATTCGAACACTTAATTGATGCTATATTCGATATAAGAATGCAATTAGAAAATGCGGGTAAACTTTTTTTATTAAATAATTCAGACAAAAGCTTTATATGTTCAAGTAATCCGGTTAATATAGTTTGGTATGATAACCCTTTAGCCCAATTTAAAGGGTTGATAACACCACAAAATGATGATAAATTATTTGATGTTGGGGAAAAATTAGAATTCATTACTATACATTTTCCTATATCAAGCGATGTTTCTATTCTAATATTCAATAAAACATTTGACGCAAATTTAACCGCAATGAACCAATCAATAGGTAGAATCCGTAATTGGAATTCCGACATTATCGATAATCTTAATTTGAGCACATTTTAAAGCTAATGAAAAAAATATACTCATCAAATGACAATTTTAATGAATTAGTAAAAATGAAAGAAACTGGTAATTTCTCCAGAATTGAGTTAAGTTTGACGAATCCAAACATTGATTTTACTATTCAAAAGTCTTTAAAAGAAGCTATAAAATACGAAATCATATTGCTAAACTCAAATGTGAAGAAGTAGTTTACAAATACCTCCTTTTTTGCCCTCCAATTCTCCAATATTCTAAATTTCTTTAGTAGAAGTCTTTGCTTCTAAATACGATTATAAAATTTATGGCATTTTTCAGAACTCGTAATTAATAAATATATCACAGAACCTAGATAAGCAAACACTACAAAAAGCTGACGCTAAGTTTGAAACCATTTCCATAATGCCACCTATTCAAGAAAAGATCAGAGGCAGTAAGAAGAACTAATACCAAGGCGAATTTTAATTGATTTATCGTTAATGTTTTAGGGTTACACCAAAAACCCAACACCAAATTTCAATCTAACAACCGAATACAAGAATGTTAAGGATAGCAAAAAAGCAGATGGGGCAATATCATAAATGAGATAGTAAAGGCTGTAATCGAATTAAAAGGCACTAATACAACCGATTTAAATAAAATAGAAGTTCAAGCCTTTGGCTATAAAAATAACCAACCCGAGTGCGAGTATGTTATTACTTCCAATTTTGAGAAACTTCGTTTCTATGTTGATAATGCCATTGAATATTTAGAGTTTAATTTATTTACGTTAAGTGAAAAATTTGAACTACTTATACATCTGCTTGTCATACGATAGCATAGCCAAAGGCCTACCAAAGCAAATAAAAGACGAATCAGTTAGCCAGGAGGCATTAATTACAAAAAAATTATACAACGATTACTCCGTTTTTAAAAGCGAACTATACCACAGTTTAGTAAAACTGAATCCTCAAAATGAACCATTAGAGTTGTTTAAGAAATCACAAAAATTATTAGACCGTTTTTTATTCATCTTTTTTGCAGAAGACAGACAGCTATTACCTACCAATTTAATTTTCAGAATTAATAAGGAATGGCAACAGTTACGCGAAATGCGTATTGAAGTATCATTGTATGATAGATACAAAATTTACTTTAATGATTTGGATCAAGGAGCTAAAGTATCTTTACCTGCATTTAGTCAAACAGCATCAAAGCAAAAAGAGGAATTTCAAATTTACGCTTATAACGGTGGCTTATTTAAAACAGATGATTTATTAAACGATATTAAAATTGAAGATGAATTACTGTTTTCGCATACCGAAAAATTAAGTAATTACGATTTTGCTAGTGAAGTTGATGTAAACGTATTAGGGCATATTTTCGAAAACTCATTAAATGATGTTGACGAAATAAAAGCACAGCTTGAAGGGCAAGAAATAGATAAAACAAAAACTAAGCGTAAAAAAGATGGTGTTTTTTATACACCTAAATACATTACAAAATACATCGTTGATAATACAGTTGGTAAATTGTGCCTTGAAAAAAAGGAAGTATTACAAATAACAGAAAGCGATTATACCATTGATAAAAAACGCCAAAAGAAAACAACACAAGCTTTAACTGATAAATTAAATGACTACCGTAATTGGCTATTGCAATTAACCATTTGCGACCCTGCTTGTGGCTCGGGTGCATTTTTAAATCAAGCTTTAGATTTTTTAATTACCGAACACAAATATATTGATGAACTACAAGCCAAACTATTTGGCGATGCATTAGTGTTGAGTGATGTTGAAGGAAGCATTTTAGAAAACAACTTATTTGGCGTTGATATAAACGAAGAAAGTGTAGAGATAGCAAAGCTATCATTGTGGCTTCGAACAGCAACCAAACCGTAAATTAAACGATTTAAATAGTAATATTAAATGTGGTAATTCATTAATTGATGATGTTGAAGTAGCAGGAGATAAAGCATTTAATTGGAAAATGAATTTTAAAAAAATATTCGATAATGGTGGCTTTGATGTTGTCATTGGTAATCCGCCTTGTGTGAGAGTACAAAGTTTGAAATATGCAGAAATCGATTATTACAAAAGTAAATATAAAACAGCTCACAGAAGAGTTGATATTTCTTTATTATTCTTTGAAAAAGGCCTTGAAATAGCAAGAAAAAATGGATTGCTATCCTATATTTCAACTATTCAGTTTATTAACGCTGAATACGGAAGAAATTTACGAGAGTTACTTCTAAAAAAAGAGATAGTTGAATTTATTGATTATAACGGGTTGCCAGTATTCGAAGGGGCAACAACATATCCTGGAATAGTTTCCTTAAAAAATTCATTGCCAAGACCATTCAACTATTATGTTATGAGTGAAATTGGTTCTGAAGCATTATTTTTAAAAAATAAAATAAAGTCAAAGTCTGTAATAGACCCTGAAAAATTATCAGATAATGTCTGGATTTTAGCAAGTGATAATAGTAATCAAGTATTAGATAAATTACAAAATAATACAATTAAATTAAAAGACATAGCGAACCCATGTACAGGCTTGACATCAGGTATTGATTCTGTTTTTATTTTAGATGAAAATAAAGTTAAAGAATACAATTTAGAAAAAGATATATTATTACCTGTTGTTAGAGGGAGAAATTTAGATAGGGGATTTATAAGTGAAGATTTAGATTACGTAATTTATCCATATAAGCTTTCGGGAAATTTAACAATACTAATTGATGAAAGTGAACTTGAAAATAAATATCCAAATACATACGCTTATTTATTAACTCAAAAAGACAAACTTTCATCACGTAAAGATTCAAGAAAGGAAATTTCTAATAATGATTGGTATAAACTTGTATGTAAGGGCAAATTGGACCTTTAAATCTGAAAAATTCTTACTCCAGGATTGAGTAAAAATAATAGTTTTGCAATTGACAAGCTTGGTTTAACTTATTTATGTGGGGGTGCTGGTGTATTTGGTCTTGTTCAAGGCAAAATAGATAATAATACATTATTAGCGATTTTAAATTCAAAAGTTGTTGAATTTTTTCTCCACTCTATATCAACTAAAAAACAAGGGGGATACTATTCATATTTAAATAGCTTTCTTGAAGAAATCCCTTTACCAATAAAAACAAATGAAAACATTTCAATTTATTCATTGAAATATCAAAAGTTAAAATCAGACTTATTTCTCTTATCAAAAAAAATGTACACCTATATGTTGTCTCGTTTTAATGTCATAAAACTTTCTTCTAACCTAGAGAAATGGTATGAATTATCGTCAATGGAATTTATAAATGAACTTAATAAAGCTATTAAAATTGTTAAAGGAAGTCCGCTTACGAAGAAAGATGAATTTGAATGGTTGGAATTGTTTGAGGAAAAGAAGAAAAAGGTTTTAGAATTACAAGCTGAAGTTGAAATTACGACAGGGAAATAGACCAAATGGTTTACAAATTGTATGATTTAACAGAAGAAGAAATTAAAATTATTGAGGGATAAATGAGTTTTCAAAACAAAAACATAAAAGTTGTTGCTGAAGCTTTAAAACTTTATCATAACAATCCAAGTTCTCATGGTTTTACTGAAGAACAGGTAGATGAATTGTTGAAAATTGAAAACGACTTTAATAAATTAAATACACAATTTGAAAAAAGTTTTGAGCAAACAAAATTGCTGATAGAAAATGGATTTAAGAATTTAACCCAAAACTTAGACACTACTTTTAAAATCTCATTAAATGAATTAAAACACATAGTCAATAATGGATGGCATATTTCATATAAGGCTTTTGAACACCTTACTTTCGAAAAATTACATTATTTGAATAGAAAAGAAAATGTTTTTGAATTTGAAAACTACATTATTTCATCTTTTGAAAAAGAGTAAATGAAATAATTGAGAATTTAATTATTTCGTTTCCAGAACGTACTCATATTTTTAATGAAATTAAACAACTTATAAAAAGAATACTATCATTCTTTAATCACATTGTGTTATTCTCAGGTAGATGGAATTTCTAATAATATTTTCGGTATAGGCTTTTTCGATACGGAAAATAAAGAAAAACAATTTAGTTTAAAACTCTCTAATAATCTGAAATTTGATGAAGATTCCTTAATCTCGATTATTTCCAAACAGCTTAATTTGCCAAAAAATGAAATTACTAGATACACTAAAGATGGTAGTTTTACAAAAGATAATAAATTGAGTTCATTTAATAGGCATTTTGTTATGCATGGTCATTCTTATAATTATGGCAATAAAAAGAATGCTATTAGAGCAATATTATTATTAGAATTTGTTGAGTGGTTAACAAAAGAAAGTAAAAAATAAAATTAAAATAACAATGAGTGATTGGCATAACAAAGCAATAAATTTATTAGCAAAAAGTCTAAAACCAGTTCCTTCGGAACTTAATGAGATTGATTGGAAAAGTGGTTTATCTGATAATACAAATAGATTAGCACAACATATTTCAGCATTTAGTAACACTCCAGGCGGTGGCTTTTTAGCTTATGGAGTAAACAATAATGGTACATTTTCTCCACTTACAACAGTGGATATTGACGAAGTCATTAAAAAATTAGGTAATATTTCTCGAAACAATTTAAACCCTCCTGTTGGTATTGAGCATTCCATTTTAGAGTTTGAGGGTACTGCTATATTATTTATTTACATTCCCGAACAGTCAGAAAAACCAGTTCATTTGCGTAGTGGTAATATTTTTGATTCATACAAGCGCTCCGCAGGTCAAACGGTTAAATGTCACAAGTAAGTTAAAACTTGCTTGGCTTTAACGCAAGGCTTTAGTTTTGAAGAGCAAATTGCAATACAAAATCAAAATGAAGATGACGTTTTAAATTTATTAGAATACGATAATTACTTTAGATTAATTAACAGAAATTTACCCGATGGAAAAAAAGGAATTTTAGAAGTTTTGGCTAATGAAGATATGATTATAAAAAACGATTCGTCATGGGCTATTAAAAATTTAGGAGCTGTTTTATTTGCAAGAAACTTATCTGCTTTTAAAAATTTAAAACGCAAAGCTATTAGAGTAATAATTTACAAAGGAAAAAGTAGAGTTGATGCCATTAAAGAACAAGAAGGAACTCGTGGCTATGCAACTGCATTTGAAGGTTTAGTAAAATATATAATGGACCAATTACCAACAAATGAAGTCATTGAAAAAGCTTTACGTCAACAAGTAAAAATATATCCTGAAAAAGCAATTCGTGAGTTTGTTGCAAACGCATTAATACATCAAGATTTTTCTATTACTGGAACAGGAGTAATGATTGAGATATTTTCAGATAGAATTGAAATAACAAATCCGGGCATACCATTAGTTGATACTAATAGATTTATAGACACAGCGCCAAAATCAAGAAACGAATCTTTGGCCTCTTTAATGAGAAGATTAAATATTTGTGAGGAACGAGGTAGCGGAATTGATAGAGCAGTAGAAGCTATTGAATTATATCAATTACCAGCTCCAAAATTTTTAAAAGGAGAAGATTATACTAGAGTAATTATGTATGCTTTAGTTCCTTTAGGAGAAATGGATAAAGAAGATAGAATAAGAGCTTGTTATCAGCACACTTGTTTACATTATGTAAGTAATCAAGTTGTAAATAACCAATCTATCAGAAAGAGATTTAATATTTCAAAAAATAATGTTTCTTACGCATCTAAAATTTTAACTGAAGCTATGGAATCGGGTTTAATAAAACCATCTGATCCCGATAACGCTTCAAAAAAATATGCGACATATATACCTTTTTGGGCTTAGAAGTAGTCATTTTCTTATTTCATTGTTAAGTCCAAATGGAGTAAATTAACTCGTAACAAATTGAAAATCAAACACATCTTATTTCATTGTGAAGTCCCCTTTGGTAATACTAATGGTAATACCAAAATTTGTTGTTGATTATAAATGACATATAATATTAGGTCATTGGAGATTTTTGAAAGCAAAAAAACCTCACTTCGTCAGTGAGGTACGCAACTTTAGGCAATGCGATTGAGTGAACGAGTCACCTGCCATATCCTTTACCCTTTGGGCATCGATAATTCAAATGTAGTAACAAATAGCGTTTTTGGTATTACCATATTAACTTTTTTGTGCCATTTGATTATTATTTAAAATAAATTACTGTATTTCAGCACATTATTTTACTTTATGTAACAGGTAAAGTGGTGTTCCAAAAAATAAACCAACCCATTGCCCTTGTGTTGTCTATCGTGTGGCATAAATTAAGGTAGATTAATTTATTGTGTTGCCACACTTGCAACATAGTTTGCATCCGCATTCATCGTACCTCTTCATGCTCCCATGCTGCACACCCTCTCTCCACTCGCAGGTGGCTCGCCGCACAACGGATTGCAAACCATTTCATTCCGTTTCACTTCATTTCATTTTTTGCAACCGTTTTCCCACCGCACGCTCAAGGCTGTTTTACCTTTCTATTCCATTCCGACATTTATCATCAGAATCAACACTATTAGATTACCATCAAAATAAAAAAAGAAAAGCAAGTTAAGTCTGCCCACTGTCAGGTTTCAAGGTCAAGCCCTTCGGGTTTTGCAAAAATAATCTCCACACTGGCGGTAGTATTTTTTTTGTCAAAAATCTTGACAACCTCAGCGTCAAGCCTTTTACAAAATGCTTTCTTTTTTCATTTTTTTCGGGCTTTTCTTTAGCTCGTTTTTTTGGTTTTTTCTTTGTTTTCAAATTAGGTCTTTAGGTTCAGTTAGCAAACAGGTTCAAGTCAAAAAGTGAGAAAAGGGAAACAAACCCTTAAAAAAATAGTTATGTTAAAATTCAAAAATTAAAACCCACAAATCGGGCACAGCCTACAATCAACCGCATTTCTTTATTTTAAATAAAGGCTTAAACTCTGGCAAACCATTCAATCACTATGTTTGCAATTCATTTGTTTTCCTGGCAGATGATAATCAAGAAAAAGAGTTTTACTATTTTTTATTATTAGGCTTATGGGAGCTTCGTTTTTTTCGCCCGCACCTAAAGGGTACAGCAATCGAGTTCATTCGTTTAGGGGATGTTATTGATGTATTAGAGGAAACTTTAAACTCAGTTAATACTGGCAATCGTTCCTTTTCTGATGTTCAAAATACCTTAGCTCAAATTGAGGCCCTTCAGGCAAATCTTCAAACTCAATTAGATTATTTAATGCAGTTGCGTAAATCTCTATTTTATAAATATTTAAAAAAGTAGTAAATAAAAAAAGGTCGTCCGCTTGTAGCGGACGACCTTAAACCTAAACTATAAAAAAACTATTTTTTAAATTGCTTCAACAAGCATTTCAGTAACAAAGATACGCTAAAACTAACTACCGCACCAAGTGAAGCAAGAATAACTGTTTTTAATATATCTGATGAACCCACGTTCACAGCTACGGTTAAAACCGTTCCGGAAACAGTACCCAAGATTGTTCCGCTTTCTATGTTATTGTGTGTTGACATAATTTAATTATGCTCTGCCAGCATCAGCTTTAGTTAATTTTGAACCACATTTTTCGTGAACATTCACATCAATTTCAGGCATCATTCCTGCATCTGCTTTAGTAGATTTTACAGTTACCCAAACCTCTTGAGTTAATTCAGAATTATATCCTGAATCAGCTTTGGTTAATTTTGAACCATCACAAGTGATGTTCAAAATGATTTTACCACCGCAAGGAGGATCATCTTGATTTTCGTGGTTTAAAACTACTGCCTGTTTATCCAATGCTACATTTTTGTCGCAAGGGATAATTTGTAACTCAACTTTTACTTGAGATTTTTCGGATTGATTTTTTTCTTCAGTCATTTTGATAATGATTTTAATAATTAATATTCAGTTACTTTTTACAATTTCGCTTTCAGTAGTTGTTACTGCTTGGCTAATTGCAGTCGCTACGCTTCCTGCTACAATTAAATAACCACCTATGGTTACAATAATTGTAGGGATAGCAATTGGCGATGCCACAATTACGCCACCTGCGGCGGCTAATCCTAAACCAATATTTCTTAATATTTTAAAGAACTTTGGTGTCGGTGCTTTTAATCTGTCAATGAGTTTCATTGTTTTGTTTTTTAATGATTAATAATTTTTGATTTAAAAGCCCTGGGCATAAATGCCTAGGGCTTTTGTTAGGCTACCTCAACAACGCTTAATGCGTTGTAAGCGCCATTTTTTAGAGTGTATTGAACTGCATTAACCATTTGGAAGAACTCAATTTGTAACATGAACAAATTGGTTCCTGCACCAGCTGCCGCAGCTGTTGGAGTTAAAACAACATTTGATGATACCGCATTAATTGGTAGGTTAACTACGTTTGAATACTTAATATCAGAAACATTGTTTGCAAAATCTACTTTCGCCCAAGCGCCTTTAATACTGATATGTGTCGCTCCAACAGGAAACGCAATATCATTTGTAGGTACAAGTCCGTTAATGGTAATTACTCCAGTTGCAGTAGTTACAGCAAATGGTTTAAATAAGATACTTCCTAAAATTGCTCTGTCATTGAAATTAAAGCCTTTTAACAATGCTTTTGCAGGCGCTAGAGCAATGGCAACGCCAACTGTTCTTTACCTCTTACAGAGGTTGCATCAAGGTTTTTAATGTCAGTCATCAACTTTGTTAATCGTGATGTTACACGATTATCAGAAGCCGACATAAGCAATGGTCTTAAAGTACTTCTTAGTAATTTGCCTGAACTAGCAGATGAACCAAATTCGGCGCCGTTCTCTCGGGTTCTGATAAATGCAGGGTCGTTAGCTATACGACTGGCATCTACACCACCTTTTTCACGAGCCAAATGGCCATCTTGTGTTTTGTAAAAGGATAAATCTCCGATTTTCCCTTTTAGCTTTATGATTCCTTTTTGCCTTGCCATTTTTTTACTTTTTAATTGATTTGGCATCTTGTCAACTGCTGCGCAGTCAGTCTTCAAAATGGTCAAAATTCGTTCTTATCGCGAATAGAAATCGTTTGACAATACAAAAGTATATCAAGTGAAAAGCATTATAATCACTGATGATGCGATTGCATCGCATCAATTAAAAAAGTAAATAAAAGATTAGATTTTATATGATTTGCTTATAGATACTCCATACCATAGGCATAGATAAGGTATGAGTGAATGAAAAATAAAGTAGCAGAGCGTTATATGAGGAAAAAATGAAATGTTTACCCTATGTTTACCCTTTAAACGAAACAAGCCTGTAAATACTTGATTTACAGGCTTGTTGTTCGTTATTCAGTGACCCCGATTGGATTCGAACCAATGGCCCACAGCTTAGAAGGCTGTTGCTCTATCCAGCTGAGCTACGGGGCCAAATATTAGTATTACCTAATAATTTGGAATGCGAATTTACTAATTTTTTTTAATCTATTATGCACTTTTTAAAATACTTTGTTTATTGTAATATTTTGGTATTTTTAAGGCTTTATAGCTTGTGACTAAACTATCCGTTGTTATTGTAAACTACAATGTAAAGCACTTTATTGAACAGTGCTTATTTTCTGTGCTGAAGGCATCAGAGAATATTGCTTGTGAGGTATTTGTGGTTGATAATAACTCTGTAGATGGCTCTGTTACGCTTATTAAGGAGAAATTCCCCCAAGTTAACCTAATCGTTAATAAAACAAATACAGGCTTTTCGGTGGCTAATAACCAAGCCATTAAACTTGCTAAAGGAGAATATGTATTGTTATTAAACCCTGATACGGTGGTTCAAGAAGATACATTTACCAAAATATTGGCTTTTATGGATGCTCACCCCGAAGCGGGTGGTTTAGGGGTTAAAATGTTGGACGGACAAGGTAATTTTGCCCCAGAATCAAAACGTGGCTTACCAACGCCCTCCGTAGCTTTTTATAAGATGTTTGGTTTTTCTCGATTCTTTCCAAAATCAAAACGATTTGGTAAATACCA
Source organism: Bacteroidota bacterium (assembly GCA_016711805.1). Taxonomy (GTDB): domain Bacteria; phylum Bacteroidota; class Bacteroidia; order B-17B0; family Aurantibacillaceae; genus UBA4416. Next base: position 18,374 of record JADJSH010000041.1, read on the forward strand.
TTTATCCTACTTGCCAGAAGATCAAATTTGTGAAATGGATGTGATTAGCGGTGCTTTTATGTTGATGCGGAAGTCGGTTTTGGATAAAATTGGCATGTTGGATGAGACTTTTTTTCATGTACGGAGGAAGACATTGATTTGTCTTACCGAATTACACAAGCAGGCTATAAAAATTATTATTTCCCCGAAACACAAATCATTCATTATAAAGGAGAAAGTACTAAACGCAGTAGTTTAAATTACGTGGTTATATTTTATAAAGCCATGGCAATTTTCTCTAAAAAACATTTTAGTGGTTCCAATGCGTTTTGGTTTAATGCGTTGATTCATTTAGCTATTTTTTTAAAAGCAGGCTTGGCTTTATTGTCGAGATTTTTAAAAGCATTCACTGTTCCCATTTTGGATTTCAGTATTATTACATTGGGACTTTTTGCTATTAAAAATATCTATCAACAAAAAACAGGAATAGATGGAGATATTTATTCCGAAAAATTATTGAGTGTTGCCTTTCCGATATACGCTGCCGCTTGGATTGTTATGGTATATTTTAATGGGGGTTTATGATAAACCAATTAAGTTGCTCAAAATCATTCGTGGCGTGCTAGTAGGCTCAGTAATTATTTTAATGGGTTATTCTTTATTGCCAGAGTATTTAAGGTTTTCGAGAGCTTTAATTTTATTAGGAACAGGTTGGGCCATGATTTGTTTTATCATCACTCGTTTGCTGTTTCACTTTTTAAAATTAAAATCATACAGTTTAAGCACCGCTAAAACAAAACGTATTGCTATCATTGGCGAAGAACAAGAGTTTAATCGTGTATCGGCTTTATTAAAAGAAACGCATGCTAATCCTGGTTTTGTAGGCTTTGTGAGCGCTGAAGTTAACGGCGTTCATAATCCTTTTTATATTGGGAAAATTAATCAGATTGATGAGATTATTAAAGTGCATGAGATCAATGAAATTATTTTTTGCGCTAAAGATATTAGTTCTCAATTCATCATTAATAATATGCTTACGTTAGTATCGAGCGGTGTTGATTTTAAAATTGCGCCACCCGAAAGTTTATCTATCATTGGCAGCAACAATATTGATACTGCGGGCGATTTATACATGATTGATGTAAATAGTATTTCCAAATCGAATAATAAACGAAACAAGCGCTTGTTGGATATTGGAGTGAGTATACTGGCAATTGCATTTAGTCCAATATTATTTTTTATTCAAGAACATAAATCAAACTACATTTTAAATTGCTTTAATGTATTGTTTGGTTTTTATTCGTGGGTTGGTTACGGCAAAATCACGGATAAATCTTTACCTGAAATTAAACGTTCGGTTTTATCTCCAGGTATGTTGCTAGAAGGAGAGGTTGATAATAATAAAATGAAATTAGCTAATTTACGTTACGCTAAAGATTACCGTATCGAGAAAGATATCGTAATGATTTGGAAGTTGAGAAAAAAATTAGGGACTTAATTAATTATTAGAAAACTTAAAATCCTAAAACGCTTCTTACTAACTTTAATTTTTCTTGAGCTAATTTTCTTGCTTTTGCTTCACCAATTTGTAATTCTTTTTCCAATAAATCCGTATTACTCATTAATTCATTGTAACGATTTCTTGGTTTTTCAAATTTAGCTAAAATCAATTCATACAAAGCTGTTTTGGCATGGCCGTAACCATAACCACCTTTTACATAGTTTGCGCGCATCTCGGTAATTTGATTGGGGTCTGCTAATAAGCTATATAATTTATAGACGTTGCAGCTATCTGGATTTTTTGGTTCTTCTAAAGGAGTGGCATCGGTTACTATTGTTTTTACAACTTTCAGTAATTCTTTTTCTGGTAAAAAAATGTTGATGTAATTATTATAAGACTTACTCATTTTTTGCCCATCGGTTCCTGGAACAATCATCACACTTTCATCTACTTTGGCTTGTGGTAAAACAAAAATTTCTTGATTGTATTGATGATTAAATTTTTGAGCAATATCTCTGGTAATTTCAATATGTTGTACTTGATCTTTTCCTACAGGAACAAATTCTGCATCATACAAAATAATATCAGCTGCCATTAAAACAGGATATGTAAATAAACCTGTATAAACATCGCTCAATCGCTCTGATTTATCTTTAAACGAATGTGCATTCGCTAGCATAGGAAAAGGCGTAAAACAACTTAAGTACCAAGTCAATTCACACACTTCAGGTATGCGACTTTGACGGTACAGCATGTTTTTTTCTGTATCAAAATCAAATGCTAACCAAGTTGCTGCAACAGAATTTACACTGTTAATTCTTTGAGCCGCATCTTTTTGGGTTGTTAACGAATGTAAGTCGGCAATGAATAACAAGGAATTATTTCCTGGTTGTTTACTTAATTCGATAGCTGGTAAAATAGCACCTAAAATATTTCCTAAGTGAGGGATATTTGTACTTTGTATTCCGGTAAGTATGCGCGACATTTTTTTAAATTAAATTCCTTTAATAATACCTTCTGGAGAGTTTTTTATAAAACTCACGATTTGTTTTTTTGTTTCAGAATCAGCTATTTCTTGTTCTACTAATTCTAATGCATTTGTAATATTATGTCCTCTTACAAAAATTAAACGGTAAATATCTTCAATTTGATTTATGGTTTCTTTTTCAAATCCTCTGCGAGATAATCCAACGGTATTTACTCCAATGTATTGTAATGGCTCGCGTGCCACACGAATAAATGGTGGAACGTTTTTACGAACTTTAGATGCTCCTGCTAAAAAACTGTGTGCACCAATTACGATGAATTGTTGGATAGCACAATAACCTTCAACAATCACAAAATCTTCAATTGTTACATGCCCAGCTAAACCTACATAGTTTGCTAAAATAACATTGTTGCCAATAATACAATCATGCGCCACATGTGCATAAGCCATAATCATACAATTACTTCCGATGGCGGTTTTCATTCTGTCGGCAGTGCCTTTGTGAACTGTAGCGTACTCTCTAATTATTGTATTATTACCAATAGTAGTGATAGCTTTTTCTCCTTTGTATTTTAAATCTTGAGATACAATTCCAATTAATGCTCCAGGAAAAATTTGACAGCCACTTCCAATGATGGTATCAGAATAAATAATGGCATTAGGATGAATATGTGTGTTGTCGCCAATTACCACATCTTCATAAATGGTTGCAAATGCCTCAATGGTTACATTGTTACCTATTTTAGCTTTGGGACTAACGTTTGCAAGTGGTGAAATCATAAGTTTATTTCTTTATTAGAAATTTTTATTATTAAGCTAATTGTGTTTCAGGTGTTTTTACTTCATGGCCTTTTACTTTAACAATCTGTGCCATCATTTCGCCTTCCATTACTGGCTTGTTGTTTACATAAGCAGTTCCACGCATGTGGCAAATACCACGACGAATAGGAGTTACTAAGTGTAAACTAAATACTAACGTGTCTCCAGGAATTACTTTTTGTTTAAACTTTACATTATCAATTTTAATGAAATAGGTTAAATAGTTTTCTGGATCTGGTACGGTTTTTAGAACTAATACACCACCACATTGGGCCATTGCTTCTATAATTAAAACACCTGGCATTACTGGATTATCAGGAAAATGTCCTTTGAAAAATTCTTCATTTAAGGTTACATTTTTTATACCGATAACATGTTGTTCTGAAAGCTCCATGATTTTATCTACTAGCATCATCGGTTGACGGTGCGGTAATAGTTTCATGATATCCATCGTATTCATCAATGGAGGCTTGTTCATGTCAATTTTCGGATAATCTCTTTCTGCTTTTTGAATTTTAGCTAAGGCTTTTAATTTTTTTGCAAAATCAACATTACCTGCATGTCCAGGGCGAGCTGCCAACACATGTATTTTCATTGGTTTACCAACTAATGCTAAATCACCAACAATATCTAATAATTTGTGACGAGCAGGCTCATTGAAAAAACGAAGTTTTGTATTATTTAATACGCCTCTTCCTTTTACTTCAACATCTGGTTTATTAAATACTGTACGTAAATGATTTAATTTTTCTTCGGGTAAATCACTATCTACTAAAACAATGGCGTTATCCATGTCGCCACCTTTAATTAAATTGTGAGCTAATAAAGCTTCTAGTTCTCTTAAAAACACAAAAGTACGACAAGGCGCGATTTCTTTTTTGAACTCACCAATATTGTACATTCCCGCATGTTGTGTACCCAATACTTCGCTACCGTAATCTACCATTACGGTTACTCTAAATTCATCTTGAGGTACAGCAAGCATTTCTACTTTTTTGATAGGATCTTCATAAGTTAAATTTTCTGTTAACTCATAGTAATCACGAAAAGCTTCTTGCTCAACAATACCAACTGTTTCTAATGCTTCAATAAATTTTAAAGAACTACCATCCATGATGGGCATTTCGGGACCAGTTACTTGAATTAAACAATTGTCAATTCCCATTCCTACTAAAGCTGCTAGTACATGTTCAGTTGTATGAACACGTGCTCCGTTTTGTTCTAAAGTTGTTCCACGAGAAGTGTCAACCACTAAATCGCAATCTGCGTCGATAGTTGGTTGTCCTTCCACATCCATTCGTTGAAATTTATACCAATGATTTTCTGGTGCTGGATTAAATGTTAATGTTACAGGAGCTCCTGTGTGTAAGCCTTTACCTGTAATGGAAACTGCTTTGTCGATGGTTCTTTGTTTATCACTCATAATTTTAATTAGTCAATTAGCTAATTAGGTAATTAGTTAATGTCTGTTTTAGTATTAATAATTTATTTTTTAAATTGACTCATTGTCATATCGACTAATTGCCCAATTTTTTCTCAATATCTTTTATTCTGTCATTCAATTTTGGCAAACTTCTAAAAAGAACATAGCTTCTTCTAAAATCTCCTAGCGGGAATGATGGAGAACCTTGTACGATTTCATTTTCTTTTTCAATAGATGAACCAACACCTGCTTGCCCAGCAATTTTAACGCCGTCTGCAATTTTAATATGACCAACAATACCAACTTGCGCGGCTATCATTACATTTTTACCAACTTTGGTTGAGCCAGCAACGCCAGATAATCCTGCAATTACAGTGTTCTCACCAACTTCAACGTTGTGTGCTATTTGCACTAAGTTGTCTAACTTCACACCTTTACGTAAAATGGTAGAACCTAGAGTTGCTCTGTCGATGGAGCAGTTAGAACCAATTTCAATATTATCTTCAATTACTACGTTACCAATTTGTGGTACTTTAGCAAATTCTTTTCCATCTTGAGGAGCAAAGCCAAAACCATCGCTACCAATTACTGTACTTGAATGCACCACGACGTTATTTCCAATTTTACATTCGTGGTAAACTTTTACACCAGAAAACAAAGTAGTATTATCACCAATAACACAGTTATCGCCAATATACACGTGAGGATAAATTTTGGTGTTATTTCCAATTTTCACATTATTGCCAATGTAAGCAAAGGCTCCAATGTAGCAATCTGTGCCGTAAGTTGACTTTTCACCAACAAAAGAAGGCTGTTCAATGCCAACTTTATTGCCTTTAAACTGGTTGTACATTTCCAATAAAGTAGCAAAACTTGCGTAAGAATCTTCTACACGAATTAAGGTACAACCTTCTTTTACAGGTCTTTCAAGCGTTAAAGTCTTGTTAACGATAACAACGCTAGCGTTTGTATCGTATATATAATTAGTGTATTTAGGATTTGCTAAAAATGATAAAGTGCCGGTAACACCTTCTTCAATTTTTGAAAGGTTAGAAACTGTTGTGTTTTCATTCCCTTCTACCGTTCCGCCTAATAAGGCTGCTATTTGAGCTGCAGAAAATTCCATCATCCAAATATACAGTTTTTCTCCAAAAAATCAAGCGTTAGTTTTAGCTGTTTTGAGCATATTTTGCATCAAATTCCTTAATAATTAAATCATGTTTTCTAATAGATGATTTTAACCATTCAATGTAAATTTCTTCTTTTTCAGAAGCCTTTAATTGATAGTTTTGAACTTCATTTTGTAGTTTTTGCCTCAATTCATACATTACCAAAGCCGCGCAAACACTAATGTTAAAGCTTTCTGTAAAGCCATACATGGGTAATTTTACAAATTCATCAGCCATGTCTTCCACATCTTTGCTAATGCCGGTTAATTCAGTACCAAATACAACTGCTGTGGGTTTCGAGATATCTAAATCTTTTAAAGTAACGCTGTTTTTGTGAAGAGAAGTAGCTACAATTTTATATCCTTTTGCTTTTAAATCAGTTAAACATGCAACGGTATTATTTGGATGATGTTGAAAGCGATTGAGTGTTAACCATTGTGTAGAGCCCATCGACACATCTTCGCTAATCTTATATTTGTTGCGATTTTCAATAAAATTGGTAGTTTGAATTCCAAAAATATCGGCACTTCGTAAAACTGCACTAAAATTGTGAGTTTGGTAAACATCTTCTAAAACCAAGGTAATATGATTGGTTCTCTCTTCCAACACTTCCTTCAATCTTCCTAATCGTCTTTCGCTCACAAACCCCTCTAAATACTGAGTTAATGCTTTTTTATAGGCTATATCTGACATGGCGCAAATGTACTATTTTGATTTAAAAATTTTGCATATTCAGTACTTATTTGTCACTAATAGATAAACCTTAGCCACTAATCACTATATTTTACGTACATTTGCAAAAAAATACAATACATGAGTAGAGATAGTAATGGGCCTAGAAAAACGTTTTCAAAAGGAGGCTCGTCAGATTTTAATAAGAGAAAATCTTTTTCAAGTTCCGATAAACCAAAACGTCCTCGTACTTCAGGAGATTCTTCTGAAAAACGTCCTTATACTAAAAGAGAAGATAGTGATGGACCTCGTAAAAGTTATGGAGATTCTGAAAAATCATTTTCAGGAGAAAAAAGAGCTTACGGTAAACGTCAAGATGGAAGTTTTAAATCTAAATCAAGCAGTGGCTTTGGTGGTGGAGAAAAACGTTCATATACAAAAAGAGATGATAGCGATGGACCACGTAAAAGTTTTGGAGATGGCGAAAGAAAGCCATTTGTAAAACGTGAAGATGGTAAATATGAAAGTGCTGGTCCTCGCAAAAGTTACGGTGACGGAGAAAAACGTTCATATACAAAAAGAGAAGATAGCGACAGACCACGTAAGAGTTTTGGAGATGGTGAAAGAAAACCATTTGTAAAACGTGAAGATGGAAAGTATGAAAGTGCTGGTCCTCGAAAAAGTTACGGTGACGGAGAAAAACGTTCATATACAAAAAGAGAAGATAGCGATAGACCTCGTAAAAGTTTTGGAGATGGTGAAAGAAAACCATTTGTAAAACGCGAAGATGGAAAATATGAAAGTGCTGGTCCTCGCAAAAGCTATGGTGACGGAGAAAAACGTTCATATACAAAAAGAGAAGATAGCGACAGACCTCGTAGAAGTTTTGGAGATGGAGAAAGAAAACCATTCGTGAAACGTGAGGGTGGAGATTTTGATAAACCTCGCAAGAGTTATGGTGATGGAGAAAGAAAACCTTATGCAAAACGTGAAGGTGGGGATTTTGATAAGCCAAGAAAATCATATGATGATAAAAAATCATTTGATAAACCGTATGAACCAAAACGATCAAAATCGGAACGTGTTGTAGAGAAATCTAAAAAAGCTGGTCCATCAAAAACTTCTGATCAAAAAGGAGTGAGTGATGATGCAGTGCGTTTAAATCGTTATGTAGCTAATGCAGGTATTTGTTCTCGTAGAGAGGCTGATGTATTAATTGCAACAGGTGTAGTAACCGTTAATGGAAAGATTGTAACTGAAATGGGTTACAAAGTAAATCCAACAGATGTGGTTACTTACGGTGGTGTGCCAATTAAAAATGAAGTGAAAAAATATTTATTACTGAACAAACCAAAAGATTACATTACTACAATGGATGATCCAGAGGAGCGTAAAACAGTCATGGAATTAATTCGTAAAGCATGTAAAGAGCGTTTATATCCTGTTGGAAGATTAGATAGAAACACAACAGGTGTTTTGTTATTTACAAATGATGGGGATTTAACGGCTAAGTTAACGCATCCAAAATTTAATGTACGTAAAGTATATCACGTTGTTTTAGATAAACGTATTACTTCCGAAGATTTTAGAACTTTATCAGAAGGTGTTGAATTAGCTGATGGACCAATTAAACCAGATGCTATTGAATATGTTGGTGAAGGAAAATCTGAATTAGGTGTAGAGATTCATAGTGGACGTAACCGTATTGTTCGTCGTTTATTCGAACATTTAGGATATGAAGTTATGAAATTAGATAGAGTTGTGTTTGCAGGTTTAACTAAAAAAGATTTACCAAGAGGAAAGCACAGATTCTTAACACCAAAAGAAATTGATTTCTTGAAAATGTTAGGTTAAGAGACTGAAGAGACTTTTTGACTAAAGAGATAAAAGAGATGTACGTTTTGTGCATCTCTTTTTTTATATTTATGATCATAAACTCTGCATGCCTTGCGCAAACACTTTGCGTTTTTGCGGTTAAATGAAATATGCTATGAATAAAATATACTACCTCTCAAGTTGCGATACTTGCAAACGAATTATTTCTGAATTAGAATTAAAAGAAAAAGGATTTGTGTTTCAAGACATCAAAACGGAAAAAATAACGCCAGCTCAATTAGAAGAAATGAAAAAAGTAGTTGGTAGTTATGAAGCTTTATTTAGTCGTATTGCCCGTAAATACAAAGAATTTGGCTTAGCTTCAAAGCAATTGACAGAAACGGATTACAGGAATTTTATTTTGGAAGAATACACCTTTTTAAAACGTCCTGTTATTTTTATTGGCAAAAAAGTGTTTGTTGGAAATACAAAAGCGGTTATAGCTGAGGCAAAATCAGCATTATAAAATATTTCATGATTAATCCTTTAGATTATTATTTACAAAAAGAGGAACCGATTAAAAGTTGTTTGACTTTTTTACGCCAACATATTTTAGAGTTTGATTCAGAAATCACCGAAGCTTTAAAATATGGGATGCCGTTTTTTTGTTATAAAGGAAAAATGATTTGTTATTTATGGGTGCATAAAAAATACGGACACCCTTATCTTGGTGTTGTAGAAGGTGCAAGTATGAAACATCCTGATTTAATTATTGAGAAGCGAGCTAGAATGAAAATATTTTTGATCGATGCAAACAAGGACATTCCTGTTAAGAAGCTGAATATGATTTTAAAGGAAATGATAGCTTTGTATAAATGATAATGGAATGCAATTTTCCCATACTAATTGGTTATACATTCGACCCCGAAGGGGTCGTACGTGAATAATAAAATTAGTTCTATTCATATGCGACCCCTTCGGGGTCGAATGTTTGTGAAAATGCGTTACTAAATCAAATTCATAAGTAACTCTGTTTTTTTTCGATTATCCATAGGAGAAATTATATTTTTTCTCATCTCGATTTCTTCTAAAGTAAATTCCTTTGAAAACAATACATTGATTTCATGGATATATTCTTCAGGAAAGTTTGCAATATGACAAGCTTTAGCTAATTGAGTTCCATTTAGCATAGCGGTATTGGCAATTACAAATCTTCCGGAATATAAAACATTTAATAATTTTAGTTTTAATCCAGTACCTTGTTCGGTATATAAACAATGAATTTGAGCATCTTCGATTAAGGTTTGCATTTCAGATTCGGAACAATTTTGTTTTAAAGAAATGTTTGCATGTTTTCGAATCATTTCTACTAAATGTTGCGGCGGATTTAAGCCTGCAATAATTATAGAATGAGTTATTTTAGAAAATACATTTTCAATAAGCCATAAAGCAGCATTGTAATTTTCGGAAATAGATAAATTTCCATGATATAAAATATAACTGCCTTTTCCTGGGTTGCATTGTAATTCATCAAAGCCATGAAAACTTGGTAAATAAACAGAAGGTGTGTTAGGGTATGTTTTTTTGAAATAACCTAAGTCAGCTTCAGATACGGATAAAATACAATCTGCGTTCGTAATTTGTTTTTCAAAACGTTTTAATTTGAACGCTTCTATCTCTAAATATATTTTTTTGAAAAATGATTTTTCGCCTTTCGCTAATTCTAAAAAGTAATCGTGTTCAATATTACTATGTCTGAATATTTTTTTTCGATTTTTTAAATCAGGATCATTTAATAAATAACAGGTATGTAGTACTTCAAACAAAATAGGATAATTATCTTTTAGTAAATTTTGTTTGAGTTCACTATTAACTCTAGATTTTACATTAAATGGTAATACTGATAATTGATTTAAGAAAGAGGTATTACGTTTGTAATAATATACTTTCTCGCATAATAATTCTAATTCGGCAGATTTCTTTCTATCACCATATTCAAAGCAATGTAGGATTACTTTAATTCCTTGTTTGTGCAAACATCTTATTTTATGAAATACATCAATTGCACCACCATAATTTGCAGGGTAGGGTATATCAAAAGAAATAATATGTAAATGACTTTGCACTTAAACAAAGATAATAGAATCTAGCTATTCAAACATAAAACCATTTGAAATAATACCTGCATTAAAGTTGGTGATGAAGGTTCCGTTTGGTTTGTATATTTCTACTTTTGATTTTTGAACATAATCAATAGCATCGGCAACATATATACTATAGTCTTTTGGATTGATTCCTAAACCATAATATAATTTAGAGCCTTGATTAATGATAGGATTTGTTGGTAATGTATTGTAAGCAATAGGAAATTGATACACTCCGTTATTTAAAAAATAGAGAGTGTCGTGAGTTTTATTAGCACATAATTTATAAGGACTATCTCCAGTATTAAAACTTAAACTTTGTTCAATTTGTAAGGTGATAGGATTAATGCGAACTAATTTCCCAGCTTGGGTAGTGGTTGAATTTCCACTAGCTAGTACCCAAACTTTTGAGTTTTTATCTATCTCAATACTCGAACCTCCAGGTCCAATATAAATACTATCCGTAATCATATCCGTTGCCGTATTAACAACATAGCAGTAGTTTGAATTGCTATTGGTGATAAATGCTTTATTATATATTAAAGCCATTCTTTCTGTTCCCGCTAAACAAGGAATTGAAGCTGTTATAGTGTTTGTATTTAAATCAACAATTTGAACAGAATTAGCGTATAAATCACTGACGTATGCTTTATTATAAGTGATCGGTAAAATATATTGAGGCGAATTAAAACCATTGATGGTAGCTGTTTTTACAAAATCGGTTGAATTAACCACCACAATTTTATTTGAATTATTTATCACTATATAATAGTGATTATTGAATTTTGTAATACTTTGGCACACATTACCTAATGTAGAGCCACCATTTTGTTGTTGATCGTATTTATCTATAACAGCACCTGAAGTTGGATCGTATAACGAAATTGTGCCAACTCCCCAGCCATAATTTCCTTCATTAACAACTAAAACTTTTGAGTCGGCATTTATGCTAACAGCTGTTTTTACTGGTTCTTGTGGTTTATCTTTTACACAAGAACAAACAACCAAAAGAATACATATGGCATAATAAATTTTCAATTTACAATTTAATAAATTTTATTGTCTTCGATGAAATTCCATTTGATACATTCACAAAATAAATCCCTGCTTCTAATGTCTCTGTGTTCAGAATAAGCTGGTGTGGTCCTACATGATTTTGATCTGGTTGATTTGAAATAACTTTTTTACCCGAGATATCATACACATCAATACTTAATTCTGATTCGGAAATAGTTGAATAGTTTAGATTTAAGTTTTGACTCGTAGGATTTGGAGATAAAGTAATATTTACAATGTTTTCTAATTCGTTTATGCCTACGTTATTGGTAGTAGTAAAACGATCAATACTGAAATAGCCAGGTGTTCTCATTTTGTATGCACTATTGATATCAGACGAACTTAGAATTAGTTGCAGACTATCAACAAACCCAACAGCAATGCAATTTACATATCGCCAATCGGAAACAATATAGTCGTTGATTGTTCCTGCAGGCCTGTAATCTGCCAAGTAAAATTCTACATAATTTGGATTTTGTATTCCGTTATGGTATCCAATGACGATTAATTTTAGCCAATCTGGATAAGTGCCTTGTGCAACTAAACCGCCCCATCCTGTTCCTGTTGTATCGCCAAATTTACGACTGCCAGCTGTACCATTTTTAACTGCATTTTTTACAAAAGTGGTGTTAGTGATAAAAAAACCGGAAACTTTGTTTAAAAATGTGGGAGTGTTTTCTAAATAAATCATTGCACTGTCTTTTACGGTAGCATAATTACTGCCATCATAAGCTGTGTAGCTAGCGCAAGCATATATATTTGAAGTTGTAACATCTATGGTATCTTGAATATTGGTGTAAACCGAGCCTGATGTCCATGTGCTATTTTCCCACCCATATTCAAAGGTCATAGGTTTTGTTGTACTTGGTCTCCAATCTGTTCCATTATTATCTTGATAAAAGAAATTAGGTGTTAATGTATATGATTCGAAGGATTCAGTTACTTGCGCGTGAGTTATGCATGATAACATCATACTTAACGTTATTAGTATTTTTGCTACGTTTTTCATTTTACTAGAGCTTATTTTCGAATGCTAAATTTACGAAAAGAAATTTTAATTGGGCTAAGTTTTAAAAGCCTCTAAATCCTTAATTTATAAGCGATTTAGAGGTGTTTTTTATTAAAGTTTAATTAGTTTAATATTTTTAGAGTTTTTGCCGTCGCGGATGGACACAAAATATACCCCAGATTCTAAGGCTTCAATATTTAAATTTAAAGTATTATTTCCAACACTTGTTTGAGTGGATTGGTGTTGAATTTCCTTTCCAGTAATATCAGAAATGGTGACATTTAATTCAGTAACTAAATTTGATTCATAATTTAAAATAGCATATTGATTAGCGGGATTTGGAAATAGAGATAGGTTTGTGGCATTTGACAATTCCTCAACGCCAACAGTGCTTTGAGTTACAAAATTATCCATAGAAAAAAATGCGGGTGTGTTTAAATAAATTCCAGACGTGTCGCTTGACGTCATTTCAAACTTAATGCTATCTACTTGCCCTAAAGAAATGCAGTTTACGTATTGCCAGTTTTTTACAATATAATCGTTGGTTGTTCCAGCTGCTCTATAATCTGCTAAGTAAAAATGAACGGTATCAGTTAACTGAGTACCACTCCTGTAACCTAACACGGATAACTTAAACCAATCTGGATATGTTCCTTGTGGAATACTTGGGGCTGAGTTTGTGCCTGTAGTATCTCCAAATGCTCTTGAAAAAGCATTACCACTTTTTATTACTTTCCAAGCATAAGTGGTATTCGTTACATAAAAGCCATGCACAGCAGTGGTATTATTACTAAAAGATATAACTGCACCGCTTTGCGTTGTTGCATAATTTGTTCCGCTAAATGATGTCCCAGTAATAGCACCATATAAATTGGTGTAGGTTCCATTTACGGTATCATTTACATTTGTATAGGCTGTTCCGTTTGCCCAGTATCCTTGCCAATCGTATTGAAAATTTGCAACACCAGATGAAAAATCCGCACCTGAATTGTCTTGATAATAAGAATTTGCTGATAATGTAAAAGTATCAAACGAAACTGTAGTTTGTGCTTGTGAGTTTAAAGTAGTTGCAATAGTTAATGCTATTGCGAGTTTAGTAAAAGTTTTTTTCATGTTATTTTGCGTTATTGATTATTTCTAGAGGATTAGTTGATGTTGTTTTCTTCTTTTTGTGGTAATTCATGCAAAGGCCTACTTCATAATTTCTTAATGGCATAGGTGTATTTTGAACAACCACATAGTTTTTGTTTAGTAAATTATTTATACTACAGAATAACTCCATATTCACTGTGCTAAATGAATAGTTATATGAACACTTTACATTTGCAATGTAATAAGGATTTAGCCAGCTAGTGTTGTCTGTTGTTGTAAAGCGATAACCAGTATAATTGTTATTATACAATATACTCATGTTTTTATATTTTATTAAAAATGTTGCTTGTCCATTGTAGCGTGGTGTATATATTAGCTGTCTCCCAACTGAGTTATCATTTTCGCTAGTGTTTTGTTGATTGGTAGATAATACATAAGCTGTATTAATAGTGAGTTTTATTAATACATCTTTTTTAAAATAGGTTAATTCGGTTTTGCTTTCTGTTCCTCTACTATATACTTCTGCGATGTTTTTAGGCGTCCAATATGATTTATCGGAGGGTAACCAAATAATCCAGTTAGTAGTGTGTCTATTAAAATAAGTGGCTTCTATTAAAGCACTGAAATTATTTTTTGAGTAATTAAATTCTAATCCGCCATCCATTTCATAGCTTTCTTCTGGTTTTAAATTTGGATTTCCTCCAGGATGCCAGTATAAATCGCTTAAGGAGGGTTGTCTGAAAGATGAGTTAGCATTAATTTTAGCCGCTAATTGTTTTATTAACTGGTAATGAATGCCAGTGTTCCCTGTAAAGGGTATTTCAGTTTGAGTGGTGAACTCTTTTCGCACAACTAAATTATAATTTAACTTAGAATGGAAAAGACTTAGTTTATATGCAGCAAAAAATGCTATTTTAGTTAAGTTATGATAGTAGCTAGAGTCTTCATTTTTAGATGCGGAAAACAAAACGGATTTGTAATTCGTGAAATTTGCACCTAAGTTTAATTGATGGTTTTTGTATTTGTAAGTATTGTCACTTTCTATAATAATTGTTTTAATAGTATTATTACTAAAAGAGTAATTAGCTAATGTATCGTTATAATTGAGTTGGTCATTAAAGTAGCCTATGCGTATTACTGAATGTAAATTTCGTTTTGAGTAATTCCAATCAATATTAAATTTTAAGTTTTCATCTACTTGATTTTTTTTACTTTGAGCGCCTGTAAAAGAGGGTAAATTTCGATTTACTACATTATACCAAGCTCTTATATTTAATTTTTGAAAAGATGTAATTCTAAAAGACAGTTCTTGCATTAGTCCTTTTGACGTATAGTTGGCATGTGCTACGTGCTTACTAGGATTTTCCTTATCAGTAGTATCTCTATAATTGTAATTGTTTTCACAAGTGTTATAATATATATTAGTATGTGATACGATTTTTTGATAACTCAATAATACGCCTGAATTAATTTTTCTGGAATCAAAACTTCCCAAACTCATCTGCAATTTAGTTTTAAAACCTTGATTAAAACTCGTATTGTTTTGCAAATGAATGCTGCCTCCAATTGCGCCACTTCCCCAAATAGCGCTGCCACCACCATATTCTAGAGAAACATTATTGAATAAGGAAGTTGGCACAATACTTAAATCGGGTTGACCTAACATCGTATTTTGAATGTTTAATCCATTCCATAATAGAGCAGTATGATTAGCGTTTCCGCCGCGCATACTCGTTGAAACGATGTTGCCGTTACCATAAGATTTAATATGAATAGTGGATTGATTAGCGAGTAAATCAGCTAAGCTAGTAGTGTTATATCTATTAAGTGTTAAGCTATCAAAAGCAGTTTGTTTTTTTGATGTTTCAAATTGCTGTTGTTTGGTTTGCAAAATAATTATTTCTTGTAACTGGTGAAGAGTTGTGTCTTTTGTTTGAGATTCAATTTTAAAGGGAATTAAAAAACAGTAAATGACTAACCAAACATACATGTTTGAATAGTTTGATTTATGTAATTTAAAATGGTTCATTTCCCTCATTTGGTTTTATCGTTCGTGGGAAAATAAAAAAAACAGCATGTTGCCTAAACATCCTATTTTTTGCTAGCCTTTGTTTCCCCGAAAGCTTCAAAATGCATATTGGCAGGTCTTCTGACTCGTCTTTGTTTTTTAAAGCCTTCCCGTCTATTTAACGACAGTGGCATATTTTAAAAACAGTATTTAAGACTTACAGCAGCGGGCACTGTTCATGAATTACACATGATTCCCTTTTAATTTTTGATACTCATTATAATATCTAAAAACCAAATTGCAATACAAATGTAGTAATAAAAAATAAAACCTCACATTTATTTAAAATGTAAGGTTTTAATAAGTTTAAGAATTAATATTAATACTAAGTTCCAGATAACATTGTCCAGCTTACATTCTCAGGATGCTCTTCTGGTTTTACGCTTAATACAGGAACCTTTGAATGGTGAATAACTTGTAAAGCGTAAGGCCCTAAAAAGAATCCGCTTAACTCAGCGTCTTGATCAGTCATAATTGAAATTAAATCACCTCCAACTTTTTCGCAATAATTTACAGTAGCAACTGCTCTGTTTTTTACATTCTCAATTAATTCGGTTGAACAAGCAACTCCTTTATCTTTTGCAGCAGTAGCAACTTGTTGTAGCATTACTTGCATTGCATGTTTTTTGCTCTCTTCATCATCTGCCAATAATCCTACAGCATAAACATGTGCTACAAATTGTTTAGCTAATTCTAATGTTAAAACAACTTTATGTCTTGAGTGCTCAGAAGTATCAATAGGCAAAATAATTTTATGGTAGCCTAACGTATCTACTGGCTGACTCATAGTTAACACAGGGCAAGGGCTCTTAGTTAATACTTTTAACGCATTACTTCCAATCGTTAAATCTTCCCATGAGCTGTAACCGTGCGTACCCATTACAATTAAATCAGCGTTGATTTCTTTGGCAAAACTTATTATTTCACTTGTTGGATTTCCTGAATTTACAACCGTCGTAACTTTTACTCCATATTCTTTTTTAATATCTGAAGCTAATTCTTCTAGTTTCTTTTGAACAGCATCCGATGCTTTCTCTACATTGTCTAATGTGATACTTGGCGTAAAAACATTAAATTTTTCCCAATGTTTGGTGATGACATGTAATAAATAAACTTCTCCTTTTGTGTATTGAGCTAAAAAAGCACCATGCTTAATTGCCAAAAAAGATGTTTCAGAAAAATCAGTAGTGATAATGATTTTGTTTGTGTTTAAATGTATCATATTGTTTTGTGTTTGTTATGTTGTTATTGTAAATATAATCTTTTTTTTGAATTTTAAATATTCCAGTTTTGATAAATAAAACGGGTGATGAAAATCCTGTTAATTTATGACATAAATTAGTTTTTAATGGCTTATATTTTCTAAATCTTCTGGCTTATGTTTATGTTTAAAGAATATGGCAAATAAGACGGCTACCATTAATGCATATATTGCAAAGGTTAGCCAGATGTTATGCCAATCTTTTCCAGCACTTGAAGTGAAAAAATGATCGATGATGTATCCACTGGATACACTTCCAAATACAGCGCCAAAGCCATTGGTCATCATCATAAAAAGTCCTTGCGCTGACGAACGAATAGTTGAATCTGTTGAAGTTTCTACAAATAATGAACCTGAAATATTGAAAAAATCAAATGCCATACCGTAAACAATACAAGACATGATAATCATCCATAAACCATCAGTTGGGTTGCCATAAGCAAACAATCCAAAACGTAAAACCCAAGCAATCATGCTAAAAAGCATCACTTGTTTGATACCAAATTTTTTCAAGAAAAAAGGAATCGCTAAAATGAAAAGTGTTTCTGAAATTTGAGAGATTGACATAATAATAGTAGAGTATTTTACAACAAACGAATCTGCATATTCAGCTTGATGTTTAAAGTCATCTAAAAAAACATCACCATACGCATTTGTTAATTGTAAAGCCGCACCCAAAAACATACTAAATACAAAAAACAATGCTAATTTGTAGTCTGCAAATAATTTAAAAGAGCTTAACCCAATTAAATCAACAAATGATTTATTGTTTTCGGTATTATGTTTTGGTTCGCATTTGGGTAATGAAAAGGAGTAAATCCCTAAACCAATGGCAGCTATCGCGGCAATGTAAAATTGATTTTCTGACGCTTTGTTACCAGTTAAATTGGTAATCCACATGGCAACAATAAAACCAATGGTTCCCCAAACACGAATAGGGGGGAAATCTTTTACTACATCAAGTTTGTTATTTTTCAGCGCATTGTAGGCTACAGAATTTGATAAAGCAATAGTTGGCATATAAAAAATCATAGCGACTAATATTACCCAAAAAAAACTGGATGGATCGTTGATTTGAGGAACATATAATAGTGTTAAACCGCCAAGTATATGAAGAATACCATATAATTTTTCAGCATTCATCCATCTGTCTGCAATGATGCCACAAAGTGTGGGCATGAAAATAGAGGCAATACCCATGGTTGAAAAAATTGCGCCAAATTGCGTTCCATCCCATTGCTTTGTTCCAAACCAATAATTTGCAACTGTAATTAGCCAAGCTCCCCAAACAAAAAACTGTAAAAAACTCATTACAGTTAAACGTAATTTCAAATTCATGATGTGTTTATTTAATCAGCAAGATATAAAAAAGGATTCATTAATGATAATAACCTGTCACTATTTTTTGTGATTTCATTATATGTTTAAAAATCCAGAAATCATGAACACTAAATTTTTTATTTACGGGGCAACACTAGCTTTATTAAATTTTAATATATGTGTCGCTAAAACAAAAATCACTTTACAAAAAGCATTCGATAAAAAGTATATTACAGCCAAAGCTATTTGTAAAGGTGGTTTAGAGTTAGATTATTCGGTTTGTAATTTATTGAAAGATTCTTTATTAATTACTATTCCTGCTGGTTGGCGTTTTAACTCTAATGCAGGGAAAAATGATTATCAAGATATTTTATTGGTACACGAAGAAATTTTAGTTTTAAAGCCAAAGCAAATGAAAGTGTTTGATATAAAAGGTTATTGTTGTGAGGCTACTAAGGCTGGGCCGCGACAAGGCGCTCCTTACACATTAGGAAAAATGGCAGATAGCAGTTTGGTTTTATTAGCACGTTATTTAAATACCCATAAAATAGATTCAAATACAGAACAATATAGTGTTTGGGCTATTAGTGATGGAAAAGAAACTGCCAATATAACGGCAAATAATGATTCGCTTGCCTCTTTACTCAGAACTTTTGTAGCTAAGGTGAAAGGAGAGCCTTTACCATGGTACACGCTTTTGAAGCGAGCAAAAGTGACTAATAGTGGCGAAGTTCATGACCATCCTGTTAAATTTAAAGCTGATATTACTTATGTTATTCCCGAAACATGCTATTCGTATTGTTATATTGTTGATGTTAAAGGCAACAAGGTTTCTGAGATATTTGGAAGGTGGTTACAACCCGATAAAACGGACTATGCGGCAAATTTTAATGTAGCTGGTTTAGCTAAGGGAGAATATAAATTGATTTTAGAAGGAAAAAATGTTCCTTTATTTGAAAAAACATTTAAGATTTGATGTATAAACATTTGATTTTTAATTATTTACATTAGGCTTAAGAATTATGAGTTTTTTAAAGTAAACCTTAGCATAATTCAATTATTTTTTTACTTTTGCAGGAAATTAAAGTATTAAACTATGTATTGGACATTAGAATTAGCATCGTGGTTAGAAGATGCGCCTTGGCCGGCAACTAAGGATGAGTTAATTGATTTTGCTATCAGATCTGGTGCGCCAATGGAAGTAATTGAAAATTTACAAGAAATGGAAGACGAAGGCGAAGCCTACGAAACCATCGAAGAAATTTGGCCCGATTACCCAACTAAAGATGATTTCTTTTTTAACGAAGATGAATATTAAACAAAAAAGGTTCGCATTTGCGAACCTTTTTTGTTAGAATAATGATGTATTAATCGTTAGCGTCAATTACATTCTCGGTGTTAGAACCAGCAGCTCTATCAGCACCTTTTGCAGCTTTCATTTCTTTGTTTTTTGCTTTAACTTTTTCTAATTGTTCTGGAGTTAACAAAGCCTTCACGCTTTGGCGATATTCTTTCTTAACGGCTTCCAATTCGTTTTTAGCTGTTTCTTTGTTTTCTGGCTGTCCTTTGTATTTAGCTCTAATAGCATCAGCTTTAGTAATTCTTGTTGTAGCTAAATCTTTCACTTTTGTTTTTTGCTCGTCGGTTAATCCAGCAACAGCATTTAAATTATCTACATTTTTTTGCGCACGTTGTTCTGGCGTTAAATTTTCTTTTACTGCTTTTTCAGTTTTAGGTTTTCTGGCAGTTTCTTGTGCGTTAACTGCAGTTGATAGTGTAAACAAACAAGCTGCAAATAGAATTACTTTTTTCATATGATATTTTTTATTGTTGGTTGATATATAGACTTCTAAAATAGTACCCCGTTTAATGAAGAGATGTTAAAATATTACAAAATTATTAATATTGCACTTTTGGTATCATTCCTCTTATTCCCATATCAACTGGCCATTCATTTAAATTTTCTGGTTGATAGTATCCATCTGCATTAGGATCTACAAATTCAAAACTTTTGTTAGTTGACAAAGAAACAGTTACAATAATGTCTTGAGTTTCAGCACCAGTAATAGTTAAAACTTGATTACTTGCTCCAGTGGCATTTGCAAATTGCGCTGTTACTAAACAACTACCTGCTGGTATTGGAGAACTTGGGTTTGGATTAACCACTGTGGTAGTTCCTGTTGATTGTCCATCAGTCATCCAATACCCATTATTGGTAGGATAACCAGGAATGTAGGTTTCAAAGCCCCAGTAGCCTTGTAGGTGGTTTGCATTTGGTCCACCCACGTTAGCCGATGGCACATAATCCTTATCTTTAATTCTGTATTTAGGCACATAGGTTTTATAACCTAAAAAAGAGGCAATTGTTCCTGTTCCAATGTGATTACCTGGTAATAAATTTGCTTTGTATGGAATATCATAATTTTGATAAGACAATGAAAGACGAAGCCATTTATATGTGCCAGCCGTTACTTGACTCAAAGGGATTGAATAAAAAATAACGTTTTCTCTCACAACTACCGATTTACTAAATTGAATGGCTGTTGTTCCACCTGCAGCTGTTTCGGGAGCGTGATATAAAACGGCACCACTTCCAACAGTTGTAAAATCGCCTTGTGCTAATTCTAGATAATGAGCAGCCATTTGATTAAACTTAGGAGAGTAAGCACTATTTCCAGCAGCAACGGTAGATGGATTACCTAAGTTGTCTAAACGTACTTGCGTTGAATCAAATTTGAATTTAAAAATTAAACGTGGCCCTGTTCCAGTAGCAGTCCAAACAGTATCAGGATAGCCATCATCGGTTGGTGGTGTTCCTGTAGTTGTAGGGGTTTCATCTGGCGTTGGTTCTTCTTCTTTCTTTTTACAAGAAAAGATAATCCCACTTATTAAAAGTATGGCAACTATTTTTTCATTTTATTAATTTTGTTTAACGAAGATAGTAATTTTTGCAATAAAATTGAATGGTTGTTAAACAAAATAAGCCCTTGTTTACAAGGGCTTATCAGATTATATTTTAAAAAGTTAATTAAACAGTTGGCTCGTCGCTTTTAGGTAACATACCAGAAGCTAACTCATTTGCTTTTTCTTCCGCAACGTCTTTAGCAAAAGGACGTTTTCCGAAAATGGCCTCTAAATCTTCTTTAAAAATAACTTCTTTCTCTAATAATTTTTCCGCTAGTTGAGTCAGTTTATCTTTATTTGCTAATAAGATGGCTTTTGTACGAGCATAAGCAATGTCTATCATTTTCTTAACCTCTTCATCAATTACTTTAGCGGTGTTTTCGCTATATGGTTTGTTGAAGCTATATTCACTTTGTCCTGAACTATCATAGTAACTTACGTTACCAATTTTATCATTCAAACCATAGTAAACAATACTTGCATAAGCTTGACGTGTAATTTTTTCTAAGTCGCTTAAAGCGCCTGTAGAAATTTTACCAAAAATCACTTCTTCCGCAGCCCTTCCACCTAAGGTTGCGCACATTTCATCGACTATTTGTTCGGTAGTTGTAATTTGTCTTTCTTCAGGCAAATACCAAGCAGCTCCCAATGAACGACCACGAGGTACAATGGTTACTTTCACTAATGGAGAAGCATGTTCACACATCCAGCTTACAGTGGCATGTCCAGCTTCGTGAAATGCAATCACACGTTTCTCAGCAGGAGTAATGATCTTATTTTTCTTTTCTAAACCTGCAATAATTCTATCAACTGCATCTAAGAAATCTTGTTTGGTAACTTGTTTCTTATTAGCACGAGCAGCAATTAAAGCAGCTTCGTTACAAATATTTGCTATATCTGCACCACTAAAACCAGGTGTTTGTTTCGCTAAGAAGTCAATATCAACGCTTCCGTCAATTTTTATTTTCTTTAAATGTACTTTAAATATTTCTTGACGTTCAACAACATCTGGCATATCCACATAAATCTGTCGGTCAAAACGACCAGCACGCATTAATGCTCTATCTAAAATATCAGCACGGTTAGTAGCAGCTAAAATAATAACACCGCTATTTGTTCCAAATCCATCCATCTCCGTTAATAACTGATTTAGCGTGTTTTCACGTTCATCATTTCCACCTGCTGCTGCGTTTTTACCGCGTGCTCTACCAATAGCGTCAATCTCATCAATAAAGATAATGCAAGGTGCTTTTTCTTTGGCTTGTTTAAATAAATCACGTACACGCGATGCACCAACGCCTACAAACATTTCAACAAAATCAGAACCTGACAATGAGAAGAATGGCACTTTAGCTTCGCCAGCAACAGCTTTCGCTAATAATGTTTTACCAGTTCCTGGAGGGCCAACTAATAAAGCTCCTTTCGGGATTTTTGCTCCCAAGTCGGTATATTTTTTTGGATTTTTCAAGAAATCAACGATTTCCATAATTTCTACTTTCGCACCATCTAATCCAGCAACATCGTTAAAAGTAACGTTTACATTAGAGTCTTTATCAAATAATACTGCTTTTGATTTTCCGATGTTAAATATTTGGCCTGCGCCGCCGCTTCCGCCGCCGCCCATTCTGCGCATCATAACAATCCATAAAACAACCATGATGGCAATTGGGAGCATCCAACCCATGTGGTCGGTCCAATTCGTTCTTTCTTCGCTTGAAGGCGAAATACGTTTGTTAAGAGGAATGTTAGCAGTTGCTTGAATTAAACGTACTTGTTCCAAGAAATCTTTCACATCTGGAATTGACACTTTAAAGTGTGGCCCACGTGCTGCTTTAGGATCTGGAAACAAAGGAACTAATTTACCTGTTTTATCAGGCGCATTATAGCGAGTTAATTTTAGACTATCTTGAATAATTGTAATCTCAGCAAATTTTTCATTAATGATTGTGATTTCTTTCACATCACCTTTAGCTAACATGTTTTGCTCAAATTGAGTTTGGTCAACTTCAAAAATTCTTCCTTCAAAATCTTGTCCAAAAAAAACAAATCCTAAAAGACCAACAATTACTAAACCGTAAATCCAGTAAAAGCTATTTCCACCATTTCCTCCGCTACCAGAGCCTCCAAATGGGTTATTTGGTTTTTTTCCGAAACGATCTTTCATCTTTTCGAATTGTTTTTTTCGCTCTTCTTCAGGACCGTTTAAAGGAGTGGGATTATCGTTTTTTGGTATATTTTCTTGTTCGTCGCTCATAATAAAATTATATAACGTATTGTTTTATGTTTTGTTTAATCGGCAATGTTAGTTATTTCTCCATCTGCCCAAAGGCCTTCGATATTGTAAAATTCACGAGTTTCTCGCAAAAATATGTGAGCTACAATGTTTACATAATCTACTAAAATCCATTCTGAATTTTGACGCCCTTCGGTATGGTATGGTTTTTCTCCTGTTTTTTTAACGACAGATTCTTCTGCAGAATCCGCAATAGCAGAAACGTGTGTATTACTATCAGCATCGCAAATCACAAAGTAATCGGCCACACGATGTTCTAAACCAATAAGGTTTATAACCGTAATATTTTTAGCTTTTTTATCTTGCATTCCTTGAACGATGGCATCTAACAAACTTGTAGTTTGCTCTTTAGTTGCAGATTTTTTAGGGCGTTTAGCGCCACTAACAACTTTCTTTTTATTTTCGGTATTAGCAATTCTGTTTGCTTCTTTTTGTAGCTCTTCTTTTTCAGTTAAAGGTTTTTTAACCACCTTTTTTGCAGCTGCTTTTTTCGCTGCGGCTTTCTTAGGAGCTGCTTTTTTTGTTGCTGTTTTCTTTACTGGTATTTTTGCCATATTATTTTGTTGCTCATGCTATTCCGTTTTATACTTTTGTTTTTGCTATAAGCAACAAATTTAACCTTTTTTTTTGCCTAAATGGAAACATTGTTTATTGGAAAGAACCTGCTTTTTTTACACGAGGTAGAAAGTACCAATACTTATGCCATGAACTTGTTAAGGAATGTTAACACTATTGAGGGAACAGTGGTTTATACCGATAATCAAACTAAAGGAAAAGGGCAACGAGGAGCCCTGTGGAGCAGTAAAATAGCCCAAAACATCACAGCGTCTGTTATTTTAAAACCACAGTTTTTAAGTATTAGCAATACGTTTTACTTAAGCAAAATTAGTGCTTTAGCGGTTTATGACGTATTGGCTGATATTTTACCTAATAGCCAATATGACATTAAAATTAAGTGGCCAAATGACATATTAGTAAATCAACACAAGATTTCGGGTATTTTGATTGAAAACAATTTCACGAGTACTAACATTCAACATTCGGTTATTGGCATAGGATTAAACGTTAATCAAGATGATTTTAGTGAATTTGAAAGAACGGCTACTTCGCTTAAATTGCTTTCAAATTCGGTTCATAGCAGAGACGAAATATTAGAAAAAATCTGCGTAAACTTCGAAAAATGGTATCTGAAATTAAAAGAAAGTAAATTGGAATTAATTGATACATGTTACCATGATTATTTATTTGAAATTAATAAAATCACTGTTTTTGTTGATACTTTCAATCATAAATTTAATGGCAGAGTAAAATCGGTAACAAAAGCAGGAAAGCTACTTTTGGAGTTGGAAGATGATATATTGAAGGAATTTGACATTAAAGAAATTAAGTTTTTATCTTAAATAAAATGTTTAATAAAGATTGATAAGTCCTTTCTGTTTTTGCGGAAAGGATTTTTATTTTCGTAAAATGAAAGTTTCAATCATTTGTTTTTTTATCTGTTTTAGTGTTTATGGGTTTGCTCAAACGCCATATACTTCTTATTTTACAGGTGATGTAAATGATGTAACAACTTCTACCCAATATGGGATTTGCTTAATGGGAGGCGCTACCGAGGATGATAATGCTATGACGTGGTTTTTAAACAAAAGTGGGGGAGGAGACATCGTGGTTATTAGAGCAACTGGTTCAAATGGCTATAATTCTTATTTATTTTCTGGATTAGGTGTTACGGTAAATTCTGTTGAGACGATTGTAATTAATAGTTTAGCGGCAGCCAATGATCCTTATGTTAGGCAACAATTAAGAAACGCAGAAGCTGTTTTTATTGCTGGCGGAGATCAATACGACTATGTTTCTTATTGGAAAAATACAGCAGTGGATAGCGCTTTAAATTATTTAATTAATGTTAAGCATTGTCCGATTGGAGGGACAAGCGCTGGAATGGCAATTCAAGGTCAAGCTTATTTTTCGGCGGCAGTTTCCTCTATTACAAGTGCAACAGCTTTATCAAATCCATACAGTGCAGGCGTTACTATTGGTAATAATGATTTTTTACATAACCCTCCTTTAAATAGAGTAATTACAGATACGCATTTTGATAGTCCGGATAGAAGAGGACGATTATCTGTTTTTTTAGCAAGGTTATTTCAAGATAGTGCCCAAGCTTTTTATGGAATAGCTTGTGATGAATATACTGCTGTTTGTATAGATGATTTGGGAATTGCAAAAGTTTTTGGGGGCTTTCCCACTTATGATGACAACGCGTATTTTATCCAAGCAAATTGTATTCTGCCGAATAGCCCTGAAAATTGCTCAAATGGCCAATCACTAACATGGAACAGAAATAATGCGGCGTTAAAAGTGTATCAAATTAAAGGAGATGCAAATGCTACTAATAGTTTTGATTTAAACGATTGGACAACATGCTCAGGTGGGACATGGCAAAATTGGTATATAAATAATGGAATTATTTCTTATAGTTTAAATACAAGTGCGCCAAGTTGTTTACCTACAGCTATGAATGAGGTACAACAGCATAGCGATTTATTATTATATCCAAATCCAGTAAGTTCAATATTAAATATTTCTTTAAATGAAATCCCAAAAAAAATAAAGGTGTACAATAGCACAGGTATACTTGTAGCTCAAGAAAAAACTATTCAAGAGCTTGATTTTAGGAATTATGCCAACGGAATGTATTTTGTGAAAATAGAATTAGACGGTAACAGTGAAACAAAAGTTCAGAAAATTATAGTAAAGCACTAAAAATATACAATGAAGCAATATCACGATTTGATGCGCCATGTTTTAGAGCATGGAGTTAAAAAAGAAGACAGAACAGGAACAGGAACCGTAAGTGTTTTTGGATATCAAATGCGCTATAATTTAGCGGAGGGCTTTCCATTACTTACTACAAAAAAACTACACACGAAATCAATTATTCACGAACTGTTGTGGTTTTTAAAAGGCGATACCAATATCAAATATTTAAAAGATAATGGTGTGCGTATATGGGATGAATGGGCTGATGCTGAAGGGAATTTAGGCCCCGTTTATGGCTATCAATGGAGAAGCTGGCCAACGCCAGATGGAAAACATATTGATCAAATTACTCAGGTGGTTGACATGATAAAAAACAATCCAGACTCTCGCCGTTTAATTGTAAGTGCTTGGAATGTGGCCGACATCAATAGTATGAAGTTGCCACCATGTCATGCGTTTTTTCAGTTTTATGTGGCTAATGGTAAATTAAGTTGTCAGTTGTATCAACGAAGTGCCGATATATTTTTAGGAGTACCTTTTAATATTGCTTCTTATGCCATTTTAATGATGATGGTTGCTCAGGTTTGCGATTTACAATTAGGTGATTTTGTTCATACTTTGGGTGATGCACATTTATATTCTAACCACATTGATCAAGCTAAATTGCAATTAACAAGAGATTTTAGACCATTACCTACGATGAAAATTAATCCTAATGTGAAATCTATTTTTGATTTTACCATTGATGATTTTACATTAGAAAACTATGATCCACATCCACATATTAAAGCTGAGGTAGCCGTATAAAAAAATCAGATAAAATTTCATCAATCATTATAATACAATTAACTTTACACAAAAATTAAGTATGAGCGATATTAAAACAATATTAGAAAGTGCTAAAACTCAAATGGAGAAAACAATAACCCATTTAGAATCAGAATTAGCAAAAATAAGAGCAGGTAAAGCAAATCCAAGTATGTTGGATAATGTGTTTGTAGATTACTATGGAGCAAAAACTACTTTAGGAAATGTAGCAAGTGTAAATACTCAAGATTCTAGAACTATTTTAGTTCAGCCTTGGGAAAAATCAATGCTAACGCCTATCGAAAAAGCTATTCAGGCAGCTAACTTAGGATTTAATCCGCAAAATGATGGCGTATTGATTCGTATCATTGTTCCACCATTAACAGAAGACGGGCTTTTTCGTTGTTGTTTAATTTAAAATCTATTCTACACGCTTAATGGTACAGCCTATAGATTTAGTTTCTTGCATTTTAGGAGTTTCGTTTTTTGCTAAGGCATCAATAGCATCTTTTAAATAGTGTGCTTTGGCAGCAGCTGGATCTTTTACATTATCGTCAATAGCACCTTTGTAAATAAGCCCTTTGCTATTATGCAGCATATTTTACCATCGCATCAAAACTGTCTTCATCGGCACGTTGAGCTTCATTGCTATTAATAATAATACATCCAATACCTTGTTTTGCGCAATCATCCGATAACTCTTTAATTCGAGTTTCACTTAACTTTACATACGGGCAAGTATTACATGAAAAAATAACTAATAATCCTTTGGATGTTTTAGAGGTATTTAGAGAAACTTCTTTTCCACTAACATCCTTCATTTTCTCATCTGCCATTGGCATTGGAGCATTTAAGCCAAGTTCGGCACCTGCTGTTGTATTAATAAACGATAATAAAAAACCGCAAGCAACTAATAGTACAAAAAATATAAAACCTTTCTTCATGATAATTGATTTAATAGCTAGCTAAATTAGCAAAACGATTTAGATAAGATTTCGGATTCCTCTAAAGAATAGTAACATTCGTCTAATAGAAATGGATTTCGTCGATTTTGACTATAATTACCTGATTTTTAACAATTTGTTAATGAAAAAGAAATATTGCCGAGGGGTTTATTAACTATCTTTACAATATAAAAGTGAACAACCTAAAGGAGTTTTAAAGTTTAGTTCTTAATGACTTAAAATAATCCAAAACCGCTTTAAATAATTTTTAAAAAGCGAACACCCTAAAGGAGTTTTTTATTTAATGATAAAAAACTAATCCGAAACCGCTTTAAATAAATTGAAAGATTTTTTTAAATGGGTAAGTTACATAACATATATAAATACAAGCATGGAGCTAAAGTTTTGGCTTTGTTATTTATGTTATGTTTTGGTAAAAGTTGGGGGCAAAATATTTTTATTCAGGTTTTGCTGGAGGAACGCAGTCCTGCAGGTTGGTCTTTTACTGCTATAGGTGGAACTTATACTTCTGCTGGTAATTTTGGAAACTCATCCCCTTCGTTACAATTTGATAATACTAATGATAGAGTAGTTACTGAATCGTTTGTATGCGGTGATCAGCTTTCATTTTGGGTTAAAGGACAAGGAACAAATGCAACCTCTGCATTATTAGTTGAAGGGTTTAATGGAACTATTTGGACAACCATTGTTAATTTAACACCATTACCTACAACTGGAACAGTGTATTCTTATGCAATATCTACAACTATTATTCAAATTAGATTTACTTACACAAAAAGCGTTGGAAATTTAGCTTTAGATGATGTTACTGTTCGTCAAGGTAATTGTGCTACAAATACTATAACAACAGATTTAGTAAATAACCCTCCATTTGCTTTAACCGATTGTACAGTCACTGCATCGGGTACTGTTACCTTTTCTTCTACAGGGACATTTAATGTAGGAAATAATTATACGGCTCAACTTTCTGATGCAAGTGGTAGTTTCGCATCTTCAGTTGCAATAGGAAGTATTTCTTCAACAGCAAACACTGGCGTTGTTTCGTTTACAATACCAGCAGGAACACCATCTGGCACCGGATATATGATAAGAGTTGTAAGTGATAATCCAGTCATTACTGGCTCAAATTCATCAGTATTTACAATTACAACAACTTGTACTCCCACAATTACACCAGGCGGAACAATTACGGCGTGTGCTTTTTCAGGAGCAATGTCAATTTTTGATAAATGTAATAACGGACAAGGTTGTACAACTGGCTGTGATTTATCAACCTATTCAAATTTAGGTTATACAGTGTTGTGATGGCCCTTCTGCAAAATAACAGTAATTGTTTTGGGGCCTAATCCAGGAGGTCAGCAATTACAAGGCATAGTATTTAATATTCCTAGTGGATGTACGATGAGTGTTACGGTAGAATTTAAAACGAGAGGTGGTGCCTGTTCAAATTCAGGAATGGATAATGGAGATTATTTAAAAATCAATGGAACAACCTATACGGGAACTGGAAATGCAGATATTACACAATCTATTTCGCAGACAGGAGGATCAATTTTACCCAAGAAATTTCGAACCAGAATGGGATTGAAATTTTAACTTCTACAACTCAAGTTGTCAGTGGTAGTTGTTTGCAATGTTCTTTACTAGACGTTACTCTACTGAATTTTAATTGTATTTCCGAATCTGATGGATACAAATTAGTATGGGCAACAGCTAATGAACATCAAAGCAAAAATTTTGAAATCGAATATTCTGTAGATGGAGTCGAATTTCATAAAATAGCTGAAATGCCAGCTAAAGGCGAATCTAATTCTTATTTATATTATGAAAACTATATTCAAAATGTATTTTCATCACCATTATTGTATTTCAGATTAAAAATGAATGATTTAAATGGTGGATATACATATTCGCCCATTGAATATTATCAAATGATTTTTTAGGATTCGATTGAAGTATCCAATCCTACTGTAAATTTAATGTTATTGTGTATGTGGGAACAAAATTAAATTATTTAAATTCTACAATTTCTATTTATGATGTAAATGGTAAATTATTAGTTGATGAAACGATTAAAGATTCTCAAACTAAAATTAATACTCAAGATTTTTCTGAAGGAATTTATTTTTTTAAAAGTATCATCTCCCTACAAAACCCAAAATTTTAAACTAATTATTCAAAAATAATCATTCACAACTTACTTTAAAAGGATCATGAAAAATTTTATTCTATTATTAATTATAGTTTTAGCGCATCAAGCTAAATCACAATGTTTTCAAATTCAAAGCATTTTGGTTGATGCTTGCGCAGGTTCGCAAGAAGGACAAAACGAAATGGTAATATTTCAGGTTGGAGCTACCGCATTAAACACAGCTAACTTATCAGTTAATTGGCCAAATAATAGTTGGTTGGGTTTAACTAAAAATGCAAGTACAGCGGCAGATGTAGCTACTGTTAATGCTACGATTGTTGGATGCGGATTTTTAAAAGAACCTACGGCTAACGTTTTACCTGCTAATGCTAAAGTATTATTGGTTACCAGTTCTGCATGGTCGCCATTAGCGCAAAGTTTCGCAAATTTAACGGATACACTTTATATTATTTTTCAAACCGCTGGAAATACAGCTGGTCATTTTGCTAATTCGGGAACAGGTTTAAGAACTTTATCGATGACGTTTTCATCACCTGCAAGTTGCACAGATGCGGTTACTTATGATAGAGCTTTACTTATCAATCAGGCTGGTAATTTAGGAGCGCAAGATGGAGGCGCTGTTGAATTTTCTCCATCTGGTTTAGCTACTTATGTTAATTATGGGTGTCAAGCACCATTTATTCCTTTATCTGTTGATGCAGGGAATAATGCAAGTATATGTGTTGGTACTAGTCAAAATTTTGCTGCCGTTGCTTCTGGCGCTTTTACTAATGTTAATTGGAGTTTAGGCGCTGGAGCTACTGGTTCTTTTGCTCCAACAAATTCTTTATCTACAACATATACTTCTGGAACGGGAGATAATGGTACAATTAAATTATATTGTACAATTTCAAAAGCTTGCGGCACTCAAACAACCACTGTAAAAGATAGTGTATTATTAAATATAACTCCCTTACCAACGGTTACTGTTAGCCCTTCTGTAGTTAATTTATGTTCAGGACAAACAGCTACCGTGCAAGCTAATGCAAATACTGCTGTGACTTATACTTGGAGCACAAGTGCTAATACAAATACGGTTGCTTTAAATGCGGTTGGAGTTTATACTGTTAACGTTTCAAATTCATGCGGTAACTCATCAGCCACAGTAAGCGTTTCAATTTCATCAGCCCCAACTTTATCTATTGTATCGTCAGTAGTTACTATTTGTTCAAGTGGACAAACTGCTACCTTATCTTTGGTTGGAAGCACGGGGACGTATTCTTGGAGCACTGGTGTTAGCATCTACAACTACGATTTCATCGCCTGGTGTTTATTCTGCAACAGTTTCAACTTCTGGTTGTGGTAATGCAGTTGCTAATATTTCTTTAGGAACAGCTCCACTACCAATTGTTTCTATATTAACTCCTTCCTCAAACTCATTGTGTGTTGGTGGAAGTGTTATATTAACAGCAAATTCAAATGAAGGAAATTACTTATGGAGTAATGGCGCTACAACAAATACAGTAAGTGTTAATTCGCCCTCTATATCTGTAACAAGTACAAATGCTTGCGGTAGTTCACAGGCAACGCAAACGCTTAATATTGTTCCATTACCAACGCTCACTTTGAGTGCCAATGCTGTTTCATTATGTGCGGGACAAACGGCTACTGTTCAAGCAAACACAAACACACCAGTAACATATACATGGAGTACTGGAGTTAATACAAATAGCGTTTCTTTAAATTCAGCAGGTGGTTTCTTGCTATCAAATGCTTGCGGTAATGCTTCTGAAAGTGTAACAGTTACAGTTGGCTTTCTACCATCTGCACCAACATTGCTCAGGACAAACACACCTTTCAACCTGAAGTGGAGCCTATCTTTGGAGTAATGGGACCACCACTACGCGTTTCAATCGGTGACAGGACTTAACTAGTTGGGTGGCGGCTGTAACAATATGTTCAAGTTCACCACGTTGCATTGCCTTCCAACAATTTGCTCAGGGCAAACATCAACTATAAATGCAATTAGTAATGCAGATAATTATTTGTGGAGTACAGGAAGTTTTACTAATACTACTGTTGTAAATACTCCAGGAGTTGTTACGGTATGTATCAAACTCTTGCGGAGCAGCAACGGCTTCAACAACTGTTGTTTCAAATGTCTTGCCTATTTTAAATTTAACATCAAGCTCAACAACCATTTGCCCTAACGAAACAGCTACATTAACAGTTACAGGAGGAAGCGCACCTTATACTTGGTCAAACACTTTAAACACAGGTTCTGTTGTTACAACTAGTGGCGGCGTAGTTACAGTATCTAATACCAATGCTTGTGGAACAACAACCGCATCTATCATTGTTAACGTTGACAAATTTAAATGCAAGCATATCTGCTAATCCAATAAGTGGATACAAGTCCTTTAACTGTATCGTTTACTAATAATAGTACAAATGCTACCACATATTTGTGGGACTTTGGAAATGGAAACGTAGCCAATACGCAAACTGTTACTGATCAAATTTTTAATAATAGTGGTGTTTACACAGCTTATTTAACGGTTACCAATGGTTTGTGTATGGACATAGATTCTTTAACTGTTACAGTTTCTGAAGAAGAACCAACTTTATACGTGCCAAATGCATTTACGCCAAATGGAGATAGTATTAATGATATTTTTTGGATTGGTGCAACTAATATAAAAGAGTTTCATATCATTATTTTTGATCGTTGGGGGTTAAAGTTATTTGAGTCTTCGGATTTGCTTGATAGCTGGACTGGAAAAGTAAATGGGAAAGAAGTACCTGATGGATGTTACTTTTACTTGTTAATGCCAAAGATATTGATGATAAAGAAATAAAAAAACAAGGAACAATTACCTTATTTAAATAAGGGTAACTTAATTTCGTTACCGCATCTGAAATTGTTTTTAGGACACGTTTTATAGCCATGCAATCCGCATGGTTTACAATCTAAATTATTGACTTCAATTATTGTAGAGTTATATGATAATGGATAAAATCCATAAGAAGGAACTGTAGAACAAAAGAATGCAGTTGTAGGCGAATTACCAGCAGAAGCTAAATGTAAAGGACCACTGTCGTTTACATAATTCATTTTAGCGTGTTTCATTAATTCGCAGGATTCTAGTAAAGATAATTCGCCAGCCAAAATTATACTATTTGAATGTGTGCTTTTGGTTTTTATATCTTCGCATAATAATTTATCTGAAGGACCACCTAATAAATAAATAATTATTTCTTTTGGAATCGAATTGCATAAGTCTATCCATTTGTCTTTTGGTAATTGTTTTGTAAACCAAACAGATGAAGGCGCCATGCAAACAAATGCATGCGAAACTAATGGTTCTATTTTTGAAAATTGTTTAAAGCTTGGATATAGTTTTGGTTTAACAATAGTTTTATCTGTAATCGATTCTATTAAATCATTATAACGTTCTATTTCGTGTCTACCATCACCAATTTTATGTTTTGATTTATTATCAAATAAAAAAGAGAAAGGATTTTTATCGTAACCAGAAGTATAGCGTGCTTTTGAAAAAGCAGTTAAAAAACCGGAACTGCCATACCTATGGAGATTAATAACGGTGTCAAATTTTTGTTTTTGTATAGTTTTTAGTAATTGAAATAAACTCTTGTATTTACCTTCTTGTTTATTCCAAACTAAGGTTTGATTTAAGAAAGGATGTTCCTGGTATAATGATTCGTTTCCTTTCCTTACCAAAATAGAAATTTTTGCTTGCGGAAAAAATAGATGCATTTTCTCAACTACGGATGATGCCAAGATAGCGTCGCCAATAAATGCCGTTTGAATAATGAGTATGTTTTTGTGTGTTACCAAACTATACAGCAACATTATGCTCTCTTAAAGCATCGTTTAATGAGGTTTTTAAATCAGTACTTGCTTTTCTTTTTCCAATAATTAAAGCACAGGGCACTTGATATTCTCCAGCAGGAAATTGTTTGGTATATGAACCAGGAATAACCACACTGCGCTCAGGAACATAACCTTTGGTTTCAATTGGGGTTGCACCAGTAACATCAATAATTTTAGTTGACATCGTTAAGCAAACATTGGCTCCTAAAACAGCTTCTTTGCCAACATGAACACCTTCAACTACTATACAGCGAGAGCCAATAAAACAATTGTCTTCAATAATAACTGGAGCAGCTTGTACAGGCTCTAAAACACCACCAATTCCAACGCCGCCACTTAAGTGAACATGCTTGCCTATTTGAGCACAACTACCAACGGTTGCCCATGTATCTACCATTGTTCCTTCATCAACGTAGGCTCCAATATTTACAAAACTTGGCATCATAATCACACCTTTCGAAATATAACTTCCGTATCGAGCAATAGAACCAGGAACAGTTCTTACACCAGCTTCTGCGAAATTGGTTTTTAACTTCATTTTATCGTGGTATTCAAAGGGCTTTAGTTCCATAGTTTCCATTTGTTGAATAGGAAAATACAAAATAACGGCCTTTTTTATCCAATCGTTTACTTGCCAAGTTCCGTCAGCTTTTGGTTCTGCAACTCTTAATTTACCTTTGTCTAAATCTTCAATTATTTGACGGATAGCTTGTTGATTGGTAGGTTCTTTCAACAACTCACGGTTATTCCATATAGATTCTATAATAGTTTGCATAAATTTCGTTTAAAATTGTTTGCAATTTAACTAAAATAAGTATATTTGCACTCCAAAATTTTTTGGATTGGTTGTGTAGCTCAACTGGATAGAGCATCTCACTACGGATGAGAAGGTTTGGGGTTCGAATCCCTACACGATCACAAGTAAAACCCTTTGAAATCAGAGGGTTTTATTTTTAAAGAATGGTGAGGTAGCTCAGTTGGTTAGAGCATCGGATTCATAACCCGAAGGTCAGGAGTTCAAATCTCCTTCTCACTACAAAGCCCGTTCTTAATTTAAGAACAGGCTTTTATGAACTTATGTTTACTGTTTACGCATTATATTCAGAAAAATTCAATAAAATCTACGTTGGCTATACTTCCAATATAGAGCAGAGGTTATTGGCTCACAATGAGTTGGAAACTAAAGGATATACTTTAAGATATAGACCTTGGAAATTAGTGCATTCAGAAAATTTTAAAGACAAAGCAAGTGCTATGAAAAGAGAAAAAGAATTAAAATCTGCAAAGGGAAGAGAATTTATTTGGAATATTATTGGTTAGAGCATCGCATTCATATCCGCCAGCTGGCGGACAGGAGTTCAAATCTCCTTCTCACTACAAAGCCCTGAAGCGATTCAGGGCTTTTTTTATTTATTGGAGTTTATACGCCACTGCGTGACTCTCTCACTACAAAGTTGTTCTATGATTAGAGCAACCTTTATGCAATAAATTTCGGATTACCCAATAGCTATTAACACTCCCTTCCTGTCACGTAAAGCTAGTTTTGTTATGAAACCGGTATTGGTAGTTTATTATACTGGCCTGGTTTTCCTCTAAAAAGTTCACTCAATTTTATGACATTTTTTTTATCAAATAGGGGGCTAGCACCCTTTAGTAATTTTTATTTATTTTTTATGTTTATCGTCAAAAATATATAAGTTAAAATATTGGTTATTTATGACATTTTTAAAGCTTAAGTATCTAGATATCAGAGAAGATAGAGAATTTCAGAAACTGATTTTGAGAGTATCTTGCCTGCTATTATCCCCACTTTTTTTGTTTTATTTTTATAGACTTTTTATATAAAAATAAGCTTGTTTTTTTTATAAAGAAAATAGAAGCAAAAGATAAACTTATTGTTACAAAATTCTTGTCAAATTATTTTGAGATTTCTTACAAAATAATGCAAATTTAATTTGTTTAAATCAATCCACTGCCTAAATTTACGAGGTTATTAAACAATTAAAAAAATGGATAGATTAAAAGATAAGTTTCGCGAAAAAGCAGTGCCATTAGCGGCCGAGATTAAAGATATTATCAAAAATCATGGTGATTTAAAATTAGGTGAAATTACTGTTGCTCAAGTATACCAAGGAATGAAAGGTATGGTTGGTATGGTTACAGAAACGTCTAAATTAGATGCCGAAGAGGGAATCCGTTTTAGAGGATACTCAATTCCTGAATTACGTAAGCATTTACCAAAAGCTCCAGGTGGTACAGAGCCATTACCTGAAGGTATATTTTATTTAATGTTAGTAGGTGAATTACCAACTCAAGAAGATGTAAGTTACATCACTGGAGAATGGCAAAAACGTAGTAATGTACCCAAACATGTGTTTGATGTAATTGAAAAATTACCTGTAGATACTCACCCAATGACACAGTTTGTAGTTGGTATTATGGCTATGCAAACCGAAAGTGTTTTTGCGAAAGCGTATGCGAAAGGTGTTAACAAAAAAGATTATTGGGATTATGTGTATGAAGATTCGATGAATCTAATTGCACGTTTACCACGTATTGCATCTTATATCTATCGTCGTAAATATAAAAATGGTGCTCATATTGAGCCAGATCATAAATTAGATTGGGCTGCAAATTTTGCTCACATGTTAGGTTACGAAGAATTTGATATGAAACGTTTAATGCGTTTATATTTAACTATTCACGTAGATCATGAAGGTGGTAACGTTTCTGCTCATGCTACACACTTAGTAGGTTCTGCATTATCTGACCCTTATTTAGCGTTTGCTGCTGGTATGAATGGTTTAGCTGGTCCATTACATGGTTTAGCAAATCAAGAGGTATTAAGTTGGATTATGGAGTTGAAAGAAAATTTAGGTGGTGGTTTACCAACTAAAGAACAAATTGCAGAATACATTAAACAAACTTTAACTGAAGGTAAAGTTGTTCCAGGATACGGACACGCGGTGTTGCGTAAAACGGATCCTCGTTTTACAGCACAACAAGATTTTTATAGAACATATATAAAGCATGATGATATTTGTGAAATCGTGCAAATGGTTTATGAAGTTGCACCTCCAATTTTAGAATCAACAGGAAAAATTAAAAACCCTTGGCCAAATGTGGACGCTCACTCAGGAGCTTTATTATCGCATTATGGTATGCATGAATATGATTTTTACACAGTATTATTTGGTGTATCTCGTGCATTAGGTGTATTAGCAAGTTTAGTATGGGATAGAGCAACTGGTTCTGCTATTGAGCGTCCAAACTCTACAACTACAGAAAATATTAAAGCTATTATTAAAAAAGCTCAAGAAGCTAAAGCATAGTTTTTTTAAATTTAAAATATAAAAGTCCATCTGTTTAAATAGGTGGACTTTTTATTTTATAATTTACCCTGCATTGGGTATAGATTTTAAATGCTATACAACTACATTTATGAAATATATCTAATCTAATATTTATGAAAAACATTTATTCAATCATATACTTATTACTGCTATCAACTTTAGCATATGCTCAAGATCTTTATATTGCTTCGCGACAAGGAGGAACAGGGGATGCAGGTACACTAGTAAAATGGGATAAAACCGCGAACACCACTTCAGTACTTTCAAATATATCATCAACTAATTTTGGGGTATTTACGCCATCTTTTACTAATTATTTTTATAATGTTGCTACTCCAAATTATGACGATTTATTGACATTACATTCTAACGGAAAATTTTACGGAGTATCAATTTATGGCGGAGATTGTGATAGAGGTAGTATATTTGAATTTGATCCAGTTGCCAATACGTATTCTACAATAGCTAGTTTTGACGGTGCAAACGGAGCTTTTCCTACTCAGAAAATGTGTTTATCTTCTGATGGTTTTTTTTATGGAGTAACCAGAGAAGGTGGTCTTTTAAATAGAGGTGCAATTTATAAATTTGATTTAGCAACAAATATTATTACACATTTATATTCTTTTACGGGCACTAGCGGATTACCCGATAAGCCAACTAATTATTTAATTGAAGCTCCTAATGGAAATCTTTACGGGTCAACAGGAACAAGTATCTCTAGTAATCAATATGTTTATGAGTTTTCTAAAAACACCAATACGATTACTGCAGTAGCGGCAATTACTAGCACTGTAGGAAAAGTACCTAGCCCTTTATTTTTAGCGAGTAGTGGTAAAATGTATTTTAACTGCGCGCAAGGCCCCACAAGTGGAGGAAGTATAGTTGAGTATGATTACACTACTAATACAATTACATTATTGCAATCACTAACCACATCAACAAGTGTAATTGGAACAGCTTATCATTCGTTTATAGAGCCTACACCTAATGTTTTAATGACATCCGGTTCAGTTGGAGGTACAGGTTATGGCGGAATTTTTAGCTTTAATACACTTACAAATACATACGCTATATTAGAACCATTTCCCGTGTCGTTTTCTGTTGGTTATAATACAACTGGTAAATTAACAAAAGCAGGAATTAACAAAGTGTATGGTATTAATCTTTTTGGAGGGACAACAGGACAAGGTGTTATTTTCGAATACGATTATTCTTCAGACATTATTACTAAGAAAGCGGATATTACTTCAAATCCTCATGGGTATTCTCCAATAGGCGCATTGGCTCTTCACACTAATTCTAACTTATACTTAATTAACACAAGTAGCACAAATAGCCTTACCCCAAACTTTATTGAGTGCGGTAAAATTTGTGAATATGTTACTGGAACAACAACATTAACTCCTAAAATCAATTTAACTCAATTTCACGAAGGAGTATTTCCAGAAAATGGGATGATAAAAGCTAGTAATGGCAAATTATATGGTGTAACTTCTTACGGTGGTGCCAGTGCTTCTTTAGGAACAATTTTTGAATTTGATATAGCTACAAGTACGCGCACTATGTTGGCTCAGTTTTCTGCAACAACAGGTGTAACGCCAAAATTGGATCAAAATTTAGTTGAGGTAAATGGTAAACTTTATGGATTAACTTCATCAACTGGTGGTACTGTTACCTCGCAGCGTGGTACTTTATATGAGTTCGATCCTTTAACAAACAATATAACTGTAAAGGTATATTTTGATAATACAACAAACAATTCAAAAGGTAATTATCCATTAGGTTCTTTGTTAAAAGCAGCAAATGGTAAGCTTTATGGTATGTGTGCACAAGGAGGTGCAAATAATGCCGGTGCAATTTTTGAATATGATCCAACAACAAATACTTATATAAAAAAGTTTGATTTAACTGCTTCAATGGGGAATACTATATTAAATTCATTTGTAGAGTATTCACCAAATATTTTATATGCTATTACAAATTCATTTGGCTCGTCTGGTAAAGTTATAGAATATAATATTGCAACAAATATAGCGACCTTAAAATTAACTATATCTGATGTTCCCGCAGCAGGATTAACCCTTGCAAGTAATGGTAAAATGTATTTCCCTGATTTAAATTATGGTATTAGAGAATATTCTGCTACCACAAATACAGTAATTAACACTTCAGGGTTCGGTGTTATTGGCTTATCAGGAAAACTTACAGCTGGTTCTGGAAATAAATTATATGGCTATAAAAACCCAAGCCTTCAAAGCATAGGCGCACCTTTACCGGGTAGGTTTTTTGAATATGATTTAAATGCGAGCGCTGTTACGGCTAGTGTTTCTGTGCCTTGTAATTATGGTACCTTCTTTAATAATGAATTTATAATTGATAATTCGATCACTAATTCAATTAATACTATAACAAATAATATCGAATTTGACTTATATCCTAATCCAAGTAATGGTGTGTTTTCGATTGATATTAGTCTATCTAATGAAAAAAAGAGTGTTGTTATTACAACCATTTTAGGTGACGAAATTTATAAAAAGGAATTAAACGAAGGGCATTCTTCTTTTGATATGTCAAACTTTACGAAGGGAATTTATTTTGTTACCATAGTTAATGGGGCGTACAAATCAGTTCGCAAGTTAATTATTAATTAAAATAATTACTTTTTCATGTAAAGAGAATAAAATTTGCCAAAATGTCCAAATATCAGCGAGGACAAAAATTTGATTTCCCCTCATTCTCAAATTTGAGAGGCATTAAGCCTTTCCATTTACTTACTTTTAATGGCTTAAAAGCGATTTAAAACGATTATGATGCCAGTTTTTTAACAAATTAAGCATAAGTTGATTTATTTAAATAGAGGGGCTAACCCTCTATTTTTTTCATTATCCATCATTTACTTTTACGTTATTATAAACCTAAAACAGTTTAAGGAAATGAGAAAAGTATTACTATTATTAGGAGGCGCTTAGTTTATTAATTTAAACTTTACTCTTTTATGAATTTTCCATGCAAAGGTTTTCCTTTAGCATTTTCTAGGATAAAATAATATATCCCATTTCCTAACCAAGAAATATCTTTATGATATAATCCTTGTTCGTTAGGATTAAAAGCTAGGATTAATTTCCCCATTTGGTCATAAATCTTCAAATTTCCACTATTTAAATACTTAATAACGA
Source organism: Bacteroidota bacterium (assembly GCA_016711805.1). Classification (GTDB taxonomy): domain Bacteria; phylum Bacteroidota; class Bacteroidia; order B-17B0; family Aurantibacillaceae; genus UBA4416. Next base: position 58,977 of record JADJSH010000041.1, read on the forward strand.
TAAATTATCTGTGATTGGATTTTGCATGAGTAAATATCCTTTTTCTGCTAAATCAGAATAAAATACAGAAATAACATCCGAATAATCAGAAGGTTGAATTAAAACTTTATAGTAATTTTTACTGTTTTTTTGTGGAGATTCATCTGTAAACGTGATATTTTGAGACTTTGTAGATTCGCCGCAAATTCCAGCGTAATCATATATGACATCAAAATTTAAGGAGTCGTTAGATCTAAGTATTTGGTAACCTGCACAGCTATTGCCAGCACTAATGAGATAGCTAATAATAACCTTTTGATTGTATTGTACGGCTGATAATTCTTGTATACGAGTTTGAGAATTTGACTTTAAAAAAATCAAACAAAAAGAGGCTAAAAATAATATCTTTCGGTGTAAATGCATCGGTATAGCTACTATAAAGATAGGTTTTATTCCTGTATTTTAAAATAAGGGTTGCGATTAAATAACATTCATAAAACGTTTTTTATGTATATTTAGTTCTCTAAATTATGTTTAAACCAAAAATCATATTTGTATATTTATTTTTAATCACTAATTCTTTTCTTTTCGCGCAAAAAGAAAAAAGAATCAACGAATTAAAAAGTCAAATCGCTACCTCAAAAAATGATACGCAGAGAGTGATTGGATTGGTTAATTTATCCAGTAACTTAAGTAGTTCTCAATTTAAAGATGCGATAGTTTATGGTAACGAAGCTTTAGCAATTTCTTTGAAGAATAAATATGTGAGGGGACAAAATTTGGCATATAATTGTTTAGCGGATGCGTATTGGTTTCATTCTGATTATGATAAAGCTCAATATTTTTATTTTAAAGCCTACCGCCTAAGTGATTCTCTTCATGACCAAAAGGCGATTGCTTTTTCATTGTATAATATTGGCTGGATATTATGTATACAGCAGCATAATTACGAATCCGATAAGTATTTATATCAGTCACTTCAAATTTACCAATCATTAAAAGATACTTTTGGATTACTCAGAATTCACAATGCAATTGCTAGTTATTATGTGGATAGATGTCATTCTAAAGAAGGAGAACGAAAATATTTCGATTCGGCTATTGTGTATTTTAATAAAGGAATAGATTGTGCTAAAAGTTCTAAAATGTACGGTGATTTAGGTAGAATTTATGGTAACCTCGGTGATTTATTTTATCAAGAAAAGGATTTTAAAACGGCCATGTATTATAACGAAAAGAGTTTGGCTATTCATCAAAATGTGCAAGATTCTTCAAGTATGATGATTTGCTTTCTTAATATGGGATTGTGTGAAATGGAAACTGGTAAAATTAAAGAGGCAATCAATAAGTTTAATATTGTTTATAATTATAATCAACTACACGATATTAAAGATATTCAAATTTTGACCTTGCGTGCTTTGGCACAAAGTAGTTATAAGTTACAAAATTTTAAAGAGGGCTTTGATTATTTTGAAAAATATGTTGAGTTAAAAGAAGAAATCGATCAAGAGGCTTATTCAACAAATATTAGCAATCTCCAAGGAAGTTACTCTCTCGAAAAATCGGAAGCTAACGTAAAAGAACTAACTCAAGCCAATGAAATTCAAGAACTGAAAAATAAAAAAAACACTTACTTTATTTTTGGTTTATTGGCTATAGCTTTTATTGTTATTGCAGTAGCTGTGATGTTGTTTAAACAAAATAAACAAAAACAACTCACCAATATTCAGTTGAAAGAACAAAACCATATTATTGCTGAAAAGAAACAAGAAATTGATAATAGCATACAATACGCTAAAGGAATTCAACTAGCTATTTTGCCTAACGTACAAGAACTGAATACCCATTTTCCTCAAAGTTTTGTGTACTATAAACCAAAAGATGTAGTGAGTGGCGATTTTTATTGGTTTAGCAAAGTAGATAAAGATTTTTATTGTATTGCCGCCGATTGCACAGGGCATGGCGTTCCTGGCGCATTAATGAGTATTATTGGTATGGATAAAATTGTGCAAGCTATTTTTGAGAAAAAAATATCTGCTCCTGGAGAAATTTTATCTTTTTTAAATAAACAAATTAAGCAAGTGTTAAAACAACATTCTGATGCCTCTAAGCAAATGGACGGAATGGATTTAGCCTTATTGAAATTTAACGAATCATTAACTGAAGTAGAATTTTCGGGAGCAAACCGACCATTATTTATTATTCGTGATAAAACTATTATTGAATACAAAGCCGATAAAATGGCAATAGCTGGTTTTACAGCCAACGAGCAACAATTTACAACCACTAAAATTGCGTTACAAAAAGACGATTCTCTTTTTATTTTCACTGATGGTTATGCTGATCAATTTGGTGGAGATACTGGAAAAAAATTTATGTCAAAAAATTTGAAAGACTTATTAATATCAATTTCTGATTTATCAAGTAAAGAACAAGAAGAAAAAATTGCGACAGCTTTTAGTGATTGGAAAAAATCATATGAGCAAGTAGATGATGTTTTAGTAATTGGAATTAAAATTTAATAGAGTGAAAAAAATTGCAGTCATAGTACTTATGTGTTTGGGTTTTGTTTTTTTACTTCCTAAACAATCATCGCAGTCGTGGGGTTTTTACGGACATAAGCGTATTAATCGCATGGCGGTGTTTACATTGCCGCCAGAAATGGTAAGCTTTTATAAAAGCCATATTGAGTTTGTTACTAACCACGCAGTTGATCCTGATAAAAGACGTTATGGAGTAGAGGGAGAGGCACCGAGACATTACATTGACATTGATCATTATGGAGAACATGCTTTTGATAGTGTGCCTAAATTTTGGAAAGCCGCTATTGCAAAATACACTGAGGACACATTAATGGCTTATGGTATTGTGCCATGGCAAATAGAAAAGCATTACTATAAATTATTGAATGCCTTTAAAAATGAAAACCTCGATCAGATTTTAAGTTACAGTGCCGATTTAGGCCACTACATTGCCGATGCGCACGTACCTTTGCATACGACTGAAAATTATAACGGACAATTAACTGGGCAACGTGGCATACATGGTTTTTGGGAAAGCCGCATTCCCGAATTAAAAGCAGAAGACTATGATTATTTTGTTGGAAGAGCAAAGTATGTGGATTCACCAATAAAGTCAGCTTGGAAAATTGTTTACGATAGTCACATGGGTGTGGATAGTGTATTGAAATTTGAAGCCGCCTTAAATAAAGAATTTCCTCAAGATAGAAAGTATGCTTATGAAAACAGAGGTAATTTAATGATGAAAGTTTATTCTTTAGAATACACGAATCGTTATGATTTAATGATTAAAGGTCAAGTAGAACGAAGAATGCGCGAAAGCATCATCATGGTGGGGAGTTTGTGGTACACGGCATGGGTAAACGCTGGTAAACCAAATTTAGAAAAACTGGGGCAAAAAGATGTAAGTGATTCATTAAAAAAACAAATGGCGCTTGAAGAACAATTATACCTTGAGCAAAAAATAAAAAATGCCAAAGGGCATGAAGATTAAAAACGATGCTGTCGAAATGTAAAATAATCGTTTTAATATTTTGCTTTTTTAGCATTTCATTGTTTGCAGGAAATTCAGATGATTTAAAGAAGGTTGAGTATTACATGCAACGAATAGAGGATTGCGAATTTGACGAAATTCCTTTAGTTGCTGATTCCATTTTTGCTTTTATAAAATTGCACGAAACAGATAAATCAATTCCTGAACGTGATTTACAAATTTTAAAAGCAACTACATATAATGATTTGGGATATTACTACAACGAATCCAATATTCATACTAAAGGATTACAACATTACCTCTTAGCTTATAGTATTCACAGTAAATGGAACTCCACTGGGGGTGTTGCTGTTGCCTTAAACAATATTGGAATGGTTTATAAAGATCAGGGAGATTTAAAAAAAGCCCAGGAATATATTTTAAGGTCCATTAAATATAATGAGCAGTTGGGCAATTTGATGGAGGTAGCGGCTGCTTACGATAATATTGGGAATATTTATTACATGCAGGACGAGTTGGAATTAGCTCAACAGTTTTTTAGAAAATCATTGGAGATATCTACAAAAGAAAATCATAAAAAGGAAATGGCTTTTGGTTTAAATAATATCGCATCAACTTATGTAGAGCAAGAAAAATATGATACGGCCTTACTGTATTTTAAAAAAAGTTTGGCCATAAGAATTCAATTAAAAAATGTAGCGCTAACACCTATTTATAATAATATGGCTTTTATGCATCGTCGTTTGGGACATTATGATAAAGCCATGGAGTATTATAAATTAGCTATAACCACGGTTAAATCCGAAAAAGACCTGGGACTAGGAGCTAGTTATCTAGGAATTGCTAATATTTTGCACGATACTAACAAAGATGATGAAGCCATGGATTATGCAAAAAAATCCTATGCTATATACAAAGAATCGGATATGATGGAAAACATGGCTAATGCCTCTATTTTATTGCATCAGTTGTATGCCGCTAAAAAGGATTTTTCGAACGCCTATTTTTTTCTCAAACAGTACACTATTAATCATGATAGTTTGGTAAATCAAAAAAATAAAAAAGCTGTTTATAAACAGCAATTGCAATTTGAGTATGGTAAAAAAGCATTTGCTGATAGTTTAAAAACAGTAGAAGAACGAAAGGTGGTGGATGCACAGTTGAAACAAGAAAAAACACAGCGCTTCGCCTTATATGGTGGATTGGCTCTTGTAGCCATGTTTGGTTTGTTTGTGTTTAATCGCTTAAAAGTAACGCAAAAACAAAAAAACATTATCGAAATCAAAGAAAAAGAAACAAATCATCAAAAACAATTGGTAGAAGAAAAACAAAAAGAAATCATTGATTCTATTAATTATGCTAAGCGAATACAATCCACATTAATGGCTAGCGAGCAAAGTTTGTCGAAAAATTTAAAAGAACATTTTGTGCTATTTAAACCCAAAGATATTGTAAGTGGCGATTTTTATTGGACGACGCAAAAAGGCCATTTGTTTTATTTAGCCTGTTGCGATAGTACAGGACATGGAGTTCCTGGAGCATTTATGAGCCTGCTGAATATTGGTTTTTTGAGCGAAGCCATTAAAGAAAAAAATATGGAAGACCCAGGCGACGTATTTAATTATGTGCGCCATCGTTTGGTAGAAACCATTAGTAACGAAGATCAAAAAGATGGATTTGATGGAATAATTATTTGTTTCAATCAGCTTACACTACAAATAAGCTATGCCGCAGCAAACAATAATCCGGTTCTAATTGGTAGTTCCCTTTCCCCTTTAGAAGGGGCTGGTCGCAGACCGGGGGATGTTGAACTCACCGATTTGCCCTATGATAAAATGCCTGTTGGCAAAGGAGAAACCGAAGAGAGTTTTAAAACCTATGAGATTAATGCAAATGAGGGGGATGTTTTGTATTTATTCACAGACGGTTACCCCGACCAGTTTGGTGGACCTAAAGGAAAGAAATTCAAATACAAACAACTGGGAGAATTATTAGTATCTATACATCAGCAAAATATGGCTACTCAAAAAGAAAAACTATTAACTGACTTTAATAATTGGAAAGGAAATTTGGAACAAGTGGATGATGTCTGCATTATAGGACTGAAAATATAATCGACTATCATACAGACTTTGCTCTAAGCTTCCGTCTTTTCTTCTACGCTTATTTCTTTAAAAAATTTGTTTCTAAAAAATTAAATATCAAGTCAAAGTGATTGAGAGGCTCCGTGTGCCCACCTTCCATTGGAACGTGTTCAAAATAGTGTTTAAAGTTTTTAGCTTTCAATCTTGCTATCATTTTTTCTGCCATTGGCGTTGAAGGACAAATTTCATCTTTTGTAGCCGATAGTAATAGAATTGGTCCATTAATTTGTTCAACTTTTATGAATGATTTTTCTGCTGCAATAGTATCCTTTAGCATTGCTTCAAAAGTGCCTCTTAAATCTCTTTTCATTAAAAATGGGATAGCTTCCTCATTAACTGGCACAAATGGTAGTTCCTTTTTTTGAAATGTCCACGAAGAAGTCGTAAAATGATTTGTATTGCCAGGGAAAGTAACATTGCTGGCAACAATTCCTACAACACATTTAATATCGCTGTAATAACTCCCTAAAAGTAAAGCCAAATCAGCACCTCTTGAGCCGCCAATAATGGCAATTTTTTCGCTATTTATTTGTTTGTTTTTAGCAGCTAGTTCGATGGCATAATGTACCTCTTCAATAGCTATTTTTTGTAATGTATCTGGCGTACCTTTTGCCTTAAAGTAACCTATGGCTAAAAAGGCATAGCCTCTTTCAATAAATTGTTCTCTTGTTTTTTTCCAATAGTCGCTTGTCCATGCGTTGCCACCTTCCGAACCACCGAGCCCTACTATAAGTGGTTGGTTTTTATTTTTTCCTAAATATAAAACACTTTCAACATGGGGTGTTTGTAGTGTTATTTGCGCAAAGGTGTTAGCCGAAAAAACCAGCAATAAAAGAGAAATAGAGATTTTAAAGAAATTTGTCATTATTAATATTATTTAAGTTTGAGTACAAATGTCTGCTATATTTTTTTCTTGGCATTTGATCTATATCAAAAAATCATTTTTCGGCTCTAATTCTACTCAATGTTTCTTGTGTTATGCCTAAATAGGAAGCTATCATTCCAAGTGGAATGCGATGGTGAATATCGTGGTAAGTTGTGATAAAATGATAGTATTTTTCTTTTGCAGTGGTAAATCGCATGGATGTTATTCTTTCCATAAAATGCCCAAAAACAGTACCCATTGATAGTCGAGCATATCTTTCCATTTCTGGAAAGTTTTCAAATAAAAATAGTAAGTCACTCACATTTAGGCAATAGGCTTCAATATCTTCTATAGCATCTATATAGTAAATATCGAGTTGTCTTGTTCTAAAACTTCGGGGCGAATTACTCCATTCACCTTCTGCTGGAAAATATTCGCTAACTTCTTTTCCATCTTTGATGAAGTAAACTCGCATAAGTCCCTTTTGAATAAAGTAGCTTTTAGTACAAACGGTGTCTGCATGATGAACAAGTTCGCCCTTTTTAAAAGTTTTAAATAAAATTCTTTTAGCAAGTTCATCTTTTAAAGTATTGCTTAGTTTTATGTACTTTTCAAAGTGTCCGAATATGTCATCAGTATGTTCGATAATGTGTTTGTTTAGTTTTGTTTACCGTGTGTTAGTAGTTGTGGCGACTACAAAGTCTAGAACCAACTGTCTTTGTATTTTGTTTTAATGCTGTCTTTGGTTACAATTTCATTCATTTTCCAGCCACCCTCGGTATAAGTCCCGTTTGATTTTAAAGTGTCACCGTTGTCAAGTACAGCAATTATTGTATAAGAATCTTCTCCACCACTAGCATATTTAATAGAAGTCTGTGAATTGTTTTCTAACACACCAACGTCATTAAAGCCTTTTTCATTGGTTAAAGTTAAATGTCTAATGCGTTGTCCACTTTTATTGAATATTGTAACACACACTTCACGTTCTGTAATATTCCCGCACTTGTCGTCACTATTACACGAAATAAATAAAATAAAAATTATATATGTTAATATTTTCATAATTAATTTCCTTGTCAATTGAGTTTCGCTGGAGCCATTACTACTAACGTTTTCGCGGTTTGCTTTCGGCCGTTATTGGAACCGTTGTCTACCGAAATGTTAGTTTAAAGATACAATGTTGCTATGCAATTGCAAAGCAAAAATTAAAAAATTGTCTACCGCTTTTGCAATTGCTTTGTTGTCTGCAAGGCTGGAGCAAACCGTGTGTTAGGCGGTCGTTCATTTTTGTCCGTTTAATTGTTTTATTGCTTCTGCTAATTGTCTGTCGTAATCCGAAACAAAGTCTTCGTTTTGCATAAGTATTTCTATGTCTGGACAAATTCCTTTTGGGTCGTACGTAAATGCGATGTTTTCAATTTAAATTGTCCAGTTGGAATTCGAACGAGCAGTCCTGAACACGGAAGTTTAAACATTAGCGAAGCGTCATTGCTGTAATAACTACTATGACTGCATTCACCAACCAATCGTCCAACACTATTCTCTTTAAGCAGAGCTAAGAAATGACCAGTTGTCGAGGCGCAAGCGCCATTTAATAGCACAACTAAATTACCTGAAAAGTTTTTCTTTTTTGGTTTTGTTGATCATTCCACCAACGTCCTTTTTATCGCAATAAAGATTTTCTCTAAACACTGTCTTGGTAGTGTCAACGTTCATAAAGTCATTTGGCGAGCTACAATATTGTTTCAAGCTGTCGGTGTTCTTACACTTCCTACCAACATAGTCGAAATAGTAATATGGCTTATTGCACAAATAGGAAAATAAATAATTGGAAATTTCAGGAGAACCACCAGTATTGTTGCGAACATCAATAATAAGGTTAGTTGTTTTATTTTGATGCATTTGTTTAAAGAAATCGTCAATGTATTTTTATAGTCTATTTTTTTATACTCAAAGTCACCATTATAAAAGTGTTTACTGTAAGAACAGCAATGTTCTTAGATGTAAATTCCTTCTGAATTGGGTTTACAACTTTTCGTGTTAGTTTAGTAAATGTATTAAATGTCGTCCCATAAAGATTTATCTCTTTCATAATTCCTTTATTGTCTACGAGTTGTACTCTAAATGATGATGTGGTGTCAATGAGGTAATAGTAAAATGGAAAGTATTGCAAGGTGCTGTTTAGAGCAGAAGTATTTTTGCCTTCAATGCTCATGAACACGATAGTCTTTGATATGATGTCGTTAATGTTTTTGCCATTGATTTTTGTAATTGTCGAGCCAATAAATGAGTCATATTCGGGAATACCAGATTTACTTAAAACGTAATTACTGCCCGAATTATAAATTGCAAATGGAAATAACAGTCGATTTTGGATACTTGTTCTTAATTTTGAATGGTCAGCCCAAGTATGACTGTCTTTGATTTTAGCAACCAAAAATTGTATTTTGCAATAATATTCTGTCAAGGTAAGGTCTGAGTTTACACTTTTTTTTAAGCTGTCGTAAGAATGGTCAAAGGTTGTCTTACTGCAATGCATGAATTGTCCGGGATGGATTTCGTTTAAAAGTAAGTATAAGGTACTTAAGTCCTTGATTACCGAATCTTTTTTCAGGATTTCATTTTGTCCGAATAAGAAATTTGTCAGAAAGAGGAGAGGAAAAATATTTTTCATAAATTGTTTCGGTCATATAACGGAAGTTTGTCTAAAAGTTACAGTCTGTCCATGAATGCCGCCTAACGGTTTCAAGCTAAATTCCCGTTTGGGGTTTGAAACATTGTCTACCGAAATATTACTAACAAAGCTAAATGTTTATTGGACTTTTGCAAAGCGAAAATTAAATAATTGTCTACCGCTTTTGGAAAAGCCGAAGCCGAATGCCCAAATGGGATTTAGGTTGGGTTATGCGGTCGTTATTTTATAACTATTTTACCTCCTACATATTTCACAGTATCAATTCTAACTAGCATTACTGAATATTGATTTTTATCTGGCTCAAATCCTTTAAATTCCATAGTGTCTACACGGCAAAAGGAATTGTCTTTTGCAATATATAGGTTGATAATATACTGGTCGAGTCATTAACAACGCCATTATTTCGCACTAATTCAATCTTGTCCATAATGTGTCCATTTTGATCTAGCGTTTCTAAAAACATTTTGTTATAAGAATGAAGTAAAACACTATAAAGCTCTTTGTCTTTTTTAATAACTCCAATAGCACGCAAGTCTTTCCCGAAAAATGCGCTATCACAGATTCTATTACTTTCTGGATGAACTTCTAGTTTTCCAAAACTTCTAAAAGTAAAGGAACTATCTATAATTTCAATTTTTTGAATATAAGAATTGAAGTCACACTGATTTTTTCGACACGAAGGTAATGTCAAAATTAGTATTAGTATTGTGAGTTTACTTAGTCTCATAATAATGCCGCATAACGGTTTCAAGCTAAATTTCAGTTTGGGTTTTGAAACACTGTCTACCGAAATGTTTAAATAAAGATAAATGTTTAATAGACTTTTGCAAAGCAAAAATTAACTAATTGTCTACCGCTTTTGCAAAGCCGAAGCCGAATGCCCAAATGGGATTTAGGTTGTGTTAGTGGCTGGTTTTATATTTATGTATCGCACCTTGTACATTCATAGCAATGTGCTTATTTACAACATAATGTAAAGTTAAGTCTATATGTTACCCTTAATTTTTACCCCTCAATTAAACAAGCATAAAATATGAACTTACCAAAATCAACGAAAATTGTATAGTCACAATATCCTGCTTGAGGATAAAATATTTCACGATAAGTGCCGGTTTAGTTTATCTTATCTTTTAATTAATAGGCAATATTTACTGTCGATTGATCATCAAATTCTAGTCTACCTTCTTCTTGTTCTTCTATTAATTTTATCAATGGTCAAATCATTTTCTTTTGGCATTATATTACAAAACAAAACTTCATATTTGATACGCTCGTTCTAAGCTGAAAGTCCGCATAGGGTAATACAGTTGCTAAAACATTAATGTCCAAATTGTTTTCCCGTCGATGGAACCCAACCACCTCAGGAGCTTGAATAATTGCACCCACCCACAACCTCGGCAATAACAATTGCTCCCTTGGTCCCTGAAACTGGTATAATTGTTTGAAATCTGTGATTTCAAGTTTGATGCTACATTTGTCGTTGTATGCTCGATTGTACGCCGAGTTATGCTGGAAGCCTTATTTAGTGATTAAAAATACACTTTATTCCCTTTTACGTCTTCCAACAAAGCCAAGAGAAAGATTTCAACTTATTTTAATGTCAGTTTTTGTCGAAATATTTGCAGTCGACTATTATAGTCATATTTTCTCTGCAACTGCTCCCTCAGGATAAACAAATCAATTTGTCCTACTTCGTCCAAGATATTGTGCCTTTGATTTTTGTTAAAAACTATATCACTTTCGGGATATTTGTCTTTGAAAGTATAATATTTTATAGTGTTCGTAGTTTTTCCAATTCTTAATTTTATTCAGAGTATATTTTTTGTCTTTCTGTTTAAAGTTGCTGCTAACGGTTTGCGGCTTTGCGTTGTATGGCGGATTAGATGCACTAAACCTGTCTATAAGCAGACTGTTTATTTTAAATACTACTGTTCATATTTCGCACTTCCATCACCATAACGCAAAGGGTGCTGTACCTGCCTTGGTGTTGTTTCTTTTCATACTATTTGTTTCAATTTATGCTCTTCACAGTCAATTCATGTAATTCTGTGTCAGCGGCAAGTTTAGTATTAAGTAGTCCACAAAAATGCTCCTGTCCGTTTTTGTTTGATTTGTAAAAGTGGCAAGTAAAACACATTCTCTAGATAGTAATGGAATTCTAAACTTGTTTAAGTGATGAATAATGTCTAACAAACTTAACAATAAATTTTCAGCATCAGTTGAATGTAGTCTGTCAATAGGAACCCGAATTTGTTTGCAAACAAAGATGTCTGTTCAGCTATCATCTTTGCCTTTTTGGTTAAGTGGATTATACTAGCTTCTTGTGTCGTGTTGATCACTTTCTTTCTTTTTGATGAGTTGTTTTTGTTCAAGAGTTTTGATTGTGTCGCTGATAGAGTTGCTTTTGTCATAGTAAACACTTCGTCCGCCAAGTAGCGTCACTTTCTTTTTTTCGTCCCCCCTTGAGTGATGCAATAAGAAGATTAACACTTGAACTTGAATTGGACTTAATGAAAATTCCCACACTTTCATTCCAAAGCAATACTCTAAATGCCTGCCAAGGAAACTCTTTCAAGTGAAGCAACAATTTCACTTTCAATACTCAATTTTTGATGCTCCAAGTCAAACGCTGATTTTTCATATTGCAATATTTTTAGCCACATAGACCAGAAGCCTTTTCCAGAATCAAATGTTTCCAGTATTCTATGGTATTGACTTACCCCTCACCTGTTGTCAGTTTCGATAAGTTTCCTTGTCTGGTTTAATTTTCAAAAGAACATTCCTTCGATAAATCACCGTCATCTTCTGATTTTACCAGCTGTTGGGATATTCAAGTTGACTTTTAGCAAGGTACATCTGAAAATCAGTGATTTGTATTTTTCAATTTTATAAGCTAGTCCCCAGTCTATCTGCCTCTCCTATAAGGAGCCAACCCACCGTAATTTTCTTTGCTGAACTTTCTCTAACTGTAAAGTACCGTAAGAAAAGAGTAAATTATACATAGTTTCTTTCACTTTCTGATTTCCATTTCAATGGAAATGAAATAGCCTTTTTGTTGATTGCTTCTTCCCCCAATTCCGGTCTTACCACAGTTTCAA
>JADJSH010000042.1 GCA_016711805.1 Bacteroidota bacterium
TTCAAGTATGATGATTTGCTTTCTTAATATGGGATTGTGTGAAATGGAAACGTGGCAAATTAAGGAAAGCTATTACTAAGTTTAATATTGTTTATGGCTACAACAAGCGACATGATATTAAAGATATTCAAATTTTGACCTTACGTGCTTTGGCACAAAGTAGTTACAAGTTGCAGAATTTTAAAAGATGGATTTGATGAGTTTGGGAATATGTTGAGCTGAAAGAAGAAATTGAGCAAGAGGCTTATTCAACAAAATATTAGTAATTTTCAAAGAACTTGTTACTCGGGAAAATCGGATGCTAACGTGTGAAAGAATTAACTCAAGCTAATGAAATTCAAGAACTGAAAACAAAAAGAACACCCATTTTATTTTTGCTCTATTGGATAAAGTAGCTTACTGTTATTGCGGATTAGTGATGTTGTTTAAACAAAATAAACAGAAACAACTCACCAATATTCAATTGAAAGAACAGGAAACCATATTATTGCTGAAAAGAAACAAGAAATTGTAATAGTATTCTATACGCAAAAGGAATTCAACTAGCTATCTTGCCTAATGTATATGAACTGAATGTACAATTCAATCAAGGAAAGTCTTGTGTATTATAAACCAAAAAAGATGTAGTGAGTGGTGATTTTTATTGGTTTAGTAAAGTAGAAAAAGACTTTTATTGTATTGCCGCCGATTGCACAGGGTATGAAGTCCTGGGGCTTTAATGAGTATTATTGGTATGGATAAAATTGTGCAAGCTTTTTTGAGAAAAAAATATCTGCTCCTGGAGAATTTTATCTTTTTAAATAAACAAATTAACAAGTGTTAAAACAACATTCTGATGCCTCCTAAGCAAATGGATGGAATGGATTTAGTCTTATTGAAATTTAACGAATCATTAACTGAAGTAGAATTTTCGGGAGCTAACAGACCATTAATTATTATTAGAAATAAAGCTATTATTGAGTATAAAGCAGATAAAATGGCAATAGCTGGCTTTACATCAAACGAACAACAATTTACAACCACTAAAATTGCTTTACATAAAAACGATTCTCTATTTATATTTACAGATGGTTATGCAGATCAATTTGGAGGAGATACTGGAAAAAAATTTATGTCAAAAATCCTTAAAAGACTTATTAATTTCAATTTCAGATTTATCAAATAAAGAACAAGAAGAAAAATTGCGACAGCTTTTAGTAATTGGAAAAAATCATATGAGCAAGTAGATGATGTTTTAATAATTGGAATTAAAATTTAAAAGGTGAAAAAAATTTCAGTCATAGTGCCCATTTGTTTGGGTTTTGTTTTTTACTTCCTAAACAATCATCGCAATCGTGGGGTTTTTACGGACATAAACGTATTAATCGTATGGCGGTTTTTACATTGCCACCAGAAATGGTAACGTTTATAAAAAACATATTGAGTTTGTAACTAACCACGCAGTTGATCCTGATAAAAGACGTTATGGAGTAGAGGGAGAGGCACCTGGTCATTATATTGACATTGATCATTATGGAGAACATGCTTTTGATAGTGTACCAAATTTTGGAAAGCCGCTGTTGCAAAATACACTGAAGATACATTAATGGCTTATGGTATTGTGCCTTGGCAAATTGAAAAGCACTATTATAAATTATTGAATGCCTTTAAAATGAAAACCTCGATCAGATTTTAGAGTTACAGTGCCGATTTAGGCCACTACATTATGATGCGCACGTGCCTTTGCATACAACTGAAAATTATAACGGACAATTAACTGGGCAAAGAGGCATACATGGTTTTTTGGGAAAGCCGCATTCCCGAATTAAAAGCAGAAGACTATGATTATTTTGTTGGAAGAGCAAAGTATGGATTCTCCAATAAAGTCAGCTTGGAAAATTGTTTACGATAGCCACATGGGGTAGATAGTGTTTGAAATTTGAAGCCGCCTTAAATAAAGAATTTCCTCAAGATAGAAAATATGCTTATGAAAAACAGAGGTAATTTAATGATGAAAGTTTATTCTTTAGAATACACGAATCGTTATGATTTAATGATTAAAGGTCAAGTAGAACGAAGAATGCGCGAAAGCATCATCATGGTGGGGAGTTTGTGGTACACGGCATGGGTAAACGCTGGAAACCAAATTTAGAAAAACTGGGGCAAAAGATGTAAGTGATTCATTAAAAAAACAAATGGCGCTGAAGAACAATTATACCTTGAGGCAAAATAAAAAATGCCAAAGGGCATGAAGATTAAAAACGATGCTGTCGAAAGTAAAAATAATCGTTTTAATATTTTGCTTTTTTAGCATTTCATTTTTTGCAGGAAATTCAGATGATTTAAAGAAGGTTGAGTATTACATGCAACGAATAGAGGATTGCGAATTTGACGAAATTCCTTTAGCTTGCTGATTCCATTTTGCTTTTATAAAAATTGCACGAAACAGATAAATCAATTCCTGAACGTGATTGCCAAATTTAAAGCAACTACATATAATGATTTGGGATATTACTACAACGAATCCAATATTCATACTAAAGGATTACAACATTACCTCTTAGCTTATAGTATTCACAGTAAATGGAACTCCACTGTGTTGCTGTTGCCTTAAACAATATTGGAATGGTTTATAAAGATCCGGGAGATTTAAAAAAAGCCCAGGAATATATTTTAAGGTCCATTAAATATAATGAGCAGTTGGGCAATTTGATGGAGGAAGTGGCTGCTTACGATAATATTTGGGAATATTTATTACATGCAGGACGAGTTGGAATTAGCTCAACAGTTTTAGAAAATCATTGGAGATATCTACAAAAGAAAATCATAAAAAGGAAATGGCTTTTGGTTTAAATAATATCGCATCAACTTATGTAGAGCAAGAAAAATATGATACGGCCTTACTGTATTTTGAAAAAGTTTGGCCATAAGGAATTCCAATTAAAAATGTTAGCTAACACCTATTTATACATAATATGGCTTTTAGCATCGTCGTTTGGGACATTGTGGCAAAGCCGGAGTATTATAAATTAGCTATAACCACGGTTAAATCCGAAAAGACCCGGGACTAGGAGCTAGTTATCTAGGAATTGCTAATATTTTGTATCGATACTAACAAAGATGATGAAGCCATGGATTATGCAAAAAATCCTATGCTATATACAAAGAATCGGATATGATGGAAAACATGGCTAATGCCCTATTTTATTGCATCAGTTGTATGCCGCTAAAAAGGATTTTTCGAACGCCTATTTTTTTCTCAAACAGTACACTATTAATCATGATAGTTTGGTAAATCGGAAAAAAAGATGTTTATAAACAGCAATTGTAATTTGAGTATGGTAAAAAAAGCATTTGCTGATAGTTTAAAAACAGTAGAAGAACGAAAGGTGGTGGATGCACAGTTGAAACAAGAAAAACACAGCGCTTCGCCTTATATGGTGGATTGGCTCTCGTAGCCATGTTTGGGTTTGTTTGTGCTTAATCGCTTAAAAGTAACGCAAAACAAAAAAAACATTACCGAAATCAAAGAAAAGAAACAAATCATCAAAAACAATTGGTAGAAGAAAACAAAAAGAAATCATTGATTCTATTAATTATGCTAAGGCGAATACAATCCACATTAATGGCTAGCAGCAAAGTTTGTCGAAAATTTAAAAGAACATTTTGTGCTATTTAAACCCAAAGATATTGTAAGTGGCGATTTTTATTGGACGACGCAAAAGGCCATTTGTTTTATTTAGCCTGTTGCGATAGTACAGGACATGGAGTTCCCGAGCATTTATGAGCCTGCTGAATATTGGTTTTTTGAGCGAAGCCATTAAAGAAAAAAATATGGAAGACCCAGGCGACGTATTTAATTATGTGCGCCATCGTTTTGGTAGAAACCATTAGTAACGAAGATCAAAAGATGGATTTGATGGAATAATTATTTGTTTCAATCAGCTTACACTACAAATAAGCTATGCCGCAGCAAACAATAATCCGGTTCTAATTGTAGTTCCCTTCCCTTTAGAAGGGGGTGGTCGCAGACCGGGGGATGTTGAACTCACCGATTTGCCCTATGATAAAATGCCTGTTGTCAAGGAGAAACCGAAGAGAGTTTTAAAACCTATGAGATTAATGCAAATGAGGGGATGTTTTGTATTTATTCACAGACGGTTACCCCGACCAGTTTGGTGACCTAAAGGAAAGAAATTCAAATACAAACAACTGGGAGAATTATTAGTATCTATACATCAGCAAAATATGGCTACTCAAAAGAAAAACTATTAACTGACTTTACATTGGAAAGGAAATTTTGAACAAGTGGATGATGTCCGCATTATAGGATGGAAAATATAATCGACTATCATACAGACTTTGCTCTAAGCTTCCCGTCTTTCTTCTACGCTTATTTCTTTAAAAATTTGTTTCTAAAAAATTAAATATCAAGTCAAAGTGATTGAGGGCTCGTGTGCCCACCTTCCATTGGAACGTGTTCAGAAAATAGTGTTTAAAGTTTTTAGCTTTCAATCCTGCTATCATTTTTCTGCCATTGGCGTTGAAGGACAAATTTCATCTTTTGTAGCCGATAGTAATAGAATTGGTCCATTAATTTGTTCAACTTTTATGAATGATTTTTCTGCTGCAATAGTATCCTTTAGCATTGCTTCAAAAAGTGCCTCTTAAATCTTTTTCATTAAAATGATAGCTTCCTCATTAACTGGCACAAATGGTAGTTCCTTTTTTTGAAATGTCCACGAAGAAGTCGTAAAATGATTTGTATTGCCAGGAAAGTAACATTGCTGGCAACAATCCCTACAACACATTTAATATCGCTGTAATAACTCCCCAAAAGTAAAGCCAAATCAGCACCTCTTGAGCCGCCAATAATGGCAATTTTTTCGCTATTTATTTGTTTGTTTTAGCAGCTAGTTCGATGGCATAATGTACCTCTTCAATAGCTATTTTTGTAATGTATCTGGCGTACCTTTTGCCTTAAAGTAACCTATGGCTAAAAAGGCATAGCCTCTTTCAATAAATTGTTCTCTTGTTTTTTCCAATAGTCGCTTGTCCATGCGTTGCCACCTTCCGGAACCACCGAGCCCTACTATAAGTGGTTGGTTTTTATTTTTCCTAAATATAAAACACTTTCAACATGGGGTGTTTGTAGTGTTATTTGCGCAAAGGTGTTAGCCGAAAAACCAGCAATAAAAGAGAAATAGAGATTTTAAAGAAATTTGTCATTATTAATATTATTTAAGTTTGAGTACAAATGTCTGCTATTTTTTTCTTGGCATTTGATCTATATCAAAAAATCATTTTTCGGCTCTAATTCTACTCAATGTTTCTTGTGTTATGCCCTAAATAGGAAGCTATCATTCCAAGTGGAATGCGATGGTGAATATCGTGGTAAGTTGTGATAAAATGATAGTATTTTTCTTTTGCAGTGGTAAATCGCATGGATGTTATTCTTTCCATAAAATGCCCAAAAACAGTACCCATTGATAGTCGAGCATATCTTTCCATTTCTGGAAAGTTTTCAAATAAAATAGTAAGTCACTCACATTTAGGCAATAGGCTTCAATATCTTCTATAGCATCTATAGTAAATATCGAGTTGTCTTGTTCTAAAACTTCGGGGCGAATTACTCCATTCACCTTCTGCTGGAAAATATTCGCTAACTTCTTTTCCATCTTTGATGAAGTAAACTCGCATAAGTCCCTTTGAATAAAGTAGCTTTTAGTACAAACGGTGTCTGCATGATGAACAAGTTCGCCCTTTTTTAAAAGTTTTAAATAAAATTCTTTTAGCAAGTTCATCTTTTAAAGTATTGCTTAGTTTTATGTACTTTCAAAGTGTCCGAATATGTCATCAGTATGTTCGATAATGTGTTTGTTTAGTTTTGTTTACCGTGTGTTAGTAGTTGTGGCGACTACAAAGTCTAGAACCAACTGTCTTTGTATTTTGTTTTAATGCTGTCTTTGGTTACAATTTCATTCATTTTCCAGCCACCCTCGGTATAAGTCCCGTTTGATTTTAAAGTGTCACCGTTGTCAAGTACAGCAATTATTGTATAAGAATCTTCTCCACCACTAGCATATTTAATAGAAGTCTGTGAATTGTTTTTCAACACACCAACGTCATTAAAGCCTTTTTCATTGGTTAAAGTTAAATGTCTAATGCGTTGTCCACTTTTATTGAATATTGTAACACACACTTCACGTTCTGTAATATTCCCGCACTTGTCGTCACTATTACACGAAATAAATAAAATAAAAATTATATATGTTAATATTTTCATAATTAATTTCCTTGTCAATTGAGTTTCGCTGGAGCCATTACTACTAACGTTTTCGCGGGTTTGCTTTCGGCCGTTATTGGAACCGTTGTCTACCGAAATGTTAGTTTAAAGATACAATGTTGCTATGCAATTGCAAAGCAAAAATTAAAAATTGTCTACCGCTTTTGCAATAGCTTTGTTGTCTGCAAGGCTGGAGCAAACCGTGTGTTAGGCGGTCGTTCATTTTTGTCCGTTTAATTGTTTTATTGCTTCTGCTAATTGTCTGTCGTAATCCGAAACAAAGTCTTCGTTTTGCATAAGTATTTCTATGTCTGGACAAATTCCTTTTGGGTCGTACGTAAAATGCGATGTTTTCAATTTAAATTGTCCAGTTGGAATTCGAACGAGCAGTCCTGAACACGGAAGTTTAAACATTAGCGAAGCGTCATTGCTGTAATAACTACTATGACTGCATTCACCAACCAATCGTCCAACACTATTCTCTTTAAGCAGAGCTAAGAAATGACCAGTTGTCGAGGCGCAAGCGCCATTTAATAGCACAACTAAATTACCTGAAAAGTTTTTCTTTTTTGGTTTTTGTTGATCATTCCACCAACGTCCTTTTTTATCGCAATAAAGATTTTCTCTAAACACTGTCTTGGTAGTGTCAACGTTCATAAAGTCATTTGGCGAGCTACAATATTGTTTCAAGCTGTCGGTGTTCTTACACTTCCTACCAACATAGTCGAAATAGTAATATGGCTTATTGCACAAATAGGAAAATAAATAATTGGAAATTTCAGGAGAACCACCAGTATTGTTGCGAACATCAATAATAAGGTTAGTTGTTTTATTTTGATGCATTTGTTTAAAGAAATCGTCAATGTATTTTTTATAGTCTATTTTTTTATACTCAAAGTCACCATTATAAAAAGTGTTTACTGTAAGAACAGCAATGTTCTTAGATGTAAATTCCTTCTGAATTGGGTTTACAACTTTTCGTGTTCGTTTAGTAAATGTATTAAATGTCGTCCCATAAAGATTTATCTCTTTCATAATTCCTTTATTGTCTACGAGTTGTACTCTAAATGATGATGTGGTGTCAATGAGGTAATAGTAAAATGGAAAGTATTGCAAGGTGCTGTTTAGAGCAGAAGTATTTTTGCCTTCAATGCTCATGAACACGATAGTCTTTGATATGATGTCGTTAATGTTTTTGCCATTGATTTTTGTAATTGTCGAGCCAATAAATGAGTCATATTCGGGAATACCAGATTTACTTAAAACGTAATTACTGCCCGAATTATAAATTGCAAATGGAAATAACAGTCGATTTTGGATACTTGTTCTTAATTTTGAATGGTCAGCCCAAGTATGACTGTCTTTGATTTTAGCAACCAAAAATTGTATTTTGCAATAATATTCTGTCAAGGTAAGGTCTGAGTTTACACTTTTTTTTAAGCTGTCGTAAGAATGGTCAAAGGTTGTCTTACTGCAATGCATGAATTGTCCGGGATGGATTTCGTTTAAAAGTAAGTATAAGGTACTTAAGTCCTTGATTACCGAATCTTTTTCAGGATTTCATTTTGTCCGAATAAGAAATTTGTCAGAAAGAGGAGAGGAAAAATATTTTTCATAAATTGTTTCGGTCATATAACGGAAGTTTGTCTAAAAGTTACAGTCTGTCCATGAATGCCGCCTAACGGTTTCAAGCTAAATTCCCGTTTGGGGTTTGAAACATTGTCTACCGAAATATTACTAACAAAGCTAAATGTTTATTGGACTTTTGCAAAGCGAAAATTAAATAATTGTCTACCGCTTTTGCAAAAGCCGAAGCCGAATGCCCAAATGGGATTTAGGTTGGGTTAGTGGTCGTTATTTTATAACTATTTTACCTCCTACATATTTCACAGTATCAATTCTAACTAGCATTACTGAATATTGATTTTTATCTGGCTCAAATCCTTTAAATTCCATAGTGTCTACACGGCAAAAGGAATTGTCTTTTTGCAATATATAGGTTGATAATATACTGGTCGAGTCATTAACAACGCCATTATTTCGCACTAATTCAATCTTGTCCATAATGTGTCCATTTTGATCTAGCGTTTCTAAAACATTTTGTTATAAGAATGAAGTAAAACACTATAAAGCTCTTTGTCTTTTTAATAACTCCAATAGCACGCAAGTCTTTCCCGAAAAATGCGCTATCACAGATTCTATTACTTTCTGGATGAACTTCTAGTTTTCCAAAACTTCTAAAAGTAAAGGAACTATCTATAATTTCAATTTTTTTGAATATAAGAATTGAAGTCACACTGATTTTTTCGACACGAAGGTAATGTCAAAATTAGTATTAGTATTGTGAGTTTACTTAGTCTCATAATAATGCCGCATAACGGTTTCAAGCTAAATTCCCGTTTGGGTTTTGAAACTTTGTCTACCGAAATGTTTAAATAAAGATAAATGTTTAATAGACTTTTTGCAAAGCAAAAATTAACTAATTGTCTACCGCTTTTGCAAAAGCCGAAGCCGAATGCCCAAATGGGATTTAGGTTGTGTTAGCAGCTGTTTTTATTTATGTATCGCACCTTGTACATTCATAGGCAATGTGCTATTTACAACATAATGTAAGTTGTCTATATGTTTACCCTTAATTTTTATGCCCTCAATTAAACAAGCATAAAATATGAACTTACCAAAATCAACGAAAATTGTATAGTCATAATATCCTGCTTGAGGATAAAATATTTCACGATAAGTACCGTTTAGTTTATCGTATCTTTTTAAATTAATAGGCTTAATATTTACTGTCGATTGATCGTCAAATTCTAGTCTACCTTCTTCTTGTTCTTCTATTAATTTATCAATGGTCAAATCATTTTCTTTTGGCATTATATTACAAAACAAAACTTCCTTAATTTGATACGCTCGTTCTAACGAAAGTCCATAGGGTAATACAGTTGCTAAAACATTAATGTCAAATTGTTTTCCGTCGATAACCCAACCATCAGGAGCTTGAATAATTGCACCACCATAACCTCTGTGTATAATTGCTCCTGGTCCCTGAAACTGGTATAATTGCTTGAAATCTATGATTTCAAGTTTGATGTCTGCATTTTGGTCGTTGTATGCTCGATTGTACGCCGATTTAGTAAAGCCCTTATTTGTGATTAAAATACCTTTATTCCCTTTTACGTCTTTAACAAAGCCAAGAAAAGATTCAACTATTTTAATGTCAATTTTTTTGTCGAAATATTTGCAGTCGACTATTATAGTCATATTTTCTCCTGCAACTGCTCCCTCAATAAACAAATCAATTTGTCTACTTCGTCCAGATATTATGCCTTTGATTTTTTTATTAAAAACTATATCACTTTCGGGATATTTGTCTTTGAAAGTATAATATATATAGTGTTCGTAGTTTTTCCAATTCATAATTTTATTCAGAGTATATTTTGTCTTTCTGTAAAATTGCTGCTAACGGTTTGCGGCTTTGCGTTGTGGCGGATTAGATGCACTAACCTGTCTATAAGCAGACTGTTTATTAATTGCACTACTGTTCATATTCGCACTTCCCCCGCCATAACGCAAAGGTGCTGTTACCTGCTGGTGTTCTTTTCATACTGTTTGTTTCAGTTTATGCTCTTCACAGTCAATTCGTAATTCTGTGTCGGCAAGTTTAGTATTAAGTAGTCCGCAAAAATGCTCCTGTCCGTTTTTGTTTGATTTGTAAAAGTGGCAAGTAAAACACATTCTTTGTATGGTTATAATTCCTGCTTTGTTCAAATGATGAATAATGTCTAACAAACTTAACAATAAATTTTCTTTGTCGGTTGAATGTAGTCTGTCAATAGGAACTTGGATTTGTTTAGCAAACAAAGATGTCTGTTCGCTATGTCTTTGCCTTTTTTGGTTAAGTGAATTATATAGCTTCTTGTGTCGTGTTGATCATATTCTTTTTGATGAGTTGTTTTGTTCAAGAGTTTTGATTGTATCGCTGATAGTTGCTTTTGTCATATTAAACTCGTCCGCCAAGTAGCTCACTTTCTTTTTTTCGTCAGAGTGATGCAATAAGAAGATTAACACTTGAACTTGAATTGGACTTAATGAAAATTCCTTGCTTTCATTCCAAAGCAATACTCTAAATGCCTGCGAAACTCTTTCAAGTGAAGCAACAATTTTACTTTCAATACTCGAATTTTGATGCTCCAAGTCAAACGCTGATTTTTCATATTGCAATATTTTTAGCCACATAGACCCAAGCCCTTTTTCCAGAATCAAATGTTTCCAGTATTCTATGGTATTGACTTACCTCGTATTTGTCGGTTTCGATAAGTTCCTTGTCTGTAATTTCAAAAAGCATTCCTTCGATAAAATCACCGTCATCTTCTGATTTTATAGCTATTGGATGATATTCAAGTTGACTTTTAGCAAGTACATCTGAATCAGTGATTTGTATTTTTTCAATTTTATAGCTGGTCAGTCTATCTGCCTCTCCTATAAGGAGCCGACCGTAATTTTCTTGCTGAACTTTCTCTAACTGTAAAGTACCGTAAGAAAAGAGTAAGTGTATAGTTTCTTTCATTCACAATTTTCCATTTCAATGATGAAATAGCCTTTTTGTTGATTGCTTCTTCCCAATTAGGTCTTACAGTTTCAACGTGGCAAAATCTACAATTTTTTGATGTCAAAGGTTGACCTTCTTGTCCTTTTGATTTTAATAATCTTTACCGTAATTGTAGATTACGGTTGTGTCTTTTATGCTTTCAAGTGCAAGAATGTCAAAGTGCATAATTGCTCCGTCTTTCTTTGTTACATAGGTGTCCCAAACTGCTACTTTCATTTTATTAGGGTTTGAATTTTTTGTTTGACTACAAACTTGAAAACAGATTAATAGCAAAACAATATTTAAAAATAATTTCATTTTTGTTTTAATTAAAATGCCCCACAAAGGTAGTTATCCTAACTTTATGGGGCAAATTATTTTAACCTTTTATCGTCCGCCATTGAAGCACCAAAGTTGATGTGTAATACATTTCCGTTTGGTGTCACCAAAGCCGGAACTGATTTACACCTGCTTTTTCTGCTTCGTTAATTCTTGATTTGTCGTTACCGAAGTGAACAACATCTACATTGTTCGCACCTAAAAGGTTAATGATGTCGTGTTCTGCACTAACGCAAACAGGACAACCTGCATGAAAGAAAACTGATTTACTCATTTTTTATGAATTTAAATTGTTATGACATTATTGTCGGTACAAATATAGTTAGGAATCCTAACTTGCCAAAATAAAAGTTTTCAACACCTCTTTTTGTCAAAAATTATTGTCGGTTTGATTTGGGATTGTCTGTCTGTTACCTTGCAGGTAACGTTTTCGCGCTAAGCAACGGTTTGATTTGAAACATTGTCTGCCGAAACGCTACTAACAAAGATAAATGTTTAATGGACTTTTGCAAAGCGAAAATAATTGTCTTTCGCGGAGCGACCGCTTTTGCAAAAGCTTTGATGTCTGCCAAACTGTTGCCTTAGCGTGTGTTAGTGGCTGGTTTTATATTTATATTTTACGGTATCAATTACCATCGTTTTCCACCCGTTATTATAAAAATACGTCTTTTTTATTGTTATAAAATCAAGGCCACGTCTATATTGTTCTGCTATAATTAGTGAATCATTCTTAATTACTTTACCATTAAAAAATAAAGTTATTTCATTATTAGAGACTTTTAAAATGCTTTTAGAAATTGTGTCGCCAGCCAATGATATAAGACCATTGTCAACGGCGTTAAACAATATTATTCTATTAGTTTTCTTTGCAATTAAGTTTATGTATTTAGCAGAGTCTAAATTTGGTATATAATAAGTGTCTAAAGTCTCCTGGTCTTCCTGCCCGCACAAAGTGTTCGAATGCGAATTATAAATAATAGTGTCGCCGTTTTCAAATGGAACAGTAATGTTTTTGCATATTTCCGCTTTTAGGTCTACCGGATTTTGTATGTTGTCAACGCATATTTTTGTCTTACAGTTTTGAGTGAATAAAACTATAAAAGTCAGGATGATTATATTTTTGAGTGTCGTCATAAACTTGCCACTAACTTACTTATATGTATGACGTAGTCATACATATCTCCCTGTAATTGGAGTGCTTTGCGATGACCAGTCATCATATTTATCAAATATACTAAAATAAAAATTGTGATAATGCTACAAAGTGTAGCAATGCTCCATGCTAAATAGCCTTACATTTATCCTATGGAACTAAGTAAAAGGCGCATTGTACACATGGATTTGGATAGTTTTTTTGTGTCGGTGGAGCGCAAATTAAATCCAG
This sequence comes from Bacteroidota bacterium, assembly GCA_016711805.1. Taxonomy (GTDB): domain Bacteria; phylum Bacteroidota; class Bacteroidia; order B-17B0; family Aurantibacillaceae; genus UBA4416. Next base: position 12,577 of record JADJSH010000042.1, read on the forward strand.
AACTTATGGGCAAGCCTGTTATTATTGGCGGCACTTCTGGTAGAGGCGTAGTTTCTTCTTGCAGCTACGAGGCTCGCAAGTTTGGTGTAACCAGTGCTATGCCTGGTGCAAGAGCAAAGCAGTTATGCCCACATGGTATTTTTATCAGAGGCAATATGCAAGTGTATTCTGAAAACTCACGCTTAATAACTCAAATTATTGAAGACGCTGCGCCCTTGGTGGAGAAGGCTTCCATTGATGAGCATTATTTGGATATAACTGGCATGGATAAATACATTTGTGATAGTTTTACTTGGACAAAACAACTCCGTCAAAAAATTATTAAAGAATCTGGTTTGCCTATTTCCTTTGGTTTATCAACTAACAAATTGGTTTCAA
>JADJSH010000043.1 GCA_016711805.1 Bacteroidota bacterium
ACGCCTTTAGCAGGATCATTTGCATTCTCCGTTAACAATATAGTTCCATCAATAGTGATATTTTTATTAGTGTATTTATACCAATAAATATCGTCCTCACCTTTTCCACCTTCTCTATTAGAAGAAAAATAACCAACAGAATCATTTAAAAAGGTAATTCCAAAATCATCTGATTTGCTATTTAAGAATAATCCTTCGTTGCGTTGCATTAACCACTTACCTTCTACTTGCTTAGCTGAAAAAATATCCAAATCACCAAAGCCAGGTAAACCATTTGATGAGAAGTATAACGTTCCGTCTTTTTTAAAAGAAGGAAATACTTCATCGCCAGTTGTATTGATATCAAAACCTAAATTAACTGGTTTATCCCAAGTATCTCCATTTTTTTTACACATCCATAAATCTTGTCCGCCAATCGTTCCAGGCATATCCGAAGAAAATAACAATACGGTCCCATCTGAACTTAAAGTTGGATGAGCACATGAATAATCATCGCTATTATAGACAAAAGGTTTTGCTTTTGAAAAGGACTTACCATTAACTTCGCTAAAATAAATTTTAGCTCTATTAATAAAGTTTTTATTTTTTTTATTGACAATATAATTTACGCGAGTGTAAGCGGCAACTTTACCATCTCCTGAAAAAGTTATTGGCCCATCATGAAAATTAGAATTTACTTTTTTAGATAATAATTTTTCTTTTTTAACTTCATTGTTTTTTATCTCAGAAGCAAAAATATTTAGAAAAGGTTGATTGTTTGTTAATGATTTTTCGAAGTCAACAATGTCGTTTATCTTTTCAGCAACAAACACTAATTTATTGTTGATGATGATTGGACAAAATTCAGAACGTTTTGTATTGATGGACTCTACATTTTTTACTTCATATTCTTTTGGCTTTGATTCCCAGAATTTTATTTCCTGACATGATTTAATTGCATTTTTAGCTGTTACGCTTTTTTCATTTTCTTCTAAATACACATAATACTGACTTAAAGCTTCCGAGTATTTATTATTTGATTTAAGAACATTTCCATAATTATAATTTACTTCGGTTGGCACTTTACCCATGCTCAACGCTTGCGCATAATAACTCTCTGCTTTTGTATAATTATTCAAAATACGATAGCAATCCGCTAACTTAATCAAAGCTACTTGCTTGTCATTAGATTTACCTTTAGATACTTTTTCGTAAGCTGGAATCGCTTTAGCGTAATTAAATTTCGAAAAGTGCTTTTCAGCCTTTTTCATTTGAGCTACACCCACCAAGGCAATAAAACAAAAAATGGTGGATATATATATATTAATTTTTTTCATACAATTTTTTCAATCAATTTTTTACAAATAACGGGGCGATAACATTTTTGATTTAAACGTATTTAAATCAAATCCAATCATAATCTCATGCCCATTTCCCAATTTCCTTTGCACTTTTCCTAATCCAGCATCAAATGAATAACCTATTTTAATATTATCCGTGACAATCACTTGAACCAAAGCGCCAATAGAACCACTAGATCTAGCAAAGGCACCCAACCATAAACGTTGCTTGATTAAAAAATTTAAATTCACATCTATATTTCCAATTGACTTAGATCCTTTATAAATAATAGTTGGATTAATCACAAAATTATCATTCACAGCAAAACCTTTACTAACAATAGCAAATACGTGAGTACTTAATCTGTACGTTAAATCGTATTCGGTTTGTGAACCAGAAACATTTGTATACGAAATTTTATCTTGATACACATAAGCGGCATTTAAATGCGTAGCGCTAAAGCCAGCATAAAAACGAATTTGATTTTAAAAATAAACCTGCATCAAAATCAGGTTTTAGTTTATTAGTTGAAATATTTGCCATAGCATTAATTTCACCTGGATCTCTGTAATTAATTTTACTGAAATCAAATACATAATTTACAACACCTGCTCTTAAGCCAAATGATAATTTTAGTTTACTGTTAATTGGCAATATATAAGAAATGTTACCATAAGCAGCCGTCACTCGTTTCGGTCCCACGGCGTCATTATAAGCGCTTAAGCCCAAGCCAATTCTTTTTTTCTTTAATGGCCCATGAAAACTAAAGGATTGCGTAGATGGTGCACCATCAAACCCACTCCATTGCTTTCTAATATCAAGCACTGCACTTAATGCATCTTTCGTGCCTGCATAAGCAGGGTTAATTACCATTTGATTAAATTGGTACTGGCTGTACTGTGGATCTTGCTGAGCCATCATTGGCAAAGCCAGCGCACAAGTAAGTATTAATAATATTCTTCTCATAATCTCTTTTAATTTGTAATTTCTAACCAACTTTTTTTCAATACCTTGCCGTTATCGTTTAATTAAATAAAAATAAGTGCCTGATGTAACAGGCTTGCCATTAAATTTTCCATCCCAGTTATTATTGGTATTATTATATTTTGATGTTTTAAATACTTTATCACCCCAACGATTAAAAATGTGAACATTATTATTTGGATATTTCTCAATATTATCAATTACAAAAAAATCGTTTACTCCATCTCCATTTGGAGTAAATCCATTATAAACAATCACATCGCAATCCGCATTGATATCAACCGTAAATACAATGTCAGAAACACAACCATTAAAATCTATGGCACTAAGCGTATAATTGGTTGGCGAGGATGGAGTAACAATAGCTTGTATTTGGAATAACATTTGCACTCCACATAGGAATTGTTCCTCAATAACGGATAATACTGCTGTATCACCAACACAAACAGCACTAGGCGTAACTACAGGAATAACCGCATTCCCATTTTGAACATCCACAAAAGCTGTACTGAAAAAAGCACAACCATTACTTCCTGTTCCTAAAACAGTAAACGTAGTAGGCGTAAATATTTGAACTACCGGATTTGCTCCAAATATCATAACAGATAAAGATAAAAGCGCAGTATCAGAACATGAGCCACCATTTGTACCGACCACGCTAAACGTTGTATTTGAAAAAGGTTGAACAACAGTTGTATTTGTTGTAGCACCTGTTGACCAATTATAATTTGCTGCTCCATTAGCCACTACCGTCATCGTATATCCAAAACACACGCTGGTTGATGGCGAATTAATAGTTACAACGGGCGTATTTAAAACATTAATTTGAAGCTTGCTGAATTTTGACAACCAAAGAAATTTTCCCACAACACTGAATAAGAAGTAGATATAAGGTGTCACAGAAATAACATTAAGCGATGAACCTGTTGTCCAAGTATATGTATTGGCTCCACTCACATTTAATATCACAGATTGACCAGCACAAATAGTTGTATTAGAGGGGTAATGGAAACAATTGGCAAACTAAAAGTTGTAATACTTATTGTTTTGGTATTAATACAACCAAAACGTACCCAGTACCAGCTACCGTAAAATTAGTTGTCCTGAGAGTATTTACCGGAACTGAAATTAAACTTCCAGTTGCTACAGATGGAAATAATGTAAATGTATTTGCGCCTAAGTTTGAAAAAGTAACTAACCCTCCCAAACAAACTGTATTTGTGTTTACATTTGTAAACACACTAGGAAGAGCAACAACTTTAACAGAATCCAATTTAGAACTACCGCAACCAAAAGGACTTACTCCAGTAATGGTATAAATAGTAGTCGATGTAGGATTAACCGTAAATGAGTTTGTTATAATTCTCCTGGATTAGTTGTAAAACCAGATGCTCCTGATAAATTAACGGTTGCAGTTTTACCAGCACATATTATTTGATTAGCAGGCGTTACAGTTATTGAAGGAATAGGATTAACCCTTATGGTTATAAAAGCTGTTTACACATCCTTGCAAATCACTAACAGTAACAGTGTACTTAACTGAAGTTATAGTTGGATTTACAATGATATTAGTAGTTGTTGACCCATTATTCCAGTTAAAGAATAACTTGAGTACCTCTCCACTTACTGTTGCAGATAATGTTGAATTATCTGCACAAACTGGGTTTGATAGACCAATGGTAATGAAATTGCAGAAGGCTGAGTAATAGTGATAATTTTAGTTACTGAAACACTGCAACTATTTGGTACAACAACCTATAATTTCCTGCACACAAACCTGTAGCAAACTGAAGAAGATGAAACGCTAGCGTCCATGAATAAGATATGGAAAAGCGCCCTCTGCAGTATTAGTGTTGCAGAACCATTACAGGCTCCATTACAAGATGGATTGTTGAATTTAATTGACTGTTGGAATAGGACAAGCGTTAACTTGAATGTTTTCGTTGTTGACGAATTTAATCCAGCTGAATTAACCTGTTAAAGTGATGGTATGAGTACCCGCTGTATTGAAAGTAAGTGATGGATTTTTGAAAAGTGCTTAATGTAGGTGTAGATGCCACACAACCATAATTCCAAGATGTGATTGCATTAGTTGACGTTGACAAATCTGTAATTGTTACGGATTGTCCTTGATTGAGATTGTGGTAGAAGAAAGTAAAAATTGGCAGTTGGAGAAACACAAACCATGAGTTCCAATTAGTTTCCTATAAGGACTGTTAGTCATAGCGGTTTGCATTCTTATTTTCTGATCTTCGGTAAACATATACATAGATGCATCATCCGTATAGTCAGCAAAAATTCATAAACATAACACCATTTGGACCAGTTGAGGTAGAATTAGTTGGACAATTATTTGGTAAGTAAGGATAGGTTTGAGTTCCATAAGATGCTGGTTTGTGCAGGAGGCGTATCGTTACAGAAATCATTTGCACAAGCCGCATCTCCCCAAACATGCCTAACTCCTAAATAATGGGATAATTCGTGAGTAATAGTTCTTCCAAATTTGTATGGAGCAGAATAAGTTCCTGATGGAAAAATATTTTGAGACCCAAAAGCAGTTGCTTACAAACCAAACCATCATTTGTAGCAGTTCCTCCCACTTAAACCAGCTAAAGCAGATAAAGGAGGAAAAGTAGAATATCCTAAAATAGCCGAGGGATTTGTATCTGTTACCCAAATATTTAAATATTTATTGGGACTCCAAATCGTTGCTGGCTTTACTTGACATTGTCCATAAATGCATTAAATTGCGGCAGTTGTAAAAGCTATGTTGGATTAGTTGCTCCAGAAATTCTATTCCAATTTTTTCTTTCATTCCAGGTTCTGGTAAAGTATTTCCTAACGAATCTTTGCCTGCTAACAAAAATGAAATACCCGTATTTGAAATTCCTATTCTTCCTAAACCATCTTTACTAGCGGCTGCAATAACCGTATTAGTAGCATAGGTTTGAAAGCTGTTACAGGATAAGTACCAGTATTAAAACCAATTCCTGAATAATCATCATTTAAATCCTTGGACCCGAGAATTTAACTGTTCCCGAGCTAATGTTTAGGATAAGTCCCAATTGCCTGACCATTATGAATGTACGAATAATAACAGGGATTTGAAAGGTTGTTTGAACCCTACTTTAGCGGCCGAACTAGTTATTTAAATAATCTATTATTTTCAGTTGAAATAAAGAATCATATTGAGCTGTGAACATGAGTACCACAACCGCGATTTGGAATTTGAGCATAACTACCGAGCGAAATTAAGCTCAAATTAATATGACCCATACTATATTTTTCATTGTTTTATTTTCCGATAATTCAACCCAACCTTTTTAATAGCAGTTCCATTTTCTATTTCAATAATATAAAATAAGTACCAATTGTTAAACGGCACCGCCTGAGTTTTTCCATCCCAGACATTAGAAACATTATTGTAATTTGAAGTATTCCAAATTTTATTTCCCATCTAATAAAAAATAGTTACCGTATTGTTTGGAAAATTTTTAATATTTTCAACTAACCAATTATCGTTTAATCCATCTCCATCTGATGTAAAACCACTAAAACAGTTAATAAACAAGGACCGGTGCTAGGCAATCGATGTAATTAAACAAAAACCGAATCAATAACTACACTACTCGAATTAATTGCTAAAACAGTAACACTATAATAACCAAAAGCTAAACTATCAAACTTAAGTACAATTTTGTGTAGGACAAAGCGTTTTGAAGGAGTCCAAATATATATGTTTAAATAGCACTGAACTAGGTGATGTGTTTAAAACTAAAGAAATGAAAACCCATCTTTTCAGTTTAAACAACTTTCGTTTTGAGGCAATAATGGTTATGCTTAAATCTAAATAACCCACAATGTCCGGCTGTAAAAACCCCTGAGTAATGACATTATTAGAATTATTATTAGTTGTGGCTTTAATTGGCTCACCAATATTATAATACACCTCAATTTCCTGAAGAGTCAACACGCCCCACCTCCTCCAGCAGAATTTATAACCTGCGGAGCGATTTGAGCAAACTGTTTGACAAACAATTCCAAAATAAATATGATAATGATTGAATATTTCATGTTATTCAATTACCATATAATTAAAGCCAAAAGTAAAGAAGGTCCAGATAAATTGGTGGCTGTATTATTTTTAAATGTAACGTTAAAAACCTGTATTTATGGTTGAAATATAGTAAGACATTTGACCAGGATCCGTATTTGGTGTAACAACAACCGTAGGATTTACACTATAAGATTTATTAAAAGATACTCTGAAGGTGACTCTGCCCTCCCGGATTTATCATTCCAAAGTTGTACAACTGCCGATAAAGAACCTTTTAACGTCATTACAAGTTCCTAATGTAAGTGTTACACCTGTAGCGCTTAAACCACATCGCCGTTGCACTGGTAGTCACTACTGCAGTTGTTGTTTCAGTGCAGCTTTAACATGTCCGTTTTCAAATCTACAAAGATAAAGCAGATGCAGGATCAACGGCATTATTTGAAGCATGTATAGCGGCGGCAGTACCTGTATTATGTGCGCGTAAAACATCTGCTCCGTTTGTATTTGAATTATTTGCAAAATTAGCAACATTACCTCCAGTGGTACTCTGGAATTTTATACGCAATTCAAAGCCGTCCCTGTTCCAGTGTTTGTAATATCAATCGCACCAGTTCCCATTACTATTTGAGGAAGCGATCAATGCCCTTCCCACCACCCGGGAAGAAATTGCTCTAACAACATCTCCACTCGAATTTGCAAAATCAGTAGCAGTTACAGCCGTTGAACTATTGTTTGCCGTATAAATAGCATTACCAGTTCCATTTGTACTAATGAATATAATGCCGCAGCTGTATTTGTAGCGTTACTTATCTGTAAAAATACCCGCCGAACCTGAACCTAAGTTTGTTGCACCAATAGCCGCACCAATGCCATTTGTAGATGCTTCAATTGCTTTTGCACTGCTACCAGTATTATTAACTTCGATATAAGCCGTTACCAACACCAAATGTCTGAATCCCCATTACTTCCATTTGAAACGTTATTAATATCTAATGCTAATCCATCTAAACTAGCAGCATTATTTTTTATATCTAATGATGCATTTGGAGTAAATAGTTCCAATTCCTACTTTATCCGTTAAATTAGCTTGAGTAACAATACCAGAACCCTGAATCCATGGAGATAGACTATGCCTGAAATTAAATGTCCACAAAAAGCACTCCATTTTCTGATACTTTAAATTTATTACTTGGTCTATCGTAATAAATACGTCCTTCATTTACAAAAGATGTATTCGGTGGAGTATTATAAGCCGCCATAGTTAAAGAAGAATCCACTCTTAATCTACCTTGTTCAATGCTGCTTTATTAAAAATGTTATTTGGATTAACTGTCACGATTTCCATCATTACCTAATTTTAAAAGTTCTTTGATTACTATTTGTATTAGGTAATAACTGCAAAAACAAATCAGTCCCTTTACTTGTATTGGTTACGTTTTCGATGCTCTAGCATAAATTTTTGCTCCATCACCATACTCCCGTACCATCATATGCTGAAAAAACTTATTTTACCAATTTCTTGAGCTGCAAAAACAGCTCCTCTTGTATATGTAGAGAAACGCCTAAAGGATTATTTCAAGTCAAATTTATTTGTCCAGAAAAACCAAAACCTTCTGCCGCAAATCCAGGTGAAGTTGTATTATCATCCATGACATGAAAAGTAGTCAATGCTGAATGCATATTGTTTATAGACGTTTTTCCATCACCATAAATCAAAAATCTAGATTTATAAATTTGTGCTATCAAAAAGCTAACACTATATGCCGAAAAATTATTCGCCGCATTAGCTTACTTGCACCAACTTCAAAATATTTATTTGCTACTCCTGTATTTGAAAACCTGATTTCTACTTAATGCTCCTGATGTTTCTCTTTAAACGCATCTGGGGATTAGCGGTAGTTGCAGAATGAAGAATTTCTGTATTTCCTTCAAATTTAGCGGCTAAAGTTGTGCGTTATATGATTTAGCAACAATGCTGTTAATCGAACCATTCGTTTGAGCATTTACAGCATTAGCAGTTGTCTACTTACTTCGGATAAAATGAATTTTCCTCCATCTCCATTTGTAGATTCGCCCTATAAATACCTGCACCTGTAGATTTCCCCTTAACACCAGCACCTGAACCACTTTGACCGTAAACACCAATACTGTTATTAGATTTTCACCGAAAACACCCGTTGATGAAACTGTAGCTCCCGAATTATAACCATGTATGGTTGCTGGCACCGAACCTGTGCCATAAACATCTAGCTTGTATATGTTGGATTATTTGCACTATGCCAACAAGACTAATTGAGTTTGTTGTTACAACTGAAGTTGCTGTTGGTGCAGTCCATAGACTATAATGTAGCTAAGTTTACAGAGTTAGTTGCAGGACCTGAAGTTAATGTTGTTCCTGTTAATGATAATGTTGGCGTTACTGCAATAGTTTGTGTTCCTGCGTAGTAAATACACCAGTATTATTATTGTAAATGGACATTGAAACGTTAACTGTATAATTTGAGAAACATTGTTTACAGTTGCAACACCTGTTCCTGTAATCGTTGGTGAAGCAATTGAAGATGGTGCCCATGAACCAGCATTGAATTGCAATACCCTTGATTTGCTGTTGGGGCAAACTGCTGAAATGTTCACACCTCTTTAGTTTTGATACAGTTGATGTATTATTCGAACCAATTACATCTCCCGCAACGTTGGGTGTATATTGAGCTGCAGTTGTTAACTCCCTTTCCAAAAAATTATCTACTGAAAATGTAGGAACAGCATTGGTAGCATTAGCTCCATAATTGTTTGCCGCAACACCTGTTGAAATTCAAGTTTATACTTGGTTACTTGTAATAGACATATTATTTGGTGTGCCAAAATGTTCTGAACTAGCAGGAACAGTAGCAGAAAAACAACCGTACCATTGGTTAATACTGCATTTGAATTTGAACTTATAGAATATGCTGGCGCATTTA
>JADJSH010000044.1 GCA_016711805.1 Bacteroidota bacterium
TTTTCTTTAATGGTCCATGAAAACTAAAGGATTGGTAGAAAGGCACCAAATAAACCCACTTCGACTGTTTAATGTCAAGTACTGCACTTAAGGCATCTTTTGTGCCCTGCTAAGCAGGGTTAATTACCATTTGATTAAATTGGTATTGACTGTATTGTGGATCTTGCTGAGCCAACAATGGCAAAGCCAAAGCACAAGTAAGTATTAATAATATTCTTCTCATAATCTCTTTTAATTTGTAATTTCTAACCAACTTTTTTTCAATACCTTGCCGTTATCGTTCGTAATTAAATAAAAATAAGTACCTGATGTAACAGGCTTGCCATTAAATTTTCCATCCCAGTTATTATTGGTATTATTATATTTTGAGGTGGTAAATACTTTATCACCCCAACGATTAAAAATGTGAACATTATTATTTGGATATTTCTCAATATTATCAATTACAAAAAAATCGTTTACTCCATCACCATTTGGTGTAAATCCATTATACACAATCACATCACAACTCGAATTAATATCAACGGTAAATACGACATCCGATACACAGCCATTAAAATCTATGGCACTAAGCGTATAATTGGTTGGCGAGGAGGGAGTAACATAGCTTGTATTTGGAATAACATTTGCACTCCACATAGGAATTGTGCCTCCAATAACGGATAGTATAGCTGTATCACCAACACAAACAGCACTAGGCGTAACTACAGGAATAACCGCATTCCCATTTTGAACATCCACAAAAGCTGTACTGAAAAAAGCACAACCATTACTTCCTGTTCCTAAAACAGTAAACGTAGTAGGCGTAAATATTTGAACTACCGGATTTGCTCCAAATATCAACCCAGGATTCCATACATATTGTGTTGCATTTCCACTAGCATTTAAAGTAATGTTTTGTCCCACGCACGCCATTGTATGACTAACAGACGCGGATACTGATGGCAAAGGCATAACAGATAAAGATAAAAGAGCAGTATCAGAACATGAGCCACCATTTGTACCCACCACGCTATACGTTGTATTTGAAAAAGGTTGAATGATAGTTGTGTTGGTTGTAGCACCTGTTGACCAATTATAATTTGAAGCTCCATTAGCTGCAACTGTCATTGTATATCCAAAACAAACGTTGGTTGACGGCGTATTAATAGTAACAACGGGCGTATTTAAAACATTAATTGTAGCGTTTGCCGAATTTTGACAACCAAAAGAGTTTGCACCAATAACAGAATATGAAGTAGATGCCGAAGGTGTTACAGAAACAACATTGAGCGATGAACCAGTTGTCCAAGTATAAGTATTGGCACCACTAACATTTAATACTACTGGTTGGCCAGCACAGATTGTTGTATTAGATGGAGTAATTGAAACAAGAGGCAAACTAAAGGTTGTAACACTTATTGTTTTTGTATTAATACAACCAAATGGCCCAGCGCCTGTAACCGTAAAAACAGTAGTTCCTAAAACCGTTGGATTAATACTAATTGTATTACCTGTAAAAGCTGAAGGACTTAATGTATAACTCGCTCCTCCTGAATTTGAAAACGTTATAGATGAGCCTATACAAACTGTATTAGAGCTCACTGTAGAGAAAATAGTTGGCGGGTTGACAACTTTAATAGAATCGGTTCGGGTACCTATACAACCAAAAGGACTGCTTCCGGTTATGTTGTATACTGTTGTAACTGTTGGACTTAGTAAATGACGATGCTGTAATATCACCTGGATTAGTTGTAAAATTAAGTGCTCCCCGATAAATTTACGGTAGTCGTTTTCCCAGCACAAATAGTTGGTTATTTGGTGTAACAGTTATAGAAGGGATGGGATTTACACTAATTGTAATAGCAGAAGTTTTTATACATCCATTTAAATCTTGAACATTAACTGTATAATTTACTGAAGGTGTTATTGTTGGAATCACTGAAGTAGAACTAACAGAAGCTCCATTACTCCAATTATAGCTGTATGTGGTTCCAGTGCCGCCTGCAACAGAGGCTGTTAAATCAACACCATTACCTGCGCAAACTACAGTACTTGAAGGTATTATAGTTACTGTCATCGAAGACGGCTGGATTACCGTTATTGGTTTTGTAACTGAAACTCCACAACTATTTGTAACAACACAAGTATAAACTCCTGCACATAATGCAGAAACAACTGATGAGGATGAAACTGCTGGCGTCCACGAATAAGTATATGGAGCTCCACTTCCTACTACTGATACTAGTGTTGAAGAACCATTGCAAGCACCTGCACATGTTGGATTGATTGAATTTACATTTACTGTAGGAATAGGACACGCATTAACTTGTATTGTTTTTAGTGGATTGAATTTAATCCAGCGGCAGTAACTGTTAATGATATGGTATGAATACCCGCTGTATTAAATGTGAGTGTAGGATTTTGTAAAGCACTTAATGAAGGCGTAGATGCTACACAAACATAATTCCATGATGTGATAGCGTTAGAAGCTGTAGACAAATCTGTAATATTAACCGATTGTCCTTGATTGATTATGGTTGCTGATAATGAAAAACCAGCCTGAATAGTGGCGGTTGGAGAGCAAAACCCATGAGTTCCCAATTGGTTTCTATAAGGGCTATTAGTCATTGCTGTTTGCATCCTAGTCTTCTGATCTTCGGTAAACATATACATAAAAGCATCGTCTGTATAATCAGCAAAATTCATAAACATAACACCTTCTGGACCAGTTGGAGGTACTGTTACTGTACAAATATTTGGCAAGTATGGATATGTTGGTGAACCGTTAGTTCCTGCTTGTTCAGCAGGAGTGTCGTTACAAAAATCATTACCACATGAAATATCACCCCAAACATGTCTAATTCCTAAATAATGGGATATTTCATGAGTTAAAGTTCTACCATAATTATATGGTGCAGAATAAACTCCAGAAGCAAAAATATTTTGTGAGCCGCAGGCTTTGGCCCAACACCATAGACCATCTGTAGTGGCAGTTCCTGCACCTGAAATTCCAGTCAATCCAGATAAAGGGGGGAATGTAGCGTAGCCCAATAAACCGACTGCAGCGGCAACATCAGTCACCCAAATATTTAAATATTTATTAGGACTCCATATCGTCGCAGGCTTGATTATATTGTCCATTAGAGTCGTTAAATTAGCTGCCGTAGCAGCCGATGATGGGTTAGTGGCTCCAGAAATACTATTCCAATTTCTTCTTTCGATACCAGGTTCTGGTAACACATTTCCTAACGAATCTTTTAATGCTAAGCAAAATGAAATACCTGTATTAGAAATTCCTATTCTTCCTAATCCATCTTTACTTGCAGCCGCAACAGCAGTATTAGTTGCGTATGCTTGAAATGCAGTTGCTGGATACGTACCGGTATTAAAACCAATTCCTGAATAATCATCATTTAAAACCTGTATCTGGGAATTTAACTGAGCTTGATTAATGTTTGGATAAGTCCCAATTGCTTGGCCACCATGAATGATATGAAAAATAACAGGGATTTGAAAGGTTGATTGAACCCTACTAGCTGCCGTAGTCGTATTTAAATAATCAATTATTTTCTGTTGAAATAAAGAATCATATTGAGTTGTTGGCACATGAGTTCCACAACCGCGATTAGGAATTTGAGCATAACTTCCTATTGAAATTAATATCAGTAATAATATGACCCAACTATTTTTTTTCATTTAATTATTTCCCTGTTAATTCTACCCAGCCTTTTTTAATACCAGTTCCGTTTTCTAATTCAATAATGTAAAAATAAGTTCCACTAGTTAACACTGCACCACTTTGAGTTTTACCATCCCAAACATTAGACGAGTTATTATAATTTTCGGTAGCCCATAATTTATTTCCCCATCTATTAAAAATAGTAACCGTATTATTTGGAAAATTTTCAATATTTTCAATTAACCAATTATCATTTAATCCATCACCATCAGGTGTAAAACCATTATAAACAGTTATTTGACAAGGATCGGTGCTAGGCAAAACGGTGTAGTTAAATAAAACGGAATCAATAACAACACTACTCGAATTAATTCCTAAAACAGTAATGCTATAATTACCAGGCGCTAAACTATCAATAGTTAAACAATTTTGATTTGGACAAAGCGTTGAAGGAGACCAAATATATTTTAATTGAATTGCGGAACTAGGTGCTGTATTTAAAACTAAAGAGATGAAACCATCATTTTTATTTAAGCAACTTTCGTTTTGATGCAATGTTGTTATACTTAAATCTAAATTACCCACAATGTCTGGCTGCAAAAAACCCTGAGTAATCACATTATTAGAATTACTAATAGTTGTAATAATTGGCTCACCAATATTATAATACACCTCAACTCCCGAAGAGCCAACAGCTCCACCTCCTCCAGCAGAATTTATAACCTGCGGAGCGATTTGAGCAAACTGTTTGACAACAATTCCAAAAATAAATATGATAATGATTAAATATTTCATGTTATTCAATTACTATATAATTAAAGCCAAAAGTAAAAGAAGGTCCAGATAAATTGGCGGCTGTATTATTTTTAAATGTAACGTTAAAAAAACCTGTATTTATGGTTGAAATATAGTAAGACATTTGACCAGGATCCGTATTTGGTGTAACAACAACCGTAGGATTTACACTATAAGATTTATTAAAAGATACTCTGAAGGTGACTTGCCCTCCCGGATTTATCATTCCTGTAGTTGTACAAACTGCCGATAAAGAACCTTTAACGTCATTACAAGTTCCTAATGTAAGTGTTACACCTGTAGCGCTTAAACCACCGGTTGCTGTAACTGTAGTCACTACTGCAGCTGTTGCTTGCGTAGCTTTAACATGTCCGTTTTCAACCCATAAAGATAAAGCAGATGCAGGATCAACGGCATTATTTGAAGCATGTATAGCGGCGGCAGTACCTGTATTATGTGCGCGTAAAACATCTGCTCCGTTTGTATTTGAATTATTTGCAAAATTAGCAACATTACCTCCAGTGGTACCTGAATTTTTATACGCAACTAAAGCCGCTCCTGTTCCAGTGTTTGTAATATCAACTGCACCAGTTCCATTACTATTTGAGGAAGCGATCAATGCTCTTCCACCACCCGAAGAAATTGCTCTAACAACATCTCCACTCGAATTTGCAAAATCAGCAGTTACAGCTGTTGAACTATTGTTTGCCGCATAAATAGCATTACCAGTTCCATTTGTACTAACATATAATGCTGCAGCTGTATTTGTAGCGTTACTTATCGTAAAAATACCTGCCGAACCTGAACCTAAGTTTGTTGCACCAATAGCTGCACCAATGCCATTTGTAGATGCTTCAATTGCTTTTGCACTGCTACCAGTATTATTAACTTCGATATAAGCCGCGTTACCAACACCAAAATGTCTTAATTGCAATCCATTACTTCCATTTGAAACGTTATTAATATCTAATGCTAATCCATCTAAACTAGCAGCATTATTTTTTATATCTAATGATGCATTTGGAGTATTAGTTCCAATTCCTACTTTATCCGTTAAATTAGCTTGAGTAACAATACCAGAACCCTGAATCCATGGAGATAGACCAGCGCCTGAAATTAAATCTACAAAAGCACCTCCATTTTCTGATACTTTAAATTTATTACTTGGTCTATCGTAATAAATACGTCCTTCATTTACAAAAGATGTATTCGGTGGAGTATTATAAGCCGCCATAGTTAAAGAAGAATCCACTCTTAATCTACCTTTTACATCTAATGCTGCTTTATTAAAAATGTTATTTGGATTAACTGTCACAATTCCATCATTACCTAATTTTAAAAGTTCTTGATTACTATTTGTAGTATTAGGTACAACTGCAAAAAACAAATCAGTTCCCTTACTTGTATTGGTTACGTTTTCGGATGCTCTAGCATAAATTTTAGCTCCATCTCCATACCCTGTACCGTCATAAGCTGAAAAATTTATTTTACCAATTTCTTGTGCTGCAATAACAGCTCCTCTTGTATAAGTAGGCGAAACGCCTAAAGGATTATTTCTAGTCAAATTTATTTGTCCAGAAAAACCAAAACCTTCTGCCGCAATTCCAGGTGAAGTTGCATTATCATCCATAACATGAAAAGTAGTCAATGGTGCATGCATATTATTAATAGATGTTTTTCCATCACCATAAATCAAAAATCTAGATTTATAATTTGTGCCATCAAAAAAGCTAACACTGTATGCCGAAAAATTATTCGCTGCATTATTACTTGCACCAACTTCAAAATATTTATTTGCTACTCCTGTATTTGAGAACTTAATTCTACTTAATGCTCCTGATGTTTCTCTTAAATGCATCGTTGGATTAGCGGTAGTTGCAGAATGAAGAATTTCTGTATTTCCTTCAAACTTAGCGGCTAAAGCTGTGGCGTTATATGATTTAGCAAATAATGCTACACCGGAACCATTCGTTTGAGCATTTACAGCATTAGCAGTTGTTGTATTACTCGATAAAATGAATTTTCCTCCATCTCCATTTGTAGATTCACCATAAATACCTGCACCTGTAGTAGATTTCCCCCATACACCAGCACCCGAACCACTTTGACCGTAAACACCAATACCGTTATTAGGATTTTCACCGAAAACACCTGTTGATGAAACTGTAGCTCCCGAATTATAACCATGTATGGTTGCTGGCACCGAACCTGTGCCATAAACATCTAGCTTATATGTTGGATTATTTGTACCTATGCCAACAAGACTAATTGAGTTTGTTGTTACAACCGAAGTTGCTGTTGGTGCAGTCCATAGACCTGGCAATGTAGCTAAGTTTACAGAGTTAGTTGCAGGACCTGAAGTTAATGTTGTTCCTGTTAATGATAATGTTGGCGTTACTGCAATAGTTTGTGTTCCTGTAGTAAATACACCAGTATTATTATTGTAAATGGACATTGGAACGTTAACTGTATAATTTGGAGAAACATTGTTTACAGTTGCAACACCTGTTCCTGTAATCGTTGGTGAAGCAATTGAAGATGGTGCCCATGAACCAGCATTGAATTGCAATACTTGATTTGCTGTTGGGGCAACCGTTGAAATGTTCACACCTCTTAGTTTTGATACAGTTGATGTATTAATTGAACCAATTACATCTCCCGCAACGTTGGGTGTATATTGAGCTGCAGTTGTTAACCTTCCAAAATTATCTACTGAAAATGTAGGAACAGCATTGGTAGCATTAGCCCCATAATTGTTTGCCGCAACACCTGTTGAAACTAAGTTTATACTATTACTTGTAATAGATATATTATTTGGTGTGCCAGAATAACTTGAACTAGCAGGAACAGTAGCAGTAGAAACAACCGTACCATTGGTTAATGTTAATGTATTTGAATTTGAACTTATAGAATATGCTGGCGCATTTACCGTGTAAGTATTTCCAGATTGATTTAAAGAAATATTATTTCCTTGCACTAAAGTAGTTGAAGGACTTGCTGTTGAATTTATGGTTAGGTTTGGATAAGAACCAGTTATGGTTGTTGGACCATTTGGAGTAAACGTTGGCGAAGCAACACTAACTGTAAATGCACTTCCCGAAGTTGGAGAAACACTCGCGATACCCGTAGCGGCCATATTGATAGTACTTGATCCTGTTCCTGTTAAAGCTGCAGTAGTAGAATATGAACCTTGAGTTAAAGTTAAAACATTACCGGTAGTGTTATAAGTTAAAGTTGGTTGTGGTACATCAACATTAAATGTATTCCCAGTAGTTGGAGTTACAACCGCTATCCCAGTACTTGTAATTGTTGGCGTTTGTGCTGCGGGTAAATTTTGAAAGGTACCATTACCTAATGCATCACTTGTTAAAACTTGACCTAATGTACCACCACTTACCGTTAATGTATTTGTAAATACATGAGGAGTAGAAACACTTGCATCAAACTTACCAGCGCCAACTACATGAAAATTTGCTTGAGGAGAAGTTGTTCCAATACCAAAATTAGTTCCATCAAAATATAAGTTATTTCTTGGTAAAGTATCCCAAACTGTTCCTGTATTGTATAAAAACTGTCCACTTAAAGCGTTTGGCAAAGTTGAACCACTAGGAACATTTACTGTAAAGTTTGGATAAGCTCCAGTTACTGTTGCACTATTCACACCAGTAATACTAACAATTTGATCTGGGGCAACGGTTGGAGTATTAATGGTTAAATTTGGATAAGTACCAGTTACGCTAGTTGCACCAGTTCCCAAAATATTTGCTGTTCCCGTAATAACTCCTGTTCCATTAATATCAATACCATTTCCTGCCGTATATGTTTGAACGATAGGCGTACTAATTATAAAATTTGGATATGTTCCTGTTACAGATGCAGAACCAGCAGGTGTAATCGTTATAGTTTGATCAGGTGCTGTGTTTATTATAGTACTTCCTGCAACATTAATTCCTGTACCTCCAGTATAAGTTGTTCCTGCAGGAATTGTTGTTGTATTACCTCCAACAGATAAAATATTATTGGTAAAAGAAAACCGCTGGTGCTGGAGCTGAACCAGCATTTAAAGCATAAGGTACACTCATTAATTGTTGAGAACCTAAAGAACTAAATGTTCCCGTATTTGGATCAATAGATACTTCAATAAAATATGAATTTGTGGCCCAGTTTATTACTGATAAATTACTTATTGAACCTATGTAAGTAGTAAACAATCCAAATCCATTAGTTGAAACTCCAGTATGCGTTTCTGTAAATACAATTGCACCAGAGGCAGAGCCTTGATGAATATCAAACTTTATTCCAATAGGCTGATTTGCCAATACTGTTCCTGATGCATTACGTGCCACCCCTTGGTAACTAATTTTTTGTGGCGCTTGTGAATAAGCTAAACTTGTGATGCCAATTAATAAAGTAAATAAAAGTTTTTTCATATGTAGTTATTTATTGTTTTTTAATTCGTAAGACGAATTGAGATTCCGTTTTAGATGATCTAAAATATATTTGTTTAGTTTTCTGGTAAAATGATAACCATGTTTTTCAACTGTTAAATTTATACAAAAAATCAGAAAACTGAATGCAATTAACAGACCAATTGACTATTTTATTTGTTAAAAAACTCCGATTTGTCGATAAATTCAATAATTTGTTCGGAAAAACTGACTTAACTCAGGATTTTTTTAAGAGCAGCTATTTGCTCTGGTGTCCCTAATACAAATAATTTAGAATCTGGAATCACTAAAGTATCGGCACTTGGGTTAATAATATACTCCCCTTTTGCAGTTTTGTATCCAATAATATTAGCACCCGAACGATTTCTTATTTCTAAATCTTTCAGTGTTTTGTTTTTTAATTCATCAGGAATTCTTTCAAAGGAAATTTCCTCTAAACTAATATTATCACCTCCCTCAGCAGTAATATGGTCAATAAATTCCATCACATCTGGCTTCATTACCAAAGAGGCCATGTGTGCACCTCCTACCTTATCAGGCATAATTACATTATTAGCGCCAGCAATTTTTAATTTCGTATCCGAATTATCTTCGCTAGCACGTGAAATAATAGTTAAGTTTTTATTTAAGTTACGGGCAGAAAGTACAATAAACAAATTATCAGCATCAACTGGCAAAGTAGTAATAATGGCTCTTGCTCTTAAAATGCCTGCTTTGATTAATACTTCATCTTGTGTACTATCACCCGTTATAACCAACTCACTAAATTTATGATTAAGAGTAGACGTAAGTGTTGTGCTATTTTCAATAACTACAAAACGTTTATGATGTTTTTTTAAAACTTGAGCCGCTTGGCGTCCATTACGACCATAGCCACAAATAATAACGTGATCAGATATTTTATCAATGGTTGCGTTCAATTTTCTATTTTTAAAAAACTCGTTAAATTCTCCATCAATTACAAATTTAGTAATGGATGAAACTGCGTAAGCAAATGTACCAAAACTTGTGATAATAAGAAATGCTGTAAATAATTTACCAGCATGACTTAAAGGAGCAACTTCGCCATACCCAACAGTTGCCACCGTAATTACGGTCATGTAAAAGGCGTCAAATAAAGAATAATCGTCAATAACAATGTAACCAATAGTTCCTATTACCCCATACAGACAATAGAATTAATAACGGTGCATAAAATCGATAATAGGATTTGAAAACGTTAAACATAACATTACCAAATTAATAAAAATAATTGAAATTATATTACAAATCCCAAACGCTACGGCGACGGCGATAGGTATTTGGCTTAAAACTTTCTTTATGTTCTAAAATAAAAGCCATAATGAAGTAAATAATAATGGGAGAACCAAAAGTAAAAAATGACAAATAGATAAAATACATACGAATGTGAGTCGTTCTAATACCTAATTTTTTGCCCCACCATTCGCATACACCAAAGGCGTGTTGTTCAAACCAATATCTTATTTTATCTATCATGTGCTACAAAGGTACAAAATTCAGAAAGCGAATTTTCGCATTATCGAGAGTTTTTCAACAAAAATTCTGCCACATTACATTGAAGGCATAATTTTTTTGTGCAAAGTGTATCAAACAGTTGGATTTGCGCCTGACTTTCTAGGGCATTTTCTGTTTTGACTCCCAATTTCAAAAACTCTTTTGTTTTCGTATTTATTTCCGGTGGTAATTGCGATAATAAATCTAAAGCATATTCTACATAATCAGATTGTAAATTATGTTTTGACATAAAAAACAAGTAAGGAACAATAGTATTAATTACTATCGAATGAAAAGCAGTTTCGCCTAATGATTTAGAACTTTCTTCAGATAAAACATCAAATTTAAAATGTGTTTTCCAATAGTCATTTGGTTCAATATCAAAAAACAATTTAATGGTTTTTAAATCTGGTTTTTCTTCGATCAAATGATACAATGATTTTTGTTTAGCAATACTATTTGCTAATTGTGAAATTCGAATCGTAGGAAAATTAATGGGACGTGTTTTAGAAAACTTCCAACTTTCTTTTTTAATTGGTAATAGCTGATGTTTATGTCTTAAAAACTCAAATTCGTTTTGTAATTGTTTAGGATATTTATCTTCAAAACAATTCATCTAAAAATCCGGCAACACCAAATAACAAGGCTTCTAGTTGAATTGGATTATCTGCATATTTTTTAAGTATAGAATAAGGTAACGTTTTTCCTAATAATTCAAAAGCATCATTGTTTATTTTAAAACCAAAGTTTCTACAAAGCAAAACATATAATGCATCTTCATGATTGTGTTTACCATATTCAAATAAATGTTCTATGTAAGCAGTTTTTTGCTCTATACGTTCAATTGCTAATCGATCTAACCACGATTTCCAAACTATATCAGAAACGTTGGTAATTGATTTACCGCAAGCAATTGGTTGTTTAGAAAGTTGTAATTGATTGTATTGTTCCAATAAAGAAGGCTTAATGTATTTCTTCAATTCCAAAACCGAAACATTAAACTGTTCATTTTGTGGTAACTCTACATCATGTTCATACACCACATGCAATACAATGTTATCGTACGCTTTATTATGTTGATGATTATGTTTTAGCCAATCGGATGTTTTGATATGAATTTCAACATTACCTGCTAATAAAATATCATTAATCTTAATTTTTGAATTAAAAAAATCAGGACCAGAGTCCTGATTATGTTCACCTATTGAAACAACTTCAATATGCTCCTGTTTAGAGCCTATAAATTGAGTTTGCTCTAATAATTTATATTTCCAAATAGTATGAAGAAGTTCTTCTTTCATTTATCCTTGAGCGTCAGCTGACGGGCCATAAACTCCTGGTAATGGAACGTTCAGTAATCTTAAATAAACATCTAACTGAGCGCGATGATGATATAGGTGATTCATACACCATGTTCTCACTACTTCTGATTTACATTTTGTAAAAAAGATAGTTTCTCCTGCGCGCATGGTCCATGGCTTAGCAAACTCATCTTCATTAACCTCATTTAAAATTTTTTCTGCCTGCAAGATATGTTTGTCATGTAACGCTACTAAATCAGCAGTGGAATTAATTACTTTAGGTTCTCCATTACCTTTAGCAAAATCTAATTCATCTTGTAATAAACATTCTTTCCACCAACCTGAAATTTCGGCGACATGCATTGCTAAACGCAATAAGGTCATTGATTTTTCATGAGGCTTAAACTCTTTTTTATCAAAAGGAACTAGTTCTAATAATTTTCTTGTAGCAATTGCTTCTTGCTTTATTTCAGCTAATAGTATTTGGCTATGTTTCATTATGCAAATATTATTTTCCTGCAACGGGTTGAGTTGCTTTAATTGACAAAATATATTTAGTTAAATCATCTTTTGAGCAGCTGTTAACTTAGCTTTTTTGACATATCATCAATAACTGCGGCCATTTAGCCTCTGCAATTCTATAAATACTTTTCGCACCGTGACAGTTAGTACAAGTACCTGTATAAAGTTTATATCCTTCTGTTAAGTTAGCTAAAGTGGCTCCAGGATGTTTCATTTGAACTGCTGTAACTTGTTCTTCCTGGCGCAAAAACTCCGTTTTAGATTTAACGGCTTCGCTTACTGGACCTTCTAAAGAGGATAGTTTTAAAATTTTCATATGATAAATGTTTGTTTTTTTAAGATTAGTAAATATCAATTATCTTTTTCAATATCAGAAGCGGTAAACTTCTGTAAACTGTTAATTTTTGTTAGTTGATCAGCAACTTTTGATTCATCTCCTGAAATTACTAACTTATATACGTTAGGTGTAAAGTATTTTTTAATCACTTTATTAATGTCATCCACAGTTAGAGTGTTTAAATCGTTGATCATATTTTTTCGTTTATCAAAATTATAAACCAAGGGATTATAAAAATTGGATACTTCGTCCGGGCTCTCCATTTTTTTAATGGCAATAATTCTTTTATAAACCGTTTCTTTGAATTTTGCTTCATCAATTAAGGTGGTATTGAAATTTGCTATGGTTTTATCAAACAATTCAATCGTATTCACTAATTCATTACTTCTTACCGAACAAGCAATAGAAAATAAATTAGAGTATTTACTACTTCTTTGTGAACTACTAATGCTATAAGTCTTTCCTCCTTTTTCACGAATTTCTTTAAATAATACTTCGTTAAAGATGCTATTAGCTAAGCGAAAATGCTAGTTGATCTTTGTCGGTAACTGCGGGAGCTACTTTATTCCATTGCAAAGCACATTGTGTAGCTCCTGTTCTATTTACAAAACCTATCTCGCGTTTTTTAATTGATGGTGATTCTAAACTCACTCCATTAGCACCACCAAATTCTGATTTCCACGAACCATAATATTTTTCGATAATTGGTTTAATGGCAGCTACATCAAAACTTCCACAAATAATTAAGTTGGCATTTTTTGGGGTAAAGTTAAAATCATAATACTCTTTAATAATAACTGGAGTAATTTTTTGAATTTGTGTTTTATAAAAATATCTTCCTAAAGGATTTGATAATCCAAAAATAGAATAATTACTAAATACCGATGATAATTCAGCAATATCCATTTTAGTGGGACTATTAAAATCAATATTTCTAGAAATCAGTAAATCGATTTTATCTTTAGGAAATGTAGGTGTTAAAACAGCGGCCGACATTAAATCCATTCCTGCATCTAAATCTTTGCTTAAAATATTCATCTCCACCGTTGTATTGTCATTTGATGAAGAAGCTGAAAGGACAGTGCCTAATGCAAATGCCTTATTTGATTGAGATTCTGCATCATATTTGGCATTACCCATCAATATAGCATTCGAAACTATATCGCTATAATTTTGTTGCCCAGGAGTTTCGTTCACCTTCCTGGGTTTAAAACCAATTTTACATTAATCGCTGGAATATTACCATACTGCAACAGATACACTTTTAATCCGTTTTTTAAACTAAAGGTTTCGTATGAAGGAATAACTTGGGCTTTAAAAGCCAAAGAAATCAATATCAAAAAAACAATCGTTATATTTTTCATTTTACTCTTCAATATTATACTCGTTAATTTTTCTATACAAGGTACGTTCGCTAATTCCTAATTCTTGAGAAGCATATTTACGTTTACCCTTATGTTTCTTTAATGCCTTCTTAATCATATCAATCTCTTTATCTTGTAATGATAAAGACTCTTCAACAACAATAGGCTGATTAAAACCATTAGGGTCTTTTACAATAATGGGATTATGAATTTTTACTTCATTTGAAACAACTGGAAAATTGCCTTCGTTGTTATACAATCGATCTATTGTTTGTAAATCATCAGTTGGTAATGACCCTAAAGCACTTCCGCCAACTTGTACAATATCATGAACCACTTTTTTTAAATCGTTCAAATCTTTTTTCATATCAAACAAGACTTTGTATAACAAATCGCGCTCGTTCATATCCGACGAACTAGAAGAATTACCAAAACTTGAATTTGCTATAGCAGGCAACGTATTTGTATGATAATTTGGAAGATATTGTAGGATGCCTTCTAAATTAATTTCACGCTCCTTTTCAATAATCGAAATTTGCTCCGTAATATTTTTTAACTGACGAATATTTCCTGGCCAATAATAATTCACTAAAGCATGCTCAGCATCAGGCGTTAACTTCACCGCAGGCATTCTGTATTTAGTGGCGAAGTCACTCGCAAACTTTCTAAACAATAAATAAATATCGTCTTTTCGCTCGCGCAATGGAGGCAAATTAATAGGCACCGTATTTAAACGGTAATATAAATCTTCTCTGAATTTACCTTTTTCAATTGCGACATTAAAATTAATATTAGTAGCCGCAACGACACGCACATTCGTTTTTTGAACCTTACTACTACCTACTCTAATGTATTCTCCTGTTTCTAAAACACGTAACAAACGCGCTTGAGTCGTTAATGGCAACTCCCCAACTTCATCTAAAAAAATAGTTCCACCATCTGCTACTTCAAAATAACCTTTACGAGCTTCGTGAGCACCAGTAAATGATCCTTTTTCGTGCCCAAATAATTCACTATCAATTGTTCCTTCAGGAATAGCACCACAGTTTACGGCAATGTATTGTCCGTGTTTACGAGAACTATTTTGATGAATAATTTGTGGAAATACCTCTTTACCAGTTCCACTTTCTCCGTTAATTAAAACGTTCAAATCTGTTGGTGCAACTTGACGTGCAATATCTATTGCTCTTTCAAGTAATGGGTTATTTCCCATTATTCCAAACCTCTGCTTAATATCTTGCAGAGTCATTCTTTCTTTAATCTTAAAACTTACTTCTTAATACTTTTATCTTGCATTTAAACGCATTCCCCAATAAGTGTCCCGCTCGTACAACTCGTAATCAAAACATTCACATAATCCCCTTTCTTTAAATTTCCTTTCGGGAAAACACAAACCGTGTTTTGTGAATTTCTTCCGCTCATCATGTCTGCTGATTTTTTAGAAACGTTTTCTACTAATACTTTGTAAACTTTTCCTAATCCTTCTTTCGTTCTAATCTCGCTATGTCTGCGCTGTGCATCAACAATCTCAGTTAATCGGCGACTTTTTACTTCCGCAGGAACATCATCTTCGTATTTACGCTCTGCTAATGTTTTAGGGCGTTCGCTATAAGAGAACATATAAGCAAATTCGTATTTTACTTCTTCCATTAAGGATAACGTATCTTGATGTTGCTCTTCTGTTTCTCCGCAAAATCCAGTGATGATATCTGCGCTAATGGCTGCATCTGGCATAATACGACGAATGGCTGCTATACGATCTAAATACCATTCGCGCGTGTAACCACGATTCATTTTTTCTAATACATCGCTGTTCCCGCTTTGTACTGGTAAGTGAACGTATTTACAAATATTTTCATACTTCGCCATCATGTGCAACACATCATCACCCATATCTTTTGGATGTGAGGTTGAATAACGTACACGTAAATCTGGATTTATTAAGGCTACCATTTCTAATAGCTCGGCAAAAGTGGTTGAGTTTGCTTTTTGTTCTTCGGTTAAATTTTCTTTCTTCAATCCGCCACCGCTCCATAAATAAGAGTTTACATTTTGTCCCAATAAAGTTACTTCTCTGTAACCTTTATCAAACGCTTCTTGACATTCTTTTACAATGGTTTCTGGCTCACGACTTCTTTCTCTACCACGAGTAAATGGCACCACACAAAAGCTGCACATATTATCGCAACCACGCATAATACTCACAAAAGCACTCACGCCATTATGATCTAAACGCACTGGGGAAATATCCGCATAAGTTTCTTCTTTACTCAAAATGACGTTGATTGCTTGTTGTCCGCCTTCAGCAACAGCAATTAAATTTGGTAAATCGCGGTAAGCATCAGGACCAACAACCATATCCACCAATTTTTCTTGTTCTAAAAATTGATGTTTTAATCGTTCGGCCATGCAACCTAACACTCCAATTAATAGATTTTTATTGGTCTTTTTTACTTTTTTGTAATCGTATAAACGCTGACGAACACGAGATTCTGCATTTTCGCGAATAGCGCAGGTATTTACAAATATTAAATCAGCCTCTTTATAATCGGTTGTTGTGGTATATCCTTTATCAATCAAAATAGAAGCAACAATTTCGCTATCCGCAAAATTCATTTGGCAACCGTAGCTCTCCAAAAACATCTTTTTTCCACCCTTATTTTCGGTCTCTCTAACTAGTGCTTCTCCTTGTTTTGATTCGTCTATTATTTTGTTGTCCATGTATATCAATAAAAACGCAAAGATAAGGCTTTGTTCTGACAAAATGACACGTTAACCATTTTTCACAGTCTTAAATCCATATTTTTTTGAAATATTTTATCTTTCTGTAAATCAAATATTTAAACAACGAAAACGGAAGTCAAAACCGCAAAAAACTGGTCCAATAAAAATAAAAATTAGGTTTATTCGAATTAAATTTTTTTCCTTTGCAAACTTTTAAGGCAATAAAAATCCAAAAAACGGGTTAAAAAATCCAACAATTTGATCAATTTTTAGCTTTAAAACGCGAACTTTTAATATACATATATATACATGGCAAAAAATTTAGTTATTGTCGAGTCCCTGCAAAGGCAAAAACCATTGAAGGGTTTTTAGGTAAAGATTTTACGGTTAAATCTAGTTTCGGACATATTAGAGATTTAGTAAAAAAAGGATTCGGTGTAGATATAGAGAATAATTTCACTCCAACTTACGAAGTACAGCCTGATAAAGAGAAAGTAATAGCAGAATTAAAAAAATTATCAAAAGGAGCCGACATGATTTGGTTGGCATCCGATGAAGATCGCGAGGGAGAAGCAATTAGCTGGCATTTATATGAAACTTTAGGTCTGACAAAAAAGAACACTAAACGTATTGTTTTTCACGAAATCACCAAGCCTGCTATTTTAAAGGCTATTGAAAATCCACGTGAAATTGATATTAATTTAGTAAACGCACAACAAGCTCGTAGAGTATTAGATAGATTAGTTGGTTTTGAATTATCACCAATCTTATGGCGCAAAGTTCGCCCAAGTTTATCAGCAGGACGTGTACAATCTGTAGCCGTACGTTTAATTGTAGAACGCGAAAGAGAAATTCAAAAATTCCAATCCACATCAGCTTATAAAGTCTCTGCTTTATTTAAAGTAGGAACAGGAATTTTAAAAGCAGAATTAGATAAACGTTATACAACTGAAGCAGAAGCCCAAGCGTTTTTAGAAAAATGTAAAGTAGCTTCTTACACGATTGAAAGTTTAGAAACAAAACCTGCAAAACGTTCTCCAGCTGCACCTTTTACAACATCTACCTTACAACAGGAAGCTGCACGTAAATTAGGTTTTTCGGTTGCACAAACCATGCAAGTGGCACAACGTTTATATGAAGCAGGTAAGATTACTTACATGAGAACTGACTCCGTAAATTTATCGGAAACAGCCATGGATCAAGCTAACAAAGCTATTAATCAAAATTACGGTGCTAAATATTACAACCCTCGTCAGTATAAAAACAAGAGTAAAGGTGCACAAGAGGCGCATGAGGCTATCCGTCCTACATACATTGATAGAACGGTAATTGACGGAGAGCGTAACGAACAACGTTTGTATGATTTAATTTGGAAACGTACCATTGCTTCTCAAATGAGCGATGCTGAGTTAGAAAAAACAACAGCAAAAGTAAATGTGAGCGGTGCTTCTGAATTATTTGTAGCGCAAGGTGAAGTATTGAAATTTGATGGTTTCTTAAAAGTATATATGGAAGGAACAGATGATGAAGATTCTGACGAAGAAAATTCATCGATGTTACCTCCAATGAAAGTGGGCGAAAAATTAGATAGCCAAGAAATTACAGCGACTCAACGTTTTACGCATCACCCAGCACGTTATACAGAAGCGAGTTTAGTTAAGAAATTAGAAGAATTAGGAATCGGTCGTCCTTCAACTTATGCTCCAACGATTAGTACGGTTCAAAAACGTAATTACGTTGAGAAGACTGATAAAGAAGGAACGCCAAGAGAATACGTGCAATTAACTTTAGTGAAACAAAATTTAACTAAAGCTACAAAAACTGAAAATACAGGCGCAGAGAAATCAAAATTATTCCCTACAGATATTGGAATGGTGGTAAATGATTTCTTGTTAAAATACTTTCCTACTATTTTAGATTTTAATTTCACAGCTAAAGTAGAAGAAGAATTTGATGAGATTGCTGATGGCAATTTGAACTGGCAAAAAATGT
This sequence comes from Bacteroidota bacterium, assembly GCA_016711805.1. Taxonomy (GTDB): domain Bacteria; phylum Bacteroidota; class Bacteroidia; order B-17B0; family Aurantibacillaceae; genus UBA4416. Next base: position 18,660 of record JADJSH010000044.1, read on the forward strand.
TGAAAGAGTTTTATACACCTTTTCACAAAACCGTTGAAACAACTTCGGAAAACAGTGAACGTGCTAGTGGCGAAAAAATATTAGGTATTGATCCAGCAAGCGGGAAACCAGTATCAGTGCGTGTGGGGCGTTTTGGACCTTTAGCGCAAATTGGAGAAACGATTGAAGGCTCTGAAGAAAAACCAAAATTTGCTAGTTTAAGAAGAACACAAAGTATTGAAACCATTACTTTAGAAGAAGCTTTAGATTTATTTAAATTGCCTTTAACTTTAGGAGAATACAATGGTATGGAAGTAGTAGTTGCTGTGGGAAGATTTGGACCATATATTAAATTAGGAGAAGCTTTTATTTCTATTCCTCGTACCATCGACCCATTAACGGTTGATATGGAAAAAGCGATTGAAATTATTAAAGAAAAAGAAGAGGCTGATGCTCCAGTAGCTCACTACCAAGGTAAAGGCGTAACTAAAGGTAAAGGTCGTTTTGGACCATTTATTAAATATGATGGTATGTTTATTAATGTACCAAGAGCTTATGATTTTGATAATTTATCTCAAAATGATATCAATGAATTAATTGAGAAAAAATTAGAGAAAGAAGCGAACCGTTATATTCAAAACTGGCCTGAAGAAAAAATATCAGTTGAAAATGCACGTTGGGGACCACAAATTAAATTTGGGAAACTGCAATTAAAACTCATTAAAAATGGTGGTGGTAAATTTACCCCAGACGAATTAGCAGCCTTAACTTTAGATGAAGTAAAAGCAATGATTATTGCGCAAGTACCAAAAGCATTTGATAAAAAAGGTGCTAAGAAAGCTGCTCCTAAAAAAGCAAAAGTGGTAAAACTAGCAGGAGAAACTTCGACCAAAAAAGCAGCAGTAAAAAAAGCCGCCAGTAAAAAAACAGCTCCCAAAAAAGTGGCAGCTAAAAAAGCTCCGGCAAAGAAAGCCGCTGCTAAAAAGAAATAATATAACTTGATTTATATTGAAAGCCTCCGCTAAAAGTGGAGGCTTTTATATAATAAGAATTTCCATAAACAACAGATTATGAAAAAATTAAGTTTCCTTTTTATACTGATTAGCAATAGTATTTGCGCTCAAATTTATACTGTATCCGAAAAACAAATTGAGGTTACTTCACACTTTTATAATTCATTTATTTTAGAATTAAATAGTGGGAACACTGTTTTGATTCAAATGGAGCCTAAGATAGAAGGGTTACTATTAAAAATCTATGATAACAACCACGAGGAAAGAGTCTCCACAAAAACAAAACTAGAAAACATTAAAGACATTAATAATGTATATGTTATCGACTTTATAGAGTTAAACAAAAATGCCGTTTTGTTTTATGCTGCAGCCAAAGATGGTGTTGTTAATCTCTATAAATTATCTATAAACCAAAATACCGGAGAAACACATACCGATATTTGTTATTCATTTAATCTGCCAAAAGATTACACCTACTTTAATCGTGATTTATCCTTTTTTAAAATTATCGAAAACCAAGCCAAAACAAAGTACAGCATTATTGTTGGTTCATCGCTTGATAATCAATATCATCTAAATATCACTGTCTATAATTCAGCTAGCAACCAACTCCTATTAAAACATTCAAAAAAATTTGACAATTATTTCCACCTAGATTTATTGGACGCCATTATGGATGATGAAAGTATTTATTTACTTGTTGACAGAAAGTTTAAACCAAAAGATTCAGAAGAAAAAGGTTGGTTTAAGGTGACGGAGGTTCATTATATTCCACAAAACATCGCATCGATATTAAAATTTAATATGGATACAAAACACATACAAGACATCAAACTTAATTTTTTAAATAATCCAACTTATTCTATTAAAGGGCAGTTTAATTTCGACAATAAGAATAATCAATTAAACTTGCTTTTGTCTGGTATCAACCCAAAAGATAGCTATGGAAAAATACCAGATGTAACCAACATTTTCCTAAAAATTTCGAAACAAGATTTTATAATTAGTGCTGAAAATGAAATAAAAAATACACAGGCAATCAATAAAGCACTATCTCTATATCCCGATATAAAATTAGATAACAACACCTTTGCTAACTTCCCACAAAGTTTTTATACGGATTCGCTCGGTAATAACACCTTCGTTTTTCAAACTGTTTATAATAAATTCAATAAACCTGAAGGCGGAAGTTCATTAACACAGCAAGAGTTCGCATTTTTATTTTGTGACAGTAAAACGGATATTATTTCAACTCAATTCTCGCCATACAAGCATACCATAAATGGCTTGCTTAGAGGTTCTTTAGATGAATTTTCGTTTCATTGCAACAAATATACAATGCCACACCACCCACGATACTTTTCATTTGAGAAAGACTATTACCATTTTAAAACATTTGAAGTAGATAATAAAATTGTAACGATCCTAAATTTAAATCCAAAGAACATTGGAAAAAACATAAACGAAAACTTAGTTGGAAATACCGAAAAAGAAGTGATGGTTCCTATGATTTTATGTATTAATAAGAACTTTTATGAATACAATAAAGTATTTAGCGATTCTGAAAAATACGGTAAACTAAGATTTAACGTTAATGTTTCCTCTTTCAATCAAAAAACTAAATCCTATGTAGTTTTAGCTACAGAATTAGGCGGTAAAAGAGAACGATTAGTTTGGATTAAATTTAATTAGACCTATATTAATATTAATATTAATCTTATATTTATCTACAAATTTCACATTCGCCTCATTTATTTAAAAAATAACTTATGAAAAACACACTATTAGTCTTAACTATTCTACTTTCTAGTTTTTTATTTTCTCAAAAAGCAACCATAAAACAAGGCCCAGAATTCAAATCAGACGATGGTAAATTTGATTCTTATATTAGTAATGATGCCAATGGGATATATGTACTTAGATATAAACAAAAAGCAACAACGGTGGCTTACTTTATTCAAAAAATTGACCCTAAAACTTTATTACCTGTGTATACAACTCCCTACGAGGGCAATACATCGCAGATGTACTTAGTTGGTGATAAATTTTTGGCATTCAGTTCCACTTATGATAAAAAAGAACAAATAAAATATTTTTTATTAAATGAGTACGATGTAAAAACAGGAAAAAAAATCGGCGAGCAAAAACAAATCTCTGCATTAAAAACAGATGTTTGGGGAGTGAACGGAAGAAATTTTTATGTAACGTTTTCTCCTGATAAATCAAAAATGGCTGTTATCAACGAATTCAAATGGCCTAAAAAAGCTTCTGAGGTAGATGCTACTATATATGAAACCAATGGCTATAAGAAATTGGGAGTAAAAACAATTATTGATGGTTACAAAGGTTCTACGATTAGCAGTTCAAATTATAGAATAAATAATAATGGAAATTTTTATTATTTATTTAATTACATGATTGATTTTGAAGAAGAAATAGGTGGCTTAGCATTAGCAAGTATTCAAGCTGATGAAACAAAATCTGTGGTAACGCCTTTACCTTTTGATAAATTAGACATCAAAAACGGCACCTTTGAATTTGTAAACGACAACTTAGTATTTTGTGGTATTTACAAAGATGTAGTAACACGAAAAGAAAGAAAAGAAGGTAAAACAGAAGATGTAGGTGTATACTCTTTTTTCATTGATGGCAAAACAAGTGAAGTGAAAAATAAAGGCTTTGACTATTTTTCGAAAGAAGTAAAAGATAAATTAACTTATAGAGATGGTAAGGTAGAAGAAAGTCCAGCAAAAAAGTTTTATTCATTTGAAAACATTTTCACCTTTAATGGCAATGTGTATTTAATTGAAAGTCACTCCTATGTTATCTCTGGAAATAATAGCTATAACTCCTACGAAAGAGAATTAATTGTTTCGAAATTTAATAGTACTGGAAAATTAGAGTGGATGAGAATTATTCCGAAGTTTACTGCTAATAAATTAAATGAATTCAACTTTTTAGTAAGAAACAATAAAGTGTATCTATTTTATGCAGAACATCCGAAAAATCTTGAAAAAACGACGGTTACCGAATACGAACCAAAAAAATATGCAGACATCAAAAATTATAACGGTTCTGTTTTAGTATGTACTTCTTTTGATGAAAAAGGTGACTTATCAAGAAGCGAAGTTTTTAGAAATGAAGGCTGGTGCTATGATCCTTATTCTATTAATATCTTGTTAGATAAAGACAATGGATTAATGTTGAGAATGATTAATGAGGCAAAAGAAAGATACGACAAGATATCTATCGACTAAAAACAATAGGTTATTACGCACCTACCCCATTGATGTTCTAATCCTTCTTTAAATTCTTTGCTTAAGTAAAATTTACTATATTCTAATCCAATACGCTTGTAGGTTAATACAATACCTGCCATTCCTTCCATCACTACTCTGGTAACTCTGTTATCAGAAATAGTGTAAACCGATTTATTATTAAACATACCACCTTGTAAGGTGGCATTATAAGCAACCGCTTTTACATTAGCTTTTAATATACCATAAAATTGAAAATTTGATTTTCTTTCTATGGCATATTTATCCATGCCCAAATTATTGAAGTAGCCACTAAAGAAACCCATACGTCCTGTTAAACCAACAGAAAAATCGGTATATAAAGTACCAAGCCTCGCCGCTGCGTCGCCAATAATTTCGCGATGCTTTTTATTAAATAATCCTTTTTCAAACTTAGCTCGGTAATTGATGATGTAATTGGTTTGTAATTGATTTTCCCATCCTAATGGTTGAATATTTACCAACGACCGATGAATGGCCTTTTGTTCCTCTTCGCACATGGCACAGGGCCCAATAACTCCTAAATCTAATTGTGTTTGTAATGCTATTTTTTTGTCGGGGTTTAGTGAATTAAGTGTGTGCGACATAAAAAAAGTAGCCGCAAATGGTCGTTCCAAATAATTTAACGTATCATACCTAATGCTTTTTGGAGTAAAGCAATCTTGCGAAAAATGTAAACCATAATAGTTTAAGGCATTTTTATTTAAGCGAATTAGCGAGTATGAAAAAGGTGAGAATTTAATAACCCGATGAATCACCGATAATTGAATGCCTTGCGTGTAATATCGATCGGTAGCACTAAAAAAATCATTATCATACTTAAAGCGAATATAGCTCTCTAACTTTTTAGGAATAGCTGTGCTATCGCTCGATTGCGAAAACAACAATGTGTTAAAGAACATAGCTATCAATATTAGTTTACCCTTCATGGCGTATATATACGAATAACAAAGTGTTAAGGATGATAATTGGAACTATAAATTTTATAATCTACTTAAACTTTTTGTATCTTTAAGATATACTATTTTTCTCACATGATCTACAAAATATTTGAATATCCCATTACCATTCTTCCCATTGATATTGATGAGCAAAACCACGTTAATAATATTTCTTATTTAAAATGGGTGCAAGAAGTAGCCATTGCTCATTGGACCTCTGTAGCAACTAAAGAAATGAATGAAAAATACATGTGGGTAGTAAGTCGCCATGAAATTGACTATTTAAAACAAGCTTTTATACACAACAAATTATTGGCCAAAACATGGGTGGTAGAACCCGATGGCGCAAAATCGTTTAGATATGTTGACATTTATGACGTTGATACAAATACCATCATCGCTAAAATTAAAACTACCTGGTATTTATTAGATTCTAAATCAAAACGACCACGGCGGATTGATGCCGACTTAGTAAGCGTTTTTGCATAAGCTCCATTTTAAAATGACAATTGTCATTGCTGGCAATACGATAATAAACCTGTATTCTAGTAAATCTCTTTGTAATTTATAGTAAATTTACGTAGCAAAACATGTATATGACTATTGAAAATAAACCTCGTTATATAAAATTAATCATGGTAGGTCTTTGCTTTATGATATGTTCAAACGTGATGCGTTCTCAGGCATACATCCCTATGCTTAAATACCATGGCGAATGGCATGTTACTAATTGTAATTCGGGCTGTGCTACTGATAAATATTATACTATTGGCGATACATTAATTAATGGTTTACACTACACATTTTTAGACAAATTTCATTACCTAAAAAATTTTGTGGTACGAGAAGATACCGCTAGCCGTAGGGTGTATTTGCGATTATTAGCCGATCCTCCGCCTGCTAAAGATTATCTACTATACGATTTTTCACTTCAAGTAAACGATACCATTAGCATTACGAACCCTGGTAGTCCTTATCCAAAATACCCTGGTAACTTTATTGTAGATTCAATTGTATTAAAACCATTAGTAAATAAAAGCCATCGCTACTTTTACCTTCACTCCGAAGATACACTAACCTCTCACACCAAAACAACCATTTGGGTAGAAGGAATTGGCTCACTATGTTTAATTAATACGCCTGGCGCCCTACCACAAATTAATGGTGCAGGACAATTAAATTGTTTTTTTAGCAATAACGTCAACGAATATAGTAAGCTCGACTCTATTGCAGATTGCATCTCTATTTACCCTGTTGGTGTTAAGGAATTAAAAAACCAATCAAATTACATCATATCTCAAAACTTTGATGGTGGTACGATCTCTATTAAGGCAACTTATCAGGATATAGAAAACGTTCAAATAGTGAGTACCGATGGCAAACTAGTATATCAAAATAATTCTTTCGAAGAACATACAATTATCCATCTCAATTCGTTCCAAAAAGGATTACTACTTCTTAAAATTGAAAATAAAGCTGGGAATTATTATACTTACAAACTCTTTAACCCCTAACTTCTTACATTGAAAGTATCAAGTATAAGCGAATTAAAAAAAGAATTACACGAACTGCCACAAAAGCAATTAGTAGAACTTTGCCTAAGCTTAGCCAAATACAAAAAAGATAATAAAGAGTTTTTAGATTATTTACTATTTCAAGCGCACGATAAATCCGCTTTTATTACTGCTGTGAAAGCTGAAATAGACGAACACTTTATTGAATTAAAAACACAAGTCAACTTATATTACGTAAAAAAGAGTTTACGCAAACTCTTACGCATCATTACCAAATACTGTAAATACCTTGACGATAAGGCCGCAGCAGCCGAACTACATATTTATTTTTGTCAGAAAATGAAAGCATCAGGCATTCCTTACCATAAAAGCCAGTTGCTGATAAATATGTACGAGCAACAACTCAAAAAAATAAATACGTTAATCAATGGTTTGCACGAAGATTTGCAACAAGATTATTTAAATGATTTAGAGAAAATTTTATAACATGGAGAAGAGTAACGAATATGTATTTAAAATGAAATACGAACTTTTCAATTCTACTGGCTTCATTATAAAGATGAATACCTTATGCCAGTTTTATACTGGTAATTTATGTCCTGAATTTAAACTTGAAGATGTCACCTGCGAAGACAGACAAGCAACTCGTGAGAGTTTTAGCAGAATTAATGTTTCCAATCAACTCTACTCCATACAATACGAATACTATGACTACGATACTGGAAGTCATTATAGCTCAAGCCCTAAAATGGAATTCACTTTAAAAAAGGGAGACGAAAAACAAATTTACATACAAAAAAATTCGAATATCATTACGGTTCAAACTACCTCAAAACACTTTGATAATTTTTGTGCTTATATAAAAGCAAATCTTGAACCTCTATTGTAAAACACAATAAGCACCTTTGCTTAATTACGCATGTACAGCTTAGTTGGTAAACTAGAAAGTGCATAACCAATATTAGCGGCGCTATACGGACTATTTTCTATCCCTACATAAAAGGATTGATTTTTTAATTTGGTAGTTGATTGAATACTAAAGTGTCCATTTCCATCGGTGGTGGCACTTTCAACCGTAAATAAATCTCCTAAACATTGTGACGTATTGCCAGATTCTTTGCCGTTGCAAGCAGATAATAAAACCACCACACCTCCAACACCCTTTGGGTTTTTGCTACTCAGCGAATCATACACATAACCTTCGTATGAAATTTTAGTTGTTTTTTTACAATTTGTATTTAAACAAAATAACGAAAGTAGCACAGCGATAGAAAATAACTTAACGAATGTGATCATTTAATGGATTGATTAATTTCTAATGATAAAGATAAGATAAAGAATTGAATTCCTCGAACAGTTTGAGGTGTATTATAACTCAATTATATTAAGTTCTCGACTACGCTCGAACTGACAAACTATAGTCTTTATTAAGCCTAAACCACCTGATACAATTCTATCGGTAAATCATCTGGATCTCTAAAAAAAGTAAATTGCTTGCCTGTAAATTCATCGATGCGGATAGGCTCAACCGCAATATCAAAGCTTTGAAGGTGCTTAACGGCATCTTGTATACTATCAACTGCAAAGGCAATATGCCTTAAGCCTGTTGCTTCTGGCTGCGTGGGACGAGCTTTTGGATTTGGAAAAGAAAACAACTCAATTAAATAAGTACCGTTTAGCGCTAAATCTAATTTATAGGAATCGCGCTCTTTACGATACACTTCTTGTTGAATTTCAAAACCCAATACTTCTGTATAAAATTGTTTTGAGCTTTGATAGTCAGAACAGATAATGGCAATATGATGTAAGGCTGTAAGTTTCATAATGATCCTATAAAAATAAATAAATAAATATTAGAGTACAATACAATTATTTAAAGCTCATAATCATATAATATATATTTTATGGGCGTGTCCGCCAGCTGGCGGATCGGGCTTTCGGCACTCGCTTTTTATTTGTCCTTCGGAACAAATAAAAGAGCTCAAACAATGCCTCAATCCCTCACGCAAATCAATTCCCCAACAAAACATAACCGTAAAACATTAAACAACATAGTCACATAGCACTCTGTTTAAAACCGTAGGTTTCTAGGGCTACTTTCCACAGCAATTCGTTTCTATGTGGCTAAAAAACCAAATCAATTCCCTAACAAAACAAAAGCTCCCCAATAGTAAGGATGAGGATATTTTTTTCGTACTTCACGTTGCGCTTTGTTAAACGCTTTAGCAATGAATTGTTGTGTAGGGTTTACACTCCACTCCTTATAAAACTCCGTCATTAAAATCTGTGTGGCATCATCATCCACACTCCACAAACTCATAATTAAATTTTTAGCACCAGCAATATAAAAGGCACGTTGCAAACCAAATACGCCTTGGTTATTCATATCTTGTCCCAAACCTGTTTCGCAAGCAGACAGCACCACCAAATCGGTATTACTTAAATTTAATAAGGAAGCTTCGTAAGCGGTGAAGATACCATCCTGCGCAACAGAGTTGGTGGTATCTTTAGCAGACTTAGAAGCGCCTGCTAACATAATACCCGATTGCAATAAGAGGTTGTTCTTAATTTTATATTCTTCGAAACCTAAAAAGCTTTTATCCTCTTTATCATAAATGTCTTTTAAAAAATACCCATGCGTAGCAATGTGCAATACTTTAGGCGAAACAGTTTTCTTGAGTTGTTCTTCTGAAGCCAATTCTTTTTGATACATGTTCACGTTCCATTTAGTGTTTTGTAAAAACTGAGCAATATTTTCTACTTCTATTTTAGTACCTGGTAAGGGCACTAATTTAAATAAACCATAACGGCTGCTGGCAATAAGTTCGCTAGCAACAGGCGCACTGACTTTTTTAGTAAAATCATAATCGTAATCGGGGAAACCATACAACTCTGCACTGTATTGAGAATTACTTTTTGTATCGTTTAGCATATAACTTAAGTTCGGTAACACGCTCACGCTGACTTCATCTAACACATATTTTTTAGTTACCGGATTTTGTAGTGTATATAAATTCACCTGATTGTAAACCCCATCGGCTGAGAGATAAACTTTAGTAATGCCTTGCAATTTAGCGGCAATAGGTTTCCAAAAACGGTTATACGAATCAGCATCCTCTACTCTATCATACATGTGATTGATATAGTCGTTTACATAAGTGGTTTCAAAATCATTGCTACTGGCAATTCGAATCAAGGTCGGAAAAGCATCTGTCTTTTTTAATACAAGCGCTACATATTCTGTTACGTAACTTGTATCGCTAAGAGGTTGATATTCTCTCATAATCGTAATCGCTGCTTCATCTGCTTTTAGTTGTTGTTGAATATCTTTATAGCTCAACTCTTTATTACTGGCAAAACCTTGACTTTTAGCTTTTAATATTTGTTCTAAACTATTGGCTTGCTTTTCCATATCAGCCATGTTCCAATAACTACCTTGCAAATCCAAATCTCTAAAGCTTTGCGAAATTTGTTGTTTAATTGCTATCCAACGGTTGTAGGTATTTATCAAAGCAGTATCCTTACTGTTAGCAATGGCTTTGCGGGTATTGATACTCTTATTTAATAAAAGTGACTTAATAAATAATTGGTAATCAAAACAAGTGGCTAATAATTGCTGATGGTTTTCTTTTGGATACAACTTTGTATAGTTCATCACAAAACTATTAAAGCTATCAAAGCGGTAGCCTAAAATAGTATACTGAGCTAATTGGGTCCTCCTCGCTCATGCTTTCAAAATAGTCGGCAAACTGACCGCGATAATAGGTTAAGGACTGCAAATAAAATGCTTGCGCTTTTTTGTAATCTTTAGTTTTAGTATATAAATAAGCCAGGTTAAACAAGCCATCTATATAAGCCATGTGTTGATCGCCAAACTTAGCTTTAATAATCTCATTGGCTTTTAAGGTGTTTTCGATGGCTTTATCGTAGTTTCCTAAAATATCGTACAAGCTAATGGTACCTCCTAAAAAATACGCATAGCGTTCGTGACTTTCGCCTACCGTATTTTTCATAATACTAATAGCTTCTAGCTTTAAGGCTTCGGCTTCTTTATAGCGGCGCAATTGCATGTATAGCATAGCTAAACTATTTAAGCAGTTAGCATAAAAAGGATGATTTTCGCCAAGCGTTTCTTTGTAAATAGTTTTGGCTTCTAATAATTTAGGTTCTGCTTCGGCATACATACCCATATCAAAAAATAACAAGGCTAAATTATTTAAGGCATTGGCATAATTTTGATGCTTGGTTCCAATCGATTGTTCTCGGATAAACAATACCTGTTTCAATAAATCTAGCGCTTGTTTATAGCGACCTAAATTTCGATACAACTCTGCTTGATTATTTAAAGTGGTGCTATAATCGGGCGAATTCTCTAACTTTAATTTTTGATAAATAGCTATGGATTTATCATTCACCTCTTCGGCCAATTTATAATCTCCTACATTTTTATAACATAGCCCTAAATTATTATACATGGTGCCACACTTAGCTCATCCTTATCAGCCATGTGTGTAGCAAGCGCCAAACCTTTTTCCAACAATGCCATCGCGTCTTTATAATTTCCCGTTAAGCGATAGGCTTCGGCGGTGTTATTTAAGGTCGTAGCATAATCAGCCGTATCCATAGGGTTTATGGACGCATGTATCTCCAACAATTTATTAAAAGTATTTAAAGCATTGTTATAATCGCCTTGTCCTTGGCTAATGCGCGCATCATTATTTAAACAAATTAAATACTCTCTGTCTTTTTCGCCTTTGGTACCTTTAAAATAAGCCATCACGGCATCGTTCATTGATTTCGCGTAAGCATAGTTTCCCATCTCGACGTACATTTCGGCTAAAATTTTAAAGCGCATGGTATATTCAATGCTATTGGCACCATACACTGCCGCTAAAGTAGGTAATGATTTTATAAAATAAACTTTCGGCATCGGTATAATAACCAATGTGATTATAGAGGCAAGCTAAATCGTATAGATAAAACGCACGGTAAACGGTATCATTTATACTATTGCAAATAGCAATCGCTTGGTCAAAATAATCAACCGATTCTTGATAGTGTTCGGCTTTAAAAGCGTTGACACCCAAATAATCAATGAGGATGGATTTTTCGATTAAGTTTTGTTGTAGGAGTTTATCATGTGTTTTCAAAAAGCCATTGAGTTCATCATTGCTAAACGAACCACCTTTATCAATACGCGCTTGTATGGGTTGCCATAACTTCGCAAAGTTTTGAGCTTGCCCCGATAGGCTACAAACTAGTAGGATATAAAAAAGGTATTTCATCAACGCTTTATTTTTTGAGACATAAAGTTAAGAGATTTTGGCTTTAATCAAAGACTTGGCTTTTCACTAAATTTACTACCTTTCAATATCAAAACGAGCATTACATACTTGATTTTATTTTTGGGCCTTTGCTTTTCTCTAAAAGCGCAGCAGAGCTTATTCCCTGCTCGTCGCCTATTATTTTTCAACGCTAATGATTCGGCACCACCTCATCAATCGATGAAGCTTATAGATAATAATCGTTTTCAAAACCATTGCCTACCATTTCTTCTGGCTCTATTAAAGACCTACCCTTTTTTTGTGCGATGGAATGTAACCTACGCAAGCACACCAATATTTGGATTAAACTACGCGCCGGCGATGATGCGAGTTATATGAAGATGATTGGGAGATCAAAATAAAATTTTCACATCATTTATGGAATAAGTAAAAGTTTGGCGTCTTAATATCAGATTCCCAAATTTTAAACCTTTAAATCCATTGTTATGATAAAATTTTCATTCATTAGTATGATGTTGTTAAGCATCTTTAGCTTTGCACAACAATCGCCAAGTAACTCAGGCTCCATCTTCGGTAAAATAACCGATAAAACCACCAACGAGGAAATTCCTTTTGCGATGGTTTTCCTTTATATAAATGATACCGCAAAAGTTGGAGCAACCACCACTGATATGACCGGTAGCTATCGTTTTAAAAATTTAAGTGCGGGTCTTTATAAAATTAAAACCACTTATGTTGGATATAAGGCTCAAGCCATTTCAAAAATAAAAGTACTCGATCATAAAGCTACAGAAGCCAATATTAGTTTGTCGAACGATGGCGCTCATTTAGATAAAAAAAGCAAATACGATATGCGAGGCGGGCGAGTTACTCCTACTCCCGACTATAACACCGAAGAGTACAGTCGCATTTACGATAACGAATTCAAAGACTCTAAAAAAGATCCTTTATCTACTTTTAGTATTGATGTAGATAAGGCTTCTTACAGTAACGTCCGTCGTTTTATTACTCAAAATCAATTACCACAACCCGATGCGGTGCGTATTGAAGAAATGATTAATTACTTTAGTTACAATTATCCAAAACCAATTAACAATCAACCTTTTTCTATTACAACAGAATATACCGATTGTCCTTGGGATAAAAAGCACCAACTCATTCACATTGGTTTACAAGGCAAAGAAATTGCCATGGATAATTTACCAGCAAACAATTTAGTGTTTTTATTAGACGTATCAGGTTCGATGGAATCGGAAGATAAATTACCCTTATTAAAATCTGGTTTACGTTTATTGGTGGAACAAATGCGTCCGCAAGATAAAGTAGCGATTGTGGTTTACGCCGGTGCAGCGGGTGTTGTATTACCATCAACCTCTGGTGAACATAAAGACAGAATTTATGATGCCCTCGAAAAATTAGAAGCAGGTGGTTCGACCGCTGGTGGAGAAGGTATTTTATTAGCGTATAAAACAGCAAAAGAAAACTTTTTAAACAAAGGAAATAACCGCATTATTTTAGCAACCGATGGCGACTTTAATGTAGGCGTAAGTAGCGATGGAGAATTGACTCGCTTAATTGAGAAACAAAGAGAAGACGGCGTGTTTTTAAGTGTATTAGGTTTTGGCACTGGAAATTATAAAGACAGTAAGATGGAACAACTAGCAGATAAAGGCAATGGCAACTATGCTTACATTGATAATATCTTAGAAGCAAAAAAAGTATTGGTAAAAGAAATGGGCGGAACGTTATTAACCATTGCTAAAGATGTGAAATTGCAAATTGAATTTAATCCTGCTAAAGTAAAAGCTTACCGTTTAGTGGGCTACGAAAATCGTTTATTAAACAACGAAGATTTTAACGACGATAAAAAGATGCGGGCGAATTAGGCTCTGGACATACCGTTACAGCCATTTACGAAATTATTCCAGCAGGTTCGGATGAATTAGTGGCGAGCGTTGATAATTTAAAATATCAAGAAACTAAACCAACATCTGCAACGGGAACAAACGAAGTAATGACTATTAAATTTAGATACAAAGAACCAAAAGAATCTACCTCACAATTAATTTCACATATTGTGTTGGATAAAAAAACACCTTTCTCCGCAGCTACCGAAAATTGTAAATTTGCTTGCGCTGTTGCAGAGTTTGGTTTATTGTTAAGAGATTCGAAATTTAAAGGAGATTCGGATTTTAAAACCGTGATAACAATGGCTAAAGAAGCTAAAGGAAAAGATGATGAAGGCTACAGAGCTGAGTTCATCAGATTAGTGGAGATGGCAGAGATGTTGAAGAAGTAAAATTTCCAGGAAAAGATAAACACCTGTTAGGTTTTATAAGCATACAGCTATAAACCTAACAGGTGTTTATCATTAGTACGCATAGGTACCAAAACTTTTTAAATCCTACTTCTTAAACTTTCCTTTTAAAGCAGCCAAAGCCGACATCATATCATTTGGGTCATAAGATGCAACTTCCTCATTTTTACTAGTCTGCTTACTGCCACTGCTAGACTGCTTAACTGTTCCATCACCCTTCATAGATAAAGCAATACGTTTACGTTTTACATCGCACTCGGTAACATTTACCCACACTTGTTGTCCTACTTTTACAATCATATTGGGATCATCCACAAAGGTATCGCTCAACTGAGAAATATGCACTAATCCATCTTGATGTACGCCTACATCTACAAAAGCACCAAAGTTGGTTACGTTTGTGACGATGCCTGGCAAGCGCATGCCTTCTCTCAAATCTTCAATACTATGCACGTGTTCGTCGAAGCTAAATACTTCAAAGGATTTACGAGGATCACGTCCTGGTTTTTCCAACTCACTCATAATATCTTTTAAGGTTGGTAAACCAATAGCATCCGTTACGTAAGACATTAAATTAATTTTCTTGCGTAAGTCTTTATCATTTATTAAATCGTCAATACTACAATTTAAATCGCTTGCCATTTTTTCTACAATATGATAAGCTTCTGGATGCACCGCACTTTTATCTAATGGATGAATGCCATCTCTAATGCGCAAGAAACCAGAACATTGTTCAAACACTTTATCGCCCATACGATTTACTTTTAATAAATCTTTACGCGATTTAAAGGCGCCATGTTCATTACGGTAATCTACAATATTTTTTGCCAAGCCTTCGCCAATACCTGATACATAAGATAGCAATTGTTTAGAGGCTGTATTCAACTCCACTCCTACTCCATTTACACAACTCATTACTACTGAATCTAATTTATTTTTTAAAGCTACTTGATCTACATCATGTTGATATTGACCAACACCAATAGATTTAGCATCTAACTTTACTAACTCCGCTAATGGATCAGCCAAACGACGACCAATAGAAACTGCGCCACGAACCGTTAAGTCATATTCCGGAAATTCTTCACGCGCTACATCGGATGCAGAGTAAATAGAAGCTCCTGCTTCACTTACCATAATCACAGGAATTGTTTTCGGTAATATCTCAATGCTTCTTATAAATTGTTCGGTTTCACGAGAAGCCGTTCCATTACCAATAGCAATGGCTTCTAATTCATGCTTAGCACATAATGCCATCACCACGTGTTGCGAATCCATCACACGGCGCTGTGGCTCGTGAGGATAAATAACGGTTTCTTCTAATAATTTACCTTGAGCATCTAAAGCAACTACTTTGCAACCTGTTCTAAATCCAGGGTCGATGGCTAAAATAGATTTTTGCCCTAATGGCGATGCTAATAATAGTTCACGTAAATTATCTGCAAATACTTGAATGGCTTTTTCATCGGCTATTTGTTTAGTAAATAAACGCATCTCCGCTTCAATACTTGGTTGTAGCAAACGCTTGTAACCATCTTCAATAGCTAGAGAAATTTGTTCAGCACATTCATTACGCGTTTTAATGAATTGCTTTTTAATTTGTTCGTGCGCCAATTCATCATCAATGATAATATCCAAAATCAAAAAATCTTCTTTCTCTCCACGGCGCATGGCTAACATACGGTGGCTCGGACAAGACATTAAAGGTTCTTCCCATTCAAAATAATCTTCAAATTTTTGACCTTCTTCTTCTTTACCTCTGATGACTTTTGTTTTAATAATAGCCGACTTTTTAAATAGTACACGCATGCCCTCGCGCACCACCGCATCTTCACTGATAATTTCAGCTATAATATCCCTCGCTCCTGCTAAAGCATCATCAGGATGTTCAACACCTAATTCTTTATTCACAAATTTTAAAGCCTCCGGAAATAACTCTATGGTTTCTTGCGCTAAAATTAATTGCGCTAAAGGCTCTAGTCCTTTTTCGCGAGCAGCCGTAGCTTTGGTACGGCGTTTTGGTTTGTATGGTAAATACAAATCTTCTAAGGTCGAAAGCGTTTCAGCTGCTAAAATTTTATCGGATAATTCTTCTGTTAATTTTCCTTGTCCTTCAATCGATTTTAAAATGGCTTCACGACGTTGTTCTAACTGACGTAAACGTTCAATCTCATTTTTAATAGTCATCACTTGCACTTCATCCAAACTTCCAGTAACCTCCTTACGGTAACGAGAAATAAAGGGAACAGTAGCGCCTTCATCTAATAATTCAACAGTAGATTTAACTTGTTTTGCATCAATCTTAAGTTCAGCGGCAATTTTAAAAAATAAAGAAGTATCAGTCATTGTGTTTCTTATTTAATGTTTTATTGTTTCGTGTTTTCGGAAACAGTCTCTAACAAATATAATTCGATAAAAGGCTTAAAACACTAGCTTTTATTAACAGTTGAAAAACTAAAACCATGATTATCAGCTAATTTATAGACAAAAATCATAGTTCTTTAGTGCATAATTTTGTACATTTAATAAAACAAATTATAAACTTATGGCAAAGACAATCACTCAAAAAATTGTGTTTAAAAATACAACCGCAAAAGTTCTGTACGATATGTATATGAATGAGAAAAAACATTCGGAGTTAACTGGTGGTCTTGCAAAAATTACATCAAAAATTGGAGCGTCTTATTCTGTTTACGATGGGTATATTACTGGTAAGAATTTACATCTTGTAAAAGACCAAATGATTGTTCAAACTTGGAGAGGCTCAGATTGGAAAAAAACAGATAAAGACTCTATACTCGTTCTTAACTTTCATCAAAAAGGCGAAGATGCTGTTGTAAAGATGGCGCAGGTAAATATACCAACAAATCAAGTAGACGGTATTAAAAAAGGTTGGGATGATTATTACTGGGAACCTTGGAAAAAATATTTAGCTGATAAGAAATAGCTGTCAGTTCGAGCGTAGTCGAGAACCGAAGTAAAAGAACTAACATATAATTAAGAACGCTTCTCGACTACGCTCGAAGTGACAAAACAACAACAAATAACTATGCTTTTCGAAAACTTCAACTTCTGCCAATGGACTAAATAAATAAACTGAGCCTGTACTAATTTCTTTGCAACGATAACGTTTACGAAGCTTCTCTCCTTTCTCAAAATACGAGAACCATTATATAAAAATGGGTACGATAAGGCAAATGCTCTAATAGAATTAAATGTCCGTTAGTTTCGTGCGTATCATATAATTTTAAAGTACGCATTAAAGTTGCATCGCTGCAACTAGCCGCTGCAGGGTTTTGCAAATATTTACGTAAGGCATACAATACATCTATTGGTAAATTATCTGTACTTAAAAAAGGTGTCATTAAAATTCTAAATGATTCTTTCCATTCTTGTCCGTGAGGCGCAACGGTATTACGATGTTTATTAAACGTATGTAAATGCGCAATCTCATGAACCAATGTAATAAAAAACGAATACTGATTTAAATTATGATTAATCGTAATCGTATGATTTAATCCATCTCTGGGCGAGGTGTAATCTCCTAATTTTGTGCTACGCTCTTTCGTAATTTTTAATTTAAAATCAAATTCAATAATCCAAATCGCAATTTGAGGCACAGCAAACTCAGGAATATATTTTCTTAATATTTCCGAATTACGATGTATTTGTTGCTCTCTTAATGACATTTGAGATTTAGGATATCGGATTTAGGAAGTGTATGATATTAACCAAAAAAATCATACTTCTAAAATCATAAATCTATTAGGGTTTGTATTTTGATTTTGATAATATTTTCTGTGCGTCTTTCTCGTTCATTAAATCTTCAACAGTTATGTCGCTATTATGTTCCATATACGACTTAACAATTTGTTTACCTAGCCACATAGCAATACGTGGCGGACACTCTTTGCTAATAGCTCTAGTAAACGGTCCGTCGCTTGTGAACTCCGACACCAATTTTAAATCATTATCGTATAATTTATTGTCCTTAGCAAAAAAGCCCCATAAGTTTTTTTCATACTCATTAATGTACTTCATTTGAGCAGTTGTATAACCCATTTTTATAGAGTCTTGTACATTTGGCAATAAGCCATCACATATATAAAATATTTTACCGTAAAAAATCATGTGGTTTAATAAATTATTGACTGGGTCAGCATTATCAAATTCAGTAATTACCCAACCGCGAACGGCATCCGATAAAACGTGTTCTTTATTCATCGTACGAGTTCTGAAATTTGGTAACTGCATCATGCTATAAAAAGGATTTTTGCTACCTAAATACATATCTAAGCCAACACCTAAAGTAGAATCTACATAAACCACATTGTATTGAAACCCGCTCATAAAGGTCACAAACTGCTTAGGCGTTTTACGTTTCGGGAAAAACACTTTAAAGCGTTTTACAGCTTCCGTCATTTCATCTCCTATCAATTCAATATCATTGTCAGAGTATGTTTTATTTAAATCGCTGTAGGCAGTTTGAATATCTTTATTTGCAATAAAACGCAATAAAGTTTGAGAATATAATGAATCTATTTTTCCGCCGTTATTAACGATTGAAGATATATAACGCATATAAAATGTAGAGTACTTTTTCTCAAATTCTCCCATTTTTAGCTGGCAATTTTCAGGTGTTAAAGAAAATACATCTTTATCTAATCGTTTAAAGACAATGGGATCCAAAGCAACTTTACTCGTGTCAACATCTAATGGATTGTGTTTACAGCTTGTTAAAAAATTAACAATTAAAAGGGTAGCAATGATTTTAAAATAGCTTTTCATACCGAAAATTATATTATTTTTACAGAAGTTAAATTATATAAAAAACATATACATGAAAAAGATTTTACTTTTAGTTTCTAGCACATTGTTGTTAGCTAATTCGTTTTTTGCGCAAGAAAGTGATGACGATAAAAAATTTAGATTAGGTTTAAAAGTAGCAGCTCAACCTACTTGGTTTTCATCTAAAGACAATAACACAACAAGATCAAGTACCGGTTTTGGATTTGGTTTTGGCTTAGCTATGGAATTTAGACTATCTAAAACAGCTTATTTTGTAACTGGAATTGGCGGAGATTTTGAAAGTGGTGGTATAAAATACAAATACGAACCTTTAGCGGTTACTCCTTATGCCGTGGGATATGTATTAAACGGGTCGAATGAAATCAAAGAATTAAAAGACGGAACAACCGCTACAGATTTAGTGCAAGCTGGAGATGTACAGTATAATGGATTGTATGAAAGAAAAATCAAAACAACTCACGTTACCATTCCTTTAGCATTAAAAATGATGACTAAAGAAATTGGTGGGTTTAAATATTTTGGTGTTTTTGGTGGAGAAATTGGCGTTCGTATTAAAGCAAGAGCTACTGACAAATATACAAGTAGTACTGTTTATGGAGCTAACGTAAGTAACGGACCTGGAACCAACACAAACATTAATATCAATAAAGATGGTTCATTAATTCCAATTAGAGTTGGTATGAATGTCGGTTTAGGTGCTGAATACCGTTTAGCAGGTTCAACCTCTCTATTTTTAAGTATTAACTACTTCCGCTCATTTACTAATTTAATGAAAAAAGAATCTGAGTATATGGCTTATGATTCTAAATACTATCCTTCAGGAAATGACTACACGTTTTCTCATGTAAAACAAAACTTACTAATGAATGCTATCAGAATTAACATTGGTGTTTTATTCTAATTGCCTTTAAAATTTATTATAAAAAATCCCATCCGCCAGCTGGCGGATGGGATTTTTTATTTTTATATTTACCTTATATATGAAACACAACGACATCATACAACATATTGTTAATTGGCTAAAAACGTATTCTGAGAGTTCAAAAACAGAGGGTTTTGTAATTGGTATCTCAGGTGGCATTGACTCTGCTCTAACATCTACTTTGTGTGCTTTAACTGGTAAAAAAGTAATTTGCTTAAATATGCCCATTCGTCAACACAAAACAGAATACGACAGAGGAAACGAACATATTGAATGGCTGAAGAAAAACTATCCAAATGTCAGCAGCGCCGAAGTAAACTTGACTTCCATTTTTGAAGAAATGGAAAACACCTACGATAAAAATATTCAAGACTTTTTAACGATGGCAAATACCAGAGCCAGATTAAGAATGACAACACTATACGCTTATGCTGGTCACCATAAATTATTAGTAGCTGGAACTGGAAATAAAGTGGAGGATTTTGGAATTGGTTTTTATACTAAGTATGGCGATGGAGGCGTAGATGTGAGTCCCATAGCGGATTTAATGAAATCGGAAGTTTATGCTTTAGCCGCAAAAGTTGGCGTGGTTAATTCTATTTTAAATGCACGGCCTACGGATGGATTATTTGCGGATGGAAGAACAGACGAAGATCAAATTGGTGCAACATACGACGAATTAGAATGGGCTATGTTATATATTGAGAACAAAGAAAGCTACGAATTAAACGAACGACAAAACGTAGCTATGCAAATTTACCAAAGCCGAAATAGAGCCAACAAACATAAAATGGATCCTATACCAGTGTGTTTAATACCAAAAGACTTTTTAAAATAGTAGAGATGGAAAAGAAATTGTGTTTAGAGTGCGGAGAAGCGTTTAACGGAAGAGTTGACAAAAAATTTTGTAGTGATTTATGTCGCAATTCTCACAACAATAAATTAAACAGTGACGGAACCAATTACGTGCGTAACATTACTAATATTATTAGAAAAAACAGAAGAATTATGACAGAACTATTGACAGGAGAAACTGCAAAAGTATCTCAACAAAAGTTAATAGATAAAGGCTTTAATTTTAATTACCACACTAATATTACGACAACCAAAGAAGGCAAAAATTATTTCTTTTGTTATGAATTTGGTTATTTGGCAATTGAAGGAAATTACTTTTTGTTGGTGAAGAGGAAGGTTGATGCGTAATCAAAAAAATGGAACGCTGATGACACAGATTTTGTAAGATTAATATGATTAAAAAATCATTGTATTAAAAAATAATCTTACTCATTAAAATCTTATTAAATCATAACCAATCCGCGTTATCTGCGTTTTATAAAAAAGAAAACTTAATCCTCAATCACAATTGAAACCTTATCTACCGGACCATTCATTGGGGGTAATAGTTTGGTTACTTTTACTTTTGTTTCAATCAATTTTGGAAACGCATGAATGATTTTATCATAAATTCGTTTACCAACATGTTCAATTAATTTTGAGGGAATAGCCATCTCTGCTTTACAAATTTCAAACACGGTGCAGTAATCAATAGTTAAATTTAAATCATCTTTAACTGCCGCTTCGTTAAAATCATATACCATATAAACATCTACAATGTACTCCTCCTATTTTAGTTTCTTCAGGTAGGCAACCATGATATGCGTATAATCTAATTCCCTTCTACGTTGATTTGATTCTTCATAAATTCTATATTTATAATTAAACTGTTATTTCTCCTCGTAAGTTTGTTTCCAATAATTGTTTTGATTTAGCAAATGATACTTTTTTACCAAGTACGTACATTAATTTTGCAATAGCACTTTCAAAAGTAATATCAAAACCACTGACTACACCTATTTTCTTCAACTGACTGCTTGTTTCGTACATTCCTTGAATGACTTTGCCTTCGGCGCATTGAGTGACATTATAGATAATAACACCTTTATCAATAGCTGTTTTCAAAGCTTGAATAAACCATTCTTCTGTACTTGCATTTCCAGCTCCAAATGTTTCGATTATCACCGCTTTAATACCTGCTGTATTTAAAATTGATAAGGTGATTTTTTTACTTAATCCCGGAAATAATTTCAATACTGCAATATCATTCTCTAATTGGGTATGAACTGACAATGCTTTTTTTGAAGGTTTTAATAAAGCTGTTTGGTTATATTGTATATTAACGCCTGCCTCTGCTAATGCGGGATAATTAGGAGATTTAAAGGCATCGAAATGTGCTGAATTATATTTATAAGTGCGATTTCCTCTATGTAATTTATATTCAAAATAAATACACACTTCAGTTACAATAGGTTTATTGTTTTTTTGAGCAGCTGCAATTTCAATAGCAGTAATTAAATTTTCTTTTCCATCTGTTCTAATTATTCCAATTGGCAACTGAGAACCTGTTAAAATAACGGGCTTAGCCAAATTCTCTAACATAAAACTCAAAGCACTTGCAGTATATGACATTGTATCAGAACCATGTAAGATTACAAAACCATCATACTTTGCATAATTGTCTTTAATAATCGTTGCTAATTCAATCCACACACGTGGATGCATGTTTGAAGAATCAATAGGATGTTTAAAAGAAATAGAAGATAATTCAATATCGAATTTTTCTAACTCAGGAATTTGTTTGGTTAAAGCTTTAAAATTAAAGGGCTTTAATTCG
Source organism: Bacteroidota bacterium (assembly GCA_016711805.1). GTDB lineage: Bacteria > Bacteroidota > Bacteroidia > B-17B0 > Aurantibacillaceae > UBA4416. Next base: position 41,407 of record JADJSH010000044.1, read on the forward strand.
CCTGTTCGAACATCTTGCATCATACCTATAGTACCGCCTGTGTAGATGAGAAGAATAGAAGGTGTTGATTTTGCCATAAAGTAAAAAGCCTAAGAATTTATCTTAGGCTTTAATTAGTCGTTAATTTATTAGAAAGGTAAATCGTCGTTATCAGAGATACTGCTATTAAAAACAGGTGCAGCTGTATTTTCTTGCATTCCAGCATTATTTTGAGCAGGAGCAGAAGATTGTCCAGCGCCAACTTTTTCAATTCTCCATGCTTCTAATGTATTAAAATATTTAATACCTTGAGGTCCATTCCACTCTCGTCCACGCAAATTGAATTGTACTTTTATTTCATCACCTTGATTAAAAGAATCAAGCATGGTGCATTTATCTTGAGTTACTTGAAAACTCACAAATTGTGGGTAAGGTGTGCTTAAATCAGTTGCTAATACGAAATCTCTCTTTTGAAATTTGTCACTTACTTTCTGTGTGTCGTACTTTAATTTTAATTGTCCTGTTACTTCCATTGTATATATATTTACGTTATTGATTACAAATTAATGCATTAAAGCAAAATTACAAATTTAGAGGCCAGATTTTAGGAAAACTTAATCACAAAAAAGGCAATGTTTTAACAATTTGACCGTTTGGTAAAATAAAACATTTAGCACTTTAAGTAAATTACACTCTTATTCCAATCAAAAGCACAGCATCCACTTGTTCTAAATTGCCTTTCCAAGCTTCAAATCTTTCATTTAAAATCTGCTTTTGCTCATCCATTGGTAATTTATAATTATTAACCAATAATTCTTCTAATGGCTTGTATTTGAATTTTTTTCCTTTTGGTCCTCCAAACTGATCAGCGTAACCATCCGTTAAAGAATAAACAATATCCCCTTTTTGTAAATCCATTTTTCTCAAAGTAAATGGCTTCATATCACTATGCTTACCAACAGGCATTTTATCGGCAGGACATGAAATTAATTCTCCATTTCTTACAATATAAAAGCTATTATTAGCTGCGGCATATTCCAATACATTATTAGTAAAGTCAAAGGCTGCTAAAATACAATCCATTCCATCTTTCGATTCCTCTTCACTTCCTTCTGGATTCAAAGAAGATATAATTTCTTCCCTTATATGATCCAACACTAAATTAGGGCTTGCTATTTTTTTCTCAATAATAGATTCATTTAAGTAGGAGATATTAAGCATACTCATAAATGCACCGGGCACACCATGTCCTGTACAATCTGCCGTACATAAATAAAATTTTTCTACATCGCTACCTGGGTGCTGATGAGAAATAGCGTAATAAAAATCTCCACTAACAATATCCTTAGGTTTGTAAAGGATAAAGAATTTTTTAGAATCTAAAGTTGTTTCCATACCCCTAAATTTATAATTTTTTTTGCCAATTTATTCAAATTTCACAAAATATATTTTATTTATTTAGCATTCACTTATTTACCAATATCAGTATTCTTGGTATCTTTACTACTATGACGAAGTCTAAAAACAAAATTACCATTCCAAAATCGAGCTTAGATTTTTTAGCTTTAATAAAAAAACATAACAATAGAGATTGGTTTAATGCCAATAAAGACCAATTTTTAATAGAACAACATTATATAGAAGTATTTGCCGATGCCTTGTTAATGGAACTTAATACTCACGACGTGATTGAAACGCCAAGCGGTAAAAAGAGTCTGCATCGTATTTACAGAGACACGCGTTTTTCGAAAGAAAAAACACCATACAAAACCAATTGGAGTGGAAGTTTTAGAAGAGCCACAAAATATCGCCGCGGAGGCTATTACTTTCATATTGAAGCGGGGAACAGTTTTATTGCTGGCGGTTTTTGGAGTCCAAATCCCGAAGATTTAAAACGCATAAGAGATGATTTTAATTTTGATGATGCGCCCATGCGTAAGATATTAAAGAGTAAAAATTTCATCTCTACTTTTGGAACATTACAAGGAGAACAATTAAAAACAACACCTAAAGGATTTGATGCGGGAAGCGAGGCTATCGACTTGTTACGTTATAAACAGTTTTTAGTAATTAGAAAATTTACTGATAACGAAGTGTTGAGTGATGATTTTTTAAATGAAGCAAATAAAACATTTAAACACATGCGTCCTTTTTTTGATTACATGAGTGATGTATTAACAACAGATCTTAATGGAATTGAAATTTAGGCTTCATTTACAAAACAGTTGTCAGTTCGAGCGTAGTCGAGAACATATATAGCATCTCGACTACGCTCGATGTGACAAAACTAGCGTTTGTTACTAATTACTTCTTAATCAACTTTTCAATCTCAGCCAGTTTATTAGTTGCAGCTGCATCATTAGGTTTTTGTTTTAATGCTTCTTCGTACATTGGTTTTGCCTCTGAGTAACGTTTCATTTTAAATAATTCATCGGCACGTTTAATGGTTGCTTTATATTTATCTGCTCCTAATGCTTGAGGGATACTATATTTTGCATCACCACTCCCTACTCCTGCAGAACCAGGTTCAGAAGAACTTGTGCTACTTGGAACAATTGCTCCTGTAGTTTCCTTTGCTGGAGAAGTTGTTTTTTCTTTTACAGGTTCTTTAGGGGTTTCTTTAGTTTTGGTGACTTTACTTTGAGCTGCCTTCTCAGCTGCCTCTTTAGCTGCCTTTGCTGAGGCCTCTTTTGCAATCTTATCAGCCTCTAATTTTTCCTTAGCTAATTTATCTTTTTGTGCTTTTTCTGACTCAGCTTTAGTAGCTTTAGCCGCTGCTTCTTGAGCAATCTTATCTTTAGCTAACTTATCAGTTTCTAGTTTTTCTTGTGCTGCTTTTTCTTTCGCTAAACGCTCTGTTTCTGCTTTTTCGGCAGCTAATTTAGCTTTTTGAGCTTTCTCAGCCTCTGCTTGAGCAGCTTTATTTGCTGCTTCTTGAGCGGCCTTATCTTTTGCTACCTTATCAGCTTCTAATTTATCTTGTGCTGCTTTTTCTTTGGCCAAACGTTCAGCCTCTAGTTTTTCAGCTGCTAATTTAGCCTCGTCTGCTGCTTTTTTATCTGCTAACTCTTTTTGCTTTAAGCAGTCACCTACTTTTGGCAATTGGTCGCTTGGATAACGTTCTCCTGGAATAATGGTCATTGCTTTTTCATAACTTGCTTTTGCTAAGGGACAATCGCCTTTACTCAATGCAACATCTCCTGTATTATTAGTTGAAGTAAAATTATTCATCAAGACATTTTCAGCCTCTCTAATTTTAGTAAGCTCTGCTAACATTTGATTTGTATATCCCTCTTCATCATCAAATTTTTTACCATTAGGCGTATAAACAATTCTTGCGAGAGGTTGCTGTAAAACAGAATAATTAATGGAAGGAAAAGCTTTCGCCATAATAACACCTTCAATTCCAAATGTAGGTTTGTAATTATCTTTCGCTAGTTCTTCTGGAACACCCATGGTTGATATTGCAAACTTTTTGGGATTACAACCTGAATAAGAAATGGTTAAAATATAATCTCCATTTGCCGGAACATCAATTACGAAATCACCACTTCCATCGCTTTGCATTTGACTAATGGTAGTAGCACCCTTGGAAAGTATAATGGTTGCTCCAGCTAATTTTTCTTCAGAGATATCAACTTTATTTGTCAATTTAAAAGTACGTAACTCTACAGAACTTCTCAATTTCAGTGTCCATTCTTGTGCATTCAAAATAGTGTGCAGGCATAAACTAATTAAAAATATAACGAGCGACTTTTTATTCATCTAAAGAATTACTTTTTAGTTAATTTTTCTATTTCGGCTAATTTATTAGTTGCATAAGGATCGTTAGCTTTAATTTTTAATGCCTCTTCATAAACTGGTTTTGCTTCAGCATAACGTTTCATCTTAAATAACTCATCACCACGTTTAATATTTTCCCTGTATTTATTTTCACCACCTATAGATTGTAAAACGGCATGCTTAGCGTCTTTCGAGCCAATTTTTCCATCTCCGGCTTCAGCTCCCGTATTAATTGGCGTAATAATTCCAGTTTGATTTTTCGAATTTTCTGCAGCTAATTTTTCATTAGCAATTTTGTCGGCTGCTGCTTTTTCGGCAACTATTTTTTCTTGAGCAGCTTTTTCGGCTATTGCTTTTTCTTGTGCGGCTTTTTCTGCTGCCTTCTTTTCCTGTGCAATTTTATTTTTAAGAATCAGTTCTGCCTCTTGTTTCTCGGAGGCTTTTTTCTGAGCGGCTGCTCTTTCTTGAGAAGCCTTTTCCGCTGCTGCTTTGGCGGATGCCTCTTGGGCTAACTTTTCTTGAGCTGCTTTTTCCTGAGCTAACTTTTCTGCTGCTGCTTTTTCCTGAGCTAACTTTTCTGCTGCTGCTTTTTCCTGAGCAAGTTTATCTTGAACTGCTTTTTCTTGAGCTAACTTTTCTTGAGCGGCTTTGTCTGCTGCTGCCTTCTCTTGTGCTAACTTTTCCTGAGCAGCTTTCTCTGCTGCTGCTTTTTCTTGTGCTAACTTTTCTTGAGCGGCTTTTTCTGCTGCTGCTTTCTCTTGCGCTAATTTATCTTGAGCTGCTTTTTCTGCCGCTACTTTCTCTTGTGCTAACTTTTCCTGAGCCGCTTTCTCTGCCGCGGCTTTTTCTTGTGCTAATTTTTCCTGGGCCGCTTTTTCAGCTGCTGCTTTCTCTTGTACTAATTTATCTTGAGCTGCTTTTTCTGCCGCTGCTTTTTCTTGTGCTAACTTTTCCTGAGCCGTTTTCTCTGCCGCGGCTTTTTCTTGTGCTAATTTATCTTGAGCCGCTTTTTCTGCTGCGGCTTTCTCTTGTGCTAGTTTATCTTGAGCGGCTTTGTCTGCTGCTGCTTTCTCTTGCGCTAATTTATCTTGAGCTGCTTTTTCTGCCGCTGCTTTCTCTTGTGCTAGTTTTTCTTGAGCAGCCTTCTCTGCAGCAGCTTTTTCCTGAACTAACTTTTCTGCTGCTGCTTTTTCTTGAGCTAACTTTTCTTGAGCGGCTTTGTCTGCTGCGGCTTTTTCTTGTGCTAGTTTATCTTGAGCGGCTTTCTCTGCTGCTGCTTTTTCTTGTGCTAATTTTTCCTGAGCGGCTTTCTCTGCAGCAGCTTTTTCCTGAGCAAGTTTATCTTGAGCTGCTTTTTCTTGAGCTAACTTTTCTTGAGCGGCTTTTTCTTGAGCTAACTTTTCTTGAGCTGCTTTATCTGCTGCTGCTTTTTCCTGAGCTGCTTTCTCTTGTGCTAGTTTTTCTTGAGCGGCTTTCTCCGCTGCTGCTTTTTCAGCTGCTAATCTTGCTTCTTCTGCTTTCTTTGCCGCTTCTTGTTCTTTTGCTAATTTTTCAGCTGCTGCTTTTTCTTGAGCTAACTTTTCCTGAGCAGCCTTCTCTGCAGCTGCTTTTTCCTGTGCTAACTTTTCTTGAGCAGCTTTTTCTGCTGCCGCTTTCTCTTGTGCTAGTTTTTCTTGTGCTAACTTCTCCTGAGCCGCTTTCTCTGCCGCTGCTTTTTCCTGTGCTAACTTTTCTTGAGCTGCTTTTTCTGCTGCTGCTTTCTCTTGTGCTAATTTCTCTTGAGCGGCTTTTTCTGTTGCTGCTTTCTCTGCTGCCGCTTTTTCTGCTGCCAATCTTGCTTCTTCTGCTTTCTTTGCCGCTTCTTGTTCTTTTGCTAATTTTTCAGCTGCTGCTTTTTCCTGTGCTAACTTCTCTTGAGCGGCTTTCTCTGCTGCCGCTTTTTCAGCTGCCAATCTTGCTTCTTCTGCTTTCTTTGCCGCTTCTTGTTCTTTTGCTAATTTTTCAGCTGCTGCTTTTTCTTGAACTAACTTTTCTTGAGCGGCTTTCTCCGCTGCTGCTTTTTCAGCTGCCAATCTTGCTTCTTCTGCTTTCTTTGCCGCTTCTTGTTCTTTCGCTAATTTTTCAGCTGCTGCTTTTTCCTGTGCTGCTTTATCTGCTGCAGCCTTATCAGCCGCCGCCTTATCAGCTGCTGCTTTTGCGGCCGCTTCCGCCGCTGCCTTCTCTTGAGCTGCCTTATTATTTTCGTTCTCTTTTTCTTTTACACATTTTTCTGCTGCTAATAATTTTTCTTTTGGTACTACTTCATCTGGTAATAAGCTATTTGCCGTTGCATAATTAGTCTTAGCTAACTCGCAATTTTTTTGCTAAAAGCGGCATCACCATTCTTAAGAGCGGCTGCATACTTTGCTAATAAGTCTGTTTCTTGCTGTCTGATATCCGAAAAAGAAGCTACCATTTGACTTGTATAATAAGCATCATCAGCAAAAACTTTTTTACCTGGCATATACATAATACGCAATAAAGGCTGATTTAATAACGAATAATTGACCCCCGGCAAGGGCTTTGACATCGTTACCCCTCCACTAATTTTAACTTCGTCTTTTATATTACCTTTAGTTGTCTCCGGCGGAACACCCATAGTTGAAATAGAAAACTTTTTTGTGTTACAACCAGCATACGAAATAGCAATTATATAATCGCCATTAGGTGGTACATTTATTTGAAAATCTCCGTTACCATCACTTTGCACTTGTGTAACCACTGTAGACCCCTTGTATAATATAACAGTAGCACCAGCAAGACCTCTTCCATCTTTTTCAACATTACTGCTTACTTTTAATGACCAATCAGCCGAAGGCGTTGGCGTCTGACCTAGTATAATTGCATAAAAAAGAACGCCAAATAGAATAGTAAAAAATTGTTTTTTCATGTGTTGATTATAATTTCATTTTATTGTCATATTGCATAGTCATGTTATCCTGTATTGTTTATTGCTCTCTTTACAACATGACTATTTCATATGTCGTATTAATGTCACTTTTGTTTTAAAATTACCGAAAATTTACAAAGATTTACCCATTGTTAAAAAAAGGCTTAGAACTTCTTTTTCAATAAATTACAAAGATTTTATTAGTTTTATTTATCATTATATTCATTGATTCTCATTATGTATAAAATACTAATCTTCATCTTTTCCTTGACTTTATTTGTGGCTTGTTCATCCAAGGACGAAAGTCATCAGGACTCCATGATAAAAACTACAGATTTTTGTACTTCAATTCACAGAGATACAAATGTGAGTTTAAGTCAAAAACTAACCCCCCTGGCTGATTCGATGACTCATAAAACAGGAGTTTATGTTTTGGAAGACGGAGATGGATCGATGGTTGCACGGGCTTGGCTAAGCGAATATGCTGAACATAGCATTGATATTCAGTATTTTATTTTTACAGCAGATAATGTAGGATTAATAGCAGCAGATTATTTAGTGAGAGCTGCTGACCGGGGTGTGAAAGTAAGGATTTTGGTGGATGACATTATGGTGGAAGCTGATGAACAAAAATTACTGACACTCGATTCGCACGAAAATATCTCTATCAAAATTTATAATCCTGGAACTAACGTAGGTAAAACAATTGGAGATAAACTCGGTAATTTTGCAACTAACTTTAGAGGCGCCAATCAACGTATGCATAACAAAACATTTATAGTTGATGGAAAAGTAGTAATAACGGGAGGAAGAAATATTGCTGATGAATATTTTGATTACGATCATGAATACAACTTTAGAGATAGAGATGTATTACTAATTGGTGGCGTCACTAAACAGATAAAAGAATCATTTTAATTATTTTGGAATAGCAGTTATGTAGTTAATGTAAAATCATTAATCGACACCACTCAATATAATTATACAGAAACAAATCGTTTTGATAATTTACATCAGTATGCCTGCGACTCAAACAACTTTTGGCCTCAAGTGCGCGAAAAAATAAAACATATTCCTGAGACGTTTGATATGATAAAATCTACAGGAAAATTACAATGGGTAGATAATGTGGAATTTATATCTGATCTCCCTGGTAAAAATGATGGATCAAAAGGATTAGGTGGTGGAGGCATTAGCACGTTCCAATTAATTAAATTAGTGTCACAAGCAAAAGATTCAATTATCATTCAATCACCTTATTTAATTACAACTGACGTAGGCAAACAATTATTTAAAGAAGCTGTAAAACGTGGTGTGAAAATTAAAATTTTGACTAATAGTCTTTCTTCTACCGATAACCTTCAAGCATTTAGTGGTTACCAAAGAGACCGAGAAGCACTATTAAAAACTGGAGTAAGAATTTTTGAATTTAAACCAGATGCAGCCATTCGTTTTGAAATAATGACTGGTGCTTTACAAAAGAAAATGAATCATACTCCAATATTTGGCTTGCATGCAAAGTCAATGGTAATTGATGGAAAAATAACAGTGATAGGAACATTTAACTTGGACCCGCGAAGCGCTAACTTAAATACAGAATGCTTTACCGTTATTCATTCCGAAATAATTTCCTCGGAAGTTCAACAAGAAATGCTCATTGAAATAAAGCCCGAAAATGCTTGGGAAACAACCTTAACATTTAATCCTGATTCAAAATCCACCTTAAAGAAAAACATCAAAGCAAAAGTAATGAAAGTTGTTCCAAAAGGAATCTTATAACCCTTCGACTCCGCTCAGGGTGACTATGAAAAGAATTATAAAAATAATAAAGTACAATGACACAACTACAAGATTTAAACTCTCAGTTTCTAATTAATCCAAAAATTACCTATTTAAACTTTGGTTCTTTCGGAGCTTGTCCAAAACCTATTTTTGAAGATTTACAAAAATGGCAATTAGAAATGGAATCAGAGCCTGTGCAATTTATAACAGTAGACGGATTCAAATACTTAAAAAAATCCAGAGAAGCGCTGGCTAAATATATTCACTGTGATTCAGATGATTTGGTTTATACGCCAAATCCATCATATGCCATGAGCATCATTACCAAAAGCTTGAAATTAAACGCAGGTGATGAAATTTTAACGACTGATTTAGAATATGGCGCCATGGATAAATCATGGAATTACTATTGCAAACAAACAGGCGTTAAGTATGTTCGACAACCTATTAATTTACCTTTAACAACAAAAGAAGCATTTGTAGAAGATTTTTTAAAGGCCTTACTAAAAACACCAAGGCTATTTTTATTAGTCAAATAACCAGTAGCACGGCATTAATATTACCCCTTTAAATCTTTCTGAACTAAAGGCGGATATTTATGCAGGCGCTTGTCATAAATGGATGATGACACCGAAAGGTTGCGCTTTTTTATATGTGAGCAAACAACATCAACATTGGACAGATCCATTAGTTATCAGTTGGGGTTATGAAAGTGCCATGCCTTCACATTCACAATTTTTAGATTATCATCAATTACAAGGTACAAGAGACTTCACAGCTTTTTTAACAGTGCCTAAAGCTATAGAGTTTATGAATACTAATCATTGGGAAGTGCAAGCCACTAATTGCCGAAAACTTTTACAAGCTAATGCCCAACGTTTTTGCGACCTGCTAGGAACAAAACCTTTATGCCCAATAAACGATACATTTTTAGGGCAGATGTTCAGTATTCCTATTCATACAACAGAACCTGAAACTTTGCAACGCGATTTATTTGAGGCTTACAAAATAGAAATCCCTGTGATGCGACATGGTTCAGATGTATATTTACGATATAGTGTACAAGCATTTAATACTCAAAAAGATTTAGATACATTGTATAATGCTTTGAAAGAGATTATAGCAAATACGGAACTTATTCAAATAAAATAAATTGATATTTAAAAAGAGAAAAATAAAAAGTTGGGAAGTAGTTTTGCAATTAACATTGTCTGTAACGGTGATGCTTATTTTACTGTACCTATTATTTACTACTAAAAAATGGTATTGGTTTCCTTTTTCTCAATTACCAATTTTACTCATCATCAACTTTGGTATATTTGACAAAATTATCCTTACAGAAGAATCCATTTCTGAGAAAAGATTATTTAGTGCAAAAACAGTTTTATTCAAAGACATTAAAGAAATAAGACTAAAGAGTTCGAATAAAAATATTGGTTTTATAAAAGAATCAGATTTAGAGAATTCATTTTATGCGGCACAGATTTATATTTTACCTTACGAGCATTCAAATCATTTTGAAGATACAGGAAAACCCATCATATTTGATTTTAATAAAGATGCCTGGGATTATTTGAAAGCTCAAAAAATATAAGCTAAATGGAATCAACAGTTTTTATCACTTTCCCAGGGTGGCTCCCTTTTTTAATATTTTATTTTTATTGGTTGTATAAAAGAGAACCATATAAACGAACTGTTGAATACAATTTTCGACGCTGCAAATTCTCTATTTTTTTAAGAAGATGGTAATAAAGCTCAGGGCTTTTTCGTGTTAAAAGCTACTGTTACCAAGGCTTTATATAATATCTTAAGATTTATTTGTGTAAAAGGAAATAAAACCTATCTTTGCACCCGAAAATAACAATTGTTACTTTCTTAGATTAATAAGTTCTTTAAAAACAAACATATTGCGGGATAGAGCAGGGGTAGCTCGTTGGGCTCATAACCCAAAGGTCGGGTGTTCGAATCACTCTCCCGCTACTGAGGGAGACAGCCATGAAATATTTTCATGGCTGTTTTCATTTAAGCCCTCCCCTAGCCTTGATACATGCGGAACTAGCTCAAACACACTGTTCACTTTTTTGGTTAGATATACCCTATTTTTTACGGAAAGTATTAATCCTTCAGGGAAAACTAATTCTTGTATACGCTTCTTTGTTTCTTGATCTCCTGAAGCCCAGTAATTACTGATGTTTTTAGAAACTTTACACGCAGTATTTATGTGCAATTGTAGGTTAGATATTATTGACTGAGACTTCAACAGATTATGTGAAACGTCTTTAATTTTCACATCTAACTCACTTTTAAATTCTTGATAAAGTTCAACATCCAATCCTTCCAAAGCATGTTTCCGTTGAAGATTTTTTAAGTCGATTTTCAATTTATCTAACTCTTTTTTTAGGATAGGCTCATCGGATTTAGTTTCATTTTCAAGACAATTATAAGTTAATTTCAGTTGCTCTTTAAAAGGTTCAAGATACTCAGGTGCTAACTGGTACTTAGCTAAAAAGTCAACAAATAAATCATGAGCTCCTGCACCTTTTGATTTTATAGTTGTATCAGCATTAATAGTTTTATCTGCACATTTTTGGCATTTGTAGTAGTGCAGCCCTTTCTTGTTAACTTCATATCCACTCATTTTACCTCCACAAGCATCACATAAGATAAATCCCATCAGTGGTCGACGAGTATTAGATAATTCATTTTTATATCCATAGCGGTGGCCCTCCAAGATTTCTTGCACCATAAAAAATTCTTTTTCAGTTACTAATGGTTCCCAAATACCTTGAACAACTTTATCACCCAAGAGCGCATTTACATTTACCCCGCAATAAAATGGGTTTCTCCACATTTTACTAAGCAACTGCTTCGTAACTTTCATTCCCAAATCTCGCAGTTTGATAACGATTAGATTATCAGAAGTACCTTGCAATTTCATTTCCCAAGCTTTTCTTATCAATGGAGCGTCATCATTCTTCTCAATTCTTTGAACTGGACTATAAAATTTATGATCCTTTACTCTAGGGCCAAAATGACTATACCCACGAGGAGGTCTACCCAATGATAAACCATTCTCTAACATTTTTTTCATACCTGGAATTGTAATCTTTAATCTGTCAAGGTTATCCTTTCTCGATTGAAGTAAACCTTGATAAATCTCTAATTTACCTTCTTCCGTCATCGTGTTCTTTCCTGTAGAGACTTCAATAATATGTACACCTAAATCTTCTACTAGTTCATGAGCTAGGGTTATCCCTCCTCCTCCACTTCTTGAAAATCTAGAAATTGTATTGATGAGGATAGCGAATGGTTTCTTTTTAGCGCTTCTAATTTCTGAAATTAATTTCATGAATTCCTTTCTTGTGAAATCACCACTCGCACTTTCGTAGGTTGACCCAAAAGTCAACTCAATTTGGTATCCATTTTCCAATGCATATTTATAGGCCGCATCTTTCTGAGTTTGCAAACTCAGATTTAACTCTTGATCTTTGCTTGAAACCCTCGTGTACAACCACAGGATTAAGTTAACAATGATTGCCTTTTTTTGCTCTCTGGCAAATGATTTAAAGTTATCCAAATTCATGATGTTTATTTTTTAGTTTAATTATCTAATTCCCTCAGTATCAACTGATATTGAGCCTTGATTTTTTATCGAATTATACGAAATAATCGATAGTTGGTATAATGCATCTATTGCTTGGAGAGCCTTTTCCTCGCTTAAATTTTCCAAGCCTTTATAACTTCGAATTTTTTCTACGGATAGTTTTCGCACCAAATTAAATTGGTCCCATTCGCCATTCTCAGAAGTACTGTAACATATTCTGGTTTAACTTTTTCACGCCTACCAAAAAATAGCCATGCATGCAAAAATCAACCAGATAATAAGTAGTAAATCATCTTTCATTTCATTCGTCATTTTTTTCATTTGATTTTGTTTTAGGTATATGTATGATGTATGATGTAAAATTAAATAATTGCAATGCTACTTGACCAATTACAAATTAACAACATAGCTCTCAAACACTTAATGGACAAGCATTTACAACAAAAACGAAGTCCAAAAAAATGGACTATTATTTTTAGTAAAATCCGATAACTATCTATTCCTTAGTGTATAAAATTCCACACTATTGACGATGAATTCAACCATATTTTGTTCAACATACTTTACCAAGTATGTTGAAAACATTTTTTCCTCCTCCAACACAGTCCTATTAAAGCCTGTTATAACAACTTTGTTAGGTTGATGCATATTTAATTCGTTACGCCCTCTCCATCTTTCAGGATTAAAAAAAGTGAATACTTCAAAGCGTATGAGTTTACCATTCATCTTATCATCTAACATTTTTGTTATAATCTTCATCTGCAATCCTTTTATTTCAACATCATTAAAAGGAGAGTAAGTTGGAAAATAGATCAGCTTTTCTTTTGGTTGTATCCATATATGAGCAAAACCAGTTCCGTCATCTTTCTCTTTCCACATATCAAAGTCTATAAAAAATTCCGGCAACTTCATCTCTAGTAGAAGCTTATCATTCACAAGCAAATTTTGGTAGAGCAGTTTAAAGTATTTCAAGTAATCTACCGTCTCATTGTCTTCAATATATTGCATACTCAAAAATTTAATGTTTCGTTAAAAATCCCAAGCGTTTCTTTCCTTCATGATATTCATTGTAATATCTTTCAACTGCCAGATCTAAATAAAGATAGTGGTAGCTTTGAACAGGCACTCGACTTTAGGATTGTGTCGGCCAAAACCCACAAATTAAAAGTTCGCCCAGAGGCCACGTCTATCAAGGCATCCAGAGCGCCTAAATCCCTATCCAGCAGATATTGAAAATCTTCAGGTTTAATTGACCTCAATTTTTCCAAAAATCCAACCGTTGGCCCAAAAAGAATTGATTCCTTTAGTTGGGGGAAATTTAAAGAGATTAAGTTTTTTGGCTCAGAAATGTCACAGACCGAAATAAGTAAAGTTCCTTCAATTCCATTTTTTTCATTAAAGTATAAACCTATTCTAATTTTACTGATTAGGTCTCCAGTATTTAAATGATATAAAAATGTCTGATTTATAAAATCAGTTTTTGTAATCATAACCCTTTCAATTTCTCTGAAGCCTTCAAATAGGGAGTAGTGAAGATCCAAAAATCCATATTCAAAATTATTTAATACCGACGCTCCTTTCAGGGACATTTTAATTTCTAAATATGGTGTAAATCTATCCTTAGGATAAATTGACGCGAAATATCTGCTCTTACTAAGCGCAGTATTGTGACTAATTTTCATTTCATGTAATTTTCATCAAATATAAATATTTTAATCAAAAGTAAACGAATTCGTTTACTTTTTTATTATTAAAAAATATTCATATATCTTAGTACCACACATGGAGAAAGATACATTCACAAAAAAACTAGGTAAACATATTTCTGAAATCAGAGAAGAAAAGGAATTAACTCAAGTTCAACTTGCTAAACTATGTAAAAAAGCATAAGCAAAACATTAATCGCTTAGAAGCTGGTGCTATGAATCCATCTGCATATTATCTATATGAATTATCAAAAGCCTTAAAAGTTCCAATGAGTAACCTATTAGATTTTTAAGCCGCTAAGCCAAGTTCTGATAAACGACGAGTCTCATCCTCCGCCATTTATTTAATCTCCCTTTTTAATTATAGCACACGAATTGAAAAAAACATTATTGGCTTCGATTTTCGATTTTGTCATTTTATTGCAGGTAAAATGTGAAAACCGATGAAAGGTGGTGAAACCTGTTGAATACCGCTGAATACCGCTTAAATGTGTTTAACCTTGTTGAAATTCGATTAAAAAAGTTGATTTCGAGTATTGAAATTTGCATTGAGGTCATTAAAAGACCGCGCTCCTTCAAGCATTTGACCATGAATCCAATCAATTAAAAGTTTCATTAGTTTGGCGAGTAATGTTTTTATTAAGTACGCGAACACTAAAAGGATAATCAAATACATAAAAATTTCAACTGCTATTAATGCATTACATCCTAAATCGGTACTTCTTATATTGCTAAAAAATGAATATGTAGCATCAGGATCATTAGATAATATTTCCTCGTCTTCTTTTCTAAGGCGCTTATGTTTTTTTGCCACCACAATAGCTACAATAATCATAATGACAATAATCACTATTGCGGCAATTGTTTTTGATTTTACTTCTTTTTTTTGGAGTTCACTGTCTTCTACTTTCGAAGCAGGCTCTTTAAATTTCGCCCGATCATCTTCTGTAAAAACGTTTGCGCGTCTTAGAATCTTCACTCTTTCATCTCTCAATTCTTGTTTACGTATTTCCTCCAGCAGATCTGAAGAATTGTACAAAGGATTTAATTGTTCTATTGTTGAAATATCAACAAGCGTTGTTTCTATATTTGACATGATTCTATAAGTTACGTTTTACTATTGCAAAATTATTTTTATCATCTATCCTAAGAAGACCTAAATTTCCGAGTGGGTATAAAGACCTTGAATCATCTCTCTTATAAGGGATTGGTTGACCAAATGATTTAAAATCTACACCCATTTTAATAAGCAGTTCGGTCTTTGGTGTCAAATCTCTCCGATCTATGAGACATTTCAAAATCATGTATGTCCGCAATGCTTCTAGCTTTGCACTTTTTCCTAGTGCTTTTATTGCAAGGTCTGTCAGATAATTTTTTCGATTCTTGCATGTGTCTTTGCCATTTTTTTGCAACAATCAGCCAGAGGGCTTGTCGCTTCAAAGGATTCTCCGCAGTCGGATTTTGACATATTCTGTGTCGTTTGAACATTTTGATTGTTTTTATTTATGATTAATATAGAGTAGATACTAGAAGGCTTTCGTTGTAAAAATTAATCTATTTATCAATTGTAAAAAAGTTCCAAAGTCTCAAAACCCTTATCAATTAGGAATGAGATTATTTTACTAAAAATAATTAATTTAATTATTTTAGTAAAATTCTATAATTGACTGATAATCAAAATATTTTTTCAATTTTTTCCATTTGTTAAATCGAATGAAAATGAGTGAGTAATAAATATCCAACTCATTTGCTTCAACAGAAAGGTGATTAAACTATTTTTGATAAAAAAAAACCAACTATCATGGAAGTAATCGTTATTGAATCTGAAGCATTTGAGCAACTCAAATTAGAAATTAAACTTTATGTTAAACAGGCCTTAAAAGAGCTCTTAGAAGAAAAGAATTTAGCTGAAAACAAAGAATGGATAACTATCGAAGAAGCGATGGAGCTACTTCCATATAAATCAAAAACTACTTGGCAAAAATTAAGAGACAACGGCACCATTGAAATTAGTCAATCACCAGGCAGTAGAACAATTCTCTATTCAAAGAAAAGCATCCAAAATTATCTAAATGAAAATAGGGTGAAATTTTAATTACGATAGTGATTCTAATAAGATCAATCATAATACTTAATCTCCCTCTCTTCTATCCATTTCAAATCATCATTACTTAGAGTGCATTCTTTAATCCAGTGGCCTTTACTATTGAATTCTACTTGAGTTCTATCGATTGTAACTGCATTTGAATTTTTTCTATCTGTTGTTGTAGTTAAACTCTCAGTATAATGACATTCAGAAAGCACATTCCCATCTTCATTTAAGTAATATGAAGTTACTAAATCGCCTTCTTTAGAATAAAAATATATCTCAAGCTCTATGAGTCCCTCTTCCTCCGAATAGAATTTATGCTCAATTAATTACCCGTAGAATCAAATTTTCTTCGATACTATATTTGACCATTTCCTCCTCCAATTCTTCGTCATTCTCATCCAAATAACTAAATTTTGGTTCTTGATAATAAGTTACTTTATGATAATTTTCTTTGTATTCATGCTCATAATCTGCAGTTTCCGTATAATCATACTCACTTGCTATTATGATAATTTGTTACTTCTTCCTTAATAATTCTATCTTCTTTATCATAAAATAGCTTTACACTTGAAATCAAAATTTGTGATTCGAGTTTATATGTCAAAATTATTATGGGTAGGTTTCCTATCATTGTATGTAAATGTAGTTTTCTCTGTATTCCTATATTTTCCGGAACCTCTTGATTCAATAACATAAACTAATCTTCCAAGGGGGCTATAAAATATAGTGTAATTTTTAAATTCCTTAAATTCTAATTGGCTTTTTTTAGAATTCCATTTACAGCGTAGTCGTTTAAACCTAATCCATTTTGCCTTAGGTACAAAATGGCCGCGAAATGAAGCATATTCATTAAAGGTAAATATATTATCTATCATTTTCTTTCCAAAAAGACCTTGTAATACATCTAGTTTGGTTCCCCATTCTTTGTTATGCTTACATAACAATTCAATTAAAACACTCTCTTTAGCATCAAATGGATTCAATGTTTGACTCTTTGCCAAATAATCATTAAGAAGCCAATCTGATTTTCCATCAATAGTCACCTTTTTTAACACACCACTTCTCTCCTCTCTTTCTCTCATTTTCACCAATTCATGCAAAAGAAAAACTGTTAGTTTAAATCGTTTCTCTGAAAGACTATCTTTATCATCAAACATATACACTCCTATTTAAATAAATCAACTACAGTTAAATTTGGATTTCCAACATAAGCAATATCATATGTTTTGAAATCTTTGTATTTCTCTTCTTTCCAAGCTCCATTGTTAGTTGAAGAATATCTAATTCTTGTTTCACCAGTTCCTGCTCTGCTTGCCACTGCTATCTCAAATTTTTGATCATACTGATATTTTCTACAAACTTCAATTTTTGATATTTTGTAGCCTCTTTTGTATAGATTTTCTTCATCGTTTTTTTCGCGAAAAAGCAATCAAAAAAATCTACCCATGAACTGTTATAATTATTTGCATAATATACACCCGCATTCAATTTAATAAAAGGAAAAGCATATTCTCCCACTCTTTTTAAGGCCTCTTCTTTACCTATATCAGAATTATCATCAGCAGATGAACCCGCAGCATTACAAACACCATGAAACAAAATTACAGCGTTTTTATGTAATTTGAATTCATTCACAATATCTTTGTGCATGGTAAATATGCTTTGTAAGACATAGACCGCCAACATTGTAATTAATTCCTTGGTTTGAGCCATGCCCATCATAAATTAAAATATGTGCGCCCTCACTTAGCTTTAACGATAGCCTCCCATTTATCATATGGCGGATAAAATTCAAAAACTTGAACTCCCATATTTCGTAAGTATTTGGCATTCTTTTTCTGATCTTCGATTGTTTTTCTATCTTCTTCTTTGCTAACAGGACCAACGATGATAATTGCTTTTATTTGTTTTAAACTATCTTTAGATATAAAAGTATTATTTAATAGAGCTTCATTAATCGTGTAATCGTCTTCTTTTTTTTGAACATCAATAGTATAAGAAGGTAAAGTTGCTACCGGGTTGTACTCAGGTTTTTTTTCGATAATCTTTTTAGTAGCCTTTTTATCATTTGTTATTTCACCAAATACAGAATCCATATAGGTTTCTTCCCAATATTTTCTATCCTTATTATCCACGTATGATGATTGGCTGGATTTATCGATCTTTCCAAAGCGATTACAAGCAAATAAGCCATCGTTTTCTTTAATAATAAACCTTTCAGGATGTTCTTTTGGTTGAGTTTTTCCTGAATTTTTAAGTATCAATTTTTGCTTTTTTAAGCTATAAGTACCTTTCTCTCTCTTAACTCTCGGTTTTTTATTGTAGAACTCAAAAAACAAAAACTCATAACTTAAATCATCATATAGCTTGATAATCTCTTTTTTTCTAGCATTTACTTCATTTGTAAACACATAATTTAACTTAGCGGCCGATTTAGGTTTAGTAGTAAATGCGATAAGCTCAAGTGAAGAAAATGCCAAAAGTCCAGCTATTAGCAATGCCTGCTGTAGTTTGTGAGTTTTCATATGGGTTAAGTTTAGTAGTGAAGTGTAAAATTTGTCCATATAAGATTTTATTGAGCTATTACTTTTGTAACGAACTAAATTGCTATTAAAAGATACATTTGCTTGCAAAATAAAGCTAAGTAATATACTTTCATTGCCAAAATGTATCTTTCTTAAAATTCAATCGTTCTATTAGTGCTCTTTCAAACGATTAAATTAACATGTCTTCAATTTTAATATTCATGAGGCAATTTATTATCATACTAATTTCTTGTTGCCTATTGTGTGAAACTCTTGCCTGAGGGTTCAATTGCTGAAAATTTACCGCAAATATCGGATCCAATATCCTATTCAATCAAATACCAGATACACTAACTAACGTTGGAGATTCTAATTTAAATGAAAATGTATTTAAGGATAATCGCTCAAGAGATGTTTATAATATCACTAAAATATATCGACCAAATAAAACAGTAGTTATTAACACAAAAGATACAAAGCATTTTACTGTTGCAGGTTATCAATTCAAGTATTTTGGAATAACCACTTTAATTATAGCGAAAATCTATCCAGGTACTTAGGAGTGTAACAAAGATTGAAATATCAAAGAATAATAAGCATACAGGCTATTGATACTTATAGCAGACGA